>CAXBDQ010000004.1:0-120704 GCA_963974675.1 uncultured Porticoccus sp. | reverse complement strand
ACAAATTGCGTTATGCTTTGAGGTCTCAATATCTGATCATTCTTTGTTTTTAGTCAGGCTTTGAAATCAACGGTATTAATCAGAGTTTTCTATTAGAGCTTTTTATTAGAGTGACCAATCAATGACAAATAAAGCTCCGCTAGTATTAGTGGATGGGTCTTCCTATCTTTATCGAGCATTTCATGCGCTGCCACCACTGACAACCTCTACAGGTATTCCTACCGGTGCTGTTAAAGGGGTCATCGCGATGATGAGGCGGATGTTAAAAGATTTTCCTCACAGTCCAGTAGTGGTGGTATTTGACGCTAAGGGAAAAACATTTCGGGATGAACTGTACGGTGAATATAAATCACACCGTCCTCCCATGCCAGATGAGCTACGCCAGCAAATTGAGCCCATCCACCAAATTATCAGAGCGATGGGTTTACCCATGCTTATTGTTGATGGCGTGGAAGCAGATGATGTGATTGGTACATTAGCAGTAGAGGCTACAGCGAAGCAGCGTGATGTGGTGATATCCACCGGAGACAAGGATATGGCTCAGCTGGTTGGACAACATGTGAGCCTGGTGAACACCATGACCGAGACAACCCTGGACCGACAGGGGGTAATCGACAAGTTTGGCGTACCACCAGAGTTGATTATCGATTATTTAGCATTGATTGGTGATAAGTCGGACAATATTCCCGGTGTTCCTGGGGTGGGAGAAAAAACAGCATTGGCCATGCTGCAAGGTATTGGGGGTATCGAAGATATCTATGCAGATCTTGAAAAGGTGCGCGAGCTGGAGTTTCGTGGCGCGAAAAAAATGCCAGAAAAAATGGCAGAACATAAAGATCTAGCCTCTCTTTCCTACAAGCTGGCAACCATTAAAATAGATGTGGCTCTGGATCAAACCCTAGACAGTTTAGTTAATGGTGAACCTGATAATGATGTATTGCTGGAATGGTTTAAAAAGTTAGAGCTTAAAACATGGACAGAAGAGCTGCTAACCGCGGATGATGATACGTCTGTGCTAGCGCCGTCCGAGCCGGTGGAAAAGGACTATCAGGTTATTTATACGGAGAGCCAGCTGAACGACTGGCTGGATAAACTGAAGCAAGCTGAATTTTTTTCCTTTGATACAGAAACAACGAGCCTTGATTATATGCAGGCTCGAATTGTTGGCCTTTCCTTTGCTGTGTCACCCCATCAAGCGGCCTATGTTCCCCTTGGCCATGATTATCTGGGTGCTCCGGCACAATTGAATTGCGAGCAGGTACTTGAAACGTTAAGGCCGTTATTGGAAGACCCTTCTGTCTATAAATTGGGACAAAACCTCAAATATGACATGAGTGTACTCGCCAACCACGGGATTAGATTATCGGGTATTAAATACGACACCATGTTGGAATCCTATGTTGCTAACTCGACGGGAAGCCGTCATGACATGGATAGCTTGGCATTAAAGTATTTGGGTGAAAAAACTATCCATTTTGAGGATGTCGCTGGGAAAGGCGCAGGCCAATTGACGTTTAATCAAATTGCCGTTGAAGATGCTGCTCCTTATGCTGCCGAAGATGCAGATATTACCCTGAGATTACATCAAGTTCTTTGGCCCCGATTGATGGAAAGTGAAGGGTTAGAGCGTGTATTTAATGAGATTGAAGTGCCCCTGATTCCGGTGCTATCAAGTATTGAAAGACATGGCGCATTAGTAAGTGCCAGCTTACTTCACAAGCAAAGCCTGGAGTTGGGTATTAGGCTCAATGAGCTTGAGCAGCAGGCTTATGCGTTAGCGGGTGAAGAGTTTAATCTGGCTTCCCCAAAACAACTTGGACATATTTTGTTTGAAAAGCTGAATATTCCGGTTTTAAAGAAAACGGCCAAGGGTGCAGCATCTACGAAAGAGGAGGTATTGCAGGAGTTGGCCCTTGACTACCCCCTGCCAAAGATACTGCTTGAGCATCGTAGTTTATCCAAATTGAAGTCTACTTATACTGATAAGCTGCCGACGATGATAAATCCTGTTACTGGCCGTATCCATACCTCATATCATCAGGCTGTCACTGCAACGGGTCGGCTGTCCTCCTCTGATCCTAATCTACAAAATATTCCTATACGAACAGCTGAAGGGCGTCGAGTCCGTCAGGCCTTTATTCCGCCAGAAGGCTGGAAGATGGTTGCTGCGGATTATTCGCAGATAGAGCTGAGAATAATGGCGCACTTGTCTGGGGATAAAGGACTGACAGAGGCTTTTGCACAAGGTCTTGATGTCCATCAAGCAACTGCGGCTGAAGTATTTGGCGTGACCTTGGGCGAGGTTTCAACAGAACAGCGGCGCAGTGCTAAAGCAATTAATTTTGGTTTAATTTATGGCATGTCGGCGTTTGGTTTGGGGCGGCAACTACATATTGGTCGTCATCAGGCCCAGGAGTATATAGATCTGTACTTTGCACGCTATCCTGGGGTTCAGGCGTATATGGATAATATTCGGAGTGGTGCCGCAGATATGGGGTTTGTGGAAACATTGTATGGGCGGCGTTTGTACTTACCAGAGATTAAGTCGAGTAATGGTATGCGCAGGCAGGCTGCGGAGCGTACGGCGATCAATGCACCGATGCAGGGCACTGCTGCCGATATTATAAAGTTGGCAATGATTGATGTGGATCGATGGCTAAACACCTCTGGTTTGCAGTCAAAAATGATTATGCAGGTACACGATGAGTTGGTGTTGGAGGTTCCAGAGTCTGAGTTGACCATTGTGGTGGCGGGGTTGAGAAGTCGAATGGCCGGAGCTGCAGAGCTAAATGTACCCTTGGTGGTGGATGTGGGTGTGGGGGATAATTGGGATGAGGCTCATTAAACGCTGTGCTTGTTTTTATTGTACAGAGCGTTTGAGGGTACATTTTTGCAAACTTTCCATTAAATAAAATTTATTAATATCAACCAGTTGGTGTGAATTTTTCTTTTTTAGAAAGAAAGTTTGTAAATTTTACGAACATCATGGAACTTTACATAAGCTTGAGAGACTAATTAATACGCAAGCGATATTGCTGCTTTTCTCCCCAAATTAGATGCAAAGCTTGAGACTTCCCCTCCCAAGCAACAGCAAAGCAAGCCCTAGCCGTTATGGTTAGGGTTTTTTTTTGTTTTTAGTGTCTTCTTGTGAGGTCAAAAATAGGATTAAAACAAAAAAATTGAAACTTTTTAAATTAGAGGGAACTTTTTTTGTTTTGATGGAACTAACTATACACACAAGCAATAGTGCTATTTTCTCCCCAAACTAGATACCAAGCTTGTTTTCTCCAAGCGACAGTAAGTCAGCCCTAATCATCCCCCATGGTTAGGGCTTTTTTTTTGCATTAAATTCTGATGTTGTCATTAAGAAAACCTATTTAAGCCAATCCTGTAATTGCTCATTCAGCTCATTGATACCTTCTTTTTTCAGGGAGGAGAAGGTTTGCATTGAAATATTATCAATAAACCCCTCATCGGCCAGTTCGCGCTTTACCTGTAATAAGATACTTTTAGCGGGTCCTTTTTTTAATTTGTCAGCTTTGGTTAATAACAAGTGAATAGGCATGCCGGATTTAGAGGCCCAGCGTATCATTTGCCAATCGTATTGCTGCAGGGGATGACGAATATCCATCAGCATCACTAATCCTTGAAGAGATTTTCGTTCTTGAAGATAGCCAGCAAGGTTGCGGTCCCATGCCTGTTTCATGGCCTTAGGCACTTTTGCGAAGCCATAGCCAGGTAGATCCACTAGGCGGCAATCCTCGGTTAAGGAAAAGAAATTCAGTAATTGGGTGCGGCCTGGTGTTTTACTGGTGCGGGCAAGCTTTTTGTTGTTGGTTAGCGTATTGAGAGCACTGGATTTCCCTGCATTTGAGCGTCCTGCAAAGGCGACCTCTTTACCGGTATCCTCTGGACATTGTTTAATAGAGGGCGCGCTGAGTAAAAACTGTGCTTTGGTAAATAAAATAGGGTCAGACATGGAAGTCCTTAGTGGGTAACCTGATTTCAGCTCTTAAGCTCAGGAGGGAGTTGGTATATAATGCCTCGGCTTTTTATAAGGCAATACGAATATTTATATTGTAGCGGAATGCAGAGAGTGGATTAACTAATGAAAAAAATGATTTTAGGATTTGCTGCGGTGTTGGGGTTTGCCATGGTTTCTTCCATTGCCTTTGCCGGTGGTGATGCTGCTGCGGGTCAATCAAAAGCGGCTATGTGTACTGCCTGCCACGGTGCCAATGGCAACAGTGTAGTGGCTAACTTTCCAAAGTTGGCTGGACAAGGTGAAAAATACCTAATTAAACAATTAAAAGACATCAAGTCTGGTAGCCGTAAGGTCGTCGAGATGACGGGTTTATTGAATGCGTATTCAGATCAGGATTTAGCTGATATCGCTGCTTACTATGCATCAAAAAACATACAGATGGCGGGTGCTAAAGAAGAAAACCTGGATCGAGGGGAAAGCCTTTATCGTGGCGGCAATATAGAAACAGGTGTTCCAGCTTGTACAGGTTGTCATTCTCCAACTGGTCAGGGTAATGCTCCTGCAGGGTATCCTGCGATTGGTGGTCAATTTGCGCAATACACGGCTAAGCAATTGCGTGCATTCCGTACCGGTGCACATGACCCTAAAAATGAGACTGCTCGCACCAATGATGGTGATGCCAGAGTCATGCGCGGCGTAGCAGCACATATGAGTGATGTGGAAATTGAAGCTGTTGCCAACTTCATTGCCGGCCTAAAATAACCAGTCGGGTTTAACAAAAGCGGCTATTGCCGCTTTTGTTATGTTTATATCTTTCGTTCATATTTATGGGAAGAGCTGTATATTTAAACCCTGCGAAGGGAACTGCAGTTGTCAGAAGTGTCTACTTGGGGCAGACAAAATCAAACAAAAGGGGTCAATTGATGAGTCGTTTACTATCACACGTGCTGTTTGTTATAGCATTTTTACCCTTGGTTGCTTGTCAGGCGGCTGAGGAGCCCTACCAAGCGGGTGTCCAATATGAGGTGTTGCCGGAACCCGTATCAACAAGCGACCCGTCAAAAGTCGAAATTGTAGAAGTATTTTGGTATGGGTGCAGTCACTGCTATTCCTTTGAACCAACAATAAAGTCTTGGCTAAAAACCCAAAAGGATGTGAATTTTGTGGGTGTTCCGGCAGTTTGGCAGCCGGTGATGCGTCTGCACGCCAAGGCCTATTACACGGCCAAGGCGTTAAAAGTACTTGATACCATGAATAGTGTCATTTTTGAGGCTATGAACCTTAAAAAACAACGATTACAAAGTGAAGATGAAATTGCCGCTCTGTTTGTGGCCAATGGTGTATCACTCGAGCGTTTTACCAAGGTGTTCAATTCTGGCAGCATTGAAATGAGTGTAGATTTGGCAGAAAAAAAGCAAGCGCGATATCGCACTAAAGGCACGCCAGAACTGGTTGTTAATGGCAAGTATCGGATTTCAAGTCGTGAAGCTGGTGGGCATGATGGTATGTTAAAGGTCGCCAGCTTTTTGATTGAAAAAGAGCGGGCTCAATTAAAATAACCGTTTTTGCTTATACTAATTTTTGTTTGTACCTATAAATAGGTTTTGTGATTTATTTCTAGAACAAGGCAAAAGGAGCAATATTATTGATGTTGCTCCTTTTTTCGTTTAATGACCTTCATGAATCTGAAGAATAACCAACATAACGCATCTGATAGGCTGAACTGCTTTGTTCTTTTAGCAATCAGGACTAAAATTGCGGGTTTCCTTCTCTATATCCCTAGGCGATGAACTATGAAACCGACACAAAAGCCGGCTAACCCTAATTTTTCTTCTGGCCCTTGTAGTAAGCGCCCAGGTTATGATGTTAAAAATCTTGACCTCTCAACATTAGGGCGTTCGCATCGCGCTGCTATTGGAAAAGTTGCGCTGGAGCGTGCTTGTGTCGAAACGGCAAAAATTCTCGGTTTACCAGAGGGTTATCGCGTTGGCGTTGTGCCCGCCTCTGATACTGGCGCCGTGGAAATGGCCTTGTGGTCATTGTTGGGTGCTCGTCCCGTGGATGTCTTTTCCTGGGAATCATTTGGGCAAGGTTGGTTGTCAGACATTCTTAAGCAGCTAAAGCTTGAAAATGTAAATAATTACAGTGCAGATTATGGTCAACTACCAGACCTTACTCAGGCTAGCTCGGACCACGATATCGTCTTTACCTGGAACGGGACGACTTCCGGCGTCAAAGTACCGAATGCTGACTGGATTGCCGCTGATCGTAAGGGTTTAACTATTTGTGATGCCACCTCGGCCGTTTTTGCCATGAATATGCCATGGGAAAAGCTGGATGTGGTGACATTTAGCTGGCAAAAAGTATTGGGTGGTGAGGGTGCTCATGGCATGTTGATACTGAGCCCTCGTGCTGTTGAACGGCTGGAAAATTATACGCCGCCCTGGCCATTACCTAAAATTTTTCGCCTAACGAAAGGTGGAAAGTTGATAGAGGGAATCTTTAAGGGGGCAACCATTAATACACCTTCTATGTTGTGTGTCGCTGATTATTTGGATGCGCTGGAGTGGGTTCAATCCTTGGGTGGTGTTGAAGCGGTTATTGCCAAGTCAGAAAAAAACTTGGACGTCATTAAGCAGTTTGTTGCTAACAATGATTGGATTAGTTTTTTGGCAGAAGACCCGGCAACACTTTCAAGCACCAGTATTTGTTTGAGTCTTGACCTGGAAGCTGACAAGGTGAAGCAGGTGGTTCAGTTGTTGGAACAAGAGGGCGTCGCCTATGATATCGGTGCCTATCGTGATGCTCCTGCTGGTTTGCGTATCTGGGGTGGTGGAACCGTTCAATCATCAGATCTTGAAGCCCTAATGCCTTGGATTGAGTGGGCATACCAGCAGGTTTCTTAAGGCCGGTTTACACGAGTTTGCTTCCTGAAATTATTGACTGACTTAGAAGTGGAAAAAAAGCATGTATAAAGTTCGCACGTATAACCAAATTTCGTCTAAGGGATTAGATCGCTTTAACCGTGAAAATTATGAAATTGCCAGTGAATTTTCTGAGCCAGATGCCTTTATATTGCGTAGCCATAAACTGCATGATGAAGAAATTCCCGCCAGCGTTACGGCCGTGGCTCGTGCTGGAGCGGGCGTAAATAATATTCCGGTAGGCGAATTTACTCAAAAAGGGATTGTGGTATTTAATACGCCAGGCGCCAATGCCAATGCGGTAAAAGAGTTAATCGCTTCGGCACTATTTATGTCATCAAGAGATGTTTTCGGTGGTATGAACTACGTCCAGGGGCTGACAGATATCAAAGATGGTGCCGAGATGTCTAAGCTGCTTGAAAAGCAAAAGAAACAGTTTGCTGGCTCTGAAGTCGCAGGTAAAACTCTTGGTGTTGTTGGGCTTGGTGCTATTGGTTCTATGGTGGCCAATATGGCATTAGAGCTAGGAATGAATGTTGTTGGTTTTGACCCGGCTATATCTGTTGAGGCTGCTTGGCGTTTATCCAGCGATGTAGAGAAAATGGATAACCTTCAGAGTTTGTTGGCACGGGCAGATTTTATTACGGTGCACGTGCCAGCTCTGGATGTGACTCACCACTTGATTAATGCTGAGGCATTAAAGTGCATGAAATCTTCTGCCATTTTGCTAAATTTTGCACGTGAGGAAGTGGTTGATGCCGTAGCTGTTCGAGAGGCTTTGGATCAAGGGGGGCTGGGTAAATACGTTACAGACTTCCCTACGCCAGAACTCTTGGGGCGTAATGATGTTTTGTTGATGCCTCATATTGGTGCCAGTACAGAAGAGGCTGAAGAGAACTGCGCCATCATGGCAGCAGACCAGCTGATAGATTATTTGGAAAACGGAAATATCCGTAATTCAGTCAACTTTCCCGCGACCCAAATGCCACGAAATGGTGGTTATCGAATTACATTTTGTAATGAAAATGTTCCTAAAGTTTTGGGTCATGTACTTTCTTTACTGGCCGACCGCAGCTTGAACGTGATCGATATGGTCAATAAGAGCCGTGATGATATTGCTTATAATATTATCGACGTAGAGTCGGAGCCAACAGAGGAGCTGCTGGAAGAAATTCGGCATGTAGATGGTATTATTGTTGTCCGTGGACTCTAAATACATATTACCGGTTCGTGAGCAGCGATAACTTTTTAGTTGCAAGCTTTGCTTTGTAAAATTTAGTGTTTTAGTCACATCTGGATTTGAGTCAAGGCCAGATTACATGGATGTCATTAACGGCGAGTAAATGCTAAAAAGTAAGAATCGGTAGATCTACTTTGTCTGAGATAGTTAAAAGACAGTATTATTGACGTCATCATCAATTTGATCGAGCAGTTCTGTAACCCGTTCTAGGTGATTAGCTTTTACTTGCACATGTAACTGTTTAACCAGCGCTTCAAGCCCCGAAAGCTTGAAGACTCCGGCAATGCCCAGTAGCTTGTGTATGGTCTCTTTGAGTTCGGTAATAGAGTCTGACGCTAACTGCTCTCTAGCACTTTCAAGCAGATTGTGAACCTCTTGTTGAAAGACCTTAGCCGAAATATCACTTGATGCTACAGCGGGAGGTATTGGATTCTGAGGAGGCGCTATATTCAGTTGCTGGCATATTTTCTCAAGTAACTCATGTTCATCAAGAGGTTTGATGAGAAGACCGTTTGCTCCAGCTTCAAAAAGGGCTTTTTTCTCTTGCTGAAGGATATCCGCTGTCACCGCAAGCGTGGGAATATCAGCATTATCATTATTACTTTGTCGTAGGGCACAAATGGTTTCGATGCCATTTTTCATGGGCATATGAACATCCACCAAAAATATATCAAAGTGATCATGTTGGCACGCAGCCAATGCTTCATTGCCATTGCTTGTAAGGGTGCAGTATGCACCTAATTTACTCAGTAATGTGTTGAGTAATAAGCGGGTAAGCTGGTTGTCTTCAGCTATCAAAATATTGACTCCATCCAAAAGTTGTATATCCGGTGTGGCAGTGATGGACCCAGCTTCATCTGTGGTTTTCTTAAGTGCTCGCATAAATTCGATGAGCGGTGGGGGTGATGACAAAAAAGCAATAGGGTGAAGTTCTGCGCGTTGCTTGGCATTAAATTGTTGGTAAAAATTAAATTGTGAGGCGATAAGGATTAGCTTGGCTGGTGTGGCTGCACGAATTTCTAGCATATGTTTTGGCATATCAAAATCTTTGGACAGCCCGGAGGGGGGACAAAAAATAACCCTGTCATCACTGCTTAACGCTGCAACCTTCTCAATCAAATGATCTTTGTCTGTCACAATAATATTGTTTATACCAAAGCGCTCAAGAGCATGAATGACAGCTTTTTTTATAGGTTCCTGACAACCGCTAAGCACAACGCTTTTATGATCGATCTGCCAGTTCGGTTGTGTCCCGCTTAATGGTAAGGGAAGTGTTATCTGGAAGCAGGAGCCTTCATCTACAGAACTTTCTAGGCTAATTTGTCCATTCATCAGATCGACAAGGCTTTTAACAATAGATAGCCCCAGCCCTGTTCCACCATAACGTCTTGATATGGAGATGTCTGCTTGAACAAAAGCGTTGAACAGTAGGTCCTGAGATTCTTTTAAAATACCTATGCCAGTATCTCTGACATGAATAATGATATCTTGTTTATCATTAGTTTTTAGGGTGATGTAAATGCCGCCCGCATTGCAAAATTTAATGGCATTGGCTATCAGGTTACTGAGGATTTGTTGTATTCGAACAGAATCTCCTAGTCGATGAAGCAGGAGATTCGGTGCGAAATCAACGACCAGATCAAGTCCTTTGTACTGAGCCTGAGGGGAAAAAAGTGCAACGATCTGTTCGGTACATTCTGCTAAATTAATGGGTTGGCGAGCTAATACCACAGTCTCTGACTGTAGCTTAGAAAACGCCAGGATATCGTCGATCAGCGTGAGTAAGTGTAATGAGGCCTGATCAATAATTTGGCAATAGTGTTGCTCACTCTGGGGTAAGTTGGCGGCTTCTAATAATCGAACAAAACCCTGTATCGATGTTATGGGTGTCCGCAGTTCATGACTCATCCTGGCCAGAAAATCACTTTTGGCAACGTTGGCCGTGTCGGCATCTTCACGAGCTATTTCCAGTTGCTGGTTTTTCTTCTTTAGGTCGCTCAAGGTTTCTTGTAGTTGGTGTGTGGCGACCCGAATTCGATCCTCCAGATTACTTTTTCCTTCTGTCACCGACTCTGCAAGTTGATTAATACCATTGGCGAGAATAGCAAGCTCATCCTTGGTGCCTATTTTGGCGCGGGCATCTAGGTCCCCACTGGCCATTTTTTTGATAGTGGCAGTTAGCTGGCGAATAGGAGCGATCAGCATTAGGCTGAGCAAGTAAGTAAGAATGGTTGCAATAACAAAACCGACGATGGAGAGCCACAAAGAGGTTGTGATGATCTCCCGTTGCTTTTTTAGCAAGGGAGTCTGATCCATAACAATGATAACCCAACCTACTAATTCAGGATTGGGTGCTAGTTCTGGGCTTTCTTCTTTGTAGTCTGTGAATTCAATACCGGATAAATAAATCGGTTTTTTAAAATACAGAAAGTGGTCCTGTTGGATTGGCTGTGAGTCGGCAGCGGAGAGGGTTGCTAGATTGGGAAAATCTCCCAAGGTTAAAATCCGCTCATGAGACGGATTTAAATAGGCTATTCCTGTGACATCAGGCAGTCGAATAACTGTTTTTGCTGTTGCTGTTAGCAGGGGAATATTATGTGAATACAGAGCAAAATCTGAGATGGTTGAAAGATAATCTGAGGCCATCTCTCCCGCATTATTCAGGCTTTTTGTTAAATCATTTTTACGCGCATCAATGACATAAAAGTTGAGGACACAGGTAATGAACAGTAGCGGCAGCAATGCTACGGCAAGAAAGCGTTGATGAATGGAGTTATTGAACAAGCGTCTATTTGTCATTGTTTTATCGCCTCCTTTTGCTGGAACTTCAGATACAGCTCACTCTCTGTAGGCAGTGAGATACCAAGTGATCTTGCTACGGAGGGGTTAGTGCTCAGCGTATAGTAGTGGGGGTATTGGGGATTCCAGATGGTCTGATCATTACGTGTTAGCCAGGCGGCAATAAGTTCGCCGGCCTGCTGGCCTACATTTTCCGGTGAGGAATACACAGATGCCAATGCCCCTGCACTGGTATAGGCTTTAGAGAAACCGATAATAGGAATTTTTTTCTGAAAGCCAAGGTAGAGAATCCATTTGGCGACTGCTCTATTGAGAATGGCGTGGTCTGGAATAGCAATAAATAGCTCACTGTCTGTAACAACGGGTTTGAGGATAGCTACCGGATTGTCAGCTTGGGTGAGAATGTCATATTTCAGGCTAAGATTGTTTTTTCTCATTAGGTGTTCAATCTGAGGTCGAACACCTTGAGAAATAGGCCCGAAAATAGTGCCAAATATTTTCGCTTCGGGTTTTAGAAGATGGGCAAGAGTAATTAACCGGTCGAGCGGTTGATCCAGATAAATGGCCGAAATTTTTCGGTGCCCTCCATGTCCTTTGGTCAGTAGCAAGGAATCAACAGCATTCTTTGGGGTGAATATACTGAGCAGTGGAGTTTTGCTTTCTTGCTGTAGCGCCTCACTTGCTGCTGACGTGCCAATGGACACAATGAGTTCGTAAGGCTTTAAGAGGGCCGGTTTATTTTTAGCTTCTTTGGTTGTCAGTAAAGCAAAGTTGCTATTGGGTATTCCTAGGCTTGAAGCGGTAGCTTGTACGCTTTTAGCGGTTTCTTGGTAATAGGAAACATCACTGGATAGCAACAGCAAAATACGTGCTTGGCTCACTGAACTCATCAGTAACAGGCACAAAAACAGACTCGCGTGTAAAACACGAATTTTACGTAGGAGACTTTTTAAGAGTTGCAGGGTAACGCCATCCATGGGTTGTCGCTGAAGCTTAAAAACCAAGTTAAATTATAGTACTTTTTTCATAGGAAAAAGAGCTTAGTTGCGGCTACCGTTTAAGGTAAATCCAGTGTCAGTTTAAGAAAGACCCCGTTGTAGAGGCGATAGCAAACGTATAGCATAATTGAGTATCGACCCTGACATTATTGATTGACCTCATTTCCATCTCTCCAATCAGTATCGCTGATATGGTGAAGATTCATACTGGCATCAAAATTATGGGTAAATTTTTGGTTTAACAATAGGCCTAACAATTGCCGTTGATGAAATAAGTTTGAAACCCCGGTACAAGCCTAAAAACATCAACCCAGTTTACTGCTCCCGAGGCATCAATCACTTCTTTATCGATGATACTGATACTTGCAGGAGCACGGCTGATCGATTGAGTCATTCTGGAAGCGGCAGATACTGTCGGAAGCCCTACCATAATATCTTCTTCGGTAAAGAAGAGCTGTTCCTGCTGAGCAGAATGAACCGTGTGGGATAAAATTAGAATAGGAAAAAACAGTATTATTTTTTAAATGGCGCATCTTCTACCCTGAGGGGTAGTAGCACTTTTTTATTGATGCACATGTTTTATGTCTCAACCAAGGCTATTGAAACTATAGATTCCGAATAAAATGTAGTTTGGGGGGTGCTTGCCTGATGTTTGGGCAGCATTGGGGTGGGATGAGGGGCATGATAAGGGCTAAAATAGCTGCCTATTTTGGAGAGTTTAAATGTCGCTGGAAGATACCCGCCGTGAATACCAATATGGTCGTTTGACGAGAGAATCCTTGCAGGACTCTCCCATGGACCAATTTACTTTTTGGATGGAACAGGCAATTGGGTCAAATTTGTCTGACCCCACCGCCATGTGCTTGGCAACGGTGGATGCTCAGGGAAAGCCCTGGCAGCGAACAGTTTTACTTAAAGGGTTTGATGAAAAAGGTTTTATGTTTTATACAAATCTGGGCAGTCGAAAGGCTGTTGATATTGAGGGTAATGCTAATGTAAGCCTGATTTTCCCTTGGATGCCCCTTGATCGACAAGTGATTGTTGGGGGGCGAGCAGAAAAGCTTTCTAAAACAGAGGTACTCAAATATTTTATAAAGCGCCCTAGAGGTAGTCAGTTGGCTGCTTGGGCATCGAAGCAAAGTAGCCGACTAACGTCTCGACAGGCACTTGAAGCTCAATTTATTCAGATGAAGCAGAAATATGCTGCTGGAGAGGTGCCGCTACCTGATTTTTGGGGTGGGTTTCGAGTGGTTCCGGCAGAAATTGAATTCTGGCAGGGTGGTGAATCACGGCTTCATGATCGCTTTCAGTATTTGTTGGATGACAAGGGGTGGGTTATTTCTCGACTAGCCCCTTAATGTCAAAGAGCAACAGGTGTTTGCTCTGTGCCGTTTAGCCTGATCTATTATTGGTTTGTTGAAAATTGTATAACGTAAATAGCCCAATCGTGACTGGGCTATTTACGCAGAGAAAGTGGATTTTTTTCGTCCGCTTTCTTATTTACGTCTCATGGAGAGGAAAAACTCATCGTTTGTGGCAGAATCTTTTAGCTTGTCGAGCAGGAATTCAAGGGCATCTGAATCCTCCATACTGTGCAATAGTTTGCGTAGAATCCACACTTTTTGCAGATCATCTTCACTCATGAGCAAATCTTCACGGCGAGTTCCCGAACGACGGATATTGATCGCGGGGAAAATACGTTTTTCTGATATTTTGCGGTCAAGGTGAAGTTCAAGGTTACCTGTTCCCTTAAATTCTTCATAGATCACTTCATCCATTTTTGAGCCAGTTTCGACGAGAGCTGTCGCGACAATGGTGAGGCTTCCACCTTGCTCAATATTTCGTGCCGCGCCAAAGAAACGTTTTGGGCGTTCCAGTGCATGGGCATCAACACCGCCGGTCAGCACCTTGCCTGATGAGGGTTGAACGGTATTGTAGGCACGGGCGAGGCGGGTAACGGAATCGAGTAAAATAACTACATCTTTTTTGTGTTCTACCAGTCGCTTGGCTTTTTCAATTACCATCTCAGCCACTTGGACGTGACGAGAGGGCGGTTCGTCAAAGGTTGAGGCGACGACTTCGCCACGGACGGTCCGTTGCATTTCAGTCACTTCCTCAGGACGCTCATCAATCAATAGTACGATGATGTGACATTCAGGATTATTACGAATAATAGCCTGAGCCATGTGCTGCATCATGATGGTCTTGCCGGCTTTAGGCGGAGCCACAATCAGCCCACGCTGGCCTTTACCAATGGGCGAGATCAAGTCGATGATGCGCCCGGTCAGGTCTTCTGTAGAACCGTTACCCGATTCCAAGACCAGACGTTCATCTGGAAACAGCGGCGTGAGGTTTTCGAACAAAATCTTATTACGAGCGTTTTCAGGCTTATCGAAGTTGATTTCGTCCAGCTTGAGCATGGCGAAATAACGTTCACCTTCTTTAGGTGGTCGAATTTTTCCTGCAACACTGTCACCTGTTCTAAGATTGAAGCGTCGAATCTGGCTGGGAGAGACATAAATATCATCGGGGCCGGCCAAGTAGGAGCTGTCAGAAGATCTTAGAAAGCCAAACCCGTCGGGCAGAATTTCTAAAACGCCATCGCCGTAAATATCTTCACCACTTTTGGCGTGGCGTTTGAGGATACTAAAAATGACATCCTGCTTTCTTGAGCGGGCGAGGTTATCAAGCCCGATCTCCGAAGCAATTTTCAGAAGTTCATCAATGGGTTTGTTTTTAAGTTCGGTTAAATTCATAAATGCAGACATAATAATATTGTTGTTGTGTAGGTATTTGATTTGGCTGACAGCCATCCAGGAAGAGTTGGCTTGCCCTGAAAGGGTCTGTTGGAATGTTGTGGTGTTCTCAGTCTTGGGAGGTTGGTGCAGTTGCGTCAGTATAGGCGTGCCTTATTGAAATCGCAACAATATGAGCACTTAACAATAAATGTGGCAGCACATACTGTACTGCCACGAACTTATTTATAGACTGGCATCGATAAATTCAACCAGTTGAGTTTTAGATAACGCGCCCACTTTGGTGGCTTCAATGTTGCCATCTTTAAAGAGGATTAAGGTGGGAATGCCTCTTACGTTAAATTTAGCGGGTGTTTCAGGATTGGCATCCACATCCATTTTGCATATTTTTATACGGCCAGCATATTCGGTAGAGAGTTCATCAAGAATCGGTGCGATCATTTTACAGGGACCACACCAGGCAGCCCAAAAATCAACCAGTACTGGTAGGTCGGCGCCAAGAACATCGCTTGCAAAAGCAGAATCTGTTACGTGAACGATATTTTCGCTCATTAGGGGGTTCTCCAGAGTAATGTGAATTCAATGGTGCAGAGGTAGAATATGGACAAATGATAACACTGGCATTGGGTGGTGAACAAATTCCATAGGTTATTTCTTTGTTATTTAATCTTGGGGCGATCGAGATAAAAGGAAATTATGTTGAACGACAATATGTTAAGTGAAAATGGTCTAACTGATAATAGTCTAAATGATGCAGGAAATAATGGCCATGGAATGACCCTGGCAGCCATTGACTTGGGTTCTAACAGTTTTCACATGGTTGTAGCTCGAGTAGACCATAATGAGATGAGGCCTATCGAAGGGTTTGCCGAAAGGGTCCAACTGGCATCAGATATGGAAAAAAACCATCTGAGCCTAGATGCTATTGCTCGTGGCCTTGCCTGCTTGTCTCGCTTTAGGCAGGTACTCGATACCCTCAAGCCTGATATGGTCAGGGTGGTAGGAACAAATGCACTTCGTGCAGCAAAAAATACGGGTGAATTTATTCATCCAGCCGAGTTGATTATTGGTCATCCGGTGGAGGTCATTTCAGGTAGGGAAGAGGCCAGACTGGTCTATTTGGGTGTAGCGCACACACTTGCCGACGATGATGCTGCTCGACTGGTGATAGATATTGGTGGGGGAAGTACAGAGCTTGTTATTGGCCACCGTTTTGAGCCAAAGCTTCGAGAAAGCCTGCATATGGGTTGTGTGACCTTTTCGGATCGATATTTTCCCAGAGGAAAAATCGCTAAAAAAAGTTTTGATAAAGCATACCAGTCAGCCTATCAAGAAGTGCTCAATATCCGTAAATCGTATAAAAAACATGGCTGGGATAATGCTGTAGGATCCTCGGGCACGGTGCGTACCGTAGAACAAGTTATTTGTGCACAGGGATGGAGTACGGAGGGTATTACGGCCAGCGGGCTGTGCAAACTTCGTGACATGCTGTTGCAAAGCCATCATATGGAAGAATTACCCGAGTTGGAGGGTTTAAGTGAGCGTCGCCGTCATGTCATTGTCCCTGGGGTGGCCATTATCTGTGGGATATTTGATGCCCTTGGTATAGAGCATATGCAGACCTCGCCTGGCGCCCTTAGAGAGGGTGTCATTTATGACATGGTGGGCCGTTTGGCCCATGAGGATGTACGCGAACGTACCGTGTCTGCCATGATGAAGCGCAGTGATGTGGATCAGCAAAATGCTGATCAGGTGGAGCATATCGCCATGTTGTTGTTTGATGCTGCATCTGCTGATTGGGGATTAGACGAAGGGGATAGAGATTTATTAAGTTGGGCTGCCAGACTCCATGAGGTAGGTTTAAGTGTTGCGCATACTCAGTTTCATAAACATGGCCAATATTTGATAGAACATTCTGATTTATCAGGTTTTAGTAAGCAGGAGCAGCAATTTCTGGGGTTGTTGGTGCGCAGTCACAGGCAAAAATTTCCCACAGGTGCTTTTGCACAATATGGCAGTCTGCGGGCAATTCGGTTGCTACGGTTGAGTGTATTGATACGACTGGCCGCGTTATTTAAATATGTAAGCTTAGTCGAGGACATTCCCCCATTTATCACACAAGTTAAAGATGACGAGGTGACGTTATTTTTTACCCGAGGATGGTTGGCTCGCAACCCCCTCACTAGTGCTGCGTTGAAGTCGGAGCAACATCAGCTAAAGAAGGTTGGGTTCAGGCTGAAACTGGCCGCACGTTAATCAGCCAGTTTTTCAAGTAATACCGTTTGGGCGGTACATCGTTCTCCATCTACAGCCGGAGTGTTGAGGATGTAATGGCCGTCTGGTTGCAGCTCCCAGCTTTGGTAGTTATCCATCAGGTAAGTTTGTAGGTCATTTCTAATGCGCGCCTGTAGACGAGCGTTAAGAATAGGAAAGCAAATCTCCACTCGGTGCATGAGATTGCGTTCCATGGCGTCGGCACTGGCACAGTAAGCATGGGGCGTTGCATTATGAAAGTAGTAGACTCTGGAATGCTCAAGGAAGCGTCCAACAATGGAGCGAACCCGAATATTTTCTGATACCCCGGGGATTCCTGGCCTTAGGCAGCACATACCACGAATAATCAAATCAATAGTGACCCCTGCTTTACTAGCCTGATAAAGCGCTATGATGATTTTAGGTTCAGTCAAAGCGTTTACCTTGATAATAATATGGGCTTCGTTCCCCTGTTTTGCCGCTTCTGCTTCTGCTTCAATTAGCCGCAACAGGTTTTTCTTCAGGGTAAATGGAGCGCTGAACAATTTTTTAATTCGCTCTGCCTTGCCCATGCCGGTCAGTTGCTGAAAAATTTTGTGTACATCGCTGCACAGGTCTGGATCTGCTGTTAGTAGGCTGTAGTCGGTATAAACCCGAGCATTTCCAGAGTGGTAGTTGCCCGTCCCCAAATGGACATAACGGCGCAACTGAGCCCCTTCTCTGCGCACTATTAGTAGTGCTTTGGCGTGGGTTTTGTAGCCCATTACGCCGTAGGTTACAACGGCACCTGCTTCTTGTAGGTGAGTAGCCAGTTGCAGGTTTTCCTCTTCATCGAAACGAGCGCGTAATTCGATCACCACGGTGACTTCTTTTCCTGCTCGAGCCGATTCGAGTAATGCATCAACAATCTCGGAGGAAGCCCCTGTACGGTACAGGGTCATTTTGATTGATAAGACGCAGGGGTCTTTTGCCGCCTGCCGAAGTAAGTCGATGATGGGTGTGAATGATTGAAATGGGTGCTGCAGTAGAATGTCTTCCTTCTGAATAACATCAAAAATGCTGGTGTCTTTATCGCGCAATTGTTTTGGAATCGACGGTGTAAAAGGCGGGAAAATTAAGTCTGGTCGATCCAGCATTTGTTTAAGTGGCATCATGCGGCCTAAATTCACAGGGCCGTCTACCCGATAGAGTTCATCATTGGTCAGGTTGTATTGCTCCAGTAGAAAGTTGACCAAATCCTCTGGACAATTCTTGTCCACCTCCAGCCTCACGGCACTGCCAAAACGGCGAGAATGTAATTCACCGCGTAATGCCCTGGCAATGTCTTCGACTTCTGCGGCATTCAAATCCAAATCGGCATCTCTGGTAATACGAAATTGATAACAGCCGGTAGTGGTCATGCCATTAAACAGATCATCAATATGTGCCTCTATAAGCGATGACAGCAGTACAAAGTTATCACCATCATTACAAAGCTCATCGGGCATCCTGATTAATCTGGGGAGAGAGCGCGGCGCGGGCACAATAGCCATACCACTATCCCTACCGAAAGCATCTTTGCCATCCAGTGAGACGATAAAATTCAAGCTTTTGTTGACCAGTCGGGGGAAGGGGTGTGCCGGGTCTAACCCAATGGGGCTGATAATGGGCATGACTTGATTGCGAAAATAGTCCTCAGCCCAAAGGGATTGTTCGCTCGTCCAGTCGTGGACGTTGAGGATACGCACTTTGTTGCGGCTCAGGGTGGGTAGCAATACATCGTTGAGAATATGGTACTGCTTTTCAATGGCGAGCTTTATCTGTGCACTTAATGTGTGAAGCACTTCCTGCGGGCGCATGCCGTCTATATTGACCGTTTCTCGAGCAAAACTGACTTGCCGCCTGAGCCCAGCCAGGTGAATTTCAAAAAATTCGTCCATATTGCTGTTAAAGATCATCAAGAACTGAAACCGCTCCAGCAGTGGGTATTCTTCGCTCAGAGCTTGTTCAAGAACGCGCAAATTAAATTGCATTAAACCAATATGGCGGTTGATGAAGTATTCAGAACTATTAATGTTAATTTCTTCTTCGGCCACAATCGTTTTCTGGGTTACATTATTGACGGATGATTCATTCGTATCTTTCATAATTGATATCGTGAACATTGGAGTGAAATAGGCATTTTCACCTTATTTTATGTCAGTTTTTAGACACTTATATGACAGCGGCCCATTGAGGTCGTTCTTTACCCAGAAAGCACTTTGTAGAATAGTTTGAATTTTGAACCGATCGTACAAAAATAGCTCTAAACCGGACAAAGAAGAATAAGGCTCAAATGGAGTTCTAATGCCAGCCAAGAAAGTATTAATAAAAAAAATCGCCCTATTGTTAGTTATAGCCCTGATTGTGGGTTTATACATAATTTTTGATGGTAAGCAGTATCTCAGTTTAGGATTTTTTCAAAACCTGTATCAGCAGAAACCAGAATTAACCGTAGCGGTTTATTTTATTATTTATGTGATTGCCGCGGGTTTGTCATTACCTGGCGCAGCATTGCTCACCATTATCGGTGGAATGATTTTTGGTTTGTGGACGGGATTGTTACTGGTATCTTTTGCCAGCTCATTAGGTGCCACGTTAGCCTTTTTGGTCTCCCGTTTTTTATTAAGAGATTGGGTGCAGAATAAATTTTCTGGTTACTTGGGCTCTGTTAATCAGGGTATGAAGAAAGATGGTGCCTTCTACCTATTTACCTTAAGACTAATACCCGTGGTTCCATTTTGGGTGATTAATCTGGTGATGGGCGTGACACCGATGAAGGCCTTAACCTTTTATCTGGTGAGTCAGCTGGGAATGTTGGCGGGCACAGCTGTTTATGTGAATGCTGGTGCCGAGCTTGGAGCTGTGGAAACGTTCTCTGTTTCAGGAATTCTTACCCCAGCGTTGTTGTTATCGTTTTTGTTGCTCGCTTTGTTTCCTTTTATTGTTCGAGCTGTCTTGGGTGGTATTCAACGGCGCAAGGTATATCGAGCCCACGTTAAGCCTAAGTCTTTTGATACCAACATGGTGGTAATTGGTGCAGGTAGTGCGGGTTTAGTCAGTGCTTATATAGCGGCTGCGGTAAAAGCTAAGGTGACGCTGATAGAAAAACATAAAATGGGGGGTGATTGCCTTAACACGGGTTGTGTTCCAAGTAAGGCGTTGATACGCGTAGCTCGAGCTGTAAAAGAAATTTCCCAAGCCAAACAATTGGGAATACAGGTAGGTGAGCCTCAAATTGATTTTTCTGCTGTGATGGAAAGAGTGAGAGGCGTTGTGCGTGAGATAGAGCCCCATGATTCCGCTAAACGTTATCGCTCGTTAGGTGTGGATTGTCTGAAGGGCGAAGCAACCATTGTGTCGCCTTGGGAAGTAAAGGTTGATGGTAAAAGTATTTATACCCGAAATATTGTGATTGCTTCCGGTGCACAGCCGTTTATTCCACCGATTCCCGGCATTGATCAACTGGATTACCTGACATCAAACAACCTGTGGAATCTGAATGTGTTGCCTAACAGACTGCTGGTTTTAGGTGGTGGTCCCATTGGCTGTGAGTTGGCGCAGGCATTTAATCGTTTGGGAGCCAATGTGACACTGGTGGATATGATGTCACGAGTACTTCCCCGAGAAGATGAAGACGTGTCTGACTATGTGCAGCAGCGATTTATTGATGAGGGTATTGATGTCTTAGTGGGTCACAAAACCGTGGGGTTTGAGCGACGTGAGGGTGAAACGGTCGCTTTACTGGAAGCCGGGGAGGAAAAAACTGTCGTTGCTTTCGACAAAGTTCTCGTTGCGGTAGGCCGAAAAGCGAATACAGATCAGTTGGGTCTGGAGAGCTTGGGTATCGAGCTGAACCCGAACGGTACGGTGACAGTCGATGATTTTTTGCGTACTCGCTACCCTAATATTTATGCCTGTGGTGACGTGGCGGGGCCTTATCAGTTTACTCACACCGCTTCTCACCAGGCTTGGTATGTTGCGGTTAATGCGCTATTTGGCCGCTTTAAGAAGTTTAAGGTCGATTATTCAGTAATTCCTTGGACCACATTTACGGATCCAGAAGTTGCACACGTGGGATTGAGTGAGAGCGATGCTATTGAAAAGGGTATTCCTTATGAAATTACAAAATATGGCTTAGATGATCTGGATCGAGCCATTGCAGACAACAGCGCAAATGGTTTTGTAAAAGTATTAACCGTGCCGGGTAAAGACAAAATTCTTGGCGCAACGATTGTGGGCTACCATGCGGGAGAACTTCTTACAGAGTTTGTCACAGCCATGAAGCAGGGGTTAGGCTTGAAGAAAATCCTCGGTACCATTCATAGTTATCCCACCATTAGTGAAGCGAATAAGTTTGTTGCCGGTAACTGGAGTAGGGCACATGCTCCCGAAGGGATATTAAACTGGGTTGAGAAATACCACGCATGGCAACGTAAATAATTACAAAGTTAATAACAAAAAAATTATCAAAAGCAGTGACGTATATGGAAGAACCAGGTATGCAACAGAAGGGTATGCAAGAGACAGCCACTCAAGAAAAAGTAAAAGACTATTACGGCAAAGAGCTATCCAGTTCAGACGATTTAAAAACCGATGCCTGTTGTACCCTCGATGATATGCCAAATCACCTAAAGCCCATCATGGCAAAAATTCATCCAGAGGTTTCCAGTAAATACTATGGTTGTGGGCTGGTAGCACCTGAATTACTTGAAGGCATGCGTATCCTCGATTTGGGCAGTGGCTCAGGGCAAGACTGTTACGTGTTATCTGCATTGGTCGGAGAGCACGGTGAGGTGGTCGGTGTCGATATGACTGACGAGCAACTGGCCATGGCTAATAAGCACATTGATTACCACCGTGAAGCCTTTGGTTATACAAAACCCAATGTACGTTTTATTAAAGGCTATATCGAAAAGCTGGATGAATTAAATTTAGAAGATCAAAGTTTCGATATTATTGTCTCCAACTGCGTCATTAATTTATCGCCCGATAAACAGGCGGTATTAGCTCAGGCATATCGTTTATTAAAACCCGGCGGCGAACTCTATTTTTCCGACGTTTATGCCGACCGTCGTGTCCCCGAAGAATTAATGGCAGATCCCGTTCTTTATGGCGAATGCCTCAGTGGTGCGTTGTATTGGAATGACTTTATTCAACTGGCAAAACAAGCAGGTTTTGCCGATCCAAGGTTGGTAGAAGATCGTCCACTGGGAATCGATAACGCTGAAGTACAAAAGAAAATAGGCCATATTAATTTTTATTCCGCGACCTACCGTTTATTTAAATTACCTGAACTGGAAGCCAGCCTAGAAGATTACGGTCAGTCAGTAACCTATAAAGGTACCGTTCCCAATAATGGTTGTTCTTTTGAGCTGGACAAACAAAACAGACTACCTAAAGGAAAAGCGGTTTCCGTTTGCGGCAATACTTATCGAATATTAAAACAGTCTCGTTTTGAGGGGAGCTTTAATTTCAATGGTGATTTTGAAGAACACAGAGGAATATTTGAACAAGATGAGAACCTGTTGCCTTTTTCAAAGCAGGCAGAAAAAAATGGTTGTTGTTAGTATTAAAGGTGGTGTAAGAATAAAATAAGAATCACGTACCTTCCGTTACTACTATCTTATAATTCTTTAAGTTATGTATAGCGAGCTATTATTTCTCGAACTAGTTTGGCTAATTTTTCAATATCTGGAAGTCCCTTGCTGCCAGTGTAGGTTTCATACATGAATTCTGACGTTAAATATTCAAACCCTTTTTTAGAATAAAAAGAGTTTGCTGACTCAAGTAGAATCTCTTGATCTTTTGTTAAAAACTTTAAACCTATTGGAATATCTCTATATGATTTTAAAATATTGTGACTATATTTTTTAACCTGGAGGATATTTTTTGTTTTAAGGTGAACTGATTTAAAGGCTAATTCCATAGCTCTGCATAGTAAAAAATAAGGTACAGGAGAATTGGTTTTAATTTCGAAAGAGTCAAAACAATCTAAAAACTCATTGGCCCATATACCAAAGACCTTATCAGTAACTTTTATCGCACCTATACTTGGTTTTATCTCCGTAATATTCATTTATTGAATGTTTCTAAAAGGTTATTTAAAAACTGGCGTCCCCTTGGGGTGGGTGCTAGATTGATAGTAGGCAATTCTATTAAATCTAGTCTCAATAATTTATCTATAACTGGTTCTATTTTCTTCAATGCAATTCCTGTTCGCCCCGAAAAAAATTGTTTCGGCACACCATTATTTAGTCGCATAGCATTCATCATAAATTCCAGCGGTAATTCTTCTTCAGGAATGTTTTTACAGCTTGCGGTATAAGAATTTTCCCGGGCTAAATAATCTTCAGGCTTACGCGTTTTTGCGGTGCGAATAATTCGCTGTTCATCTACTAAGGTTATTTTTCCATGGGCCCCGGCACCAATACCCAGATAGTCACCAAACTCCCAATAATTCATATTGTGGGCAGAATTTTTCCCCTCTTTACAGTAGGCAGAAACTTCGTATTGTCGGTAGCCGTTGTCCGATAATAATTGCAGCCCCTTTTCTTGAATAGATTCCAAAATAATATCTTTTGGCAGGGTGGGTGGTTTGTTGTAGAAAACGGTATTGGGCTCAATGGTTAGTTGATACCAGGAGATATGGTTGGGATTTAAATCAATGGCTTGTTGTAGGTCTGCCATTGCATCGACAGTATTTTGCCCGGGTAAGCCGTGCATTAAATCCAAATTAATATTATCAAAGCCAGCTGCTTTGGCTGTGTGTATTGCAGTGACAGCTTGGTCGGCAGAATGAATGCGACCCAAAGATTCCAGGTGCTGCTGATTAAAGCTTTGTATTCCAATGGATAATCGATTCACCCCCAGGCTTCTATAACCAGAGAATTTTTCCTGTTCAAATGTTCCGGGATTAGCTTCTAAAGTTATTTCTATCTCGTCTTCAAAACCTATGCGGCGTTTGGCGGCCTGAATAATCCTGCCAATGGCTTCTGCGGAAAATAGACTCGGTGTGCCGCCACCAAAAAAAATGGAACTAAGCTTTCGGTCTTGAATATAGGCCAGCTCGATATCCATATCGTTAATCAGTGCCTGAAGATACGCTTCCTCGGGGATCTCGTTTTCTGTTGTGTGTGAATTAAAATCGCAATAAGGACATTTACGAATACACCAGGGAATATGGATGTAAAGGGAAAGCGGGGGAAGAATAAGTGGTTTGTTGGGCATGTAGTTTTTTAGCACAGTCTGTGCCATCTAGTGATGTGAATTTAATCTGTATCTGCGATTGTGAAAAAAATTATCGAGGCAGTTTTTTAGGATGTGGAAAGTCGTTTCAACAATTGTGCCATGGCTTTTCCTCGATGACTGATTTGATTTTTTTCTACCTTTTCTAACTGAGCAGACGTGCAGCCAAACTCTGGAACAAAAAAAATAGGGTCATAACCAAAACCGTTTTTGCCCTTAGGGGCCGGTGAGATCAACCCCTCCCAACTGCCTTGGCAAATAATGGGTGTCGGGTCTTCTGGATGTCTCATATAGACGAGCACGCACTGAAACCTTGCGGTACGCTCAGATTCAGGTGTGTCATTTAAGAGTGATAGTAACCGTTGATTGTTTTTCTCATCCGTTGCATTTTCGCCAGAAAACCTTGAAGAATAAATACCGGGAGCGCCATTAAGTCGATCCACTTCTAATCCGGAGTCGTCGGCTATTGCTGGCAACCCAGTGAGCCGTGACGCATGCCGTGCTTTAATTAAGGCATTTTCCACAAAGCTTAGGCCGTTCTCTATGGCATCAGATATTTGAAAGTCTGATTGAGGAACAACAATAAAAGGCAGCTCAGAAAGTAACTGTTGAAATTCTGCTAATTTCCCTTTGTTGCTACTAGCAAGTGTGACTTTCATCATGGTGCTCTTTTTGTAGAGGTGGTTGGGCAAGTAGTATTAGTTATCGTAATAAAATTTATTTTGAAACGATAATGACAATGCGGGTTTGTTTGGGTCAGGTTGCACTTGAATTTTAAACGTCATGGAGTCTTCATTATCAAATTCAAAGGGCGCTAAATAATAGACGCTATCACTTTCTCGTACTTCGACAAACGTGAGTTTTTGTTGTTGGGCGAAAATGTTAGAAACGGTGCCCTTTACTAGCGCAGTTGTCCCACCAATTTTATCATTTTTTATGACTGATATATTGACTAAGCCTTTATCCTTGCCACGAGTAATATTGTAGGAGCTGGCGATGTCTGGCAGGATAAAACTGCTAGTGAATGAACTGTAGAAGACTTTGATATCACCAAATTGTTGATAAGATTTGTTGTCTGCATGGGCACACAGTGTCAGTAGAGTCAGCAGGGATATCCAAAGAAGTTTATAGTTGATCATATTTGTTTCCGCCAAAACCCATGGGGTTTTATTTTTGTGTTTTATTTACTTAACAGATAAATAGCCGTATCACTAAATAAATTAGGCCATATCCCTTTTATTTGTTTGTCTGGTATTCGCTCAGCAACAAATTCCCGATGATTTATCAGAATATTTCTTTCTGTGCACAAGGCTTCAAAGTCCCGGACTGTGCAGAAGTGAATGTTGGGTGTGTCATACCATTGGTAGGTCAGTTGTTTGGTGACGGGCATGCGGCCATGAATAAAAAGAGATGTTCTTGCACGCCAGTTACCAAAATTGGGGAAAGTCACAATACACTTTTCCCCAATTCGAAGCATTTCATCCAACACTAAATGTGGGTATCGCATCACCTGTAACGCTTGTGTCATGACGACGGTATCAAAGCTGTTATCAGGAAATTGCGATAAACCGGCGTCTAAATTAGTTTCTACCACGTTGATGGTATTGGCTATTGCTGCGGTGATTTTCTCTGGATCAATTTCCAAGCCATAGCCTTCTACCTGCTTGGCCGCTTTTAAATTTTTAAGCAGTGTGCCATCGCCACAGGCAAGATCCAGAACCCTACTTTTTGGTGCAATCCATTGCTGAATAATATCGAAGTCTGTTCGCATGTTCATAATGATGCCTCTGACGGGCTGACGACGTCTGTCTGGTTAAAGCCCGGTGTCTCGTTGGCCATGCGGTTCATATAGGCATAAAGCACGTGCTCGTAGCGTTCATTGGGTAGTAAAAAGGCATCGTGTCCCAAGTTGGATTCAATGGCGGCATAGGAAACATTTTTATTGGCATCGATTAATGCTTTAACAATTTCCTGAGAGCGCTCCGGGGCAAACCGCCAGTCTGTTGAAAAAGAAACGACTAAAAAATTACACAGGGCATGACTAAAGGCCTTAACAGGGTCATTGCCATATTCTCGAGCCAAGTCAAAATAATCGAGTGCTTTGGTCATCAGCAAATAAGTGTTGGCATCAAAGCTGTTGGAAAAGGCATCGCCCTGATGACGCAAGTAGCTTTCTACTTGAAATTCAACGGGGGTATCCTGCCCCTGCTGAAATGATCCCGACCTCAGCTCGCGACCAAACTTATTTCCCATTAACTCATCGGAGAGATAGGTGACGTGTCCTATCTTTCTTGCTAATGCCAGGCCATTACGGGGTAGTGTGTTGTCTTCAAGAAAATGGCCATCACGGAAGTCCGGATCCGATTTGATGGCATCTCGAGCAATTTCATTAAAGGCAATATTTTGTGCACTTAGCTTCATAGCTGAAGCAATCACAATGGCATGCCGAAGGCGGTTGGGGTATTCCAGCGCCCAGCGCATTGCTTGCATACCGCCCAGACTACCACCGACAACGGCAGCCCACTGATCAATGCCTAGCCTGTCGGCAAGCCTGGCCTGGCTTTGTACCCAGTCACGAACTCTTAGCGGGGGGAAGTCGACTCCCCAGGGTTTGCCTGTTTCCGGGTTGGTTGTGTTGGGTCCGGTGCTGCCGTGGCAACCGCCGATGTTGTTTGGAGATACGATAAAGAAGCGGTTGGTATCAAACGGTTTGCCGGGGCCAATATGGTTGTCCCACCAACCGGGTTTCTGGTCTTCTTTCGAGTGATAGCCTGCGGCATGGTGATGACCGCTGAGTGCGTGACAAATGAGAATAGCATTACTTTTGTCGCTATTAAGTTCACCGTAGGTTTCTATGACCAGTTGGTAATCGGGCAGTATCCGGCCACAGGCCAGCTCCAGAGGCTCATCAAAATACAGTGTCTCTGGTGTGACTATGCCTACAGAATTTTCCGGGATGATGTCTGGCATCGGCGGTCAAACTTCTCCATAAAACAATTGGTTTGGATAACGTGGTTGAAGTGGAGTCTAAAGAGGGCTTTTCTTCAGTGCAACAACGTTCGCGTTACTGTTGTGCTGTGGGTGTTATTCGTGACGGTATTATAGGCTTTCAATGTCGTAATCAATAATCACAGGAGCATGGCTTGAAAACGATGTCGATTTGTAAATGGCGGCATATTCAACACGATTTTTAAGACCTTGTGACACGACCTGTAAATCTGTTCTCCAGCCGGTGCCTATGCCTGGTTCCCCAGAGGGCCAATAACTGAACTCGTCGGCGTCAGTATTGTATCGCCGGAAGGCATCGGCATAACCAATGTCTTGATAGAGTTGGTTGAGGTATTGTCGTTCTTCGGGCAAGAAGCCAGAGAGGTTCTTGCATGTGTTGGGTTCACTGATATCTACGGCACTGTGGGCAATATTCCAATTACCGCAGATCACATAATCTCTGCGTTTTCGGCTTATTTTACTTAAATGGCCTTGTAGATCGCGAAAGAATTGATCTTTCTGCTTTTGTTCGGGTGTGTTGGCTGATGAAGCTTCTGGTGCCAGCAACGAACAGACGCTGGTGTGTTCAAAATCAGCTTGAAGATAACGACCGCTCATATCTTCACCATTGGTTGAACCAAAACCGTACATGATGGCTTTGGGTATCTCACGACAATAGATGGCAACCCCGTTTTCGGGTGTCGGTGAGTCAAAAAAGTAGCTGGTATATCCCTCAAGCACAAATTCGGGTGTAGACGTGAGAATGGGTTCTTGGCAGCGAAGATCCTGAAGGCAGATAATATTGGCTTCTTGGGTCGCGAGCCATTGAAATAAGCCGCGTTGTGATGCTTGGTGTATTCCGGCCACAGCAAGACTGATGATTCTCATATGTGGTGGCTCTGGTTAAAAAGGGGGATACAAATCCTAGGTGTAGAGTATAAGCGGTGTTTAGGTTGAGAGTCGCCCCATGACAGGTGAGGGTGTATCATACCTGAGAGTTTGAAATACAAGAACTGGCAAGCAACTAAAAAGCCGATCCATAAAAAAAATATAAAGTGTAGGGTAGGATCAAAAATTATTTATGATTGATGCTATGAATCGTTACAAGCGCATTGGCGTTATTCTTTTTGTTTCATTAGGAATAGTGGCTACGACCACGGAGGCTGGCAACCTTTATCGTTACCGTAATCTACAAGGTAATCTTGTTATCGATCATGAGATTCCACCAAGGTATGTGGCGGGCGGTTATGAAATTCTCAGTGAGTCAGGCCGTGTTATTAAGGTGGTTGAGCCACAACGGGATCCAACAGAATTGGATGCTGAACAAGAGAATAAGGCGGAGCAAGCTGCTGAGCAGCTGCGAGAAGATCAGATGTTGTTGCGTACCTACAATGTAGTGGCAGAGCTTGAGTCTGCTAAAGATAGGCGGCTGACCCAGCTAAAGAGAGAATTTGAAATCATTCAGACAAATTTGGCCAAGAATGAAGCCACTCTTGAGGCTTCTCGTACCAAGGCGGCCAACTATCAGTTTGGTGGGAGGTCGGTTCCCCAGTCTCTATTGAAACGTATGGATGAGCAGATATTTCAACGACGTGATGCTGAACAGATGTTGTTACTACGTCAGCAAGAATATCAGGGTACTGAAGACCGGTATAATGGATACCTTGCCCGTTTTAAGACATTAAAAGGGTTTAAGTCTCCTGAAATTGGTTCTCCCGAAAAAACCCAGCCATAGCTACAGACCATTGATCTTGCCAATGCTCTGTGGGGGGGCGTTGAAAACCACTCCGAACAAACTGACTAATACGACCTTCTGCCAATGCCAGCATCATATTGGCGGCAGCTGTTACGGTCGTTGTCGTTCGCAAATTGTCACTAACTTCGGCTTCACGCAAAATTTGTTTCAGTTGTGTTTCCAGTCGGTCAAATAATTGTTGGATTCGGGTGTGAAGCCTATCAGTTTCACCTGTTAGGGCATCTCCGGTTAATAATCGTGTGATCCCAGGATTGCGCTCAGCAAAGGTTAGAAGCAAGGTAAGAATCCTATAACAGCGGCTAACCGCATCAGGTTCTTCTGAGAGAATGACTCTAATTCGACTAAATATCGTGTCTTCGATAAAGTCGATCAAGCCCTCATACATTTTGGTTTTACTGGGAAAGTGCCGATAGAGTGCCGCTTCAGATACACCAACTTCTGCTGCTAATGCCGCAGTGGTAATACGTCCTCCTGGCGTCGCTTCAAGCATGCGTGCCAAAGATTGCAGAATTTGTTGTTTTCTTGAGCTATTTCCAGCAGCCATATTGAATTTACTCGCTGGTTGTCAAATTAGTGATCAAGGTGCCAACACCTTGGTCAGTGAAAATTTCCAATAAAGTCGCATGGTTTACGCGGCCATCAATAATATGGACGCTCTTCGTCCCGCCTTTTACCGCATCCAATGCACACTGGATTTTGGGTAGCATACCGCCATAGATAGTGCCGTCGGCAATTAATTCGTCCACCTGCTGAGTGGAGAGGCCCGTTAAGACGTCACCATTTTTATCCTGGAGTCCCGCAACATCGGTCAATAGCATTAGTTTTTCAGCTTGAAGAACTTCAGCAATTTTCCCGGCAACCAAGTCAGCATTGATATTGTATGAGTTACCATTGTCGTCGACACCGATAGGTGCAATAACGGGAATAAAGTGGCTGTCGGTAAGCATATCGATAACATCGGTATTAATAGATTCCACCTCGCCCACGTGACCGATATCAATAATTTCAGGTGCTTTCATTTCGGGCGACTGTTGTGACACTTTCAGCTTTCGAGCTTTAATTAATTGCCCATCTTTACCCGTAATGCCGACAGCTCTACCGCCGGCGCGATTGATCAGGTTAACAATTTCCTTGTTAACCGCGCCACCCAATACCATCTCCACTACATTCATGGTTTTACTATCGGTTACCCGCATACCGTTGACGAAGTGAGATTCAATGTTGAGCTGCGATAATAGTTCGCCGATTTGAGGTCCTCCACCATGAACGACCACGGGGTTCATGCCAACCAGTTTCATCATGACTATATCGCGGGCAAAGCTAGCCTTGAGCTTTTCGTCCACCATGGCGTTACCGCCAAATTTAACGACGATAGTTTTGCCGGTAAACCGCTGGATATAAGGCAGTGATTCAGAAAGAACATTGGCGATATTACTTGCCGCTTCGCGGGTTAGAGACATTCTTGGATCCTGTTGTTAGATTAGCCGGTAGGGTTAATCATGTCGTTAACTGTATATTTCAACTGTTAAATTGCTATCTATATTTGCAAGCTGTTGTTTGAATAGGGACTGAATATTATTTAGTGCTGCTTTAGAGTTTGCTTCAAAGCGCAGTGTGAGTGCCGGGCTGGTGTTAGAGGCGCGAACTAATCCCCAGGCTTCTGGCAGCTCCAGTCTCAGACCATCAATGGTGGAAATTTTCCCCTCGCTAAACGTGTGTTCGGCGATCAGTTTATCCATAATGGCAAATTTATCTTCTTCGGCTACATTCAATTTGATTTCTGGAGTTGCGTGGCGACTCTCAAAGCTGGCCATCATTTCGTCGATGCCCTGTTCACGAATGGCTATTATTTCTACCAAGCGAGCTGCAGCATAAATACCATCATCGAAGCCGTGCCAGCGATCATGGAAGAAGATATGGCCGCTATACTCACCACCAACGGGAGCCTCGCAAGCCAAAATTTTGTTGTACATATGGGAGTGCCCCGTTTTCCACATAACAGGCCGACCGCCATAACTGCTGATAAGACTGTTAAGCCGGTTGGTACTTTTGACGTCAAAGACGACATCGGCGCCAGGGTGACGAGAGACGACGTCCCGAGCAAAAATCATTAAGAGTTCATCGGGCCAGATAATTTTGCCGCTGGCAGAAACGGCAACGACACGATCCCCATCGCCATCAAGTGCGATGCCCAGATCAGCATTGCTTTCTTTAACACAGGCAATAAGGTCTGCTAGATTGGCTGCTACCGAGGTATCAGGTGGGTGGTTCGGGAAGTCTCCATCTACATCACAATAAAGCGGTATGACGTCACAGCCAATGGCCTCAAGTACATTGCAACCCAGTTCGCCAGCGATGCCATTACCAGCATCCAGTACAACTTTGAGGTTGTCTGCGGGCACAATGTCGTTAGCGATACTTTCTACATAGTCATTAGATACATCGCGGGTTTCGAATTCACCAGAATTTACCATAGGAAAATCCTGGTCCAGCTCTGATCTCAAAGAAAAAATTTCTTCGCCACAGAGTGCATGACGTTTGAAAAACATTTTGAAGCCATTGTATTCAGCTGGATTGTGACTGGCTGTGACCATAACACCACAATCAGTTTCAGTGAGCTGGTGGACTGCAAAATTTAATAGAGGGGTGGGTACTGCTCCAAGGTGTATGACGTGGCAGCCCGTACTCAAAATTCCTTGCTCTAATGCTTCGGTAAGTTCTGGGCTTGACCTGCGGCCATCACAACCAACAATTAAAGAATGTTCTCCCAGCGCTTGTGCTCGTGTTGCCAGTGCTTTTCCTAAGCAGTGGGCAAATTCGGTGGTGAGCTGTGTGCCTGCCAAGCCTCGAATATCGTAGTCTCTGAAGACAACGCTAGGAAAAAGCAGCTTTTCCTCGGCATTTTCGTCTTTTGGCTCAGGTGCTTGAGCCTCATCTTTTGTTGACGGATCTGATTCTTCAGATTGAGTGTTATTTTCTGAGGACGATTTTCCTGAGGATGGGAGAACCTGTAAGTAAGATTCTCTGATTTCATCCATGGCGTCTTCGTTACGCTGACCCACAGCTTTATCTTTACGGTTACCTTTGCTCGGTTTTATTCTAGGTGTTTTATCTTGGTGATAGTGCAGGGTGAAGCGAATGATCAAATAGAGCAGTAGTAGCATGAGAGCGATAACAGCACTCAGCATGATGGCAAATTCACGGTAAGAAGGTTGTGCTTGATTAAGTAAAACATTGCTACCGGTGAACCGTATTTCCCAATGGGGGATACGGGTTTTCAGATGGACTGTTTCGATAGCTTGGTTGTTGTTTTTCAGAGCAATAACGGCTTTGCCCTGTATATTTGGCAGTTGTTGGAACAACTCCGTTGTTCCTAATGAATTATCTACATTTTGCAGAAGACCGGATAATGCCTCTGTCCCGAGCATGATAAGCATGACGCCCAAAATGTTGTCTTCATTATTAGTGTCGGCAATGGGATAAGCAAAAACTAACCGCCAGGAGTCATTGATATACGCGGCTGCGGGAGTGGGTTGTTCTCCAGCTAAAACCTTGAGTACTATCTGTTGGCCTGCATAGTTGTGTGTTTTATCCAGGCGAGTATCTTTGGGACTTAGTAAATATCCTTGGGTCAGGCCATCAACCCAGTCGGCCATCAATTTTTCCATGTGTTCGACTTTTTCGCTATTACCAGATGCCAGTGCGCTAGCAAATAAGTTTTTTTCAGAAAGAGCTTGTAACTGTTGTTGTCGTTGTTGAAGGTAGGTATTCGTTGTGATTAATTGTTGCTGGGCATAATTGGTAGCTTGGACATGGGCTAAATCTTGTTTGGTCTTGTCCACAAGGTTTTGGTGAATAAAAAACGAAAACCAAGTGCAACCGAAAATAACCAGTACCATTGATACTAGTGAGAGTGGGTGTTGTTTCAATTTACCAATGGTGCGGGTAATGAATCCCTGAGTTTCAGAATTTGTCATGGTCTTTCTGTCAGCCTTGGAGCATCAGTGCAATTTTGGCAATCAACTGACGTGCCAAAATCGATTTGTTGATTTTTGGTATGGCTTCGGAGCCTTGCATTTCTACCACGAGAACAGCGTTATCATCACTATTAAAACCAATTGTGCGATCTGATACATCGTTAGCGATCACAAGATCAAGATTTTTTCTTTCTAGTTTACCGCGAGCATGGTTTTCCAGACAGTCTTCTGTGGTAGGTGTTTCAGCGGCAAATCCTACGGTAAAAGGACGCTGTTGGAGTGCTGCTACAGCGGCGACAATATCGGGATTTTTAACCAGCTTTATGGTCATGCTGTCGGCAGATTTTTTGATTTTTTGTTCTGATACCTGCACTGGGCGATAATCGGCTACGGCTGCAGAGGCAATAAATAATTGGCAGCCGTCGGCTTCCGCAAGAGCTGCGTCATACATTTCTTTGGCGCTGGTGATGGCAATAGTTTTTACCCGGTCGGGAGGGGGCAAATTCACGGGACCACTGATGAGCACTGTTTTTGCTCCAGCTTCAGCCGCGGCTTCAGCTAAGGCGTAACCCATTTTCCCCGAACTGTGATTGCTGATATAACGAACGGGGTCAATGGCTTCACGGGTTGGTCCCGCTGTGATCACAACTTTTTTTCCTGCCAGGGAGCCGGTTTCAAATAAATCTGCTGTTAATTCAGCGATATCATCAGGCTCAATCATACGTCCTGGACCTGTTTCGCCGCAGGCTTGGCTGCCTTCTGCTGGGCCAAAAATATGTGTCCCTCTACCACGTAAACGTTCAACGTTATGTTGGGTGCTAGCATTGCGCCACATGCCTTGATTCATGGCCGGTGCAATAGCAAGGGGTGATCTGCTTGCGAGGCATAAGGTAGAGAGAAGATCGCTACCTTCGCCGTTAACGAGTTTTGCCATAAAGTCTGCTGAGGCTGGGGCGATCAGTATGACGTCAGCCCACCGTGCCAGTTCAATATGACCCATCGCGGCTTCAGCCGCGGTGTCTAATAATTCAGTGTGTACAGGGTTTCCAGAAAGTGCTTGAAGCGTCAGAGGTGTAATAAAGTCTGTGGCTGCTGGCGTCATAACAACACGGACAGAGCTCCCCAAATCTTGTAGACGACGTATAATTTCAGCGCTTTTGTAGGCAGCAATACCACCCGTTACACCGAGCAGTACACGCTTATTGGCCAGTGAGGGCATCAATAGTTTTCCTGAAAGTTTGGTCTAGGATGGATAAGATACCATTGCAAAGGGGATTTGCGTAGTCAGTACTTACCAATGTGAGTGCTGATGGTGCGTTATATTGATAAGTAGATTACACAGAAACATACGTTACACATGGAGGTGTTTATGGCTATTACTGATTGGCCGGTGTCGGAACGGCCACGAGAAAAACTTTTAGAAAAAGGTGCGAGTGCGTTGTCGGATGCTGAATTGTTGGCAATCTTTCTTCGTACAGGTTGTGCTGGGCGCTCAGCGGTAGATTTGGCACGTGAATTACTGCAGCGTTTTGGTAGTCTTGCCAAAATGTTCGCTGCTGAAAAGAAATCATTTTGTGATGTGCATGGTCTCGGTGAGGCTAAATATGTGCAGTTGCAGGCGGTGATGGAATTGGCTGGTCGCCATTTGGGTGAGCAGCTTCGGCGAGAGCATGTTTTCAGTAATCCGGCATCTGTCGGTGAGTTTCTCTTGTCTCAATTACGTCATTGCCAGCAGGAGGTCTTTGCTGCGTTGTTTTTGGATGCACAGCACCGATTAATTGCGTGGGAAAAACTATTTTTTGGCACGATTGATAGTGCCAGCGTTCATCCCAGAGAAGTGGTAAGGCAGGCGTTGTATCACAATGCGTCAGCCATTATTTTTTCTCATAACCACCCTTCTGGTGTTGCCGAGCCGAGTGAATCTGACCGCTTGATAACACAGCGCCTAAAAGAGGCTTTGATGCTGATTGATGTTCGGGTGCTTGATCATGTGGTTGTAGGCAGTGGCCACACTATTTCAATGGCTGAACGAGGAATGCTTTAGGCGGGTGCAAATGACCTGTGCGTTAAGGGTGAAACTGATGTAAGCCCATAAACTGGAAAATTCCACAAACAGGGGCAGATTCAGAGAATTTATTTGCTTTGGGGGAGGCCTTCTGGTATAAAACGCGGCTCTTTGTGGGGGTGCTCTTTTTGAGAGTATTTTAATATTCGAGAGCGCATTATTTTCGAAAGACCCACTAACTGATTCAAAAGTAGTCGCCGGATACTGGTGGCGCCATGATTAGAGGCGAAGCAATGTCTAAAGTATGTCAAGTCACCGGCAAAAGACCAATGTCCGGGAATAACGTTTCACACGCTAAAAACAGGACTCGCCGTCGGTTCGAGCCTAACTTGCACTCCCATCGTTTCTGGATTGAAGAAGAGAAGCGTTTTGTGAAATTGCGTCTTTCTGCCAAGGGAATGCGTATTGTTGATAAGCTGGGCATCCAACAGGTTCTTGTTGATATGCGCAAGCGTGGCGAAAAGGTTTAAGGAGATAGATAATGGCTAAATCGAATCGCGATAAAATTAAATTAGTTTCTAGTGCTGGCACCGGGCACTATTACACAACCACTAAAAACAAGCGTACCCAGCCTGAAAAGCTGGAGTTCAGCAAGTATGATCCAGTGGTTCGTAAGCACGTTCCTTATAAAGAAGCTAAAATCAAGTAAGCTTTTTTATTGAGCGAAAGCTCAGAAGTAGGACGTTCTGTATAAAAAGCCTCGATTTTTTCGGGGTTTTTTTGTGCGTGTGTTGATAGAAATTGAGTTGGATGTTGTTCTACGGAGACGTAGTCAAAGCGATATCAGCTACGCCAGCCTCACGGGCTTGGTCGGAGACAAGAATGAAAGTGTTCGTTTTTGATTTAGGGTGGGCTTCAATAATCACTTTTACCTTTGGGTTTTCGGCATGCGCACGTTCTACATTTGCCCGTACAGACCTAACATCAATGTGGCGACCTTGAATAAAGATGTCATTGGTTTCCGTAATATTGAAAACAATGTTTCGGTTTTTTGTTTGCTCATCTAGCGGAGTGTCACTGATGGGGGGGCGATTTAGGTTAATGCCGGACTCTTTGGCAAAGGATGCCGTCACAATGAAGAAAATGAGCATGATAAAAACCACGTCCAGCATGGGAGTCATATCAATTTCTGCACTGCTGGAGTCGCCATCGTTTTCTGTTGTGCGTTTTCTTCCCAAAGCCATTAATTATTTTCCTGCTGGTATGTGGGTTATTGAAGGGCTTGTCGTGAGGGTTGCCGCGAGTATACAACAGCCATAGTATGCCAGACACATAGTGACGAGTGGCCTTTACTTAGGAGTAGGCAATGCCGGAATTACCAGAGGTTGTTGTCACCCTGAATGGGGTGCTTCCTCACATCCAAGGAAAGCAAGCATCCTCCGTTGTAGTGCGAAACTCCCGGCTGCGTTGGCCAGTGCCAGATAACTTACCCGAATTGATATGTGGGCAGGAGCTGGTATCAGGACGTCAGCGGGCAAAGTATATGTTGTTCCAGTTCCCGCATGGACACTTAATGATTCATTTGGGTATGTCTGGCAACCTTCGCATTGTGCGAAAAGGGGAGCCACCGGCTAAGCATGATCATGTGGATATCAGCTTTGGTGAAGTCGTGCTACGTTTTACAGACCCGCGTCGATTTGGCTCTGTATTGTGGCTCGAAGGTGAACCAGAGCAGCATCGATTATTACAGCATCTGGGGCCTGAACCTTTTGACTCGTCAGTTGATGGTAAGTATTTGTTTCGTTTGTCTCGGGGTAAAACTACCTCAGTAAAACAATTTTTGATGGACAATCAAATGGTGGTGGGGGTAGGAAACATTTATGCCAATGAGTCATTATTTCTCAGTGGTATTAGGCCAAAGAAGGCTGCTGGCCGGATTTCCCTTAAATGTTATGAGAGGCTGTCCAGCAACGTCAAAATGGTTTTAAAGAGGGCGATAGAACAAGGAGGCACCACACTGAAGGACTTTGTGGGTAATGAGGGTAAGCCGGGTTATTTCAAGCAGCAGTTATTTGTCTATGGCAGAGGGGGGGAGGCCTGTTTGAACTGTCAAACACTGTTAAAGGAAATAAAGTTGGGCCAGCGTTCTACGGTGTATTGTTCCGCTTGCCAAAAATAGCAGGCTTCCAATAATGATTAATCTTGAATAAATTTTTTCGCTAAAGCATCTCTGACACAGGGTGGTACAAAGGCATTAATATCACCGCCCAGAGAACCGATTTCTTTCACTAGGGAAGATGAAATATAAGAGAGCTTCTCCGAGGGAGTAAGAAAGATACTTTCTACATCAGGCGAGAGTGCCCTGTTCATGTTGGCCAGCTGAAATTCATACTCAAAATCTGATACGGCGCGTAACCCCCGGAGTATTGCATCAGCATTGTGATCTTTGACAAAATTAACCAACAGGTAGTCGAAGCCCAATACCTCGATATTATCGAGATGAGACAATGCCTTTTTGGCCAAGCCGATACGTTCTTCAAGATTAAAGAGTGGCTCTTTCCTTTTACTGCTAGCAATAGCCACAATGACACGGTGAAACAGACGGCTGGCTCGTTCTACTAGGTCCACATGACCATTAGTGATGGGATCAAAGGTCCCTGGATACACAATTGTTTTCACGTTAGCTCTTTACTCGAAGTGGGGGTGGCATGGTATCTGTTTTGTCTTGCGGGCTCAATCACAGCGGTACAGACGGTAAGTTACCTGCCCAGAGGTCTTTTCGCGAAGAGGGTTCCAAGAAGGAGATGTTATTGGTGCGGATTGTTGGCTGTCCATTTCGATATAAATATGGGCATTATTGGCAAGAAGGCCGTGTTGCTGCAACAAATCGCAGCAAGGCTGTAGCAATTCAGTGGTAAAAGGGGGGTCGAGAAATACTACATCAAACAGTTTTGTGGGCTTCTGGCTGGAGGGTTTAGTGTTTTTTAGCCAGTCGAGCGCATCCATTTGAACAATGTCGGCGTTGTCAGCATGCAGTTGAGCACAACTTTGTTGTAAGAGTGTAATGGCTGTACGGTTTTTTTCGATCAACGTAGCGCTCATCGCCCCTCTGGATAGTGCTTCAATTCCCAGGGCGCCAGAGCCGGCAAAGAGATCTAGGCAATGTGCTCCAGATATCACCGGTGTCAGCCAGTTAAACAGGGTTTCCCTGATTCGGTCTCCTGTGGGCCGAAGGCCTTCAGCGTTGGCAAAGCTCAGTTTCTGACCCCGCCATTTACCCCCGATAATACGAAGCTGGTTTTGGGGTGATTTTTTTGAGGTGGATGTTGATTTATAAGGGCGTTTCAAAGCGTTTTTCTCTTCCTAAAGTGATAGCATACACCGCCAGTTTCCAGTGAGAAAACAGGATGTCTGAGTCAGATTCAAAGAATACCGAAAATAGTGCTCCAGAGGTGGAACAAAAGTTGGATAATGAGCCAGATAAAAAACGCTCATTTTTGCAGCGTTTCCGCCGTCAAAAGCCTGTAGATTTTTCCGAAGACAGCTCAGGAGATGCGAATGCTCCGGATCTGCTTGATCAAGAGCAGGAAGTCATCGAGCCACCTATTACCGAACCTAAGGAAACCATGCGGTCGAGGTTTCGCCGCGCATTATCAAAAACAGGGCGTAGTTTTGGTAATTTATTTTTGGGTGATAGGGAGATCGATGATGAGCTTTTGGAGGAGCTGGAAACACTGTTATTGTTGGCTGATGTGGGCATTGAATCCACTGTGGAAATCATTCAGGATTTGGCTGAACGAGTGAAACGCCGAGAATTGGCGGATAGCCGTGCCCTGTTCATGGCGTTGCAAAATGCTATGGTCGACAAGCTCAGCCACTGTGAGCAGCCCTTGGTTCTCGGTGCTCAGAAAGGGCCGTTTGTCATTCTGGTTGTGGGCGTTAATGGCGTAGGTAAAACCACCACTATTGGTAAGCTGGCTAAATATTATCAGGATCAGGGTAAGTCGGTTATGTTGGCTGCGGGAGATACTTTTAGAGCAGCGGCAGTAGAGCAATTACAATCCTGGGGTGGGCGTAATAATGTCCCTGTTGTAGCCCAGCACACCGGTGCCGATAGTGCATCGGTGATCTTTGATGCCATCGAGTCTGCCCAGTCTCGCCAGATAGATATTCTGATAGCAGATACAGCCGGGCGATTACACACTAAAAGTAATTTGATGGAAGAGTTGAAGAAAGTTAAGCGGGTCATGACTAAGCTGGATGATTCGGCGCCTCATGAAGTGCTGTTGGTGTTAGATGCGGGCACCGGACAAAATGCTGTAAATCAAATGCAGGAATTTAATGAGACGGTTGCTGTGACGGGTGTAGTATTGACGAAACTTGATGGTACCGCCAAGGGTGGTATTGTCTTCTCGCTGTGTAAGCGTTTTGGTATTCCTGTGCGTTTTGTGGGTTTGGGGGAAAGTGTTGAAGATTTACAACCCTTTAGTGCACGAGAGTACGTCTATGCTTTATTTGACAACGGTAGTAAGTGAGAAGGCCTCAAGTAATGGCGATGAAACTATCTGAACCCTATGATTCAGTTTGATAAGGTCAGCAAGCGTTATCCTAACGGCTATGAGGCCTTAAATGGCTTGAGCCTGGAGCTTGGTGCCGGTGAAATGGCTTTTTTGATTGGTCATTCTGGTGCTGGGAAAAGCACTTTGCTGAAGCTCATTATGCTGATGGAGAGGCCAACCCACGGCCAATTGTTAGTCAACGGTAAAAACCTAAATCGTCTTCATCGTAGCCAAATACCCTACTATCGTCGCAATGTTGGAGTTGTGTTCCAAAATCACCAGTTACTCTTTGATCGCAGTGCCTTTGATAATGTTGCGCTTCCTTTGCTGGTGTCTGGTTATCAGCCCCGGGAAGTCGGGCGTAGGGTGCGGGCTGCCTTGGATAAAGTGGGTTTGCTCGATAAAGAGAAAATGAATCCCATTGCCTTGTCTGGCGGTGAGCAACAGCGTTTGGGAATAGCTCGTGCTGTGGTTCATAAGCCACGAATTTTGTTAGCGGATGAACCTACTGGGAATCTTGACCCAGAACTGTCTGCAGAAATTATGGATTTATTTCGTCAGTTCCGCGAGGTGGGCGTCACGGTATTGATTGCAACCCATGATGTGGATTTGATCTCTCGTATGGGTGTGCGTCGGTTACAACTACAGCAGGGTAGGCTGATACAGGATGGGGTGCCCGAACATGAAGCGTAATCGTCGCCGGAAGCCTGAGAAAAATAGTCCTACTAGTAAAACCCCTGTTAGGGAGCGGCGCCGAGGTGCATCAGACGGTCGGGCAGTCTTTCTGGATAAACTAAGAAGTTATTTACAAAACCACTGGCAATTATTTTTGAATACATTTCAGCGTTTAGCCGCTGAACCCGTTCAGACCTTGATGACATCTCTTGTTGTAGCGATAGCCTTGGGGTTGCCCGCAGCTCTTTATGTGGGTGTTATAAATCTGCAGCAATTGGGTAGTCGTGTGGAAACCATTTCCCAAATGACGGTGTTTCTCAAGACTGACAGTACCCAAACAGCCATAGACCAGCTGCAAAAAAAATTAGTATCTGATGTTGATATTGCTAAGGTTGACTATATTTCTCGACAACAAGCGCTGGAAGAGTTTCGCTCTCTTTCGGGTTTTGGCAATGTGCTGGACATGTTGGATGAAAACCCCCTGCCGCCGGTCTTTATTGTGCAGGCGGGGACACGCTTTCAAAATGATTTGGTCGCCAGCGAGGCGTTGGTGGCCAAGTTGCAAGGTATGGCGCTCGTGGACGATGTCATGCTAGACATGAAATGGATGCAACGATTGCAAGCTATGTTAGAGGTGGGGGAGCGGCTTGCCTTCTCTCTGGGGCTGGCTTTAGCCTTGGGCGTTTTGCTGATTATAGGTAATACCATTCGACTTGCCATTGAGAATCGTCGCGATGAAATTGTCGTGGTCAAGCTTGTCGGCGGTACCAATGCTTACGTCCGGCGCCCGTTTCTCTATACGGGTATTTGGTATGGGGTTATCGGCGGCATGTTGGCCTGGGTCTTGGTTGCTCTGGGACTTCAATGGATATCGGGTCCTGTGGGGCACCTGGCAGAGCTTTATCAGAGCCTTTTTCATCTGATAGGGCTGGGTTTTGTTGGTTTGGTTGCTCTGCTGTTGATAGGGGCTGGTTTGGGGCTGTTGGGTGCTTGGCTGGCCGTTGCAAGGCACCTATCTAGCATTGAACCAAAATAACATTGGTTGATCTGAAACAACTGGTCATGGCAACTTATTCAAGCTCTAGCAATCTAACGTCAAGCTGGTAAAATATGTGTCCTTGAAATTTTGAGGTTGATATGAATAAAAATCTTCAAGCTGTAGATTGGATGGCTCCAGGAGCCAATCTAGCCACTTATATGCAGGGTGCGAACGCTGTTGCCGTTCTCTCTGCTGATGAAGAGCGTGCTCTTGCTGAGGATCTTTATTATCGTGAAGATCTTGATGCTGCACGTCGACTGGTCTTGTCCCACCTTCGCTTTGTTGTGCATATTGCTCGATCCTATAACGGGTATGGTTTGCCGCTGGGTGACCTGATTCAGGAAGGTAATGTTGGCTTGATGAAAGCGGTTAAACGCTTTAACCCGGAAAAGGGTGTCCGTCTAGTTTCTTTCGCTGTCCATTGGATCAAGGCAGAAATACACGAATATGTATTGCGCAACTGGCGCATTGTTAAAGTGGCAACCACTAAGGCTCAGCGGAAGTTATTCTTCAACTTGCGGGGCGCAAAAAAACGTTTAGCTTGGCTCACCAATGATGAAGCTAAGGCCATAGCGGATGACTTGGGTGTCGACATCATTCAAGTGCGTGAGATGGAAAAACGTTTGTCAGCGCGTGATGCGGCGTTTGATCCTCTGACGGATGACGATGATGATGGCGCTTATCAAGCACCGGCATTGTATCTAGAAGATAAAAGTGCTGATCCAGCATTGCAGGTTGAGCAGGCTGATTCTGAGCAGGATAGCTATGGGCGTATGGCGGAAGCATTGCATGAGCTTGATGAGCGTAGTCGTGACATCATCCATAGTCGTTGGCTCGGAGAAGACAAAGCCACTCTGCATGATTTAGCTGATAAATACAGCGTGTCTGCGGAACGGATCCGTCAGCTTGAACAAAATGCGATGAAAAAAGTACGGGCAATAATGGAAGCTTGAGTTTGTAAGCTGATTGCCAGTCTGAAAAGCCGCATCTGTTGCGGCTTTTTTTATGAAAATTTCTAAATATTGTTTGAAGGCGCGTGATGTAAAACGATCACTTTATTCAATGAGAGAGTAAATGAAAATATTGGCAGTAATAACAACGGTGTCTGGTTTTCTTGCGGTAGCACTAGGTGCCTTTGGTGCGCATGCCTTGAGGAATACGGTGGCGCCAGAAATGCTTGGCATTTGGCAAACGGCTGTGCAGTATCAGATGTTTCATGTGTTGGTCTTGTTATCAATTGTTATTGCGGAAAGTCGGAGTACCGGCACTTTAATGCGTGTTGCTGGCTGGTTATTTGTGATGGGGACTGTACTCTTTTCAGGCAGTCTTTACTTGTTAGTGATTACCGGCATTAAAGCCCTTGGAATGATAACGCCGATTGGTGGGGGGCTATTTTTGATGGGTTGGCTAGTGCTGTCTTTTGCCTTGGTGAAATTTATTGCTGCACAGCGGTCATCAGTGAGTAATCGTTAAGTCATTCATTGTGATATGGCCAATAAATATAAGGGAGAGCAGTATTGGATATCAGGCCAGAGTTTAAAAAGAAATCTATTCGAAGTTATGTGGTTCGATCTGGTCGGATGACCGACGGGCAAAAATTGGCCTTTGACCAATATTGGCCTATCTATGGTTTGAGCTTGCATGATGGTTGCTTGGACATTGAGGAGCAGTTTGGTCGCAGTGCGCCTCGAGTACTAGAAATCGGCTTTGGTATGGGAGGCTCCCTAGTGCAAATGGTTCAGGCTGAACCGGAGAAGGATTTTATTGGCATTGAAGTGCATTCACCGGGTGTTGGGCGCTTAATTAGTGATGTAGGTAAATTGGAGCTACCAAACCTCAGAGTGTATCTGGCTGATGCTACTGATGTGCTCGAAGATTGCATTGTGGATGCCAGTATTGATCGCCTGCAGGTTTACTTTCCTGATCCTTGGCATAAAACAAAACACAAAAAGCGGCGCTTGATTCAGACAGACTTTGTGCAGAGGATACGGGCTAAACTTAAATTAGGAGGAATTTTACACCTGGCAACAGATTGGGAGCCTTATGCGAAACATATGCTAGAGGTGATGGAAGCTGCTGATGGTTATGAAAATATGATGGGATCGGCTCAATACTCTCCTCGCCCGGAATTCCGGCCAATGACTAAGTTTGAGCAGCGCGGTGAACGTTTGGGCCACGGGGTGTGGGATTTATTGTACCGGCGTGTGGTTTAGTTGATTCTGGCTTCATCGGAATCGGTGCTATCAGTTTACAACTAAGACATCACAGTGAACGTCGGCGAGCACTTTTTCGGCGGTATTTCCAAGTAAAGCTCCCGCAATACCTTTCCTAGCATGGGTGCCTATAACCAATACATCCGCACCTAGGGTGTCCCCCCATTCTTTGATGACGAGCCGAGGGTTGCCGGTTTGGACATGAACGTGATTCTGTGAAATGTTATAAAATTCCGCTATTTCGGCTTGCTTTGCTTCGGTATCCTCGAGGAACTCAAAGCCCAAATGGGCGGCAACAGCATCCTTTTCATCCAGAGCGCAAATTAAATGAAGCGTGCTGTCTGTGTCTGCTGCTAGGCTAAAAGCCGCAGCAAACACTGCATGGTTAAGTGCCGTGTGAGGATCGTCAATTCGTTGGGTATCCAATGCGGCCAGAACAATACCGCCAAATGCACGGTTGTTGGCACGTGTGAGCAGTACAGGACAGGGGGCAAAACGGATTAGCGTTCGTGCCTCTGCGAGTTCTTCTTCAGAACACATAATGATCAAGTTTGCATTAATTTCTTTAGCTCGGTGGCAGGCGGCTAGAAGGTAATCGCTGTTCCACTCAACACATTGGGATGCGGCGACCTCCTGTAAAGGCGTCGAAGCTAACTGATTGGTGACCCAATTTTTTAATACTTGTGTTGCCGAGCGTTTGGCTTTTTGGCGTGAGTCATGTCGATTGAGTTCACTATCGTCTAAATAAGCGCAGGCAAAAGCCTCAATAGATACACTGGTTTTTTGAGCCAAAGCAATTGCCTTGGATAGAGCTGTTTGGCGTGGTGATGTGGGTTTCATCACCACGAGGTATTTGAGTTGATTGTTCATCGGCATTGTTCCTTTGACAAACCATAGGAAAATCCCTGATGGCTGAATATAATCAGATACATTTATTAATCATAGAACATTTCTAGTCAATCAAATTGATGCAAAGCAAGGGGCTAAGTGATGAGCAAAAAAGTGGCTGTTATCTTATCAGGGTGTGGTGTTTTTGATGGTTCAGAGATTTATGAGTCCGTCATTACCTTGTTGAGTTTAGATAAAGCGGGCGCCCAAGTGCAGTGCTTTGCACCAAACATTCAACAAATGCATGTTATTAATCATCTTACGGGTGAAGTGACGGAGGGTGAGAGTCGAAATGTTTTGGTGGAAGCTGCTCGGTTGGTTCGGGGCGAAATTAAGGATTTATCTGAAGCCAGAGTAGAGGATTTCGATGCGGTCATTCTTCCTGGTGGTTTTGGTGCAGCTAAAAACCTTTGTGATTTTGCTATCAAGGGCTCAGAGCTCACTGTAAATGATGATCTGGCTGGTTTTGTTCGGGGGATGCACCAAGCTAAAAAACCTGTGGGGCTCATGTGTATTGCCCCAGTAATGGTGGGCAAGCTATTTGGTGAGGGGGCACACTTTACCATTGGCCAAGATTTAGAAGCGGCCGCGGCTATTGAAGCCACCGGTGCTGTACATGAGCCTTGTCCAGTCAACAATATTTGTATTGATGGCACCAATAACTTGGTGACTACACCGGCTTATATGTTGGCGGGTAGCATCAGTGAAGCAGCCAGTGGCATCGAAAAGTTGGTGGGGGCTGTATTAGATCAAGTTGCGGAGTAAGGTAGAGCATTCGAATTAACGGGACGGTGATTTGGAAAATCCTTTTTGGGAATACTCTTTAGCGCATTACGCGAGACCAGAAGTGGCAGAGTGTTGTTTGGCTTATCAGGATCAGCAGGGGGCAAATGTTAATGTATTGTTGTTTTGCTGTTGGCTTGGTTGCTATGGTGTTCAGCTTGAATATAAAGAGCTGGTAGAGGCGCAGGAGCAAATTGAAGATTGGGTTTTCAATGTGGTCGAGCCTCTACGAACAGTACGACGATTTATGGCCTCCTCATCATGGTCAAGTGACACAGACGTGAGCAAGATACAAAAAGTGGAACTGATGGCAGAGCAGGTGGTCCAAAAAATTCTGTATAGTTGGTGCCAGCGTCAGGATTTTGTTGTGCGTAATACTATTGGTATTGAATTGCAGGTAGCAAATCTTAATCTATATTTAGCCACCTTGAATGGCGCTCAAGTTTCTAATGACAGCCCTTTACTTTGGCCTATAAGTGATTACCTAGCCGCCGATTAATTTTACATTACTTTTGAGTTACTATGGCTGACAGATTCGGATTTTTAATCAAGAGCAGTTTTTAATAAAGGACAGTTATATGAAATTTAAATACTTGGTGCTTGCCTCTGCGATAGTGGTGACCCTGTCAGCTTGTAATGAAAAAGAGCAAGTTGAGCAGCTAACAGCCTCTTCAGGTGAACAACAAACACAGCAGGATGAAGCCGCTGAGATGGTGTTGGAGACACAAATTGAAAAATTCAGCTATGTAGTTGGCGTTGATATGGGCGGACAATTCCTCGCTTCTGATATTGATATTGACCGTGAAGCTTTTGCTATGGGTATGGCCGACTCATTGGATAACAAGCGGCCTCGAATTGCCAAAGAGGAGCTTGAGAGTGTGGTGCAGAACTTCCACGCAGCACAACAGGCAAAAATTCAAAAACATGAAGAAGAGATGCGCTCTGTATCAGAAAAGAATATTCAGGCCGGTGCAGATTTTCTAGAAGAGAATAGTGCTAAAGAGGGCGTTAAAACCACTGAAAGCGGTTTACAGTATAAGGTGATTACGGCGGGTACTGGCGTTATGCCTACGGCAGAAAGTCGTGTCGAAGTGCATTATAGGGGAACTTTAATTGATGGCCGAGAGTTTGATGCTTCAACCAAGCATGGGGGTGCGGTAGAGTTAAATGTTAATGAAGTTATTCCTGGTTGGACAGAAGCGTTACAAAAAATGAAAGAAGGGGCTAAGTGGGAGTTGTACCTGCCGTCTGAACTTGCCTATGGTCCACAGGGCACAGGTGAAATGATTGGACCAAGTGCAACACTGATTTTTGAAGTAGAACTGATTAAAGTCTTGGGTTCAAAATAATTATTTTTAGTTTCTGTCATCAATAAAAAAGGCCCATCAGGGCCTTTTTTATTGTCTTTTTTCTAGTGCTGTTGGTTACAATGCCATGTTGTTTAAGTTTTACTCAGAACGTTATTATGATGATTTATATGTAAGACTTCTATCATCTTATCCTCAGCGGCAAGCCTAATTTCTAAAGCTTCCCCCAGTTGTGATAAATCTGTAGACAGTGTCTTAAGATCATCTGTTTCGAGATATTTATCATTAAAATCTAGAATTAACTCGGTAGAACCATCAATGGTTTTTAGTAAATTCTCACCAGCTTCCAGGCCTTGGCTGTCCTGAAGTTCTAGCCCCTCTTTCATCAGCTGATCATAAATTTCAAAGTGACCGGCAGAGGTGTAGTCCACCAAAATTTCACAAAAGGTCTTCAGACTTTCGCGGTGAACAGTGTTCTGACTATTGAAGTGGTGTATATCACCTAAGGCACAAAAACAAACGAGCACTGCTTGCCGTTCTTGTAGCCAATGGTCAATAAGGGTGCTGACACCCCCCCAGCGTTCTTGTGCAGATCGGCAATTTTCAAGCATAAGCGGCTGCTGTTCCTATAAATTTACCCAAGGATATGCAAACGGATGCGGTGTGACAAGGATTTTCCTCGTTGCTATTTCAATACCAAAATAACAAGCCAGGGAAGAACCACGGCTGTGAGTGCGCCGGTTAAGCCTAGGCCAAGGCTGGCAAAGGCTCCGCACTTCCCACTGATCTCAAAGGCTCGAGCAGTTCCTACACCATGCGCGCAAATACCAAGAACAAAGCCCTTGATACGATCGTCAGTAATAGCTAACCAGCGAAAGAGTAGGGGGCCAAAGATAGCACCTACTATTCCAGTAAATACCACCACTCCGGCGGTAAGTGATAGATTGCCGCCGATTTTTTCGGAAATACCAAGGGCAATGGGCGTGGTGACTGATTTGGGGGCAAGAGAAACTAAAGTCTCGACTGTGGCACCCAAGAACCAAGCTGTGATCAAGGCGCTGACAATGGCAAAACTTGCTCCAAAAAATAAGGTTAATAGTAAGGGATTAGATAAGCTTCGAATATTGTGAAACTGTTGATGCAACGGAATGGCCAAGGCAACAGTTACGGTGCCCAATAAAAAGAAAAGCGGCTGATTAGCCTCGCGGTATTGTTGGTAGTCGATGTTGGTGAGTAAAAGTACTGCTGAAACCATAATTGGAGCTGTCACGAGGGGGTGTAAGAGTGAATGAATGATGGGCCGATTTTTGTTAGCACTAGAGAGCCAAAAGGCGACACTAAATGCTGCAAAAGTAAGAATAAGTAGCAAGCTAAAAGTGATGATGGAAATCATTGATGATGTGCCACAGAATTTTTCTGTTGTTTTGTTAACAAGTATTTCATCAACAGTGCAGTTAGCATCATGGTTACCAGAGTAGCGAAAATAATAGCGCCGGTAATAGCAAGCCATTGGCTGGTTTCCATAGTCGCAACAAAGAAAAATCCGACACAGGCAGGTACGAACATGAGTGATAGCCAGCGAATCATGAAATGGCTGGCTTCACCAAGTCCAATGGGTAGTCCTCGGTTGCCGAGCTGAAGGGCTAAAAACAGTAATACCATACCAATAACGGGCCCGGGTATTGGTATTCCGCTGAAATAGACCGCAACCTCACCAATGCCTTGGAAGAGTAGTAATGCTAGGAACCCACGCAGCATGTTTAATTTTTACGTATGATTTGTGAAAACCCAAGCAGGGCGAGAAATAGAAAGCAGAGTAGAGTCCAGGCAGGGATACTTAAGTTAAGGAATGTCCATTGAACCTCGGCACAGTTCCCGTCACCTTGCAGTAGCATGCCCATTGCTTCACTGAAATCAAAGGCGTTAAACAGGTATTCCGCCGGTGGTCCGCAGGCTGGCACTTTATCTTCCGGAAGACTTTGTAGCCAAAGTTGTTTGCCAGAAAAAAAGCTTCCGGCTAATGCGCTGAGGGTAATGAAAAAACCGTAAATCTTTAGTCCGTGATTATGCATCAACGCTAATAAGGCAAACATGCCTGTGATAATCACAAATGCTCGCTGGGTGATGCAGAGATAGCAGGGGTTGAGTTCCATCACATGCTGCATGTATAACGCGGCGGCAATTAGTCCATTACAAATAATAAAAATTAATAAGTTGGTTTGTCTGCCTTTCTGCATGCTTCTGTTTCCCGGATTAAGTGTGAGATGTGTATCAGCCCGGACGGTACATTAAGACCTTGCCGGTAGTTGGGTCAAGGCCAGTGCCAGCTGTATTGTTGGTGGTTTTCTTCAAGGTCATACAGCCAAGGAGAAAAAGTCATACTCTTGTGTAATTAAAGAGGGTAAGCAAACAGAAGTGGTTCTGATGTCTTCGATGTGTAAAATGTACTGTTTTTCAGGGTGAATAAAAAGATTGAATGTGGCTTCCACCCGCATCAGTTCAGCCAGTTGTTTACGAGTACTTTAATATAGTTACAGGTTATAGCTATAGTTATGGGGTATAGTTTTAGGGCAAATTTATAGTTACAGGACAAAAAATGTTACGAAATCTGGTGTTTGTCGTTTCCATCTTAATTTTCTGGCCGTCCTCTTCTTTCGCCGACTTGGGGAATATGAGTGGCGCCCATGGCACCATGGGTGGTGCACATAATTCATCTACGAGATCCATGAGAATTATTGATGAAGAGTTTGAGAAGGGAAAGGGTATTTTTTTGGGAAGAAATAGAGAGGTAGGAAAAATAAAGCTCTGTGTTGCATCTGGTGATGAGCAGGTTAAATTAAAAAGAAAGGCGCTAAAGCCTTATAAAGGGGCCACGGTGAATGGGTTTATTAATAGCCTGCATAACTGCGATAAACCCGATGAAGTGATGCTGGAGCGATTGGGTAGGGGGCATATGTCCTATTTAATTTATTATTTGAACAAGCGTTATAAGCTACAGCTTACCGACTATTCGAAATCTGTTATTGCAAGCTAAGTGGTTGATAAGGGGAGGCCCTCCCCCTTTTTTATCCTAAACTCCACTTGATCATGAATTCCACTTAGGCGAAATGGGTCAACAGCTCCAAATTTTGTTCTTTTATGATGAGGGCTAGATTGCTCACAAGGTAAAATTGTATTGCTGGTAATAGGCGGTAAGAAATTCGTCGAAAGACTGGCTGTCCTCAGCTTCAATTTTCTGTTGCTGTTGTAAAGACTCTGCGGCCATCATATGGAATTGCTCAGTGACCTCCGATGGTAATTCCTTCTTCAGAAAATACTTCCGATGTTCTACCGCATGGCCCATTGCCACTTTGAAATAGGTTTGCCCCGTTTCTTTCATTTCTCTCAGAATACGTGCTGACGGGGTAAGTTCAGGGTTGTCGAGAAAGGTGACTAGTTTGTTTAGAGTGGCTTCATAACGATCTGTTTGATTGTGTTGATCCAGTAGTTGGGCGACGGGTTTCATTTCTTCAAACAGAGCGTGCCCCCAATCCAGAAAAGAGCGCTCACCCTGGTGATCATGCAACATTAATTCAGGGTTTCGTCCTTGGCATACCATCAGACGTTGATTTTCCAGGATATGACGATATTCCTGATCATCTGTAGGAGGGCTCTTGGACAGCAGGCAGGTCAATAGGAAGATATCCATAAAGTCCATTTGTTCACGATCAATGCCCAGTGGCTGAAAGGGATTAAGGTCAACGCAGCGAACTTCAATATATTCCACACCTCGTTCCCACAATGCCCTTAGGGGCGTTTCGCCAGAATTTGTGGTGCGTTTTGGCCGGATAGTGCTGTAAAACTCATTTTCGATTTGTAGCAGGTGTGGACTGAGTTGTTGGTAATCACCGTTGCTGTCTTTAATGCCTGCCTTTTCGTAGTCTGGATAGGGTTCCACCAATGCATGCCGAAGTGTGTTCACGTAGTTCCGTATGTCGTTATAGCAGACGATCAGCTGCTCTTGAGCTTTACTCTGGTAGCCCAAGTCTCCCATGCGTAGTGAGGTGGCGTAGGGCATATGAAGGCTGTGTTCATCTGTTCCAAAGGGGATAAGTTGATGATCGCGGCCTTTAACAAAGCTACGGCAAATGCCGGGCGATGCGCCGAACAGATAAAGTAGAAGCCAAAAATGACGACGGAAATTACGAATCAAAGCGAAATAGTTTTCGGTTTTGAAATCCTGTAGAGACTGGTTGGAGTTTTCATTTTTTCTGAGTATTTCCAGTAGTTCATCCGGGACCGAAAAGTTGTAATGAATGCCTGCGATAGTTTGCATGAGGCGGCCATAGCGGTGCCCCAAGCCAACCCGGTAAATACTTTTCATTTGTCCAACATTTGACGATCCGTACTGACCTACGGGAATATCACTGTCGCCACTTAACTGGCAGGGCATGCTATTAGCCCAGAGGAGTTCGTCGCCAATTTGGCGATAGGTATAACGGTGAATATTCTCTAGAGTTTCTAACACCTGACTGGCATCGCTGGATGGCGGTGTTATAAATTCGAGCAATGCCTCTGAGTAGTCCGTTGTTATCTGTGGGTGAGTGAGTGCTGAGCCGAGAGAGGCTGGGTGAGACGTTTGAGATAATTTCCCTTCTGGCGTGACTCGTAAGCTTTCTTTTTCAATACCGCGAACAATACCTGATAGCACTCGTGATTCACTATTGCTGGCCAGTACGCTCAGGCGATTCTTTAGTAGGGGCAAAATAGTTTCCTTGTCTGGAGGATCAGGCAGAGATGGACTGCTTAGGTAATACAGGGTTCCCAGCAGCAGTGATTTCACAGGTAATTATTGTAGCTCGTAGCAGGATATCTTTAGCATTGAGCTCCAAGAGTTGATTGAGAGCGACATCTCGATAGGGACTTTTATACAGTCGGCTGGCATCACAACCGTTAACCCATTCTAGTGACTTGTCGAGGTATTGTTCATGTTGGTTTTGCAGAATAAAAGTGGTCATGTTGAACAGCGAGGCCGAGCTGGTTAAATCGATTAAGCATCAGTTTATCTGAAAAGACTGACTCAAGCATTGGATAAAAGCAAACTTGTTCAGGTAATGGGGTGGACATAAAACTGACATTATCTTGACATCAAATGGTCATGGCTTGGTCACATCATAAAAACATCAGAATCAAAAGGTGTTTGATATGAAAGTGACAGTATTTGGTGGTGGCTACGTGGGCTTAGTAACCAGTGCGTGCCTAGCGCATGTGGGGCACCAAGTAATATGTGTAGATCGGGGCGCACAAAAAGTAGAGACGCTACAGCAGGGTGTCTGCCCTATTTTTGAGTCTGGCTTGGAAGATTATTTGGTTGATGGTCAGTGGGAAAACGTTTTGGTGTTCACGGACGAGCCGGCCTTTGCTATCAATCATGCTGCGGTAGTGTTTATTGCTGTAGGAAGGTCAACGGATGAAGACGGTACAGCAGGTACCAGCCACGTGTTGAGTGTGGCGAAAACAGCGGGTACCTATTTAGAAAAATTTACCGTTGTGGTCATCAAATCAACGGTATTTGTTGGTACGGCAGATGCTGTACGTTCTGAAATACAGAAAGTTTTAGAGATGCGTGGCGTTGAGATTATGTTTGAAGTGGCATCAAACTCGGAATTCCTTAAGGAGGGAGCCGCCATTTCAGCTTTTATGAAACCTGATCGTATTGTGGTGGGAACGGAGTCAGAGCGTGTGGAAGTAATGATGAGAGAGCTTTATGCCCCATTTAACCGTAACCATGACCGCTTGATGGTGATGAGCCTTCGGTCCTCTGAACTCACAAAATATGCAGCCAATGCTGTTGGCCACAAAAATCAGCTTTATTAATGAAAGGGCTAATTTGGCTGAGCACCTTGGTGTTGACATCGAAGAAGTACGCCAGGGAATTGGGATGGACCTCCGTATTGGCTACCATTTTATCTATCCGGGTTGTGGCTACGGTGGTTCCTGTTTTCCGAAGGATGTGCGAGCGTTACAAGTTACTGCAGAAAGTCAGGCTATCAGCCCCGTCTGTTATTGGTTGTGCAGGACGTCAACCGGAATCAAAAACAACGTTTGTTTCATAAGGTGCATAATTATTTCTCGGGGCCGCTAGGAGGTAAAACGATCGCTGTTTCCCGTGCCAGCTCATCATGGTTGTCAGGGATGTAAATAACTTTAGTGCCGCTGTTGGCAATGGAAATAATTTTACGCAATACCTCGTGGTGACTAGTCGGCCAGAAGAAGGATCGTTTCATTGCCCATATGCCCACTGGGTCACCCACTAAATAGAGTGTGTCGCAGCTGATATTTTTTAAGAAGTCGAGCAGGAACTCCGCTTTGCAGTCGCGGTCACCAAGATGAATGTCTGATAACCAGATCGCTGGATAGTGCATACCTACCTCCTTTTTAGCCAAGATAATAGGCATAAATGACAGGCAGGTGGCATTTTTAAGACAATTTGATGGCATATGTTGATGAGCGTGAGGTTGTGTTGACGGTGAAATGTTCGGGGTTTTTCTGCAAAAGACCTGAGTCGCTGGCCATATGTTCTTGCAAGAAGTAAGGTGCAATTGCGTTTTTTAAGATAATGCACTCCTGTCAGTGAAGATGGCATTTAGATTATGGTTTGGTTAAAAAAAATACTTCCTCCACTCATCATTTTGGTGATAGCCATGTTGCTGGTGATGGGGTTGGCGTGGTTCAAGCCCCAGCCCGAACCCCAGGTTCTGAGCGAGCCTTCAATACCAAAAATTCAAGCTATGGTGGCCGATCCTAGACAACAACAAATCCTTGTTTCTGCTCAGGGAACCGTGAGACCAAAAAGAGAAATTGCTTTAGCCACACAGGTTTCAGGACAGGTGGTTACGGTGTCAGACATCTTTGTAGACGGCGGATTTTTTAAGCAGGGAGATCTATTGCTACAGTTAGATCCCCGTGATTATGAAATAGAAGTTATCCGTGCAAAATCTCGGGTTGCTGAGGCAGAGCAGTTGTTGGCCACGGAGCGTGGGCGAGTTTTTCAGGCCAAACGAGAATGGCGTGACTTGGGAAACAAAGCAGGCAATGACCTGTTTCTGCGAGAGCCACAATTAAAGGCAGCCGAGGCGGCTGTAAACGCGGCAAAAGCAGACCTTGACCAAGCAAAAATTAACCTTGAGCGTACTGGAATAAGAGCGCCTTTTGAGGGTCGAATACGTCAGATTCAGGTAAACCTTGGGCAATATCTGTCAGTGGGAATGAATATTGCTCAGATCTTTGCGATAGATTCAGTAGAGATACGATTGCCGTTAACAACATCCCAGAGTGCATTGCTTGACCTACCCCTTACCCCGGATCACGACGTTAAGCTACCAGTCTTATTGTCGACCAAGGCGAGTGGTGGTCAACACCTGTGGCAGGGTAACATTTCTCGCACGGATGCCAGCATTGATCCTTTGAGTCGGGTAATTTACGGCATTGTGGATGTGGAAAAACCGTTTGAAAGTGACCCGCCTTTAATGGTGGGCTCGTTTGTTAATGCAGACATACTGGGCCGAGTGTTTGAGGATATTGTGACCATTCCACGTATGTCTCTTTATGAAAAAGAGAATGTGCTGGTTGTGGACGCTGATCAGCGGTTGAAGATTCAACCTGTGAGTGTGTTGCAATATCTTGGAGAAAACGCCCTAGTTCGTGGTATTCACTCTGGCGACATTATTTTGGTGGCTCGGCCGAGCTATGTGGTGAGTGGGATGAAAATTGCCCCTGTGATTGTCAGTGCAGATAAAATGGCGGTTCAATCTCCATGAAAACTGCCGGTACGGGGCTTATCGCTTGGTTTGTTCATAATCCCATAGCTGCCAATTTGCTGATGATGATGATTCTGGTGGGCGGTCTTACCGGTCTGTCGGACCTTGATAAGGAGATGTTTCCAAAGATCCCGAGAGATGTGGTGCAGGTGGTGGTCGCTTATCCTGGCGCTGGACCTAAAGAGGTTGAAGAGCAGATAAGCGCTCGGGTGGAAGAAGAGATTCACGACCTCGATGGCATTGAAGAGCTGCGTTCTTTTTCTTATCAAGGAGGGGGGAGGATAGAGGTTGAAGTGGCTGATGGCTACGATACTCAGAAGCTACTCAATGATGTTAAAACACGTGTAGATGCCATCAATACGTTTCCAGTTAATTCCGAGAGACCCCAAATTAGGGAAATCCTTGCGAGGACCCAGATTCTTAGTATCGCCGTAGCCGGCCCGCTTAATGAATGGGATCTCAAGCGCTTGGCAGAAGAGATTCGAGATGAAGTGACCAAGCTGCCGGGTGTGACACTGGCAGAAATTGGTGGAACTCGACCAGAAGAGGTCTCTGTAGAGGTTTCAGAAGCAACGCTACGTCAGTATCAATTGCACTTTAATGATGTTGTCGAAGCGATTCGTCGATCATCTATCAATTTGCCTGCCGGTGAGATTCGTGAGGAAACGGGAGATATTGTCCTGCAAACACGAGGACAAGCTTATGATCGTCAGGATTTTGAAAACATTGTTGTGTTGCGAAATACTGATGGTACACAAGTGTACCTCGGTGACATTGCCCATATTAACGATGGCTTCGCCGAGCAGGATGTGGTGTCCAAGTTCAATGGCAAGCCGGCAGTATTTATCAATCTATTTAATACTCGTAATCCCGATGTGATAACAACTTCCAATGCTACGCGAGAATATATAGAGAGGAAAACGCCCACCCTGCAACAGGGTGTTGAGTTGGTGGTATGGCGAGACCTGTCAGTTTATCTCAGCAGTCGGATTGATCTGTTATTGCGAAATGCGCTGGGTGGACTGGTTTTGGTTTTTGCATTGCTGGTGTTTTTTCTGCGCCCGGCCTTGGCATTTTGGGTGGCTGCCGGTATTGGAATTTCCTATCTGGGGGCATTATGGCTGATGCCCTATTTGGGTATTAGCGTTAACGTGGTATCGATGTTTGCCTTCCTGTTGATTCTCGGCATTGTGGTAGATGACGCTATTGTCGTGGGAGAGAGTATTCATTCCCATTATGAGCGAGGATTAAACGGTTCTGATAGTGCTGCAGTGGGTGCTTTGTCAGTTTCAAAGCCGGTGACCTTTGCTGTCATTACCACCATAATTGTATTTATACCTATGCTACTTTTGCCGGGTGATTCCATCAAGCTGATGGTTGTGATGCCAAAGGTGGCTATTATTGCGCTGGCATTTTCATTGTTGGAATCCTTTTTGATTTTGCCGGCACACTTGCGTCACATGAAGCCTGAAAAAGAACCACGATGGCTAGTGGCTCAATGGGTACACCATGCTAGACAACATACCTCCTCCGGTTTAAAACGTTTTGCAGACAATCAATATCGACCTTGTCTTGAGCTGGCATTGCGGCATAGCTATGCCACCATTGCTCTATTCATTGCGCTATTAATTGTTGTGTTGGGTGTGTTTTTTACGGGCTGGTTGCGTGTGTCATTCTTCCCCGTTGTTGAGGGGGAATATTTGCGTGCTTCTGCTGAACTGCGTGAGGGTTCGGGTTTTAATCGCTCTCTGGAAATTATGGCTCAGCTGGAGCAAGCGGTGGTGTCTTTAAAAAAGGAGCCGCTGCTAAAGAATGAAAGTGGCCAATCGGTACTAAAAAACCACTTTGCTGAGAGCAATGAGAACAATGTTTCTATTGTACTTGAGTTGTCGAGCAATGAGAGCCGGTCAGTGTCTTCACGGGATGTTGCAGAACTATGGCGCAAGCACATTGGCACTGTAGAAAATGTGGAAGAATTTGATGTTGAATATACCCTGATGGGCAAACCCAAAGATATCAATTTGGTGTTGAAGGGTAGGGATATTGAAGCACTGCGAGCGGCTACCGAAGAAATTGAATCAGCATTGTTGAGTTACTCAGGTGTTTATAATGTTTCAGATTCTATGCGTTCGGCAGGGAAGGAGATAGAAATTAGTTTGAGTGAGCATGCGGACACACTGGGCATAGGTCTCAGTGATATCGCAAACCAATTGCGGAATGCATTTTATGTAGCTGAAGCACAGCGTATTCCCCGTGAACGTGAAGATGTGAAGGTCATGGTGCGCTACCCTGCAGACGAGCGTGCCACGGTGGCCTCTTTGGAGGAGATGCGGATTCGTACCAGCGATGGCCGTGAATTACCATTTAATACCGTTGCCGATGCTGAATTTGTCCCTGGTTATACGGAAATTAAACGCAGAGATAGAATGCGGATGGTGGAAATTAAAGGTGAGCTGGCTAGGGGGGCTGCGACGGCCAATGAGATTGTTTTTACCTTCAAAAAACAATACTGGCCAACTTTGGAAGCAAAGTATCCAGGAATCTCGCTACAAATTGATGGCGCTCAAAAGGATCAGTCGGAATTTGAGTCGGGGTTCCTGCAAATGATGGCCTTGGCGTTATTGGCCATCTATGCGCTCTTAGCTATTGAATTCCGATCCTATTGGCAACCTATCATTATCCTTAGCGCCGTGCCCTTTGGTATAGCGGGGGCTATTCTTGGACATATGTTATTTGGCAAAGAAATCAGCATGCCCTCGATGATGGGGGTGTTGGCCGCTGCCGGTGTGGTGGTCAATGATAACTTGGTTTTAATCGACCGTATTAACCAGTTAGCAAAGGAGGGGTGGCCCCCCTATAAAGCAGTTATACAGGGAGCACGAGATCGCTTCCGGCCCATTGTATTAACCTCACTCACCACTTTCTTTGGATTAATGCCAATTTTGTTTGAAAAAAGTGCCCAGGCTCAATTTTTGATACCTATGGTAATCTCGCTGGCCTTCGGTGTGTTGTTGGCTACGTTTGTTACTTTGTTGCTGGTGCCATCTATCTACGTTTCTGGCGAAAGGGTGAGGGCGGCAATTAAACGTTGGCGTACAGGAGAGGCTTCGCCAAAAGGCATTTCCTGAGATTGCAGGGTTGCAGAATTAACGGGTTTCAGGCTTAGGCCTGAATGGCTATGTTGTATTAACTTTAATGTGTTAGTTGGAAAAAATGAACCCAATCATTACAGCAACAGATTTGGCGATGATCATTCAGTTGTCCGTTGCCCCAGTTTTTTTACTCGCAGGTATTGCGGGTTTTCTCAATGTTATGTCCGGTCGCTTGGGGCGGATTGTTGATCGGGCGCGGGTAGTCGAAGTGAGAGAATCACGGTTGAATGATCCCAAGTCGCGCGCTATCGCACACCGGGAGCTGGTGACCTTGTGGCGCCGAGTTAATATTATTAATTGGTCAATTGGTTTTTGTACGGCGTCAGGCTTGTTGGTCTGTACGCTTATTGTCAGTCTTTTTGTCGGAGGTTTCTGGCGCCTGAATATCGGCAGCTTAATTGTAGGGTTTTTTGTCTTTGCTCTAGTGTTGTTGATTATTGCATTGATGTATTTTTTAAAAGAAGTTCAGCTAGCGACGCGTACATTGCGTATTGATAAAGAGTTACCTCTTGAGGATCAGTATTCGGAAATGGAAGAATAAGTTTAAGCTACTTGCCAGCCGGGAAGAGGGTGATAAAAGTAGGGCTAGGGCCGCTGTATGCCGTATTTTTTCAGCTTAATATATAGGGTGCTTTTGGCGATATTGAGTTGTTTGGCAACTTTGGTCAAATTGCCGCCTTGTTCTCTAATGGCTCGACTAATAACATCTTTTTCTGCTAGGTCTAGAGGGTTTCCTGTCCCACCGTTAGCCATTTCAGTGCTGGCCATAAGGAAGTCCTGGGGTAGATCTTTTGGTCCTAATTCATCTTTATCAGAAAGGAAGAAGGCTGCAGTAATTAAATTGCTCAGCTCTCGAATATTACCGGGCCATGAGTGTTTTTCTAATAGATCAAGCAAGGGTTTACTGAGTCGCTTTTCGCTTACCTCATGTTGCTGGGCAAGGTTGTCGAAAATATTTTTAGCGAGAATGGATACATCACCTTTACGCTCTCGCAGAGGTGGTACGGTCAGAGTCATGGAGGAAATACGGTAGTACAAGTCCATTCTGAAGCGACCTTCTGCTACTTCCTGGGTTAAATCTCTATTGGTGGCAGCAATCAGCCGGAAGCTAACTCTGCGAGGCATTGTTTCTCCCACCCGACATATTTCAGATTCTTGTAGTACTCGTAAAAACATGGGTTGGAGGTCCAGTGGCATCTCACCAATCTCATCCAAAAACAGTGTGCCGCCATTAGCGGCTTCTATTTTACCTGTCATGCCGCCACGACGTGCACCGGTAAAAGCACCTTCCACGTGGCCAAAGAGTTCGCTGGCCAGTAGATCGCGAGATAAGCCGCCGCAGTTAAGCGCAACAAATTCACCGCCTTGCCCTGCACCTTCTTCATGCATGGCTCTTGCAAACAGTTCTTTACCCACACCCGTCTCACCTTGTAATAGGACAGGAATAGGCGCTTTGGCCAGTCGTTTGGCTTGTTGTACCGCCATGGTATAGGGCGGGCTTTTGCCCACAAGTCGAGAGAAATCCGTCACCTCAGATTGTGTTGGAGTTTTGTTGATTGGGTTGTCTGACCTTTTTTGCGGGTGTCGAGATGGCAGGGGTATCACTGCCAAGTAGCCAATCGCTTCGCCCTGATGCATAACAGGTTCGATCCAGCGTTTCTCAATCTGATCCAACACTGGGGCCGACTCAGCATGATAGTTACCTTCATCGTTGAGGGTCAGTATAGGGTTGTAGGGTGTCAGATTGATTTTGATGCCTCGAGCTGCGAGAACTCTGTCAGCTTGAGGGTTGGCGCGTATTAGTTTTCCCTCAAGGTCAAACAAGAGGACGCCGTCATTGCATGATGACGCGAAGTTGTTGATGGTCACGCCGAGAAGGGAGTCTCTTTTCGCAAGCTTCATCTGAGCAAACTGGCCTTCAATTCTGCGGGCACCGGAAAGAGCAAGGGCGAGACAGTAATCGTGAAGCGTATTTTCTAGCCCTGAAATGTTCACTGCACCCAGTAGACGTTTTTCGAATGGGTCACGTATGACTGCCGCAGAGCAGGTCCAACGACTGATATTTTCACAATAGTGTTCAAAGGCATGGACTTGTACCGGGGCGGCAATATTAAGTGCGGTGCCGATGGCATTGGTACCAGCAGCCTGCTCAGCCCAGTTGGCTCCAGGAGTCAGTCTATAATTGTTTGCCAGCTCTAGAGTGGCTGGGTCGCCTTCATAGTCAAGAATGGCCCCTGTGGGAGAAACCACATGCATGATGGTGCCTGATTCTGCCAATAGCTCCTTTGCCTCACGTAAAATAACATTGGAGGCCGAAAGTAATTCATGGTGCTCTTGTCTGAGATCTTGAAGCTGAGCGGGGCTGAGTTCTAAACTTCGTTTGGACAGATAAGGGTCAACATGGCTTGTCATGCATCGCTGCCATGAGTCTTTTATCACTGGGCGCACAGTGTCATCCGTTATATTTCCGCTGGATTGAAGCTTTTCTCTAGCGGAAGCAATACGCGTCGGATGTGAGACAGCAGTTGAACCCTTAAGGGTGGAATCGTTATTCATGGCACCTTTCACATTTAGATAGTACTTAAAGCTATAGCTTTGTAAGTATAGAGCAGAACGATATCGCTTGTCCTTTATATAGAAAATTCCCTATTTAGAAGGCGTTCAAGGCTTTTTAACTGAATTATATTGGACAGTTTTCATAAGCCGTGCTTTAATTTGGTTCGATTAACGCTCAGACGACGACTGATTATCATACGGTTTTGAGGTATCTGGTGGTAGTGTTATTTCGTAAGTTGTTATAACCCAACAATATTAAATGATAAATCCCCATTGGCACGGCTGTTGCAATAGTCCGTACCGAGGGTACTCCCGTCCCCGGTCGCAGCGCTAAAAACTGTCGATCAGTTAATTGGTGGCAGGGGGTAGAAGTTAACAACTCATAATTAGAGGATATAAACTTGAATGAATTAACTAATCCCGTCGAGGTCCTTGGGATCGATGCTGGCGGCACAATGACTGACACATTCTTTGTGCGTAAAGATGGCACATTTGTTGTCGGTAAAGCTCAGAGTGATGCGGACGAAGCAAATGCAGTACTGGAATCCAGTAAAGACGCATTGGCTCACTGGGGTCGTGAAGTACACGACGTATACCCAGAAATGGTTACCTGTGTATTCTCTGGTACAGCCATGCTTAACCGTGTTGTTGGTCGTAAGGGTCTTCGCACTGGCTTGATCGTGAGTAAAGGTTTTGAAGATTTTCACCGTATGGGTCGTGCGATTCAGTGCTACTTAGGTTATGCGTTTGAAGATCGCCTTCACCTTAACACCCACCGTTATGACGAGTCTCTGGTTCACATTCACGACACTCGTGGTGTAACTGAGCGTATAGATGCGAAAGGTCAAATTGTAATTCCTCTTCGTATTCACGAAGCACGCGAAGCGGCTCGTGAACTGATTGAACAAGGCGTTAAAGCAATTGCTATCAGCCTGATCAGTTCTTACCTGAATGGCGAACACGAACGTGCTGTTCGTGATGTTGTTAAAGAAGTAGCGAAAGAAATGGGTGCTGATATCCCAGTTTTTGCTTCCGTTGATTACTACCCAGTACGCAAAGAAAGCCACCGTACTAACACAACTATCCTTGAAGCGTATGCGGCAGAGCCTTCGCGCAAAATTCTTGGCCAGTTGAGTGATCGCATGAAGGCTGAAGGTGCTACTTTCGACTTGCGCGTAATGGCGACACATGGCGGCACAATTGGTTGGAAAGCAAAAGAACTAGCTCGTTCGCTGGTATCAGGTCCAATCGGTGGTGTAATCGGTGCTAAGTACCTGGGTGAACAGCTTGGCTACGAAAACATCGCATGTTCCGACATCGGTGGTACCAGCTTCGATATGGCTTTGATCACTCAAGGCAACTACTCTATCCATAAAGATAGTGATATGGCTCGTTTGGTGCTGTCTCTGCCAATGGTTGCCATGGATAGTATCGGTGCTGGTGCAGGTAGTTTTGTACGTATCGATCCTTACTCTATGTCTCTGAAATTGGGTCCTGATAGTGCTGGTTACCGTGTAGGTACTTGCTGGCCAGAAGGTGGTCTGGATACAGTTTCTGTAACTGACTGTCACATCATCCTTGGTTACCTGAACCCAGATAACTTCCTCGGTGGTATTCTGGATCTGGACGTGCCTCGTGCTCGTCAGTGTATCCAAGACCAAATTGCTACGCCACTTGGCCTGTCTGTAGAAGACGCGGCTGCTGGTGTAATCGAATTGCTTGACCTTTCTTTGCGTCAACACCTTCGTGCGATGATTACCGGTAAGGGTTACAGCCCACGTGATTTCGTGTGCTTCTCCTACGGTGGTGGTGGTCCAGTTCACGCCTACGGTTACACTAAAGGCTTGGGCTTTAAAGAAACTATCGTTCCTGCTTGGGCGGCTGGTTTCTCTGCATTTGGTTGTGCTACTGCAGATTTTGAATATCGCTACGATAAGAGTGTTGACGTTGGTATTGACGACGAATCAACTGATGAAGATATCGATGCAGCTTGTAAGAAATTGCAGAGAGCTTGGGACGAACTCAAAGTTAAAGTACTGGAAGAGTTCGCGATTAACGGATTTGATGAATCAGCAGTTACCCTGAAGCCTGGCTATAGTATGCAGTACATGGGTCAGCTGAACGATCTGGAAATTGATTCACCTCTAAGCAAGGTTTCTGGTAAAGAAGATTGGCCTACACTGGTTAAAGCGTTTGATGAAACTTACGCTCGTGTATATGCCGATGCGGCCCGTTCTCCTGAACTGGGCTTTGGTATTACTGGTGCGATCCTTCGTGGTTCGGTTGAAACTAGTAAGCCAGCTATTCCTTCAGAGCCAGATTCTGGTCCTACTCCTCCAGAAAATGCAGTTCTGGGCAAGCGTAAGTTCTATGATAATCGCGTATGGGTTGAAGCCGATTTGTTCCACATGGAATCTCTACTCCCAGGTAACAACATTGTCGGTCCGGCCGTTATCGAATCTGATGCGACTACCTATGTAGTACCGACTGGTTTCTCAACCTTCTTGGATAAGCACCGTCTGTTCCATTTGGTTGAAGAAGCCTAAGATCACGCATCTAAAAGATTGCTTACGTCAATTACATAGACGAAAAGATACAGAGGATAACAAATGACAAGTTTACATAGCCCCTTTGGGGAAAAACTAGGCAAGCTGTTAAGAAATGGTTTGTCACTAGATGAAAATCGTAATGGTATTCTGGCTCGTTCAGCAGAAACTGGTCACTATAACGGTATTAAAACTCTAGAATTTAAAGAAAGAGATCCAATCGGTTACGAGCGTATTTTTTCAAAAGTTCGTGCTGGCTTGGTTAACTCTCGTGAAGTTGCTAAGAAGATTGCAGCGTCTCCAATTGTTGAGCAGGAAGGTGAGTTGTGTTTCACCCTGTACAACGTAGCTGGCGATTGTGTTGCTACTTCTACTGGTATTATCATTCACGTTGGTACCATGGGCGCTGCGATCAAATATATGATCCAGAACAACTGGGAAATCAACCCTGGCATCAATGACGGTGACATGTTCACTAACAATGACTGCCAAACGGGTAATGTTCACCCTTGCGATATTGCAACAATTGTTCCTGTTTTCTTTGAAGGATATTTGCAAGCATGGGTAGGTGGTGTAACTCACGTAATTGATACTGGTGCTGTAGGTCCTGGCTCCATGTCAAACGGTCAGATCCAACGCTTCGGTGATGGTCTGCAAATTACTTGTCGTAAGACGGGCGTGAATGACACTCCTCTGCGCGACTGGTTGCACGAAAGCCAACGTAACGTTCGTACTGTTAAATACTGGATTCTCGATGAGAAAACTCGTATTGCAGGTACTCACATGATTCGTGAAATGGTTCAAGAAACCATTGCTGAAGAAGGTGTTGATGCTTGGGAACAGTTCGCTCTAGAAGTTATTGAAGATGGTCGCCGTGGTCTGACTAGCCGTATTAAGGCTATGTGTATTCCAGGCAAAGTTAAAACAGTTGCATTCGTAGATGTGCCTTACACTCACCCAGACGTGAATGTACCATCTCCGTTCGCTAAAATTGACACTATCATGCACGCGCCTTGCACAATCACCGTTAAAGCTGACGCTACCTGGCGTTTGGACTTTGAAGGTTGTAGTCGTTGGGGCTGGCACACGTATAACGCTAACCCCACAGCGTTTACTTCTGGTATTTGGGTAATGATGACTCAAAGCCTTGTGCCTACAGAGCGTATTAATGATGGTGCACGTTATGCCACTCAATTCCGTCTGCCTAAAGGTACTTGGACCAACCCGGATGACCGTCGTACAGCTCACGCTGATGCATGGCACTTCTTGGTATCTTCTTGGAGTTCCTTGTGGCGCGGTATTAGCCGTACTTACTTCGGTCGTGGTTATCTGGAAGAAGTTAACTCTGGTAACTCTAACCCTTGTAACTGGCTACAAGGTGGCGGTATCAACCAAGACGGCGATATTCACGCTGTAAACAGCTTCGAAACAGCTGCTTGTGGTACTGGCGCTTGTGCTATGAAAGATGGCTTGAACAACGCTGCTGCGATCTGGAACCCTGAAGGCGATATGGGTGATATCGAGATCTGGGAACTGGCTGAGCCACTTCTATACTTGGGTCGTACTCAAAAAACCAACTCTGGCGGTTACGGTAAGTACCGCGGTGGTTTAGGTTTTGAGACCCTGCGTATGGTATGGGGTTCTTGTGACTGGACTATGTTCTTCATGGGTAACGGCTACATGAACAGTGACTGGGGTCTGATGGGTGGTTATCCTTCAGCAACTGGTTATCGTTTTGAAGCTCACAACACTGGCCTTCTAGGTGAAGACGGTAGAATTGCGCAAGGCAAAACAATTCCACTGGGAGAAGATTTGAACCCAGATGATCGTGAGTGGGAAAAACACCTTGGCCCAGACGCTGTAGTTAAGCGTGACAAGCAGTGTATTACTACTGAAGCAATCTTCGACAATGGTGATTTGTACCTGAACTACCTCCGTGGTGGTCCTGGTTTCGGTGATCCTTTAGACCGTCTACATACAGGTCGTCAAAGTATCGAAGAAGATCTGAATGAAAACTACGTCCTTCCTGAGTTCGCTAAGAAAATCTACGGTGTGGTATACACTCAAGATGCGGAAGGTGTTTACACGGTTGATTCAGCCAAAACATCAGCTCGTCAAGCTGAAATGAAAGAAGAGCGTAAAGCACGCAGTGTTCCTGTTACTGAGTGGATGGAAACTGAGCGTGCCAAGATCCTTGATCTCGACGCTTCTCCACAAGTTAAGCAAATGTTTGCTTCCAGCTTCGCGTTGTCTGAGCCATTCCTAGATGAATTTAAAACATTCTGGGATCTGCCAGCCGACTGGAACTTGTTAGAATCAAGCTTGGGTATCCCCATGTTTGGCTCTACTAAGACTATGGATATCAGTGAAATGCCGGACTGTAAGCCCGTCATTATGACTGAAGAATAAGCGCTTACTTGGCCTTTGAGCGGAGTGGTTACAGTGTACCGTTGCCACTCTATCATTGACGAATTGAACGAATATAAGAGATTTCACATATGAGTACATATACCAAGAAACAGGTTCATGACCTGGTAGAAGGAACCCTCGATTGGGATTCCGTCCACAAAATGCTCTCCATGCCTAAAGATGCTGAGCGTTATGCTCTTTATATGGAAGTGCTTCAGGATGCAGCGACTTACGACGACAAAATCATTCTGGCTTTGGGGCCACGTTTGAACGTAGTTGAGTCAGCTACTGATGGAGAAATCATTGTTAAGTGTAACTGCGGTCATGACTTCGGTGATTACCGTAACAACTGGAAATTGGGTGCTAACATTTATGTTCGCGATACTGCGGAAAAAATGGATGAAGTTTATCCTCGCTTGATGTCACCAGACACTAGCTGGCAGGTTTACCGTGAGTATTCTTGCCCAAGCTGTGGATCTATGCTTGATATTGAAGCACCAACACCTTGGTATCCAGTAATGCATGATATCCAGCCAGACTTGAAGACTTTCTTCGAGTGGATGGAAATGCCTGCTCCTGCTAAGATCTAAGATGTTGTAACGTAGTACTGGGTCCCGGCCATCGGCCGGGACCTTACTATTTTAGGTTTGTCAAAATTTCTAAACTCATTTCAGTTTAAAATCTAACTTATTTATTTTCTTAACATTTCTAAGTCAATATTTAACACTCAGGTGGGCTGGTCTAGTCTTATCTGCCAACAGTTCTAGTTAGAAATATTTGTCTATTCTTTCATTGAAATATTGCGAGTCACCCCAACATAGTGGGTTAGGTTGGTTGACCGTACTTTATTAAGTATTGAGGAGAAAGCTATGTCACAAGATAAGAATGAACCGCATTTTTCAATGCAGAAAATATATGTAAAGAAACAGATTTTTGAATCACCTAACTCTGCGAGTGTTTTTGGTACAGATTGGAAACCAGTAACAACGTTAGATCTCAATATTCTGCATAACGTGATAGATGACAATCGTCACGAAGTGACTTTGACGGTTGAGGTCACAGCAAAAAATGAGGAGATTGCAGCATTTAATTTGATCGTTGATCAAGCGGCAATGTTTATTATTTCAGGCTTTCCGGAAGATCGTTTGGACGAAGCATTGAATTCAGCATGCCCCGCCATCATGTTCCCCTATCTTCGTGAAACAGTGGATCACATCCTTCTTAAAGCAGGGTACCCACCTCTGATGCTGGCACCAATTAACTTTGATGCAATGTATAAAGAGAAGAAGGCAAGAGCTCACTAATAAAGGTCCGGCTTACAGGATTTATACAATAATGCCGAGAACAAGTTCTCGGCATTATTCATTTTACCCTCTCCAGTTTGATTCTTTACGTCACGTTATTTTATTAATGACGTATAACCGGTTACCTTTAACAGTATTTCATACAGTTAGGGTCATTCGATCAACCAACCGGTAATCCCCGACTATTCGCAACTTGAATTACTTTGAGCCCGTTAGTGCAACGAGGACCTTCTGTGGTTAGCAATGTTGTTAATTTATCTAGACGCCAGACTAGGCGGTAACTATACCGAGAGTGAAAAAGGTTTGTTAAGGATGCAGCCGAAATATGAGTAAGCTGATGACATAGATCAGCAATTTTGGGAGCATAAATTTATTATTTGACGATATATACATTGCTGGGATTGATCGAGACCGCCAGCGAAGCGTTGGTAATCTTTGTCGTATGGTGAAAGTATCGATTGTTAACAGAATGAAGGTAAGTTTAGGCTACTCTTGCCTAAAGGAAGTCTCCCCACATTGATTGAAGCACACTGATGGCAACAACGGGTGCTGTTTCAGTTCGTAACACTCGTGGCCCAAGAGCCCACGGTGCATAGCCAGCCTCTTCTGCAATTTGAATTTCTTGGGTATTTAGCCCGCCTTCCGGTCCAATCAAAAGGGCCACACTATTGGCTTGTTGCTTCCCAAGTACTGAGAGGCTGTGTTGACTGCGGTGATGGAGAACCAATTTTTTTTCTGTATCTACGGCGCTAACCCATTGATGAAGATCTATTGGTGAGTGAATGACCGGGACTTTATTGCGGTAAGACTGTTCACAAGCACTGATACAAATTTGTTGCCAGTGCCGCAATTTTTTTTCAGATCGGTCGCCTTTCAGTTTAACCTCAGTCCGCTCGGTATATAGCGGTGTGATTTCTGTCACACCAACCTCGGTGGCTTTCTGTATAACCCAGTCCATACGGTCACCCCGTGACATTCCAATACCTAAATGGATATGCAGGGGTGATTCTCGTTTGGCGTCGGTAAAACTGATAATAGAGGCGGTAACTCGTTTGTTATTGCATTTCTTAAGTGTGGCGAGAAACTCGCCGCCTTGTCCGTTGAACAGCGAAACTGGTTCACCTGACTTTAATCGTAATACGGTGGCTAAGTGGCGAGAGGATAGAGCATCCAGTGTTATTTCTTCACCAGTGGCCAGGGATTGATTAGTAAAAACTCGAATTTCTCGCATTAGTTTTCAGAAAAACCCAAATTTTTACATAGGGCAGCATTGGCATCGACTTGGTTCATGGTGTAAAAATGCAGCCCAGGCGCGCCATTGGCCAATAATTTTTCGCAGAGGTTGGTGACAACTTCTAGACCAAAGGCCTTAATACTTTCTGTGTCATTCCCGTACTGTTGAAGTCTCTGGCGAATCCAGCGTGGAATATCTGCACCACAGCTATCGGAGAACCGAATCAGATTTTGATAGTTAATGATTGGCATAATGCCTGGAATAATGGGCTGGTCGATCCCCGCTTTTTGGCATTGATCCAGAAAATAGAAATAGCTGTCAGGATTGTAAAAATACTGGGTGATGGCGCGGTTCGCCCCAGCTTCAAATTTTTTTCCCAGCCAGTAAACATCCTTTTCGTAGCTTTCTGCCTCTGGGTGAATTTCCGGGTACGCGGCAACTAGCAGCTCAAAGAAATTGCCAAAATGCTCACGAATAAAAACCACTAGTTCATTGGCGTAAACAAGTTGACTAGCACCGCCCGTACCAGAGGGAAGGTCACCACGTAGGGCAACAATGCGATTAATACCCTCATCTTTATAATTTTGTAGCAACTCTAAAACTGATTGGCGACTATCACTACCAATGGAGAGGTGGGGTGTAGCACTGGAGCCGGTGCCCTGAATTTCGAGCACAATGTCACGTGTAAATTCACGAGTGGAGCCGCCGGCACCATAGGTGACAGAGAAAAATTCCGGTTGGAATTTTGCCAACTGTTGATGGGTATCGTGGAGCTTTTTCCTACCTTCCTGGGTCTTTGGCGGAAAAAACTCAAAGCTTAGGTGGTGATTAGTCATAACATGTTCTTTTTCGTTATTTATACCTTGTTAATCGGACGCGATAGCTGAAGTTGAAAAATTAATATCTGTAGCTATCAGCCTTAAAGGGTCCTTCCACGGGAACATTGATGTATTTGGCCTGTTCGGGTTTTAACTGGGTAATGACACCGCTAAAGCCTTTTACCATATGTGCCGCTACCTCTTCATCTAGCTTTTTAGGCAGCACTTCCACCCGTAATAATTGTGCTTGGGTAGACTTATCTTGGTCGGCATATTTTTGTTTGAATAGGTGAATTTGTGCCAAAACCTGATTAGCAAATGAACCATCCATAACGCGACTCGGGTGTCCGGTGGCATTACCTAAATTGACTAATCTACCTTCGGAAAGCAATAGCAGGTGGTCGTTTGTCTCTTTGTTGCGGAATACTTTATGCACTTGAGGCTTGATCTCTTCCCACTGCCAGGTTTTACGCATATAGGCCGTGTCAATTTCATTATCGAAATGACCGATATTACTCACTACACATCCAGATTTTAACGCTGCGAGAATGTCAGCGTCACAAACATTATAGTTGCCTGTGCAAGTAACGACTAAGTCTATGGTCGCCAGCAATTGAGTATTTACGCCCTTTGTCGCGTCGCCATCTTGATAGGTAGAGACCACTTCAAAGCCGTCCATACAGGCTTGCATGGCACAAATAGGATCGACTTCCGTTACTTTGACGATCATACCTTCCTGGTTTAAGGATTGAGCGGAGCCTTTTCCCACATCGCCATAACCGATGACCAATGCTTTTTTACCTGCAAGCAGGTGGTCGGTGGCACGTTTGATGGCATCATTGAGACTGTGGCGACAGCCGTACTTGTTGTCATTTTTTGATTTGGTAACCGAATCGTTGACATTGATGGCGGGTACTTTTAATTCGCCCTTGCTCAGCATGTCGTACAGGCGGTGAACGCCTGTTGTAGTTTCTTCGGTGATACCGTGAACATTCTCCAATACCTTTGGATACTTTTCGTGAAGGAGTGCCGTTAAGTCACCACCGTCATCTAGAACCATATTGGCATCCCAAGGTTGTCCATCTTTTAAAACTTGTTGTTCAAGGCACCATTCGTATTCCTCTTCGGTTTCACCTTTCCAGGCAAAAACAGGCGTGCCATTTGCAGCGATAGCGGCTGCAGCATGATCCTGAGTAGAGAAAATATTACAGGAGGTCCAGCGAACCTCGGCGCCCAGTGCTTCCAGTGTTTCGATCAACACAGCCGTTTGGATGGTCATATGAATACAACCCAAAATTTTTGTTCCTGCCAGAGGCTGTTCTGCACGGTAGCTATCACGCAGAGCCATCAACGCAGGCATTTCTGTTTCGGCGATAGATATTTCTTTGCGGCCCCACTCAGCGAGGTTTATGTCAGCTACTTTATAGTCGTTCGTCGTGGTCATTATTAGTCCTTAAAATCGGTATTCTGGAAAAAATACTCTGGGTTTGTTCTAACGGTGTAAAAAGTCTTTTTAAAGAGCGGCCTTGAGGACCTCGACTTTGTCAGTTTTTTCCCAGGTGAAGTTATCTTCTTCTCGGCCAAAGTGCCCGTAAGCCGCTGTTGCTCGGTAAATGGGTCGTTTGAGGTTAAGCATTTCAATTAAGCCCTGTGGACGAAGATCAAAATTGGCGCGCACTAAAGCAACGATGTCATCGTCATTAAGCTTACCTGTCCCAAAAGTATTCACACTGATTGAGGTGGGTTCTGCGACACCAATGGCATAGGATATTTGTATTTCACAGCGATCAGCTAGGCCTGCAGCAACGATATTTTTTGCTACATAGCGTCCGGCATAAGACGCGGAGCGGTCAACCTTGGAGGGGTCTTTTCCTGAGAAGGCGCCGCCACCGTGGTGGGCCATGCCACCGTAGGTATCAACAATAATTTTTCGACCGGTTAGCCCGCAGTCGCCCATGGGTCCACCGATAATGAACTGTCCAGTGGGGTTGATGTGGTATTTGGTGCCGGCATGTAACCATTCTTGTGGCAGTACAGGTTTGATAATTTCTTCAAGGACTGCCTCTTGTAACTCAGCCAAAGAAATATCAGGTGAATGCTGTGTGGAGAGTACCACTGCCTCCACCGCGACGGGTTTACCTTCAGCGTAGCGAAGAGTCACCTGACTTTTGGCATCAGGACGGAGCCAGGGCAGTGCGCCACATTTTCGCAGTTGTGCTTGGCGCTCTACTAACCGGTGTGAGTAGTAAATGGGTGCAGGCATTAGCACATCAGTTTCGTTGGTGGCATAGCCAAACATCAGGCCCTGGTCGCCTGCGCCTAGTTCTTTTGCATGACCTTCATCTACCCCGACAGCAATATCTTGCGACTGCTTGCCAATGGCATTGAGAACGGCACAGGATGCGCCATCAAAGCCGACATCAGAACTGGTGTAGCCGATGTCCATAATGACACCGCGGACAATATCTTCTAAATCTACATAGGTGTCCGTTCTTACTTCACCGGCAATAATCGCCATGCCCGTTTTTACCATGGTTTCTACAGCCACGCGGGAATGGGGGTCATCTTTAAGGATAGCGTCAAGCACCGCATCAGATATCTGGTCGGCCATTTTATCGGGATGACCCTCTGAAACAGACTCGGATGTAAACAGGCTATAACTAGACATAAATATTATTCCTATAATTATAAGTTAGCGCTTACTTTTCTTAAAAAACTGACGTAGCTGTATCTGAAAACCGTTTCGCTGGGCAAGATAGAGGCTTTCTCCCTCTACAAGGCCTGCGGAAACTGCCCAGTTACTCAGGTCGTTGGGTTCAAAACCAAGCCATAAATCACCGCAGGATTCGCGTGCCCAGCTTTGATCGTGATGGCATAGTTCGGTCACTAACAAAGCACCATTTTGTGCCAGTAACAAGGTCAGATCTTGGAAAATATTTGCCGGATCGGGGGTATGGTGTAGCACCATATTGAGGGTGATACAGTCTACCAGTAGCTGTTGTTCCACAGCCAAAGCGGTGTCGCCGTGAATAAACTCCACATTGGTTAGCCGTTGTTCACGAGCTGTTTTGCGTGACAGGTTGAGCATCTCCTCTGAGGTGTCCAGGGCAATCACTTGTTCAAATCGGCGGGAAAGATTCGGGAGAAAGCCACCTTGTCCAGGGCCTACTTCAAGAACTTTATTCTTTGTTAGTGGCGTCGTATCCAAAAACTCAGTGACAATTTCTCCATATTGAGCGTAGCTCGCAATCAAATCTTGGTTGGCATGAAACAGGTCGGTGTTTTGTGCAAAAAATTCCCGTGATGCTTGGGTGCGTACCAAGTTTATTTGCTGGATACGTTGCACTAGCTCAGCGGAAAGTTCGAGCTGATCAATGGTGGCAAAAAGGCTGTGATGTAGCTCTTGTAGAGGTATTTTTACCGGCAGTGGTGAGCGGCGATAGAAGATCGTATTTCCTTCACGACGCGTGACGACAAGCCCTGCATTAGCGAGCACCTTCAAATGGTGACTCATTCCAGACTGTTTGACCTCAAAGAGTTCACTCAACTCCAGCACACCATAGGCGTTCTGTTGCAGTACACGAAGAATCTCAAGGCGCAATGGATCGCCAGCGGCCTTACAAAAGGCAGATAGTGTTTCGGTTTGCAGCGCAGTCTGGATGATATGCGGCGCTTCGAGTGAGTGAGCAACGTTTGTCATGGGGTAGAACTTTATCACAGCTTAAAAACTATATCAAAAAATATTGATATAGTGTAAAATATCTACGTTGACTGTTTACTGGGCAGCGTGAGTGCGAGAAAATAGCGACCCTTTTTTAACCCCCTTCAATGTTTTCCAGCAGGAGCTTTCCTCAATGCCTTCAAGACGTGATCTTGCCAATGCAATTCGTGCGCTCAGTATGGATGCCGTCCAACAAGCCAATAGTGGCCACCCAGGTGCGCCTATGGGTATGGCAGATATTGCAGAAGTGCTGTGGAATGATTATTTAGTCCACAATCCAGCGGACCCCAGCTGGACTAACCGTGATCGTTTTGTCTTGTCGAATGGTCATGGCTCTATGTTGCTGTATTCGCTGCTGCATTTAAGTGGTTATGACTTGCCCATTGAAGAGCTAAAAAACTTCCGCCAGTTACATTCAAAAACACCGGGGCATCCAGAATATGGTTATGCGCCAGGCGTTGAAACAACTACGGGTCCATTGGGTCAGGGGCTCAGCAATGCCGTAGGCATGGCATTGGCAGAAAAAGTGTTGGCGGCGCAATTTAACCGCCCCGGTCACGATGTAGTGGATCATTACACCTATTGCTTTTTGGGTGATGGTTGCCTGATGGAGGGTGTTTCCCATGAAGTGTCTTCTCTGGCGGGCACCCAAAAGTTAGGTAAGTTGATCGCCTTCTATGATGACAATGGCATATCGATTGATGGTGAGGTTGAGGGCTGGTTTACCGATAATACCCCAGCGCGTTTTGAGGCCTATGGTTGGCAGGTGGTCCCTAATGTTGATGGTCATGACTCTGACGCGATCAAAGCGGCTATTGAAATAGCGCGCTTGGAAACAGACAGGCCAACACTGATTTGTTGCAAAACTATCATTGGCTTTGGTTCTCCCAGTAAACAGGGTAAGGAAGATTGCCATGGTGCACCATTGGGTGCGGATGAAATCATACTGGCCCGTGAACAGCTGGGTTGGAAGCATGGACCTTTTGATGTGCCCTCTGAGATTTATGATGGCTGGAATGGTGTCAAAAAAGGCTCGGTTGCGCAGGCAGCTTGGGATAAAAAATTAGCGAGCTATCGTACAGCCCATCCAGAATTAGCGGCAGAATTTGAGCGCCGAGTTAAGGGCGAATTACCTTCCGATTTCAGCGAAAAAGCTGACGCTTATATTAGCCAGTGTCAGCAAACTATGGAGAAAGTAGCTTCGCGCAAGGCTTCTCAGAATTGTCTTAACGCCTACGGTCCACTGCTGCCAGAGCTATTGGGTGGTTCCGCTGACTTAGCAGGCTCCAATCTTACCCTTTGGTCTGGTTCTAAAGGTGTCAGCGCAGATGACGCTTCTGGCAACTATATTTTCTACGGTGTTCGAGAGTTTGGTATGAGCGCCATCATGAATGGCATCACACTGCACGGTGGGTTTGTGACTTACGGCGCTACCTTCCTGATGTTTATGGAATATGCACGCAATGCGGTACGCATGGCGGCCTTGATGAAACAGAAAAGTATTTTTGTTTATACCCATGACTCGATTGGCCTGGGAGAAGACGGCCCTACGCACCAGCCTGTTGAGCAGCTGACTTCGTTGCGCTCTACACCTAATCTGCACACTTGGCGTCCCTGTGATACGGTGGAATCTGCTGTGTGTTGGAAGAGTGCGATTGAACGCAAAGGTGGTCCCAGTGCCTTAGTATTTAGTCGTCAGAGTTTGGCTCCACAGCATAGAAGTAGTGAGCAATTGGGTAACGTTGCCCGCGGTGGTTACGTATTACGTGATGTTTCCAGTGAACTGGATGCCATTATTATTGCCACTGGATCAGAGGTTGAGTTGGCAATGGACGCAGCCAATGAGCTATCTGCCCAAGGTGTCAAGGTGCGTGTTGTTTCTATGCCGTGTGCTGAAATTTTTGCGGCACAAGAATCAACGTATCGTGATGCCGTACTGCCCCCGAGTGTTCGTACGCGTGTCGCGGTAGAAGCGGGCCATGCGGACTACTGGTACAAGTATGTGGGGCTTGATGGCCGAGTGGTGGGAATGACTACTTTTGGTGAGTCTGCACCCGGTGATCAGCTGATGAAGCTTTTTGGTTTTACAGTAGAAAATGTTGTTAAGGCTGTTAGGTCACAGCTTTAATAAAGACTGGAATAGGCAATGGGTCTAGAACAAAGGCAGGATCATTGATTCGCGCAGCGATTAACGGCTATGGTCGTATCGGACGTTCCGTGCTGCGCGCGCTTTATGAGTCCAATCGTTGTGAGCAGATTCAAGTGGTGGCGATCAATGAGCCAGCTGATTGCAAAACCATCGCGCATTTAACGAAATATGATTCCACCCATGGCCGTTTTCCCGGCACTGTAGAAGTTTTCGGAGATGTGTTGACCGTCAATGGCGATGCTATCTCGGTATTCCACCACGAAGATATTCAACAGTTGCCCTGGGCGGAGCTGAAAATTGATGTAGTGTTGGAGTGCAGTGGTACTTTTACCGACCGTAAAATGGCAGAGTTACATCTGTTAGCAGGAGCAAAGAAAGTAGTGTTCTCTCAGCCGGCCGAGTCTACGGTTGATGCCACTATTGTGATGGGCGTGAACGAAAACACGTTAACGGGTCATGAAACCATTATTTCCAATGCATCCTGTTCCACCAATTGTGTGGTTCCGGTGATTAAGACGCTCCATGAGGCATTTGATGTTGACGGTGGTGTCATTACTACGATCCATTCGGCTATGAACGATCAGCCGGTTATTGATGCGTATCATCACACCGATTTAAGAAAAACCCGTGCGGCTATTCAGTCTATTATTCCTGTGGATACGGAGTTGGCTCGTGGCATCGATCGAATGTTGCCACATCTGTCGGGGTGTTTTGAAGCCCAAGCCATGCGTGTGCCGACTATTAATGTATCCGTGATTGACCTGTCGGTATTGCTCAAAACCGATGTGGATACGACTACCGTCAATCGGGTGTTACAACAAGCGGCCAGTGGGGCGTTAGCTGGAATTTTGGGATATACCGAAGAGCCGCTAGCCTCTTGTGATTTTAATCATGATCCACGTAGTGGCATTGTTGACGCCAGCCAAACTCGTGTTAGCCGTCAACGGCTGGTGAAGGTTTTAATCTGGTTTGACAACGAATGGGGGTATGCCAACCGAATGGTAGAGCTAGTACATCACTGGCTGTTAGACCCAGAGAAGCAAAGGTAATAAAAGCATGGCATTGAATGTAATAAATATGGCAAATTTGGATTTGTCAGGTAAGCGGGTACTCATTCGAGAAGACCTCAATGTGCCAATAAAAGATGGCGTAGTGACCTCAGATGCACGTATACGAGCAGCATTGCCCACGATCAAAATGGCAATGGTCGCCGGTGCAAAAGTTATTCTGATGTCACACTTGGGTCGCCCGACGGAAGGTGAATTTGATCAGCAATTTTCCATGAAACCCGTAGCCCATCATCTTGGTCAACTACTGGGCACTGAAGTGAAAATCATTTCCGATTGGAAAGCTGGTTTTGAGTTACAGGAGGGAGAACTGGCGTTGCTGGAAAATGTACGCTTTAACCCCGGGGAAAAGCAGGATGATGAAACCCTTGCTAAAGCCTACGCTTCCCTATGTGATATTTTTGTCATGGATGCCTTCGGTACGGCCCACCGCGCCCAAGCATCAACTCATGGTGTCGCAAAATATGCCCCTATAGCCTGTGCAGGGCCGTTATTAGTTGGTGAATTGGATGCCTTGGAGAAAGCCCTCGCTAATCCTGCGCGTCCCTTGGTGGCCATTGTGGGTGGCTCCAAAGTTTCGACTAAACTAACCGTGCTAGAAACGCTTTCAAATAAAGTGGATCAACTCATTGTTGGCGGTGGCATTGCCAATACATTTTTGGCGGCTAAAGGATTGCCCGTTGGTCGCTCACTCTGTGAGCATGACCTGATTCCCGAAGCACAAAAACTCATGGCTAAAACCAGTATTCCATTGCCCTGCGATGTTGTGGTGGGTAAAGCGTTTTCAGAATCTGCCGAAGCGACGCTGAAATTGTCAGCAGATGTTGCCGATGATGATATGATTTTTGATATTGGTCCTGATACAGCAAAACAACTGGCAGCGATCCTGAAAAGTGCAGGAACTATTATCTGGAATGGCCCTGTGGGTGTGTTCGAGTTTGATCAGTTTGGTGAAGGAACCCGCATTATTGCAGAAGCCATTGCCGCGAGTGAAGGTTTTTCCATTGCGGGTGGAGGAGATACGCTGGCGGCAGTAGATAAATATGGTATCGCGGATAAAGTCTCCTATATTTCCACCGGTGGGGGAGCCTTTTTGGAATATGTAGAAGGCAAGGTGCTGCCAGCAGTTGCCGTATTGGAAGCCCGGGCTAACGGTTAAGCTAGTTGCCGTAACCTGGCATAACCATGACAACGTAACAAAATTCGCGGCACGACTGCCGCAATGGTTTGGCAACAACCTACAGTTACCATACCGGCAACTAATGATGAAAAAGGAGCAGAATCATGGCACTAATTTCAATGCGCCAACTCTTGGACCACGCGGCTGAGAATAACTACGGTGTTCCAGCATTTAATGTGAATAATCTGGAACAAATGCGCGCCATTATGGAAGCCGCAGACCAAACCAACTCACCCGTCATTGTTCAAGCATCAGCAGGTGCCAGAAAATATGCTGGGGCGCCTTTTTTGCGCCACTTGATTCTGGCAGCCATCGAAGAGTTTCCGCATATTCCGGTGTGTATGCACCAGGATCATGGCACAAGCCCGGCCATCTGCCAGCGCTCAATCCAGATGGGCTTTAGCTCGGTTATGATGGACGGTTCACTGGAGGAAGACGGAAAAACACCGGCATCTTATGAATACAATGTTGAAGTAACACGCCGGGTAGTTGAAATGGCACATGCTTGCGGTGTTTCTGTGGAGGGCGAGCTGGGATGTCTGGGTTCCCTGGAAACCGGTCAGGCCGGTGAAGAAGATGGTGTTGGCGCAGAAGGTACCCTGTCTCACGATCAGATGCTGACAGACCCAGAAGAAGCAGCAGACTTTGTAGCGAAAACGGGAGTAGATGCATTGGCCATCGCCATTGGTACCTCGCATGGAGCGTATAAATTTTCTCGTCCGCCAACCGGAGATATCCTGGCTATTGATCGCATCAAGGCAATTCATGCCCGTATCCCCAACACCCATTTGGTGATGCACGGTTCTTCTTCCGTTCCCCAAGAATGGTTGGCGGTGATTAACGAATTTGGTGGTGATATTTCTGAAACCTATGGTGTGCCAGTAGAAGAAATTGTCGAAGGCATTAAGCACGGCGTACGTAAAATCAATATCGATACCGACCTGCGGTTAGCCTCTACAGGTGCTATACGTCAATTCATGGCGAACAATAAAGCTGAGTTTGATCCACGCAAGTACCTAACGGCAACTACCGAAGCAATGAAAGATATTTGTATCGCCCGATACGAAGCATTTGGTACGGCGGGTAATGCCAGTAAAATTACTCCGGTTAGTCTGGAGAAAATGTTCCAGAACTATTTAAATGGTGAGTTGGTTTAGCTAGGGTTTAATCGCGACGGTTTGATCCAAGTATAATAAAAAAGGGCGGCTAAAATCACCGCTCTTTTTTATGCGCTAAGGTTTTTGATATTCTTTTACCGCATCCACCAAGGCAGAAATTTCTGCGATAAATAAGTACGCCGAATAGCTTCGCCCCCTTTTAGGTGACAATCGATAGCGCCATTTATTTTGGGAGTCTTCTGTATAGCTGTTAGCCATGTTTTCTATCAGTGTTGAGTCGATAGTAAAGGCAACATGTTCTGTATGTATGCATCCACTATAGGCACTGCCCTGGCAGGAGATACTGTGATTTAAAATCGTGGCTTCTTTTGATTCCTGGCTAGTAGCTGTGTTGTAGACCACCTCTTTATATAAACGCTTATCATGAGCCTTGTATTCTATAAGGCTATTAATTTGATAGGTGATCTCACCTGTGTTTTTGGTTGCCACTGCCGTTATGTAGTTATTGGCCCATGCGTTAGATGTGTTACGGGGTTTTTTTTGAAATCCATTGATGGTAGAAAAGGTAACAGCGTCATCTGAACGGCTCTTTTCTGAAACAAGCTGTGTTTTAAAATGTGCCTTGTTGAGAGCAGTGGTTTCAGGTGTTTTGGTTTCTTGGGCTTGCGCAAAATTCTGCATCAATAATGTAATGAAGACAGACAAAAAAATAGCCGGAAATTTTTTCATGAGGATAGCCTTTGATCATTACTTTTTTCATAAAGGTTTGATACGCTTTTCTTTACGAAAGTTCATTCAGTACGATTTAATATTTTCTTCTGTATTAAAGCTAACGGTTGATTTTATATTTTTAATGATTATATTTTGTGATGTTAGTCTTTCTTGAATAAGGTCTATTAATATTCTGTCCTCTCCCGATTTATTTGCCGCTACCAAGCTTTCAGTGTCTTCAAATACGCAGACGATAGATAAAGAGCCAGGAAAGTCATTATAGCTAACGTAATGGGTGATCCATTTAAAGCCATCAATTTTTTCAAGGGCAATTTCACAAACCTCGGTCAGTGTGATTCTAATGGAGTTTTCAGTTTTTTTATCGGACTTCTTCATATAAATATTGGTCAAGTTTTAGGGTAGTCTTATTCGCATTCTCTTAGTTTCTTCTGTGAGAATTAACAGTATGTTATCGCCGAATTCACTTGTGGTGACAAGGTGTTGAAATCATTACTTTAAATTAAAATACTTGTCATTCAGGCGTGGTCTGCGATTATAGATGAACTGAACTTTACCTTAACGTCGTGGATACTATAACGCAATGTCTCTGAGCTCTGAGCAATTAACAAAAGTGCGTGACGGCCTGCAAACATTGGTTTTTGATGTGTCACTCGATCGCACGGATAAAACGGTAGATGAAGCCAGTTACGTGGATCACTACAACTTGTCGATGTCTTCAGAGTTAATGCCTGTTCGCCATTGTTTGGGTGCTTATTTCTCTTCGGGTTTTCAGCTGGCTACGCAGTATTGGATTCCTGAAAATCCGAGGGGTACCTATTTTGTTGTGCATGGATACTTTGACCATGTTGGTCTTTATGGGCATTTGATCCGTCACCTTTTAACGCTGGGTTATGCTGTCGTTGCTTTTGATTTACCCGGTCACGGCTTGTCTAGTGGTGACCGGGTGACCATTGGGAGCTTTGATCATTATGTCGATATTTTTTCTGATTTATTGCATGGTTGTGAAACATATTTCCCCAAACCCTGGAAGGCGGTTGGCCAGAGCACTGGGGGTGCTATTTTAATTAAATACATTATGGCGGCTAAACCCCATCACTATCAGAGCGATCTTGAACATGTGGTAGTTCTTGCCCCGTTAATTCATCCGCGGAGTTGGAAAAAAAGCCTCTATCTTTATAAATTGTTACATCGGTTTTTAAATAAAATAAAAAGAAAGTTATACCCCAATACAGCAAATGAAGAATTTAATCAGTTTTTAGCTAACGATGATCCCCTGCAAACGCTATACATTCCCCTTGAGTGGGTGGGTTCGATGAAGCGTTGGACGGAAGAGTTTGCTGCGCTGCCACCCAATGATTATCCATTAAAGGTTGTTCAGGGAGACTGCGATAGAACAGTGGCATGGAAATATAATTTAAAAGAATTAGAGAGAAAGTTTTGTAATGTTGACATAGAGATTGTTCACGGGGCGCAACACCATATGGTGAATGAAGGGCTTTGGTTGAGAGATAAAGTATTTAAGAAAATAAATTAATAGTCTTTTATGTCAGAATAAAAAAAGGGGCTTTATTAGCCCCTTTTTTTATATAAAAACTTAGTTTTTTCTAAAACAGCACCCGGCAACGCATTGTACCGTCGATGCGTTTCAGTGCTTTTAGTGCTATATCACTGTATTCGGCGTCCACGTCCAACACCACGTAACCTATTTTTTCAGTGGTTTGCAGGTGTTGCCCACAGACATTGATATTGTTGTCAGAGAACACCTGGTTTATCGATGTCATGATACCCGGTACATTGTGGTGAACATGCAACAATCGGTGTGTTCCTGAATGCGGTGGTAGTGAAACCTGCGGGAAATTAACGGCACTAATTGTCGTACCACTGTCGCTGTACCGAGCTATTTTTTCAGCAACTTCTAAACCAATATTTTCTTGAGCTTCCTGCGTAGAGCCACCAATATGTGGTGTCAGAATCACATTGTCGAATTTCCTCAGGGGTGAGATAAACTCTTCCTGATTGGATTTTGGTTCCGAAGGAAATACATCAATAGCCGCGCCCGCCAAATGTTTGCTTTCTAGTAGAGCGCTTAATGCATCAATATCAACAACCTGCCCGCGGGCGGCGTTGATCAGTATGCCGCCTTTTTTGATGGCACCCAGTTCTTCTGGCCCCATCATATAGCGTGTGGCTTCAGTATCCGGTACATGCAGAGAGACTACATCTGAGCTGCCTAATAGTAGTTTGAGACTGGCGACTTGTTCGGCATTGCCCAGCGGCAGCTTGGTGACAACATCGTAAAATTTGACGCGCATTCCCATGGACTCAGCCATCACACTGATTTGGCTACCGATATTGCCGTAGCCAATAATGCCAAGGGTCTTGCCGCGAACTTCATAGGAGTCGGTGGCAGATTTTAGCCAGGTGCCCCGGTGGGCTGCAGCACTTTTCTCCGGTATGCCGCGCAACAGCATGATCGTTTCGGCAATGACCAGCTCCGCTACGCTTCGGGTATTGGAGTAGGGGGCATTGAATACGACGACGCCATGTTCTGTTGCAGCCTGAAGGTCAACTTGGTTGGTGCCAATACAGAAACAGCCAACACCGATAAGCTTTTTACCTGCCTCGAAAACTCTCCGATTGAGTTGAGAGCGTGATCGGATACCCACAAAATGGAAATCTTTGATTTTTGCTACCAGCTCATCTTCAGGTAGCGCAGATTTCAGATATTCCACGCTGGTATACCCGGCAGTTTCTAATGTTGCTACGGCTGAAGGGTGAACACCCTCCAGCAATAAAATTTTGATTTTGGCTTTGTCTAGTGAAAAGCCGAGGGGAGCATTGGCCATATTATTCTCTTGGGCGGTCTCTTGTATCGTCATCTCCAAGTCATGGAACGATGACGATAAGTAACACTTCAACTATCTAAAAAAAAGGGCGGCTATGATAACATGCACGCCCCTTGATAACTGCCCTTTTTGGAGATGTTTACGATGGCCATTACAGCCTCCACTATTGAAAAGTTACGCGACATTGTCGGTGAGCAGCGTGTACTGACGGACGAGGTGTCCTTCCAACAATATGGCGTAGACCGAACCACTGTCTGGCAGCCAGCTCCTGGTGTGGTGGTGCTGCCGGGAACAACTGAAGAAGTGCAGGCAATTGTGCAGTTGGCCAATGCTGAAAACCTTGCCGTGGTGCCCTCGGGTGGTCGAACTGGCTTGAGTGGTGGAGCGGTTGCCATCAATGGCGAAATCGTGATTGCTCTGGATCGTATGAAGAAGGTGGTGGCATTTAATGAGGTGGACCGCATAGTGACGGTCGAGGCCGGTATGGTCACACATCAGCTTCAAGACTTTGCCGAGGAAAAAGGACTATTTTATCCTGTAGATTTTGCGTCTGCTGGGTCAAGTCAGATTGGCGGTAACATTGCGACCAATGCCGGTGGTATTAAGGTCATCCGTTATGGCATGACCCGCGATTGGGTGATGGGCCTGAAAGTGGTGGATGGCAACGGCAATATATTAGAGTTAAACCACGGCTTAGTAAAAAATAATACCGGGCTGGATTTCCGCCATTTGTTTATTGGCTCCGAGGGTATGTTGGGTATTATCACGGAGGCTTCTATGCGGTTAACCCGCAAGGCTCAGGCGTTGAGTGTGCTGGTGTTGGGTGTCGTGGATTTCCCCAGCATTATGGGAGTGCTAAAAACCTTTAATGAAGGAATGGATCTCACCGCGTTTGAATTCTTTACCCACAACGGCATGGAAAAGGTGATAGCACACAGTGAAGTGCCGGCACCTTTTGAAACCGCGTCTCCTTTTTATGCCTTGATCGAATTTGAGCAGTCTTCTGAGGCAGAGCTGGAGTGTGCCATGGCGTTGTTTGAAACCTGTATGGAAGAGGGTTGGGTGGAAGACGGTGTGATCAGTCAGAGCTTATCCCAGGCGGAAAACCTATGGAAATTACGTGAGGATATGTCCGAGACCCTGTCCCAGTGGAAGCCTTACAAAAACGATATCAGCGTCAGTGTGTCCCAAATGCCGGGCTTTATTGAAAAGGTCGATGTACTGGTGGCCGAGCAGTATCCGGATTTTGAAATCGTCTGGTTTGGTCATATTGGTGATGGCAATCTGCACCTGAATATTTTGAAGCCGGACGACCTTTCTGTCGAAGACTTCACCAAGCGATGTGGTGGTGTCAGCAAACAGGTGGCGGCATTGATTAAGGTGTTTAATGGCAGCGTATCTGCTGAACATGGTGTCGGTCTTTTGAAGAAAGAATACCTGGGCTACACTCGTACCGAGACGGAACTGCAGTTGATGCGCCAGATTAAACAAGTGTTTGATCCCAAGGGCATTATGAACCCCGGTAAGGTGGTGGACGTACTGAGTTCATGACGAGCAATTTATAATAAGGCCCAGTCTATAAGGATCAGCCATGACAAATAATTCAAGTCAGGATGACAATAAGCAGGAAGAAACGCAGACGCAACTGGTTTATATCCCCCAATCCATCAGTTTGGCGGTGGGTCTTTGGTATGTCTACCGAATCGTCAAAGGCTGGTTGGTCTTCAATGATGGCAAGGAACCCATATGAAGCGCTATTTTGATCACTGTATTCATTTTGTTGACGGTGGCTCGCAGCAAATCCCTGTGGGAAAAGTGGTTTGTGTGGGCCTTAATTACAGCGATCATGTTGCCGAAATGGACAGTCAACGTGCCGATGAGCCCGTAATTTTTCTTAAGCCGGCCAGCGCCTTAGTTCCTCTAGAAGAACCCGTAGCTATTCCCCTGGCATTTGGTGATTGTCACTACGAGGCGGAGATGTCCATTTTAATTGGCGAGCAACTGACGGACTGTACCGAAGAACAGGCTGCAGACGCTATTATTGGTGTCGGCGTGGCATTGGATCTGACTCTCCGCGATTTGCAGTCCCAGTTTAAACAAAAAGGGCACCCATGGGATAAAGCCAAAGGCTTTGATGGTGCTTGTCCAGCGTCGGCTTTTGTGGATCGATCCCAGGTGGCTGACTTGCAAAATTTGGAGCTGCGTTTAACGCTCAATGGTGAGGTCAAGCAGGCGTCAAACACCCGCCAGATGATCACCCCAGTATTACCTTTAATTACCTATATTTCCCAATACTTTACATTAATGCCTGGAGATATTGTACTGACAGGTACACCCGCGGGCGTCGGACCGCTGTGCCCAGGTGACACTCTTACCGTTGAGTTAGTTGATGTGATTATAGTGGAGACTTGCGTCGTTGCCAGGTAATGGTGGCTGCAAGGTCAGTGTAGTGACGGGATAGAAGTTAGATCTTGCGTTTGCCTATCATCACAATGATAAAACTGATCGCCTCATCACCGTTCTGATTAAAGCCTCTGTACTGAATATGCATGATGCCTCGGTCGGGTTTAGAGCGAGAGGGTTTGATTGAAAGTATTTCTGCCTCAGGGTAAATCGTATCGCCAGGGCGTACGGGCAATAAAAATTTAACCTCTTCAATACCTGGGCCACCCATATTGGCCGTATCAAAAACACCTGATTGCACTATTCGGCAAAAGCATAGGGCTAAGGTTTGAAAGCCGCTACTAATAAGTCCACCATAGGGACCGCTTTTTGCGGCCTCTATGTTGGTATGAAAGGGTTGCGGATCGTACTGCCGGGCAAAATCCACTATTTCTGTTTCATTCAGTGTGAAGCTCCCGGCTTTAAACAATTCCCCGAGATTAAAGTCATCTAGATAGCGGCCCATATGAATATTCCTGTTATTCTCCTGAATATCAACTGTGATGGTATCAAAACTAAAAGAGGCGTTAACGATTAATGATTAAAAAAGGAATTTATAAACATTTCAAGGGCGACTTATATGAGGTGTCTGATATTGCTCGTCATAGCGAAACAGAAGAAGAGTATGTGGTTTACCGTACCCTCTATGGTGATCGCAGCCTTTGGGTTCGACCCCTTTCAATGTTTGATGAAACCATTGATCGTGATGGTAAAACCTTTAAACGTTTTGAGTTTGTGTCTGCTGACTGAGCGCCAGCTTAGAAAGAGCAGGCGGGTAGGCCTTATGGCAACTATAGCGGGGCGTTCTGGCGGGACTATTGCTTGGGTTTGTGGGCAGGTTATTGCATTCTCAGTACGGGGCTGCGACCACAATCCTGACGATTGGTTAGCTCGTTAGTAATCGCATCGGTAAATGCCAGGTCCATATATCGGTCGGATGCTTCACATTGGCGGAGAATACTCCATAGTTTACTGCTGGAGAGCATGTCTACACGGGTATCAATCCAGTGGTATACCCGCTCACCTGAGTCATCCATTTTGACATAAAAATTATTGGCCTGTTGTTCCATCAACACGTTAACAAAGGTGTTGTTTTTTATTGCTTCATTTTCTTGTGTCATAACTTATCTCTTTTCTCGTTTTTTTTGTCATGAGGTTACGATACTGTGGAAATATTTCACCTCGATGGTGGTTTTATGACAAAACAATGACAATTTGTTGCGGTGGCATCGGCTGGAAGCTGACGAACTGGCATCACCATCTGGACATTTGATTGGTCAGCCATCAAAGTACGCATCGCTTTTAAGAACAATTAGTTTTCAACACTCAATTTTTAGCAACGGGACTTTAGGGTTAGTAGATGTCTTCAATTCTGTTCGAAAAAAAACATGCCGATGTAAACAGCTTTAGAGTGCGTCTGGCCGCCATATTAATTTGCGTCTGTTCTATGATGTATTTCATCAATATGCCATTGATGCTGGGGCTAGCAGTAAAAGATCTCGGCCTTGTGCAGTCACAGATTTGGCTGCTTGGCGGAGTTTTTTTGGGTGGCGTAGCTCTGGCGACAGCACTCTCCATTTTATTTATTCGCATTGCTCACTGGCAGCGTCTGATCTTTATTAGCGGGTTTATGAGCCTGTCGGCTTTTTTGCTGCCCGTTTTTGTCTCGGGTTTTACTATCCTATTGATCTGTCAGGCTCTGGCGGGTTTTTTTGCCGGGCTTGGTTATGCCGTAGCCATTGCCTGTTTGGGCGACACAAGAAATCCCACACGGAACTATGCACTGGCACTTACTGCTCAAACCGCTGCCGTTGGCATTGTGAGCTACCTGTTACCTCAGCTGATTGTCAGAGGAACGACCTTTCATGAGGCGTTAATGGCCGTTTCAGGGTTGTCGTTTATTACCCTCTTGCTCGGTACGATGATGCCGAGAAATGGTAAACGTACCAGTCTGAAGAATGCTATGACGGAGCAAAACCCCACCGCTGTTTTTATCATACTGCTCATACTGCTATTGGTGTTTGTGGGAGGGAATACCGTACGTAACGCTATAGAACCGATAGCTTCCCGTCTTGATTTTGCCGCCACAGAAGGCGGTGGTGTGATGATGATTTTGATATTTGCCAGTGGGTTAGGTTCATTGATTGCGGCATTGATGGCTACTCGTTCCAGTTATACCAAACCTATGGTGATCGCCTTGGGTATTGCCGTGACAGTATTGGTGATGGGCATTTTCCAGCTTTGGCCAGAGCAAATAAGCCTGATCTTTGCCTTTTGTCTAGTGGGGGGGGCTTGGAACTTTGCTGCTGCCTACGGCATGGGATTAACTGCCAAATTGGATAGCGGTAGTGGTAAGTACACGCCATTAATCGCCACCATGCAGATTCTCGGTAACGTTGCCGGTATTGCTGCTGTGGGTTCACTGGTGGTGGGAGGCAGTTATGTCTTACCTTACATGCTGGCCTGTATTGTCTGGATTCTGGCATTAGTGATTGTTATTCCAGTGGTAAAACGCAACCAGAAGCTCATCACGGCAAACAATGATTAAACGAGTAAGTAAATAACGATCAATAGAAAAAGGATTAACTTCTGTGAGCGGTGGGAATATGGACGAGCCAGATGGGAATAGAGCGATTGATGATGCCTCTTCGGCTAAAGATCACGCTGCGATAGATCCAATCACGCATCCCTTTGATACCCTTACGCCAGATTTTATTCTGGATGCAATGGAGAGTCAGGGGCATATCAGCGACGGAAGGCTCTTCCCCCTAAACAGCTACGAAAATCGGGTCTACCAAATTGGTATCGAAGATCAAACGCCGATCATCGGTAAGTTCTATCGGCCCAATCGCTGGAGTACCGAGCAGATTCTTGAAGAGCACCAGTTTTGTTTTGAGCTGGCAGAACAGGAGTTGCCGGTGGTAGCACCCATGGTGAATGAGGCGGGTCAGAGCCTGTTTGAATACCAAGGCTTTCAGTATGCACTGTTCCCTCGCAAGGGTGGACACGGCCCGGAGCTGGATAACCTCGACAACCTGTATTTACTGGGAAAGCTGTTAGGGCGGATACATGCCGTCGGTGCGGTAACCCCGTTCAAGTATCGCCCCACGCTGGATAGCAAGACCTTTGGGCATGAAGCCTCTACGCTGATTAGTGAACAATTTATTCCTCAAGAACTAAAAGCTTCCTACGACTCTCTAGCGCATGACGTCATGCAGGCCGTGGATGAAAATATTGCCAATACTGGCGCCGTTGAACACATTCGTGTTCACGGTGATTGCCACTCCGGTAATATTTTGTGGCGGAACGACAATGCACATTTTGTGGATTTAGATGATGCTCGCATGGCACCTGCGGTGCAGGATATTTGGATGCTGTTATCAGGACAAAGAGATCGCCAAACAGCGCAGCTGTCGGAAATTGTTGATGGTTATAACGAATTCTTTGATTTTAATCCGCGAGAGCTTCGCTTGATTGAAGCTCTGCGTACATTAAGAATGATTCACTACGCTGCATGGATAGCCAAACGTTGGCAAGACCCCGCATTCCCCATGGCCTTTCCTTGGTTTAACACCGTTCGCTATTGGAGCGAACATATCCTTGAGCTGCGCGAGCAGTTTGCGGCATTGAATGAGCCGCCGTTGGAGGTGATGTGAAATTTAGGGTCAGAGTAAAACTAAAACTAAAACTTTGACCCTATTTAAAGAAATAAAAAAAGGAATTTTTTCCTGCTCGTTATTTCTCTGGGTAAATTGTCTTAACCCCATCTTCCGTGCCCAGCATCAAAATATCCGCCGGTCTTAACGCAAATAAACCATTGGTTACCACACCGGTAATGTTATTAATTTTTTCTTCCAATTCGCGCGCGGGGCTAATGGGGTGTAGGTGATGAACATCAATAATCACGTTGCCGTTATCGGTGACCACGCCTTCGCGATAAACCGGGTCGCCGCCGAGTTTGACTAACTCTCTTGCCACGTGGCTGCGGGCCATAGGGATCACTTCAACAGGTAAGGGAAATTCTCCCAAGTGATCGACCCATTTAGAGCCATCGGCAATACATAAAAATTCTTTGGCAACGGCCGCGGTAATTTTTTCCCGCGTCAGTGCTGCACCGCCCCCTTTAATTAATTCCAGGTGTGGGTTTGTTTCGTCGGCACCGTCCACATAAATGGTGACTTCATTGACGGCGTTTAAATCGTAGACGGGAATACCATGTTGCTTTAGTCGGTTTGCTGAGACTTCTGAGCTGGCAACTGTTCCCGCAATTTTCGCTTTGTGCTCGGCGAGCAGATCGATAAAAAAGTTGGCCGTTGAACCTGTGCCGATACCGATGATGCTGGTGTCATCTATTTTGCTCAGGGTGTAATCCACCGCAGCTTGGGCGACCGCTTTTTTTAGAGCATCCTGGGGGCTTAGTTTTGTATTTGATGTCATGGCAAGTAGCTATTATCCAAATAGTGATGGATTCAGTGGATGATTATACGGATCAGTGGCTGAAAGGACAGATAATGTGGATCAGCACACGCTTTGCCTTTACTATTGGTTTTTATAGCCTTTAAAAAAGGCACCTAACAAAAAAGTGCACTTAGACCTATGCCTGAAAGCTACGTAAAACGTATTCTTAACGCCCGCATTTATGATTTGGTGGTGGAAACTCCCATTGATGAAGCAGCACAACTTTCTTCACGTATTGGCAATCAGGTATTGTTGAAGCGGGAGGATTTACAGCCCGTGTTTTCATTCAAACTGCGTGGTGCTTACAACAAGATGTTGTCGCTCAGTAAGGAGCAATTGGCCAAGGGTGTGGTAGCAGCTTCTGCGGGAAATCATGCTCAGGGTTTGGCAATGTCGGCAAAAAAAATGGGCGTCAAAGCGACCATTGTGATGCCCAGTACGACACCTCAGATTAAAGTGAATGCTGTAAAAGCCCATGGTGCCAAAGTGGTATTGCGTGGTGATACCTATGATGAAGCTTCAGATTACGCTCAGAAGTTGGTAGTTGAAAAAGGCATGACGTATATCCACCCTTTTGACGATCCTGATGTCATCGCCGGACAAGGCACCATCGCCATGGAAATTCTACGGCAGGTTTCTGGTCCATTGGATGCGGTATTTATTCCTGTTGGCGGCGGTGGCTTGTGTGCTGGTATGGCGGCTTATATCAAATACGTTCGCCCGGAGGTGAAGGTTATGGCTGTGGAACCAGATGATGCGGCTTGTTTGGCTGCAGCCATGGAAGCTGGGCGTCGGGTACGTTTGAAACAGGTGGGTATTTTTGCGGATGGCACGGCTGTGGCCCAAATTGGTAAGGAGCCATTCCGAGTGCTGAAACATACCGTGGATGAGGTGGTGACGGTGACGGCGGATGAAATCAGCGCTGCCATTAAAGATATTTTTGATGACACTCGGTCTATCTGTGAACCTTCGGGCGCACTGGGTGTGGCTGGATTGAAAAAATACGTAGAGCGTACTGGCGTAAAGGGTCAGGTGTTATTGGCGGTGGATAGTGGCGCCAATATCAACTTTGATCGACTTCGTTATATTTCTGAGCGGACCGAAATTGGTGAGAGACGTGAAGCAATTCTGGCCGTTACGATTCCTGAACAGCCCGGCAGCTTTAAAAAATTCTGTGCCGCTCTGAGTAAGCGTAATATCACCGAATTTAATTACCGCATGGGAGACCCTTCCCAGGCGCATATCTTTGTGGGCGTTCAAGTGATGTCCGATGAAGATCGTCTTGCGTTGGTCTCTGACCTTCAGGGTAAGGGGTATCCCTTGGTGGATATGACCGATAATGAAATTGCCAAACTACATATTCGCCATATGGTGGGTGGGCGTGCCGAAGAAGCAACCGATGAAGTGGTTTACCGGTTCGAATTCCCCGAACGCCCTGGTGCATTAATGCAGTTCTTGAACAAGTTGGGTGGCCGCTGGAATATCTCCATGTTCCATTACCGCAACCATGGCTCTGCCTATGGCCGAGTCCTGGCGGGCTTACAGGTGCCTGTAAGTGAGCACAAAAAGGTGGCGGAGTTTCTCGATGATCTAGGTTATAGCTGGGTTGAGGAAACGGACAATCCTGCCTATCAGGTTTTTTTAAACTGATTTTCTGAAAAGCGATTTGTGAGAAATATCAGGGGTGTTTTTGCAGAGGCTGATCTAGCTTCAAATGTCGTCGCATAAGGCCATGGATATAGCGTTGGTCGATAGTAATTGGTACATCGTCTAGTCCTGGACCTTCCATAAAAGCCGGAACATTGGTACCTGTGTGCATTTCCCAAAGACCTTGAGGTGATGCATTGGTGGCGTAACTGATTCCCATCAATTCTCCCGACAAGGTTTTCAGCACGGCATAGTAACCTGTTGGGTATTGGGGCCTGTGCATGGCTTCGCTCGCTATTTGGTAGCTTTCTGGCAGCGGGATTATCTGCCCGGCTTGGCCGTGGTCTGCTGTCACGATCACCAGAGTGTTTGGGTGTTTCGCTGCAAACTCTCTTCCTTTGGCGACTGCTTGATCAAATGCGCGAAGCTCGCCTATCTGGCCGCAGGGATTTCTTGCATGTGATTGTTTGTCGATGGAGGCGCCTTCCACCATTAGAAAAAACCCCTTGGTATTATTTTTGGATAAGACACGCAAAGCTTTTTCGGCCATCTGGGTTAAAGAGGGGATTTGCTGTGCAGCATGGAGAGGATTTGGTTTACATCCAAATGGTGTGGGGAAAACCGCATCACCTTCGTCATTTGTCGTGATGAGCTCAGCATGGCGGTTATCATCACCGACCCATTCTACTGGGAGGTTTTTTGAAGAAAATAGCCCCAGTAATAATTTATCGCTACCAGGTTCTGCCAGTAAATCTGCTGTGTTTTCTAGTAAGGTATAACCTTGAATTTGGGTTATTTTCAGTAGTGTTCTGTCCCCTACGTATTGATCAAAAAAATGTTTACCACCCCCCAACAACACATCGACATTGGCTGTGGCCAATTGCTCGACAATGGAGCCAACACCACCCTGCGCTTTTTGATTGTAGGTACATTGTTGGGTTGGCGGTATGAACGTGTATTCGGTCTTCATATTCTTGGGGCTTTTACAGCCGCGATGGGGTGAATGGGAAGCAAAGGCTGCGGGTGTAGCATCGGTGAGGCTGGCAGTGGAGACTAGTCCGGTCCGGTAGCCACGCTGTTGTGCTTCTTCAAGGATGGTTTGGTGTGTCTTGTTTGATGCCGCTGCAGTAGCAATACGCCCCTTACTAGTGAGCATGCCGGTAGCCAATGTGCTGGCCGTGTTGGCGCTATCTGCTACATGTCGAAACTGTTTTGGGTTGTCTTCGCGGAGAGTTTGTACCCGGACTGAACTGAGAACAGGCATTTGTTCCATGGCAAATGACTCTGTGGGACCGTACAGGTAATTCCGGGCCATAGTAATTTGATGTTCATCCATGCCATCGCCAATAAATAGAATGACATTGGCGGTGGATAAATGATCAGTGAGAGGTTGCTCCGATGATGCCTGGCTAGGCAGTGGTGAAATTAGTAAGGCGAGAGCAGAGAGAGCTGCTAGGGAAGCCAGTAAAGGGGAAAATGTTCGGTGGGCAGCAAGCAGGTTATCGGTAATGCTTTTATAAATAACCTTAGTCATGCTTCGTTGCCCACGCCCCAGTGTTATTCAGTGTCTACTTTTAGCAGATCACCGAGTAGTCGAATCTGGATAGCATCAATACCGGAACCTGCCAAAGCATCAGAGATAACAACTAAACGATCTTCTGGAGAAAACTCTGATCGTTCGATCATAATTTTGGCTGCAGTGGCGAGTGTTTTTTCCGGATCTTCACTAAAGTTGATACGGAAGCTCAATACGTTGCGGTTGAGCACCAGCTGGCGACGGGTTCGGCTGTCATTAGTGAAGGCGCAAATAATCGGTGCCTGGGGGTGACAATTAGTGACGTAGTTGGCCATTCGGCCACGTCGGGTCGGAACAATAATGGCTTTGGCATTAATCGATTCGGCCAGCTTTACTGCAGCGGCAGCAATTTCTTCCTTATCGTTTTTCAGTACCAAGTCCTTGGTAAATTGCAGGCCGGGACTGTGCTCGATGGAGCCGGCAATACGGGACAGTATCTCTACGCACTTGACGGGATATTTGCCAATGGTAGTTTCACCCGACAACATAATGGCATCGGCTTCTTCATAAACAGCATTGGCGACGTCGGTTACTTCTGCTCGAGTAGGAATCGGGTTTTCAATCATGGATTCCAGCATGTGAGTGGCGACAATCACCCGTTTCCCTTGCTGGGCGCAAAGGCGAATAATTCGGCGCTGAACTCTGGGTAGTTTTTCGATGGCAATTTCTACGCCGAGATCACCCCGTGCCACCATGACGCCATCGGAGGCATCAACAATCGCACTGAGATTTTTAACGCCTTCCTGGTCTTCAATTTTGGAAATGATTTTGATTTTGTCGACTTTGTCACCCAACAGCTCACGTAGTTGATGGATATCCTCAGCATCCCGCACAAAGGAGAGGGCGATAAAGTCTACCTCTTGTTCTATGGAGAATAAGATGTCGCGACGGTCTTTTTCGGTGATGGCGGGCAGGTTGACACGAATGCCTGGAAGATTGACGTGGCGTTTGCTTTTGAGCACACCGCCATCAATTACCTTGCATTGCATGATGCGTTCTTCTTTGCTCAGAACCTCTAGGTTGATTAGGCCATTATCTACGGTGATCATGTCGCCTATGTTCACATCGTTAATTAGGTCTTCGTAATTGATACGAATGGAGCTGGATTCCACATCATCTTCACCTCGGGCAACTACCGAGATGATGTCGCCTTCTTTCAAATTCAGATCATGTTTAATGTCACCCGTACGGATTTCTGGTCCTTGGGTATCCATCATAATTGCGATGGGGTGAGTTTGCTTTTTGTTCAGTGTTCTTACCGCTTTGATCACCTTGGCGTGTGAGTCATGGTCACCGTGTGACATGTTCAGGCGCACAACATTCATTCCAGCATTGGCCAGTTTTTCTAGCATCTCAAATGATTCTGTGGCGGGGCCAATGGTGCAGATAATCTTGGTTTTTCTCATAGCGGTGCTTCTTATGTAATAACGTGGGTTATGTAAGTGGAGCTGTTTATGTTTAACAGTTTAGGGTGTTTTGCCGCGTAAACTGGATAGATTTAACGGGGATAAATAACATTTTTCTCTGTCACAATGGCCTGTAGCACGACATCCCATGGCTGGTGGACAATATTATCAGTTTCCTGGCAACTTTGGGCTAATCCAATGAGTCGAGTGAGGCGCTTTTGTGTTGCCAGCGTTCGATCATAGAAGCCCCCGCCCATACCGAGCCTGTTACCACAACGGTCAAAAGCGACTAGCGGTAATAGTATGAGGTCGAGGCCAAGGGGTGGGACAACTTTTGCTCCGCGAAGGTAGGGCTCTTCAATACCAAACCGATTGACGGATAGCGCATCGCCACTGCGATATTGGGCAAAATACAGCCGTTTTTGTTTTAGTGGATGGAGTACCGGTAGGTAGCATTCCTTTCCTGCAGCCTCGGCTATGCCCATAGCAAACTGTGGATCTATCTCTCCGTCGTTAGCGAGGTAAAAAGCAATACGTTTGCTGTTGTAAAAGGCAGGCAGTCTAGTGAGTTGTTGAGCCAGACCTCTACTGGCGGCGGTCTGTTGCTCTGAGGGCAGCGAGTGGCGGCGTTCACGCATTAATTGACGAATAGCGTTGCTGTCCATGGTGATCCAGCTTGTGTTCTTGTCTGTAGAGTTATGTCCCCGGGAGTACCGCTGTCAACTTGGCCTTGAACCCAATGGTCCAAGGTGGGGGGTCCAGCGATACATTAGGCTTTCCGTCGTGCGGACATGCACACCATATCGGCTTGAACCCTCCGGGTTACAAATTATCGGCTCGAGGACTTGTCGGCTGGCAAATACCCCAGGGCATCAGAGCATTATACCCTGTCTGAGAGTTAAAAAGTTGTGGATTGTTCCAGAGTTTGGAGTGCAGCAGAAACTTTCTTATCGAGAGCCGTGAGTGCTTCGTTAGATGCACCTTGAGAGGCAGACTGAACTTCCATCTTGGACAGTTCGTAGGTCAGGTTTAGCGCTGCCATAACAGCAATGCGCTCTAGCCCAATAACGCTACCACTATTTCGGATGGTGCGCATTTTTTCGTCCAGCGCTTTGGCGGACTGCAACAGAGCATTGCGTTCTTCCGGTGGGCAGCTGACTTGATACTCTTTGTCAAGAATACGAATGTTGACGGTTTGCTGGCTCATGGGTTCAGCCCTCACTATTGAGGTTTTTGAGCCTCACGATCATATGTTCTACACGACTGCGGGCCATTTCACTTTTTTCCAGAAGTTTACTGCGTTCCTTCAATAGGCTGGCTTCCCGTTCACGAAGGGAAGTGTTCTCTTTTTGTAGGCGAGCGCATAGATGGATCAGGCGATCAATTTTTTGCTCGAAATTTTGCAAATCATCTGACATTAGGTTGGCCGGTGGTAATTCTTAACGACAACTATAATTGTGTGGTCATAGATTGGTCAACAATCTTGATGTTATTTCGAGAAGTATTAGCTAGCTTCTTGCTCAAAATGGCTTTTTTTATTGGTTGTTTGATCCGGGGTGCTTGGTGCTGTGAAGGGTGATAGGATGCCCTTTTAGTCAACAGTGGAAACAGTTATAACCATGGATTTTAATGATATTGCTGATGCTTTTATCCGTGCCAATTTGATGGGAAGCCCGGCGGAGCTGCATGGCGTTTTGTGTGGTGGAATCAGTGGTGGCAAGCATTTGTCTGAAGATGAGCTAGTGGTGGCAGTGTCCGAATTCCTTAATGTGGAGCAAGAGCGTGTAGAAGATTTGGGCGATATGTTACCTATGCTATATCAATTTTCTGTAGGCCAGATACGCAGTAGTGGCTTTGAATTTTTACCCCTACTTCCCGACGATGACTTTGCTTTAAACGAGAGGCTGGCCTCGTTGGGTGAATGGTGCCAGGGATTTCTATTTGGGTTGGGAAATTCCGGATTATCCGTAGAAACTGAGCTTACGGGTGATATTGCCGATGCCTTGGGCGATCTGGCTTCCATTTCCCATGTGGGAGCATTGGAGGATGAGCATGCTGAAGAGGAAGACGAGGTGAGCTATTCCGAGTTGGTTGAGTATGTGAGAGTTGCGGTACTACTGATATATGCAGAATTAAATGTCTCTAAAGATCATGACTCACCTACGATTCATTAACTTTTCCGACTTAATTTTTAGATTAAAGCCTTTTAACGTGATGGCCTTTCGAGAGTTCAAAATAAAAGAATGATTAGCAACCAGGAGTTTTCCCGTCGTAGACGCAAGCTGATGGATATGATGGCTAGCAATAGTATAGCTATCCTTACCGCAGCACCTGAACACACACGCAATCGAGATATTAACTATCCCTACCGTCAGGATAGTGATTTTTTCTACCTCACCGGCTTTACTGAACCCGACGCGGTATTGGTTCTAATACCAGGCCGGAAGCATGGCGAATGTTTGATGTTCTGCCGGGACAAAAACATTGAACGCGAAATCTGGGATGGCTATCGAGCTGGTCCAGAAGGCGCCTGCGAAAAATATGGTGCTGATGACGCTTTCCCCATCGATGACGTCGATGATATTTTGCCCGGGCTGCTGGAAGGCCGAGATCGCGTTTATTACGGTATGGGCAAAGACCCCACCTTTGATCGCCATTTGATGGATTGGGTGAATACCATTCGTGGACGTTCTTGTGCCGGCGCTATCTCTCCTGGGGAGTTTGTCGATCTCGATCACTTGCTTCATGAGTTGCGCTTATTCAAAAGTGCGGCAGAGCAAAAAATTATGCGTGAAGCGGGCAAAATTTCCACTCGCGCACATTGTCGAGCCATGCAAATTTGTACGCCGGGTATGTACGAGTACCAGTTACAGGCAGAAATCGAACATGAATTTGCTATGGCTGGCGCACGTTTTCCCGCCTATGGGAGCATTGTGGGCGGGGGTGCAAATGGCTGTATTCTTCACTACGTAGAAAATAGCGCCAAACTTAAAGACGGTGACTTAGTGTTAATTGATGCCGGTTGTGAGTTACAGCATTATGCGGCAGATATCACCCGAACTTTTCCTGTTAATGGTAAATACACCGCCGAACAAAAAGCTATTTACGACGTGGTGTTAGTGTCTCAGCTGGCGGCAATTGATGCTTGCACCAAGGGTAACCACTGGGATGAACCTCACCAAGTGACCGTTGATGTCATTACCGAAGGGCTGCGCGATTTGGGCATTCTCGACGGTGAGCTTAACGAGTTAATCGAAACCAAAAGCTATCGTGATTTCTACATGCATCGGGCCGGCCATTGGTTGGGTATGGATGTACATGATGTCGGTGATTACAAGGTACACGATGAGTGGCGGTTGCTTGAAAAAGGCATGGTGATGACCGTGGAACCAGGGATTTATATTTCTCCCGATAACACCAAGGTTGATAAGCGTTGGCGTGGTATTGGTATCCGTATTGAAGACGACATATTGATCACGGCCAAGGGCCCAGACGTGTTAACCAGCGACGCACCCAAGACGACGGCGGAAATTGAAGCGCTTATGTCGCAAAATACGTTGAAAAAATAGTCGGGACGAAGATCGTCAGAACAGTTAGCAACAGCAGTAACCAATAGATGTCAGAGCGGTCATTAACAAAAGAACAGATCGATGTTGCCATTGTGGGTGGCGGGATGGTGGGTGCCAGTCTGGCACTGTTACTTTCATCACTAAAACTCGGTTGGCGAATTCAGGTGATCGAAGCTTTTCCGATGGCAGCGGCGACAGCTGATGAGCTTCAGCCCAGTTTTGATGCCCGCTCCACGGCCTTGTCCCATAGTAGTCGTGAAATTTTTGAAATTCTGGGGTTATGGCAGAACCTGTGTCCGACATTGGCCGAAATACGCGATGTTCATGTGTCAGATCGCGGGCATATTGGCAGTGTTCGGTTGCATGCGGCGGAACAAAAGTTACCGGCACTGGGTTATGTGGTTGAAAACCAGCGGCTTGGGGCCGTGCTCGTTGATGCGTTGCAGCAGGCGGAGGACATCGAAATTGTCGCCCCAGCAAAAGTGATAGGGGTTCGTCCTGTTCAGGGCGGTATGCAGCTGTCTATGTCGGTTGAAGGGGCTGAGACAAGCCAAGAGGTCAGTACAAAACTACTGGTTATTGCCGATGGCGCACAATCCCATACCCGGGATATGTTGGGTATTGATGCCACCACCAAGGATTATGGTCAGGTGGCTGTCGTGGCTAATATTTCATTGTCGAAAGATCATGGTGGAATCGCCTACGAACGTTTTACTGATTCAGGGCCCATGGCTATGTTGCCACTACAGCCGATTGAAGGTGAGCATCGCGTCGCGTTAATTTGGACGCTTCCTCCGAATCGAGCAGCTGAGATGGTATCGGCCTCTGAAGAGATATTTCTTGCCGAGTTACAGGATCGTTTTGGCCATCGTCTGGGACAGTTCAAACGTGTAGGTAGTCGTCATAGTTACCCTATCCGGTTGATTACAAGCAATGAACAAGTTCGCAGCCATGTTGTGGTCGTGGGTAATGCTGCCCATTCATTGCACCCCGTGGCGGGGCAGGGTTTCAATTTGGCGTTGAGGGATGTGGCCGTACTGGCCAATGAGTTGGCACTAGCCGCGTCAGATAATACAGCGCTGGGTAGCTTGCCGGTTTTACAATCTTATCTAGACCAACAGCAGTCCGACCAAGAACAAACCATTTTACTCAGTGACCTGCTGCCCAAAGTGTTCGGTATAGGGGCGTCGCCAGTAGCGTTAGCGCGGAATCTGGGGCTGCTGGCTCTGGACACGGTACCGTTATTCAGACACCAATTTGCTCGATTGGGCATGGGGCTTGAGACAAAAGGAACTACATTGGCGGCTCCCTCTTCATTAAAACCCCCAAGGCAAAATACTATCGGGACAAATAATGGCTGATCATCAATACGATGTTGTTGTGGCAGGTGCCGGTATGGTGGGCGCGGCCTTTGCTGCGCTATTGGCCACGAAAGAACTGGCTACCTCGGAAAATGGCAAAAAACTTCGTATCGCCGTTTTGGAAGCACGCCCCTTTCAAATGCCTGATCTTTCAAAAACTTTTGACCCACGGGTTGTTGCACTGACAGAACCATCCCGACAATTATTGGAGACGGTTGGCGTCTGGGAGCATATTGCCCAGCAGCGTGTCTGCCCTTATCAGCGCATGGAAGTCTGGGAAGCCGATGGCACCGGACATATTGAATTTGATTGTGCCGAAGTACGCCAGCCCAGCCTTGGACATATTGTTGAAAATGCATTAATTGTTGAAAGCTTATTACAACGGCTAGACGAATTGGAAAATGTGGAACTGTTGTGTCCTGCAAAAGTCGTGGGTCTCGATAGGAAGCCAGTAGAAGGGCGAGCGCGTGGTGACGAAGAAGGAATCGCTATTTCACTGGACGATGGTTCTGTTGTCTCAACAAAGCTTTTAGCCGCAGCAGATGGTGCTCAATCTAAAGTACGCGAACTCTGTGGCTTACAGTTGCGAGAATGGGATTATGGTCACCATGCCATTGTTACTACGGTAACCACCGAAAAAAATCATAATTTCACAGCAAGGCAGCGGTTTTTACCCGATGGTCCCTTGGCTTTTTTGCCCTTACAAACAGAATCCGGTGATTGCCACCAGTGCTCTATTGTCTGGTCGCAACAAGAGGATGTGGCTGAATCGCTCATGTCTTTGGATGATGCAGCGTTCTGTACCGCATTGGAGCAAGCTGGCAGTAGTAGCTTGGGAAAAATAATTTCCGTTGATAAGCGCTACAAAATTCCTTTGAAACAACGTCATGCCGTGGATTATGTGGTTCCGGGGGTGGCATTAATGGGCGATGCCGCTCATACCATTCATCCCCTGGCTGGACAGGGTGTCAATCTTGGTTTTCAAGATGTGATTGCTTTGGTAGAAGAGGTTGAGCGCGCAGTAAATCGAGGGCTGTCTCCCGGCGATATGTCGACATTGCAACGTTACCAGCGTCGCCGCAAACCACATAATTTGGGCACTATGGCAGTGATGGAAGGCTTTAAGCGATTGTTTGAAGACCAGTCTCTCCCTGTTCGATTGCTGCGCAACGATGGCATGAGTGCAGTGAATCGGCTCGGCCCTATAAAAAACTTAGTTATTCGCCAAGCTATGGGCCTGCTTTAGAGCTTGGCGTTAGGTAGATATTTCAATAGATTTATCGTGAAGTCATCATCCGCCCCTTTAGTTTGAGGGCAATCAGGTTTAGAATCGCGGCTGTTTTAGGCGGTGTTGTTTTAATGTAAGCACACGGCTTTAAGTGCTAAAGGTGAGGACACAACAATGAGCGCAACTCCATCCAATTTGAAATATGCTGCCAGCCACGAATGGGCTTGCGATGAAGGTGATGGCATAGTATCTGTAGGCATCAGCGACCATGCACAAGATAGTCTGGGTGACGTGGTTTATGTGGAGCTGCCAGAAGTCGGTACGACGGTTAATGCTGGAGAAGAAGCGGGTGTTGTCGAGTCTGTAAAAGCTGCCTCCGATATTTATTCCCCTGTTTCCGGTGAAGTGGTTGCCATCAATGAACTGCTAGAAGAAGCACCAGAAACTATTAATAGCTCACCTTATGATGACGGTTGGTTTTTTAAAGTAAAAATGTCTGATCCTTCTGAGCTGGAAGGTTTGTTGGATGCGACAGGCTACGAAGCAGTTTCTGAAGACGACTAACCCTCGACGCACCGGTTTTGTTTTTGTTAATGAAGGCTGCCAAAAAGGCAGCCTTTTTATTTCGGCCTTCTAAACGTTTGTTTCTATATCCTTGGAGAAAGCATGTCCACTTCATCCTCACCGCTCTTATCGTTACGTCTAAACAAAGGCGCCGGCAGACGTTTGCGGGCCGGGCATTTGTGGGTTTACAGCAATGAGGTAGATACAGCTGTGACACCCCTCAAGACGATGCCTGCTGGCAGTGAAGTTGTGGTGGAGGATGCCAGCGGTAAGTTTGTGGCTATGGCCGTGGTGAATCCGGGCAGTCTCATTTGTGCCAGGCTCTATAGCCAAGAACAAGGCAGATGTCTCGATCAGTCACTGATGGTTCATCGACTACAGCAAGCACTACAGTTTCGCGAAGCTTGTTTTTCTAAGCCCTTTTATCGCGCAATATTTGGTGATTCAGATTTATTGCCGGGGTTGGTGGTCGATCGTTTTGGTGACTACCTGTCGGCTCAGTTAACGACCACGGGTATGGATCAGCGCCGGGACGAAGTTGTTGCCGCCTTGGATGAAGTGTTTTCTCCCAAAGGTATTCTATTTCGAAATCAGGGGCCGTTTCGCAAAATGGAAGGCTTGCCTGAAGCCGTTGAAGTGGCAGCGGGAGAGGTACCCGATATGGTCGAACTGGAAGAAAACGGTACACGTTTTCTGGCCCCCGTTATGACTGGCCAAAAAACGGGCTGGTTTTACGACCACCGAATAAATCGCCAGCAGCTACAGCAACTGTCCAAAGACAAAACGGTGTTAGACGTTTATAGCTACGTTGGTGGTTGGGGTGTTCAGGCGGCAGTGGCGGGAGCCAAATCTGTCACCTGTATTGATGCCTCAGGTGATGCCTTAGACCTAGCGCAACAGAATGCTGAATTAAATGATTACCTCGGCCCATTTTCTTGTTTGCAGGGCAAAGCTAACGACATTATGAAAGCCTTAGTTGATGCAGGGCAAATATTTGATGTCGTAGTATTGGACCCCCCGGCCTTTATTAAACGTAAGAAAGATCAACGTCAGGGAGAAAAAGCTTACCACCAGGCTAACCAGCTGGCGTTGAGGCTATTGTCACCCGGCGGGATTTTGGTGTCGGCATCTTGCTCGATGCATTTGTCCCAGCCAATGTTGATGGAGGTAGTCAAAACGGCAGCGGCTCATCGCCATCGTCAGCTGCAGGTATTCTCTCTGGGTGGGCAGGGGCCAGACCACCCAATTCATCCAGCGATACCCGAGACAAATTACTTAAAAGCCATTTTCGCCAGAGACTTAGAAAGCTAATATGTTTGGTTAAACAAGGGCTTTATCTACAAGCTGTTTTTCTGTGTTCCATCGCCAACGGGGAATCCAATAAGTGTTTTTCTCTATGGTAAGAAAGTTGATAGTTAAGGCGAGTTTTTAGGGTTGAGGTTTTTAAAAAATGAGCAGGTAAAAAAATCTGACAAGTTGTTTGGTTAATGGTTTACTGCATTTTAGATGAAACATAAAAGGTTCTGAGTACTGGAACTGAAAAGGCAGACTGAAAATTAAAGCCTGAGGTTTTACCAAAAATAATAACAAAATATCGATAATAAAAAAATAAACCTGGTGCTTCCAACGAAAAGGAAATAATTTTGAATATAAATGACAGAATAGAAGAAATTAAATTATTAAATCAATTCAACCTTGAGTCGGTAGCCAGTGGTATTAAAGTCCACGCTCATGACGCCTCGCCAGAAGTGGTAGAAGCGGCGGCAAGGCTCTTCAAAAAAGGTTTAACAGATCATGTGGATGGCGGTTATCTAACAGATCTCGGTATCGAAGCGGCAAACCATGCACAAATATTGATGAGGCTCTTGTCCGATTAAGGGTAAGACCCAGGCTAAAGGGCTCACCTCAGTATTCAAACCGTCGCCCAGCAATACTGGTTTCACAAAACTGCTTCAAACAACTCTAATTTAGGGTGGCCGGCATAGATACCTTCGGACGTTTTTCCTGCACCGGCATGGGCTTTGCGAAAAGCTTCCGAATGGGTCCAGTCTTCAAAAGCAACCTTGCTGTCCCAAATTGAATGTGAGCAAAACAGAGTGATGCCATCCTCTGTTTTTCCACGCAATAGATTGAATGATTTAAAGCCAGGAACCTCATTCAAAAAAGAATCACGGCTCCGCCACACCTCAATAAAGTCATCTTCTCGTCCTTCATTGACCTGAAAGCGATTCATTGCCAAATACATAATTTTACCTTGTGGATTGATGTCTTATGGGGCGGTGATTATCGAACAGTGGTATTTAATAGCAAGGGTAGTTTTAATGGTCGTAAGATTTTTTGTGGGGGAGACAGTTTGGCTGTCTTGAGCGGTAACGATGAAAGACTGTAATCAATGCGGAAAATGCTGCGTAAAATATAGCAATGGCGGCCTGTCAGTTTCAAAAAATGAAATAGAGTTGTGGGAAGTTTTTAATCCCGATATCTACCAGTTTGTCAGTGATGGAAAAATCTGGATAGACCCTAAAACGGGGAAGCAAATAGAGCAGTGCCCCTGGTTAAGAAAAATACCCAATCAAGAAAAATATACCTGCGATATTTATTACGATCGCCCAGATGACTGTAAGTTTTATCCAGTGACCATTGAGCAAATGGAAAAAGATGAATGCGAAATGCTAGATGTTCAGGATTTGGAAAAACCAAAACAAGCGCAAATAAAATTGGATAAATTGATGGAGGACAGTCGACCCCCTTGCGAGGATTGATTAATAATTTGTTAACGTTCGCGGTCTTTCCTAGGACATTTTTTTTTGCCTAGGATTTTTTTATAACCACTTCCCCATCAAGATGAATATCACGCTGGGGAAAGGCGATAACAATATCATTTTCATGAAACAGATCATCAATTTTGTAGCGAAGATCACTGCGTATTTTTCGTAAACTGCGTTCTGCAGAAGCATGTACCCAGATATGAAGATCAAAAATTAATGCACTATCACCAAAATCTTCAAACAAAACAGATGCCGCGGGATCTTTTAATACATCAGGGTGCTCCTTTGCGGCAAGCTCAATTAATTCAGCGGCTTTTCGTACCGGCGAGCCATAAGCAATGCCAACCCTAACGGTTGTTCGGGTTAGCTTGTCTACTAACGTCCAATTGACCAATATATTCTCAAGTAAGTAACTGTTGGGGATCAGCATGTGCACGCCATCGACACGCCTAAATTGGGTCGAGCGAGTGTTAATAGATTCTACCGTTCCCGTCGTATCGCCAATTTCAAGAAAATCCCCAATTCGAATGGGACGCTCCCACATTAATATCCAGCCGCTGATAAAATTATTAATAATATTCTGTGCACCAAAACCAAAACCAATAGCAACGGCACCGGAAATAAAGGCAAATGCAGTCAAGGGCACATTCATAAGGTCCAGGGCGCTAATCACTAAAACTGAAAGAGCAATGATCAAATACGCCCTCGATATGACCTGGATCGAATTGGGATTCATCCCCTGCTTGGCCATCAGGCTACGAATGAATTTTGCGCTCCAGCGAATAAACAGAATACCGGCCAACAGTAATATCGGTGCATAAATTAAATCGGCTAGACTTACAGACGTATCACCAAACTGAACAATGGTGGTCTGAAAAAATTCTTTGTTTATTTTCATATAGTTAACCGTCGCTAAACTGTTAGAATCTGTTTTGTAAGCTGTGATTAACAGAGGTTACCACTCTCTTCCATACGACTAAACCTCTATTATTTTCCGAAATGGTGGACAAAAAATGATCCGTGCTCAACTGCTATCAAAAGATTCAATCGTCACCGGTGGAGATCAACTATTAGTTGATCAATGGAAGCAAGATAAGACGAGTTATTTATGGCTGGATATAGAAGGTGACCTTCAGGAGCATGAGGTTGAGCTTCTGTTGTCCATGGGTTGTCACAAGCTGGCTATTAAAGATGCTCAGCGTAAACGCCATCCGCCAAAAATTGAGGAATTCGAAAATGATACCTTTGTATTGTTTCGCGGATTAACCCATATCAGTGATGATATGAGTCTCGACCCCCAGCAAATAGGTTTTTTTGTTGGAGTTAATTTGTTGGTTACTGTGCATCGTGGTGCCTCACTCAGTATTAATCAATATTGGACTGATTCTGATATCGCGTCCTTGCTTAAAAAACCCTCGCTGCTTTTAACCAAAATAATTCATTATTCTGCGGGGCGTTATCTGGAGGCTGTGCTGGGTTTTGAAAATGTACTAAACGATGCGGAGGAAGACCTTCTAGGGCATAACCCTGATCTTGCGATGCGAGCATTGGTAGGTTATCGGTCAAGGCTTCTAAACCTGAGGCGTGTATTTAATTACCACGAAAAATTATTTCACACGATTGTTCAAAATGAGATCAAGCTTCACAGTCAAGACTACGACTCAGAACTTCGCCATGCCTTGAGAGATGTTTATGATCGTTGCGAGCGATTATTGAGCTTGTCCTCTATGTATTATGAAACTTGTGGAGATTTAATCGATGGCTATATCTCTATTAGCTCACATCGATTAAATGACACGATGCGTATTCTCACTGTTATTACCGCTATATTTGTTCCATTAAGTTTTATGGTGGGGCTCTACGGAATGAACTTTGATCATATGCCCGAACTTCATTGGAAATATTCCTATTTCGTTCTGCTCGGTGTCATGGGGTCAACAGTAACCTGCTTGTTCCTTTTCTTCAGGCATAGGAAATGGCTCTAAGGCACATTTGATTTATCTGGCATGACAGGTGAAGGTTGTGGATGCAGCCCTCATCCTTCACCTCTTTAGCAAGCCTCTACCGATAACGTTGCTTGATCAATGTTGCCATTATCAACATAACTATAGCGATCACCCATGCAACTACTAAGTTATCGCCGGTACTCGCCAAAGCAGTTTTTCCACCGAGAAGCGAATCAAACAAAAAGGACTCTTTTAAACCGCTATAGCTGAGAGCAAACAAACCCGTGCCGACTAAACCGCCCAGTACAAAGACCCATGCATCTTTACGGCCAGCACCGGAGGCAACAATACCTGTTCCCGGGCAATAGCCTGAAACAGCCCAACCGATACCGAGTAGCCCTCCGCCAATCATCACGCCGGTGTACATGGGTTTAATGTCAATGTGGCCGGGGTCTATCCATCCCAAAGACAAGCCAGTAAATAATAGGCCAGAAGATAGCCCCACGGCCATGAGGATAGCTTTCATCAGGTGAAGATCGGTAAGCGTCAGCATGCCTATAATCTTTTGTGGGTCTGCGGCACCCACACGTTGTAGAACAAAACCAAACAGTCCTCCCAATAAAATAGCCAGGATAATACTCATTGGTCATTGCCTCCCTTGCGGTAGAGCAGGATAGCTGTGGGTACGGCCAGAGCAAAGGCTGCTGCGGCAAACACATAGCCACTAACTGCAGTTTGCATCATGCCACTCATCATGTGACCGCTGGTGCAGCCTCCGGCCAAACGTGCGCCATAAAGCACGAGCACACCACCGGCAAAGGTTAGGCCGTAGCGAAGGTCTGCGTTATCACTAAATCGACTGCGGTGAAAAGCAGGAAGTTGGTCAGCTTTTCTGGCTTGTGTTTTTGCGGCAAGCCAGCCTCCCGCGATCATGCTTAATACAAAAATAAAGCCATAATTAATGGGGTTGGCCACCGCTTTGGCATACTTCCCACCAGATTTATTCAGATAAGCATTGGTGCTGCTGTAACCACTTTTGGCGGTTTCATCCGTTGTTATCAGCTCGGGGTTTACTGCACTCGCCAGAATGCCATCAAAAATAACAAACTGGGTTGAAACCCCAATGGGTTTTACCAGAACGATAGCCAACAAAAAACTGGCCGCTAACGCCAAGCCGCTGTAGTACCAGTTCCAATAGAGAGAGCTTGGGTTGTGTGGGTTTACATCGGTTGTCTTGGCGCTGTTCATGGCACATCTCTTTCAATGTTAGTTAATGACTCTTTTTTAATGGGCAGGTGCTTAACCCCAGTATTTTATACAGCGGGCAAAAACCCAGTAGCCCGGTGAGTAACGGTACAAGCCCGACTAAGCCCCATAGGCTTTGTGGTCCGACAACACATAAACTGAGTATAGCTAAGCCAATGATGACTCGTACAATACGGTCCACTTTCCCTTCATTTTTCATTGCAGTCTCCTTAATTAAATTTTTTCAACTAAAAGCCAAATTAAGCAGGAACCAAATCAAGGCTAGTAGCCAGTTGTTAGAAAAAGTTTAGACATATTGCTACACACTCTCAGTGACTAAGTCACCGAGAGTGTTGAATTTTTGGTAAAAAAGGGAATAACCGGAGTATTTCTGATTTAAATCAAATGGTGCAGTGCCGTTCTATCAAGCAACTCAATGCTGCCGCGATCAAGTTTAAGCCAGCCCTGGGCCTCAAAACGTTTTAAATGTCGACTGACTACTTCGCGGGCGGAGCCAATTTCAGAAGCAATTTCTTGATGTGTTACCTGCATGGGGTTAAAGGGTTGAAGCAGTAGATATTTAGCCAAGCGTTGTTCCAGCGTTTCCAGCGCCAGTTTTTCAATAGTTTCTATCAGACTGCCAATGCGTTGGCTGAAATTATCAAAAACCTGCCGACGAAATTGTGCCGAGTTCTCCATTAATTCATCAAAGCGGTGTTTGGGCATCATCCGTACGGATAGCGCCGATTCAGCGACGGCCTCCGCAGGAAAGCGCTTGTCACCCAACAGGCAGGTCGTCGTCAACACACAAATTTTTCCCGGTGCAACGTGGTAAAGCACCACCTCGCGACCATTGGCCGAGCGTTCAAAGATTTTGACTGACCCCGCAACCAGCAAAAAGTAATTTTGGCACTCATCCCCCTGATGAAGGATTTGTGTTCCCGCAGGAACCTGTTGCACAGGGTAATCGCTAAAATAATGTTCCAGTGACACGGCAACTCCAAAAGCAAAGCAGTTGGCTGCGGTACACCGATAGTAACTGCGCAGCGTCTTTGGTAAAGAATGTCAGTATGCCATTGGTTTTCATAACTATAAAAGGACGCTTGTCGCTTAAACGTCGCCCCTTAACTAACTGCTGAATGTAAAAAATCACAAGCCATCAGACTCTGCATCAAGGGAAGTTGTCGGCTAAGACATTGTTTTTTTTAGACCATGGATTATGATCAATAGCCTAAGGATTTAATAAAAACATTGCACAGAGGCTTGTTTTGTCATTGCTCACAATCTTTGAGAGGTTTTCTAACCCTTTGACTATAAAGAAAAAACTAATGAATTTTAGAGTCAAGCTTTCTCTGATACAAAGCCTTCTAGTTATAATGCCTTCGGGCCTATTAACTAGCAGTTATACATGATCAATATTCGAGAGAGGTCCAATAGTGGAATCTTTTTACACTAAGGAAGATGGTGAGATTCACTACTACAAGCTACGTGAAAAAAGTGGTCCAGATACTATTTACGTATCAAAATTGGTCGAATTTGAGAATAGCGTTACTGGGGAGAAGAAAAGTAGGCGTGAAATCCGAAAGGTATTTGGAGAACAAGAATCTAGTGAGGTGGTTAGGGTAAAAGGTGAATTTATACTTCGCAGCTCACCAACTGGTAGAGACCAAATAAAAGTTATTGTCCATGAGAATGATAATAACCGTATTGGGTTTGTTCTTCAAAAGTTTCGCGGTGACTCAGGCAATCCAAGCAAGGAATCAAATTTCAGCTTTTATGATAATGAATTTCATGAGCTATTAGAGTTTTTAAATCTCGTTCGTTTTATAGATCTTTCTGATACCAATAACTTTAAATTAAGTCTATCAACTCTCAGAGAGAAAGTGCTTGTAAATAAAGAAGATAAAGAATTGTTAGACTCCTTATCTCATCTACAAGGAGACAGTCGCATTAACTTTTTAGAAAAAATGCGGGAAAGCTCATTAACCAAACAAGACCTAGACATACTTACAGGAAGAAAAGATGGATTGGAACTTTTCCGTCACAAATTATATGTTGAGAAAGATTGGAATGAAATTCAGTGGCAAAATTTCTTCGCTGAAAATACCTGGATATTTGGCTACGGGTTAGATTATCGCTTCCTTTCTATATTGCAGAAAGAAGCAGCGGTGTCAGATGTGGACGTTGATGGTAAAAACACCGTAAAAAGTGACTTTTTAATGGGGAGCACTGACTTTACGGTCTTGGTAGAATTAAAGAAACCGGATACGCTTTTATTCGAAAATAGCAAGAGCAGCAAGAATAGGTCGCATAGCTGGCGGCTCTCTCAATATTTAGTTCATGCTGTCTCACAGATACTAGCTCAAAAGGCTGCATGGGAAATTAAATCATCGCAGACAAACTACGATGAAAATGGGCACCCTATTACTCAGCGTACAAGTGACCCCAAAGCAATTTTGATAATAGGTAGAAAAGACGAAATTGAGGGTAACCCTAGAGATTTTGAAATAAAGCAAAAAACGTTTGAGCTGTATCGTAGAGACTCTAGAAATGTAGAGATTCTTACTTATGATGAGCTATATGAACGTGCGTATTACATAGTAAATCAAGAGTTGCCCGCAAATGTATAACAAAGCTATCAAAAATCGTTCCGGCCAAAAAACGGCCTCCACTGGACGCGCTAACGCGCGCCTTTTATAGCGGCGTTAGCCTCTTTTAAAATTTTGTATTTTATTTCAAGAAAAGGAGAAAATTATGAGTAATAACGTACCAAACGTTACATTTAAAACCCGTGTTCGTGATGAAAGTATTGGCGGGGATAACCCCTTTCGTTGGCAGGATGTTTCAACGGATGACATATTTTCGGGTAAAAGTATCATTATATTTTCACTGCCGGGTGCGTTTACTCCGACGTGCTCTAGTACTCATTTGCCTGGCTATGAAACCAAGTACGATGAACTGAAATCACTCGGTATTGATGAAGTCTACTGCGTGAGTGTTAATGATGCTTTTACCATGTTTCAGTGGGCAAAAAATTTAGGTGTTAAGAATGTAAAAATGTTGCCGGATGGCAATGCAGAGTTTACTGATTTGATGGGGATGTTGGTTAAAAAGGAAAACCTTGGATTCGGTAAAAGGTCATGGCGTTATTCTGCCCATGTAGTTAACGGGGAAATAAAGAAAATATTTTCTGAAGCAGGGAAAGTGGATAATTGTCCAGATGACCCGTTTGAGTGTAGTGATGTAGACACAATGATTTCTTATCTTAAGAAATAGACAATAACTGATAGGATATTTACTGAAATAGTTTCTAGTGAATAGCCTAACAATACAAATTCAGCCGACCTATTTTTGCGGTGTTTCGTTTGTGGCTAAGGCCGTGAACCCCACTCCGCGAAATGGACGGTCGGTTTGAGAGGTTGTTCAAATAAGGTAACTCATGAGCTACGCAATTGAATTTGATGAAGGGTCTAAAGTCGTAACCGTAAAATATACTGGAACAGTATCTTTAGACTCAAGATTGAATGCTGTTAATGATGTCTGTACCTCCTATTCACATTTAAACCCGCTCAGAATATTGATCGTTGTGATCGATGTAGATATGCAGCTTTCATTTGAAGATCAGAAGTCTTTTGGTGCTCAATTAGCGGCGAATAAAGACCTTATAAATGCAAAAGTTGCAGTACTTCATCCAAAAAACAAAAATCCTAATTTGATTGTAGACACAGTAGCCTTTATTAATGGCTATCAACTTGTTCAATTTGACAATAAAAAAGAGGCGGAGTCATGGCTCGCAAGTGCATAATAAAGCAATAATTCCGCAAGCCTTCTGCTACAGGGGCTCACTACAGGAATAGGCGCAGAGACCCTGCATGATAGTCGTATCAAGTGGTGTAATCTTATGATTGACGTTCAAATTTATCGATACAATCCCGAATGTGATGATGCTCCTTATATGCAGGCGCTATTACTTCCTGAAGAATTTCGTAGTCGTATGGTTTTGGATGCTTTGGAATACTTGCATGAAAAAGATCCAACGCTGGTATACCGACGTTCTTGTCGGGAAGGCGTTTGCGGCTCTGATGGCATGAATATCAACGGAAAAAATTGGTTGGCATGTATAAAGCCTATTGGGGAAGCTATCGGAACATCCAATCAACTAATAATAAGGCCTTTGCCGGGTATGCCGGTCATTCGTGATCTGGTGGTCGACCAGACTCTTTTCTTTGAACAATATAAAAAAGCCAAACCATGGCTTATCACTCATGATCCGGATCCGGCTATTGAGCGGCGGCAGTCACCAGAGGAACGTGCCAAGCTTGATGGCCTTTATGAATGCATACTTTGTGGTTGCTGTACTTCACAATGCCCGTCTTGGTGGTGGAATCCAGAAAAGTATTTGGGGCCAGCCGCATTGCTACAGTCTTTGCGTTTTCTTATTGATAGTCGCGATCAGGGTCGAGTTGAGCGACTAGAGAACTTGCAAGATCCGTTTAGCGTGTTTCGCTGTAGAAGTATTGGTAATTGTTCTTGGGTCTGCCCCAAGGGGTTGAATCCCATGGGGGCAATTGGAATGATACGGCGCGAATTGATGCGCGATGCAACTTGATTAATTAAAGAGATGCGCCTGTAACTGGCACTCGTCATCTACCGCCACAATATGTGGCGGCACTATATGCATAAAGATGCATAAAGCAATCCATTACGAGGCTGCCTTATGCCAAGCATTATCGATTTAATAGCTTCGCAGCTTCCTTCGCAAAATACGTTAGAACTCCATCCGCACCTGCACGCTTAAAACACAACAGCGATTCCATAATGACTTGTTCACGATTCAGCCAGCCATTTTGGAAGGCTGCCACATGCATGGCGTATTCGCCACTGACCTGATACACAAAGGTGGGGGCTTTAAGTTCTTCTTTGACACGGCGAACCACATCAAGATAAGGCATGCCCGGTTTTACCATAATCATGTCGGCACCTTCTTCTAAATCCAGCGCACATTCATGTAGAGCTTCGTCGGTATTAGCTGGATCCATTTGGTAGGTTTTTTTGTCGCCGCCTTGGATATTACTGGCTGAGCCTACGGCATCCCGAAAAGGTCCGTAGTAACTGGAGGCATATTTGGCAGAATAGGCCATGATCTTGGTGTTCACATGGTTGGCTTCTTCCAGTTCTTCGCGGATGGCCCAGATGCGTCCGTCCATCATGTCTGAGGGGGCGACAATATCAGCGCCGGCTTCGGCATGGGACAAGGCTTGTTTCATCAATGTGTCTACGGTGATGTCGTTAAGCACATAGCCGGTGTCATTGTCGATAATGCCGTCTTGTCCGTGGGTGGTGAAGGGATCCAGCGCCACGTCGGTGATAATACCCAGTTCTGGTACGGCATCTTTTAGCGCTTTAACCGCGCGTTGTGCCAAACCGTCTGGGTTATAGGCTTCTTCCGCCAGCAGAGTTTTACAGTTCTGTGGCGTAACCGGGAACAGCGCAATGGCGGGTATGCCCAGGCTGGCAAGTTCCCGTGCTTCTTTCACCAGCAGGTCGATAGAGAGCCGTGCCACGCCAGGCATGGATGATACTTCTTCACGCAGGCCGCTACCTTCCAGTACAAACATAGGGTAGATCAGGTCGTCGGGTGTCAGTACTGTTTCCCTGACCATACGACGGGAAAAGTCATTGGCCCGGTTGCGACGCAAGCGAGTGTAGGGGAAGGCGCCGCGGGTGTGTGTAAAGCTCATGGCTGCTCCAGCTCAAGGTGAGTACTGATCAATCTAGTCAGTTTATAGCCTGCCAGCATAATACGAACATTAGTGTAGAGGCCATACTTTCAGGTCATCTGCACAAGTTCGTACTATATCGGCTATAGCGTTTTGAATACCTGTTCTGCCGCATCCAAAGTAAATTGAATATCTTCATCTGTATGTGCTGCGGACATAAACCCTGCTTCGTAGGCGGCGGGTGCCAGGTAAACGCCGGCATCTAACATGCCGTGAAAAAACTTGTTAAAGCGTTCTGTGTCACAGGCCATCACTTGCTGGTAATTGGAGACGGAGGTTTCTTCAGTAAAGAAGACGCCGAACATGCTGCCCACATGATTGGTGGTCATGGGAATGTTTGCCGCGTCTGCACGTTGTTGTAGGCCTTCAACTAACTGGGTGGTTTTGGCAAACAGCGCATCGTGAAAACCGGGTTGGGTGATTAGATTTAACGTGGTGAGTCCAGCGGTCATGGCTACGGGGTTGCCCGATAGTGTGCCCGCTTGGTAGACCGGCCCCAGTGGTGCTATTTGCTCCATAATTTCCCGCTTGCCACCGAAAGCGCCGACGGGCATACCACCACCGATCACTTTGCCGAGGGTAATTAAATCCGCATCTATATTAAAACGGCCTACGGCACATTGAGGATGAACTCGGAACCCGGTCATTACTTCGTCGATAACCAGCAGGGCTCCATGATTGTTGCACTCTGCTCTTAACGTTTCCAGGAAGCCTTCGACGGGAGGTATACAGCTCATATTGCCGGCGACGGGTTCTAAAATAACGCAGGCGACTTCCGAGCCAATTTCTGCAAAGGCTTTTTTGACGCTATCGATATCGTTGTAAGTTAGCGTTACGGTGTGATCTGCCAGTGAGGTGGGAACACCGGGTGAACTGGGTACGCCTAAGGTTAAAGCGCCGGAGCCTGCTTTAATCAATAGCGAGTCTGAGTGGCCGTGATAGCAACCTTCAAATTTGATGATTTTGTCTCGACCGGTAAAACCACGGGCTAGTCGTATCGCGCTCATGGTGGCTTCGGTGCCCGAGCTGACCATGCGAACCATCTCCATGCCTGGGACTAATTCGCACAGTTTGTCGGCCAGTTTTATTTCCAGTTCAGTGGGTGCGCCGAAGGTCATGCCTTTATCAAGTTGTGTCTTAACAGCAGCAATAACCTCTGGGTGGTTATGACCTAAAATCATTGGCCCCCAGGATTGCACGTAATCCACATAGCGTTTGCCGTCGACATCAAACAGGTAAGCTTTTTCAGCGCGTTCAAAAAATATCGGGGTACCTCCGACAGCTTTAAAGGCTCTAACGGGGGAGTTTACTCCACCGGGGATATGTTTCTGTGCGGCTTCAAACAGTTGCTGGGATCGTTGCATGATTTAAGTCTGGCTTTATACTTGGAAAATTAGTGCGCCATTATCCTCGATTGTCGAGGGGCTGCCAATGAATACGGGAATGAACACGGGAAGATGTAGAGACTATAGATGAGAAGTGATAGTGAGGTACTATGAATAATGGACAACCCGCTTGGCAGCCAGTGCTCGACTATTGGTTTGGTGATGCCCAGAATGATGTCAGTTGCGCCAATGAAAAGTCGGCCTTATGGTGGGGAAAAGCGACTGAGGTCGACACAGAGATAGGCCTGCGGTTTGAGCCAATTTTGCAATTGTTGATTAACGGCGGTAATCGTTATTGGCTACAATTTCCTGAAAGTCGCTTGGCGGCCATTATTGCTCTAGACCAATTTTCACGAAATATTTATCGGGATTCTCCTACGGCATTTTCAGCAGACCAGCTGGCATTAAATTGGTGTTTGTCGGGTATTGAGGCCGGGCTGGATAAGCAGCTGCGACCAATTGAGCGAGTATTTTTCTATCTACCCATGGAGCATGCTGAAGACTTGAGTACTCAGCAACGTTGTCTTTGGCACTTCCAGCAGCTGATGGAAGTTGTGCCGGCGAACCATCGAGAAACATTCTCCGGCTTTCTGGCTTTTGCTGAGAGCCATGCGGCGGTCATAGAAAAATTTGGTCGCTTTCCACACCGCAATGCTATTTTAGGACGGGAATCTACCCCAGAAGAATTGAAGTATCTTGCGCAGCCGGGCAGTGGTTTTTAAACCATACCAATCAGTTCCTGATGGCCAATAGAACGGTGTTTGTCTGAATGCCGTGGTTAATCAGAAGGGCTTGACGACGACCATCACAACAATACCGATGAGCATGAAGACGGGGACTTCGTTAAACCAGCGATAGAACACGTGGCTATGGGTGTTTTTGTCATCCCGAAACTGTTTCATCAAATAGAGGCAGGTGTAGTGGTAGATAACCAGCAGAATGACCAATGCCATTTTCACATAAAACCAGGTGGCACTTTTAAAATAATCGGGATAAATATTAAACAGGACAATGCCGAGGGCAATGGTGGCGATCATCGATGGGTTGGCAATACCACGGTAAAGTTTTCGCTCCATGATTTTGAAGCGCTCTTTGCTAATGTCGTCATCGGACATAGCGTGATAGACAAACAATCTGGGTAGGTAAAATAGTGCGGCAAACCAGCACACTACGGCAATAATATGGAATGCAGTAATCCAGCTTTGCCCGTTAATGAGAAATTCTTTTATCCAGCCCATGTTTTTTTACCTCTATTTTCACGACTACATTTTTAACGGTATTTTTTATGATTACCAGTAATAACTGCCAGTTATTACTGTTCGTGACTACTGATAGAAGTTATCGATATCTTGCTTGGTGATGATTCCCGCCACTTCACTCATGAGTGGTGTTGCGGACTGGCTAATAAATACCGCTCGCCCATTATTTTGTTGCATGGTGAGCAGTGCCTCCTGAAGTGTTGCCCTGGCATGTATGGGAAATAGCTCCCATCGCTCGCCGGGAATTTTTCGCAGGTCGATAGTGTGGTCTTCTTCTGGTAGTGCTTGTTTTAGTTGTTCTATATGAAGAGCGAGGTCAGCAGATTTCAGGATGTATTTTGACTCGCCAGTATCTTCAATCACAATCCAGCGGGGTTTATCTTCCAATAGTGGCTCTGCCCTTTTTAAGGGCAAGTAACGTGAATGATGGGTGAAGTTATGTTTCATCAGGCTGGTGACACCGGAGCGACTCAGCATTTGGAATACCGGGGAGCTATAGCTGCTGAGGTCTTGATCGATAGAAAAGATCCCTGCTTGTTTGGTTAGCACCCGACAGGTGATGGAGGATATAACAATCACCAGCATGCTGGGCAATAGAATATTGGGATTGTAGGTGAGCTCCAGTACGGCAATCAGTGCGGCCAATGGTGCGTTTAATACGGCACTCATCATTGCCCCCATACCGAGAATGGCATAAAAGCCGGAAGACGATGCTTGGTCGGGGCTGAGTAGACCGCCAATCATGCCAAGAGCACCGCCGAGGCAGGCGCCAATCACAAAGTTGGGGCCAATAATCCCCCCGGGGACACCGAGACCAATGGAAATGGTGGTGACGACAATCTTGGCAATCACGATGGCGACTAACAATGTCAGCCCGAGTTCACCTAGCATGGCTTGTTCGACGGTGTCATAACCTACCCCCTGAATTTGGGGGATCACCGTGGCAACAGCTCCGCATAAAACACCGGCAAACAACATGCGTAGTAATACGGGGCGATGCTTAAACACTCGGGTATGGCGGTAAAGCAATAACATGGCCGATGCTGCCAAGCCAATAACTACCCCACACAGAACCAAAAAGGGTAATTCCCACAGGCTGCCCATTTCAATGAGTGGAATCGCAAACGCGGGTTCGTTACCAAAAACAATGCGGGACATAACGCCACCGGTAACGGCGGCAATAATTACTGGGATAAACCCTGTGATAGTGTATTCCATTAACACAGCTTCCATGGCAAATATGACGCCCGCCAAGGGTGTGTTAAAGGAAGCAGCGATGGCTGCGGCGACGCCACAGGCTGTCAGTGTTCGCAAACTGTTGTTGGGTAGTTTCAGTTGTTGCCCCATGAGGCTGGAGCTGACAGCACCTAAATGTACTGCGGGGCCTTCTCGTCCCACTGAATGTCCGCTTATTAAGGCGATAGCGCCGCCCACAAATTGCATCAAACCGTTGGCTGCGGGAAGTTGCGCCTGATGGTGTTGCATGCGCTCAAGGATATGGGAAACACTAACCGAGTGATGCTCGGGTTTAGTGAAGTGCATGATCAAGCCAAGTATCAGTCCGCCGATGACGGGCAGTAGAAACCTGATATGAGTGGGGAGTTGTTCAAAGGATTCGCTATCCCCTGGTAGAAAAAAGTCCAGTGGTAGTTCGAATGAGAATCTGAAAGTGATGGCGATCAGCGCGGTTAAAAATCCGCTGATACAGCCGAGAAGCGCTAGCTGCGGCAGTGCATCGGCATACGCAAGACGTGCACGGAAAGCATTTGCATGTCCCCGTAGCCAGCCCGTGTGTGGCGTTTTTCGCTGTTGCTCCACTGTCATGCAGTGCTCTCGGGTTTTAAGTTTTTTTATCTGGATTCTCGTGGCCGTGTAACTTGAGCCTGTATTTTTAAATCCCAATATTTTCAAAACCCTGTGTTTTCAAATGTATGGGATCTAGGGCGCGTTTCATCCCCGGATGTTTGCGCTATTATAAGCAGCTTATGAAACCCATGACAGGAACAACAGTATTGTGATTAAAGTAGGTATTGTAGGTGGTACAGGATACACCGGCGTCGAATTGTTAAGGCTTTTGGCTGTGCATCCCCATGTTGAGGTGGTAGCAATTACTTCGCGTGGTGAGGCGGGTCGAGCTGTGGATGATTTGTTTCCCAATTTGAGGGGCCATTACAACCTGTGCTTCACCGATCCTTCCGCAGGTGAATTGGAACATTGTGATGTGGTGTTTTTTGCCACACCTCATGGTGTTGCGCAAAGCACCGTGCCTGGGTTGTTAGAGAAGGGCATAAAGGTGATTGATTTATCCGCTGATTTTCGGATACGAGATGTTGCCTTATGGGAAAAATGGTACAACCAGCCCCATGCCTGTCCAGAGCTCATTGATCAAGCTGTGTACGGACTACCTGAAGTCAATCGTGAAGATATTAAAAAAGCCAGTCTGATTGCTTGCCCTGGGTGTTATCCAACAAGTGTTCAGCTTGGGTTTAAGCCGTTGCTTGAAAAGGGACTGGTCGACCTTGATGACCTGATTGCTAATGCCGCATCGGGTGCTAGTGGTGCTGGACGTCAGGCGAATGTGGCCAACTTGCTGACGGAGGTGGGCGACAGTTTTAAAGCTTATGGTGTTTCCGGGCACAGACACTTGCCAGAAATTGAGCAGGGTTTGGTGGATATTGCCGGAGCGCCAGTTAGCCTGACATTTGTGCCTCATTTACTGCCCATGATTCGGGGGATTCATTCCACGTTGTATGCAACGTTGAAAGTTAAAGAGGTTGATCTTCAGCAGCTCTATGAGGACTGCTTTCGGGATGAGCCGTTCGTGGATGTAATGCCCGCGGGTAGCCACCCACAAACACGTTCTGTCAAAGGTTCAAATACTTGCCGGATCAGTGTTTTCCGTCCTCAGGGTGGTGATAAGGTCGTGGTACTTGTGGTTGAAGATAATCTTGTGAAAGGTGCTTCAGGGCAGGCCATTCAGAATATGAATATCCTGTTTGGGTTCCCGGAAAGTGCTGGTTTAAACGCCCCAGCATTACTACCTTAAATGTCTAATCATAAGCAGCAGCTTGTTGTTAGGCCTCATCGCCCAGGCCATCGTAAGGTAGAAATTATTTTATGGGTATCGCTGTCGGTGTTTCTTTTTGCGGCGGGTTTTATGTTGGGTTTCAGGTTTTTTGATGCGGCGATGGTGGAAAAGAGGCAACAAAAACTAGAATTGAGTGGCCTGAGAGATAACTCTGCTGACATGGAACAACAGCTTGCCAATGCTGAATTAACGGCAAGAATTGATAGGGTCGCTTTGGAGCAGGTGCGACAGGTAATGACGTCTTTGCAGGCTGAATTGGCTGTGGATAAGGAAGAGTTAAGCCTGTATCGCAATCTGTTGCAGGGTGGTGGCACTGAAAATGGTTTATTGATTGGAGAGCTGACGTTAAAGCCTATACTTGAGTTGCAAGATATTGCCTATCGTTTGGTGGTACAGCAAAAAGAAAACAAACTAAAGCGGATCAAAGTCAGGATTAAAATGACGATTAAAGGTCTCAGCGGTGGTAAAGCTGTCGCCATGGGACTTGAGTCGCTTGATAGCCAATTTGAGACGTCGCCTATTCAGGCAGAATTTAAGTATTTTCATATTGTTGAGGGGGTGTTAACGATTCCCTCCGAATTTAAGCCGCAGAGCATTACGGTTGAGATGTGGAAAAAAGGTGTCAATAGCAGCCGGGTAGAGCGGGAGTTCGACTGGCGCATTGATGAGAGTTGATTGGCTTTTGGCTAAATCATGGGACACGTGAGCTAGAGAGATGAGAGATATGCGTAAAAAAACCAAAACAGTACCCTTTGCGGCAGGAAATACAACGTTGATTGCTGGTGGCACTCATGTCATGGGTGATATCCACTTTTCTGGAAACCTGGAAATAGAAGGACAGGTGACCGGTAATATTGTGGCTGAAGAAGACAGTGGTGCACGCGTGAGAGTATTGCCGGAAGGCCGTGTTGTTGGCGATGTCCGCGTGCCTGTTGTTGTTATTAATGGACATATAGAAGGCAATATTTATTCCTCTAACCAGGTAGAACTAGCGGATAAGGCTGTGGTCGAAGGTAATCTTCACTATGTGTTAATTGAGATTGAAAAAGGTGCTCAGATGAATGGCAATTTTGTTCATCAAAAAACATCCGGGGAGTCTAGTAAGGTAGTTGTGTTAGAAAATATTGCAGAAGCTAGCCATGAATCGACAGGTTCATGATAGAATACTTGACTATAATGCTAGGGTATTGTCCCGTCTGTGCATTTTGAAGAGTGTTTAGGAGTATTCATGTCCGGTATCGAAACATTTACACCCATGCCGCTGTATGTGTCAGAAGGTGCAGTGGCTAAGGTAAAAAGCTTGGTTGAAGAGGAGGGGAACCCCGACCTCAAGCTGCGAGTATTTGTCACTGGTGGTGGCTGTTCGGGCTTTCAATATGGCTTCAGTTTTGATGAGTTGGTGGCTGAGGATGATACGATTGTGGAAAAAGAGGGCGTTACTGTGTTGGCGGACCCGTTGAGCATTCAGTATTTGATGGGCTCCACAGTAGATTATGAAGAGGGTCTTCAGGGGTCTCGCTTCTCTATCTCGAATCCAAACGCCACTACTACCTGTGGTTGTGGATCCTCCTTCTCGGTGTAAGTGATGAAACCTCACCCGGTGTTCAAGTTGATCTTGGTGCTGATAGCTTTTAGTTGGTACGCAGTGGCTATGGCAGATGGGGCAGCGCTACATTCCAATGGTTTGATTCAGTCGGAGCGGCAGGAGATTTCTGCTGGTTATCTTGGCCGAATTGAGTTGGGAGATCCGGAAGCGGTAGAGGGTGCTTTAAAGCGAGCAGAAAGTTTTTACTTCAAGGAAAGTGCTAACCAGGAGGTCTATTCTCCGGTGGTGTTGGTTATTCATGGGGCGGAAGTGGGTATTTTCTTTAAGGAAAATTACTCGATGTATAAACCCATCGTCGATTTGGCCGCCAGATTGTCTGCTTTTAAGGTAGTAGATATTCGAGTGTGTGAGACCTCAGCGCGTTGGGAGGGACTTGATTTAAAAACCTTATTTCCTTTTGTGGATACTGTGGTCTATGGCCCCGCAGAAGTAGTTCGGTTAATCGATGTTGAGAAGTATACGTACTTCTAGCGTCCGACAAATAATGGCCTCATTTTTCCGTACCCCTTTTCTTCTATCCTTCATTTTTAACGCACTGCCTTTTTTTGTGTCTATCTTCATTCAGAGCGTAGCGTTAATGCCGGATGACTTATTTATATTGGGTAGATAGCACCAAGTACTGAGGCTTGAGTTGCTCCAGTCACTGCCGGAACATTTCCTGGCTTGCCGTCAAGCGTCTGTTTGGCTAACCATGCAAAGGCCACCGCTTCTACCCATTCCGGCGCAATGCCCAGTTGAGCAGTGCTGGCAATTAAGCTTGGATACAGCAATGTTTCCATACGTTGAATCAGCGCGGTGTTATAGGCTCCACCACCACAGAGAAAAACTTCGACAGGTTTTGGCGAGTGGGACATCAGTGCTTGGGTGATAGTTTGTGCGGTAAATTCTAATAATGTGGCTTGTACATCAACAGGTTCAGCTTTTGGTAGCTGGGTTAAGTGATCGTTCAGCCAATGGCTGTTAAATAACTCGGGGCCAGTGCTTTTGGGTGCGGGTTGAGACAGGTAGGCTGTGCTCATCAGGCGTTCAAGTAGTGCGTCAACAACCTGGCCTTGGGAAGCCCAGCGCCCATTCTCATCATAATCTTGGTGGAGGTGTATCTTGGTCCATTTATCCATTAGCCCATTGCCTGGCCCTGTATCGTAGCCTAGTAGCGATGAGGTTGATCCATCACCCGGTAACAGGGTGATGTTGGCGACTCCACCAATGTTGACAATAGCTCTGGGGCACCCGTTTTTTTCAAAAACTGCTTGATGAAACGCGGGAACAAGTGGTGCGCCCTGGCCGCCAAGAATTATGTCGCGACGGCGAAAGTCGGCTACGGTGGTGATGCCTGTCAGCTGAGCAATGGTGTTGGGATCTGCTACTTGGATACTGTAGGCATATTCGTTGTGGTGGGTATTGGTGGGAGGGTAATGGCGGATAGTTTGTCCGTGACTCCCGATGGCAGCAATATCGCTAGCATTCCGCTGCTGTTTGGCAAGCAGCTCATTAGTCGCTTGTGCGAAGAGTAATCCTAAAGCCCTGTCTAGCTGGTTCATGCGGTGTATTTCATCGCTGCCTGATGAGGCGAGGGCATGAATGTCTTTTTTGAGGTTTTCTGTCAATTCAATAGCGTGTGTGGCCAATAATTGAGGCTGTGTTGAGCTTAGGTCTACCAATGCAGCATCTATGCTGTCTGCGCTGGTGCCAGACATGAGTCCTATATAAAGATTGCTATGGCTCATGGATAATTAAGTCTAATTGGCTGAGGTCTGTGTTTCTGGCGTTGTTGCCATGGCTAGTTGCGATGTTTGTTGATAATTCGTGAGCTGGGCAATTAATGGTCTTGTGTATTGACCAAACTTGACGCGTTCTTGTTCCTTGATGGGTGTTGCTTGCGGGAGAGTCACGGTGCGAGGGTTGCGGTGAACGCCATTGACCAAGAATTCGTAGTGCAAATGTGGTCCGGTGGCATAGCCAGTAGAACCCAGTGTACCGATAACCTGACGCTGCCTAACTGTTTGACCTTTTTTTACTGTACGTTTCGTAAGATGCAAATATTTGGTGGTAAAGCGTTGGCCGTGTTGAATAAAGACATAGTTGCCGTTGGCTTTACTGTAGCCGCTGCCGATGACTTTACCGTCACCTGCGGCAAAGATTGGTGTGCCTCGGGGGGCGGCATAATCTACACCGCGGTGAGCCCGGATTTTTTTGTGAATAGGATGCTTGCGTCGCAAGTTAAAACCTGAACTGATGCGGGTAAAATCAAGGGGTGCACGAAGGAATGCTTTACGCATGCTGAATCCTTCAGGCGTGTAGTAATTGGCATTGCCGTTGCCGTCTTCATACCGT
>CAXBDQ010000003.1:0-124648 GCA_963974675.1 uncultured Porticoccus sp. | reverse complement strand
TAAGTGGATTAACAAGCAGGGTGATCCAGCCTATGGCGGTACTTGTCTAAATGTGGGTTGTATTCCCTCAAAGGCATTGCTGGATAGCTCCTACAAATACCATGAAGCCAAAACTGATTTAGCCACGCATGGCATCAGTACTGGTGATGTAGGTATTGATGTTGAAGCGATGGTCGATAGAAAAGGTAAAATTGTTAAACAATTAACAGATGGTATTGCCGGCCTCTTTAAAAGCAATGGTGTTACGTCATTATTTGGTAGCGGTAAACTGCTCGCCGGTCGCCAGGTTGAATACACGGATCACGAAGGCAAGGCAGAGATTCTCTCTGCAGGTAACGTCATTATAGCTACAGGTTCTCAGCCTATTGATATTCCCGTAGCTCCAGTCAATGGAGACACTATTATTGACTCTACTGGTGCCCTTGACATTACAGCGGTGCCAAAAAGGCTCGGCGTCATTGGTGCTGGTGTCATTGGATTGGAATTGGGTAGTGTTTGGAATCGAGTCGGCAGCAAAGTAGTGCTACTTGAGGCGATGGATGATTTTCTGGCTATTATGGATCAGCAAATTGCCAAAGATGCCAAAAAAATATTTACCAAACAAGGTTTGGATATTCGTCTCAGCTGTCGTGTTACTGCGAGTGAAGTAAAAGGCAAGGAAGTAGTTGTTACTTATCAGGATAGTGATGGTAAGGAGGCACAAGAGACTTTTGACAAGTTGATTGTTTGTGTAGGTCGTCGTCCCTATACAGAAAGTTTGTTGGCCGCTGATAGTGGTGTCAATCTTGATGAACGAGGTTTTATCTTCGTTAATGATCAGTGTGCGACCAACGCCCCTGGTGTTTGGGCCGTAGGTGATGTTGTTCGAGGTCCAATGTTGGCGCATAAAGGTTCAGAAGAGGGTGTCATGGTTGCTGAGCGTATAGCCGGCCAGAAGACACAGATGAATTACGATATTATTCCTAATGTCATCTACACTCATCCTGAAATTGCTGCGGTAGGTAAGACAGAGGAACAACTGAAGCAAGCTGGTGAATCTTATAGCGTGGGCATTTTTCCCTTTATTGCTAGTGGTCGAGCTATGGCTGCCAATGAGACAGATGGGATGGTGAAAATGATTGCCCATGCTGGCACGGATAGAATTCTTGGTTGTCATATTATTGGCCCCAGTGCTGCAGATTTAGTGCAGCAGGTGGCTATTGCTATGGAGTTTGGCTCAACTGCAGAAGACATTGGTATGACCGTGTTTGGTCATCCAACATTGTCAGAAGCCGTGCATGAGGCTGCGCTGGCAGTCAATGGTCACGCGATTCATATTCCAAACCGTAAAAAACGTAAATAATTACTCCTCAGATAAACTTCACAAGTATCGCTGGCTTGTGGAGTTTTTTCGTTAAAAACCCCATGACATCAGCAAACGGAAAAAACTATGAACTTACATGAATATCAGGCAAAACAGCTTTTTGCTGAATATGGCCTTCCGGTTTCAGAAGGCGTGGCTGCTGAAACAGTACCTGAAGCGGTTGCAGCCGCCGACGTTATCGGTGGAGACCGCTGGGTTGTGAAAGCACAGGTACACGCTGGTGGTCGAGGTAAAGCCGGTGGAGTAAAACTGGTGACCTCTAAAGCAGAGATTGAAACGTTCGCTCGCCAGTGGCTAGGCAAGCGTTTAGTGACTTATCAAACGGATGCTGGTGGCCAGCCTGTCAGCCGTATTCTGGTTGAGCCTTGTAGCGATATTGATCAGGAATTGTATCTAGGCGCGGTAATTGATCGCTCCACAAGACGTGTTGTCTTCATGGCCTCCACAGAAGGTGGTGTAGAAATTGAGAAGGTTGCTGAAAAAACACCTGAAAAAATTCTCAAAGCAACGATTGATCCGCTAACGGGTGCTCAGCCATACCAAGCTCGCGAGTTGGCATTCAAGTTGGGTTTGAATCCAACTCAAATCAAACAGTTTACCCATTTGTTTTTAGGACTGTCTAAATTATTCCATGATCTTGATTTAGCACTGTTGGAAATCAATCCATTAGTTATTACAGCTGAAGGCAATCTCCACTGTCTGGACGGTAAGATCAATATTGATGGTAATGCTATGTACCGTCAGCCAAAACTGCGCGAAATGCATGATCCTTCTCAAGATGACGCTCGTGAAGCTCATGCAGCTCAATGGGATCTGAACTATGTGGCTCTCGATGGCAATATTGGTTGTATGGTTAATGGTGCTGGGCTGGCTATGGGTACGATGGATATCGTTAAACTTCATGGCGGTGACCCAGCAAACTTTCTTGATGTAGGTGGTGGCGCAACCAAAGAACGTGTCGTTGAAGCATTTAAAATCATCCTTTCTGATGAGAAAGTTAAAGCTGTTTTTATTAATATTTTTGGCGGTATCGTCCGTTGTGACCTAATTGCCGAAGGTGTTATTGGAGCTGTTGAAGAGGTGGGTGTTCAGGTGCCGGTAGTGGTTAGGCTCGAAGGCAACAATGCCGAGCTTGGCACTAAACTTCTCGCGGAAAGTGGATTGAATATTATTGCAGCAACCAGCCTGACCGACGGTGCTCAGCAAGTGGTTAAAGCAGCGGAGGGCAATCAGTAATGTCTATTTTAATCAATAAAGACACTAAAGTTATTTGTCAGGGTTTTACCGGTGGACAGGGCACTTTTCACTCAGAGCAAGCCATTGAATACGGTACAAAAATGGTTGGTGGTGTAACACCAGGTAAAGGTGGTACGACACATCTGGGTTTACCTGTATTTAATACGGTTGCTGATGCTGTAACTGCAACAGGTGCTGAAGCTTCTGTTATCTATGTTCCGGCTCCTTTTTGTAAGGACTCCATACTGGAAGCGGCAAATGCAGGCATTAAGCTTATAGTCTGTATTACTGAAGGTATTCCAACGTTGGATATGCTGGTCTGTAAAGTGAAATGCGATGAGTTAGGTGTACGTTTAATTGGGCCAAATTGCCCCGGTGTGATTACTCCGGGTGAATGTAAAATTGGCATTATGCCAGGTCATATACATCTGCCTGGCAAAGTTGGTATTGTTTCTCGCTCAGGTACGTTGACCTATGAAGCGGTTAAGCAAACTACAGATTATGGGTTTGGTCAGTCCACCTGTGTAGGTATTGGCGGTGATCCTATTCCCGGGTCTAACTTTATCGATATTTTGGCAATGTTTGAAAAAGATCCAGCCACTGAGGCAATCGTAATGATTGGTGAAATTGGTGGTACCGCTGAAGAAGAAGCGGCGGCCTACATTAAAAACAATGTATCTAAGCCGGTTGTTTCTTATATTGCGGGTGTCACCGCTCCTGCAGGCAAACGTATGGGGCATGCAGGCGCTATCATTGCTGGCGGTAAAGGCACTGCTGATGAAAAGTTTGCGGCACTAGAAGATGCTGGTGTTAAAACTGTTCGCAGCCTAGCTGATATCGGTAATGGTCTTAAGGAAATTACTGGTTGGTAATCACCAGAACTTCTGTAAAAAGGCAGTCTTTCTAGGCTGCCTTTTTTTATTCTAATCTGGTTTCAGATACACAGATTTTTAGTTGTTTTGCTTTCAATGGCTTTTCTTTTTTCCTACGGTTGAATTTTTATCTCTCGCCCCCATTTCTCCATGCAGGCATGAACTAGCTGTAAATACCTCAGTATTAAATACAACGTAATAGGAGATTGTTACAACCATGACTGTTGAAACTCACGGTTTTCAGACAGAAGCAAAACAGCTTCTACACTTAATGATTCACTCTCTTTATAGCAATAAAGAAATTTTTCTGCGTGAATTAATTTCTAATGCGTCAGACGCAGTTGATAAGTTACGTTTTGAGGCGTTGGCTGATTCATCTCTCTATGAGGATGCACCTGATTTGAGAGTGAGGATAGATTCTGATCCAGAAGCGGGAACGATTACTATTCAGGATAATGGTATTGGTATGTCCCGTGAGGAGGCCATTGAGCACTTGGGTACCATCGCCAAGTCGGGTACATCGCAGTTTCTAGGCAACCTCAGCGGTGATCAGAAAAAAGACTCTCAATTGATTGGTCAGTTTGGTGTTGGTTTTTATTCAGCATTTATTGTCGCCGACAAGGTTGTTGTAGAAACTCGTCGAGCTGGATTGTCTGCGGATAAGGCAGTTCGTTGGACTTGCGAAGGTGAAGCAGAATATACGGTAGAAGATATTGAAAAAGCTGATCGTGGCACATCGATTACGTTGTTTCTGAAAGAAGATGAGCTGGAATTTGCTGCAGACCTGCGTATTAGAGGCACAATCAGAAAGTATTCAGATCATATCGCAGTGCCCATTGAGGTTAAAAAGCCTTCTTCCACTAGCAGTAAAAAAGATGATGATGAAGATGACGCGAAGGCTGATAACGAGCCTGAGTATCAAGTCCTTAACTCTGCGACAGCACTTTGGACCAGACCTCGTAAAGACATAAAAGAAGACGAATACAAAGAGTTCTATAAACATGTTTCCCATGATTTTGAAGATCCTTTGACTTGGAGCCACAATCGCGTGGAAGGAAAGCTGGATTACACCAGTTTGCTGTATCTTCCTGCCCACGCACCTTTTGACCTGCACAATCGTGAGGTATCCCGTGGTATAAAACTGTACATCCAGCGTACATTTATCATGGATGATGCTTCACAGTTTTTGCCGCTGTACCTTCGTTTTGTCAAAGGTATTCTGGATTCCAATGATTTGCCGCTCAACGTATCCCGCGAAATCCTTCAGGGTAGTCCCGCAGTGGACAGTATTCGTGGCGCTCTGGTAAAGCGTGTATTGGATATGCTGGAGAAAATGGCTAAAGAATCACCTGATGATTACGCAAAATTCTGGAAAGAATTTGGTAGTGTACTCAAAGAAGGTCCTGCGGAAGATTTTGCTAATCGTGAACGTATTGGAGGATTATTCCGGTATTCCACAACAGCAACGGAAGGCGATAAACAAACGGCTTCTTTTGCTGATTACATTTCCAGAATGAAGGAAGGTCAAGACAAGATCTACTACCTTGTAGCCGATAATATTACGACGGCCCGAAACAGTACCTACCTTGAGGTGTTTAAAAAGCAGGGTATTGAAGTGTTACTGCTAACGGAGCGTCTTGATGAGTGGACACTTTCTCATTTACACGAATTTGATGGCAAGCAATTGCAAGATGTGGCTAAAGGCGAACTGGATGAATCTGTTTTAGGTAAAACGGATAAGCCGGATGAAGACGATAACAATGAGTCATCCAGTGTAGTGGAGAAGATATCTACTCACCTTGATGGTCGAGTTGAAAGTGTTCGTGAGACTCGCCGTTTGACTGATTCACCCGCGTGTCTGGTCTATGCAGAACACGCATTGAGCCCACAGATGCGTAAAATGATGGAAGCGGCGGGACAACCTGTTCCAGAGGACAAACCTGTGCTTGAGGTAAACCTTAAGCATCCATTAGTTGTTCGTCTTGGTGAGACAGCAGATGACGAAAAATCCAGAGAATTGGCTGAACTGCTGTATGATCAGGCAACCCTTTCCGCGGGTGAACAGTTGGATAATCCTTCTTTGTTTGTAAAAAGGCTTAACCGATTGCTATTTGAAAAAGCGCTTTGATAAATAGCTACATTCCTATTAATGGTTTTATAATCAAAATCACAACAACATCGATGTCTGATTATGGCAGCACCCAGTAACATAGCAGTGCCCAGTAAAATAACCGTACTGGGGGGAGGCAGTTTTGGCACTGCCATTGCAAATATGATTGCCGCCAATGGTCACGATGTTGTTTTGTGGATGCGGGATCAGGAAAATGCTGAACTGTGTTCCCAGACCCATGAGAATACCCGGTATCTTCCGGGTTATCCTCTTGAGTCGACGCTGAAATTTTCGTCTGATCTTCAGTCCTGCCTTCAAAATGCTGAGGTCGTATTCTTTTCTATTCCCAGTAAAGCATTTAGACAGATTGCCCAGCAGGCGAAGGTTTACATTTCGGCGGGAACTCAAGTTATAAGTACTGCCAAGGGCATTGAGGCGCAGACTTTTAAATTAATGAGTGAAATTCTTGAGGAAGAATTACCTCAAGCACGAGTAGGGGTGATCAGTGGGCCTAATTTAGCCAAAGAAATTGCCCAAAAAGCAATTACAGCAACGGTTGTTGCTAGTGCGGATGAAGAGCTTTGTCATAATGTTCAGGCTCTTCTGGGTTCACAATATTTTCGTGTCTATGCAAACACAGACCGATTTGGCGTGGAGTTGGCTGGCGCATTGAAAAACATCTATGCCATTGCCGCAGGAATGGCTGCGTCCATGAAAATGGGACAAAATACAGTGAGTGTTCTCATTACGCGAAGCCTTGCTGAAATGAGTCGATTTGCCGCCAGTTTGGGGGCTAACCCGATGACCTTTTTAGGGTTAAGTGGTGTCGGCGATTTATTTGTGACCTGCACTTCTCCCCTTAGCCGTAACTATCAAGTGGGTTATGCTTTAGGGCTGGGGCTGTCAATTGATGAGGCCACTAAAAAGGTAGGACAGGTGGCAGAAGGTATCAATACGACTCGCATTATCAAAGAGGAAGCTGAGCGGCGTGGTATCTACATGCCCTTGGTTAATGCACTATATGAGACTATGTTTAATGATAAGCCTGTGAAGGAGGTGCTCATCAGTCTCATGTTGGCTGAACAAAATACCGATGTTGAATTCACTGTAGCCTAACGATGGCCTAGTTCGCCATACCTTCTCTAGGGGATAACGATGGAACAGCAAACTAAAACAAACCTGCTAAATGTGGAAACTTGGACCCGCCTTCTTTATATGGTGGTATTTGGTTTTTTGTCAATTCTTGCCCGAATGGTTGTATGGATTGTTGCGGTATTACAATTTTTATTGGTGTTGATCACCGGTAAAGACAATGGCAATTTACGTGATTTGGGGCAGGGTGCGTCAAAATGGACGTATCAAACCTTTCTATTTTTAACCTTTAACAGCGATGATAAACCCTTTCCCTTTTCAGATTGGCCCGAAATTGACTCGAAAATGGAAGCCAATATTGCTACAGATGTGGCTGAAGGTGCCTCAGGTTCCAGTGAAACTTCGGTAGTAACAGAGTCGGAGTCAACGGGTGATGACGTGCCCATTTTTGTCGATGATGAAGACGAAGAACCAAAAACACAGGGCGATAAACCCGCGTAGAAATTTTTTGTTATTGCTAATGTTCGCTTAATCTATGTTCATTTACTTACTTCGTCACGGAGATGCGCCTTTTGATTCATCCTGTGGCGAGCGATCTTTATCTGTCCAGGGTGAAATAGAAACCCGCCGTGTGATCCAACAGCAGCGGGACAGACTTTCCAGCCTTCAGCTTATCGTTTGTAGTCCAGTACTTCGTGCTAGGCAAACAATTCAGATAGTAACGGATACATTGAACTATACGGGGCAATTGCTTTTTGATGATGTGTTGCGTTCGGAAGGTTCCATTGCCGGTGTTGAGCGTCGTGTTGATTTCCTTATGAGAGATTATCATGAAGAGGAAATATTACTGCTTAGCCACCAGCCCTTGATTGGGCAGGTTCTTGAATATCTAACGGGTGAGCAGGGTTTGGCCTGGTCTATGAACACCAGTTCGTTGGCTAGCCTTGAAGCAATTACATTTGGGCGAGGATGCGCTGAACTGCGAACATTAATACACCCTTAATTTGAGATTACGTTGTTCCATATTTTACATGAGGGGGATAATCACTATTATCAACGTTTTTCACGTAATAATTGTTCGCATTTTAGCAGTTGATTAACGAGAGAAATTCATGGCGTGTAGCCTGATTTTCCCGGAATGATCCCAGCATTGCAGAAGTTTTCATCACCGAATTTTGTTTTTCTACACCGCGCATCATCATACACATGTGTTTGGCTTCAATAATGACGGCTACACCCTGTGCTTCCGTTACCTTTTCAACTGTTTTGGCAATTTGGGTAACTAAATTTTCCTGAATTTGTAGACGCCGAGCAAACATATCCACAATTCGTGCTACTTTGGATAAGCCCAAAACCTTGCCGTTGGGAATGTAGGCGACATGGCATTTGCCAATAAACGGCAATAAGTGGTGTTCGCAGAGGGAGTAAAGCTCGATATCCTTAACAATTACCATCTCGCTTGATTCAGAAGGAAATAGAGCATTATTAATAACTTCATCGAGAGTTTGATGATAGCCCCTGGTGAGGAAATCAAATGCCTTGGCGGCACGCTCTGGTGTGTCTAGCAAACCAGGTCTGGAAGTATCTTCGCCAGTTGATTCAATAATTTTTTTAAAACAATCGGTAGTCTTCAACATGAGTCTCTGTGCAAAATGTATGGTGAGATGGAATAAGTAATCGATATGACAATAAGAACGATACCGTACGTCAGCATGTCATAAACGTAAAGCCATTTATCTCTTGAAAAGTTACAATTACCCCCATGAAAAACGACCATAATTCCATACAAACTGTGGGTGATTTTGTCCAGTGGGGAGCTTCACGCTTTGATGATGCCGGACTTTTTTTCGGCCATGGTAGCGACAACTCTTGGGATGAGTCCCTTGTTTTAGTCTTCTATGCATTGTCGTTGCCCTGGGATTCCGATAGTGACGTGTTAAAAAAAATACTTTCGGAAGAAGAAAAAGACTCAATCAGTGAACTGTTTGATCGCAGAATCAACGAGAAAATACCCGCTGCCTATCTGACGGGGGAAGCTTGGTTCGCTGGGTTTAAGTTTGTAGTGGATTCTCGTGTGTTGATACCTCGATCACCCATAGCTGAGTTGGTAGAAGCAGAGTTTAGTCCTTGGTTGGTTAAGACTCCGGCTACTATTCTTGATCTTTGTGCGGGGAGCGGTTGTATCGGTATTGCCTGTGCCCATTACTTTCCAGGCTCTAGGGTTACTCTCAGTGATATATCTACGGATGCTCTAACTGTTGCAGAAAAAAATATAGAGATTCATCAGTTATCCCAACGTGTTGTTGCATTGGAGTCCGACCTGTTTGATGGCCTGGGTAAAGAACGTTATGACCTTATTGTCAGTAACCCACCCTATGTCGATGCGGAAGATTTGGCATCAATGCCAAAAGAGTATCACCATGAACCAGCAATAGGCCTTGCCTCTGGTTTCGATGGGTTAGACTTTACCCGTCGTTTGCTAAGAGAAGCAGTTGACCACTTGTCGGAAGAGGGTGTGTTGGTGGTGGAGGTCGGTAACTCTTGGGAGGCACTTGACGATGCTTTTCCCGAGATACCTTTTATGTGGCTGGAGTTTGAGCGGGGTGGCCATGGGGTTTTTCTTCTGACCGCAGAGCAATTGAAAACGTATCAGGCAACCTTTAGTTAATTTTCATGGTAGGTGATTCGCACCAAGATAAATATGTCATAACATAAATAGTGCATATCATCGTAACGACATCAGAATAATCGTCGTATAATATCCCACTGTTATATTTCTAGATGCGTTGTATTTGGGTACAGCGTACGCTTGAATATAGTTAATAGACTGAATTTGGACGTGTTTATGTCGGGCAATACCATTGGCAAATTATTTACTGTGACTACTTTTGGCGAGAGCCATGGGCCTGCATTGGGTTGCATTGTCGATGGATGTCCTCCCGGTCTTGAATTATCAACGGAAGATATGCAGCGGGATTTGAACCGACGCAAACCAGGTCAGTCACGTTATACCACTCAACGTCAGGAAGGTGATGAAGTCAAAATACTGTCTGGGGTTTTTGAAGGTAAAACCACGGGTACACCTATAGGTCTGATGATTGAGAATACAGATCAGCGTTCAAAAGATTACTCCAATATTAAAGACCAGTTTCGTCCGGCCCATGCAGACTTTACCTACCAAAAGAAATACGGCTTTAGAGACTATCGCGGTGGTGGTCGTTCCTCTGCCCGAGAGACAGCCATGCGGGTTGCAGCTGGTGCTATTGCAAAAAAATACCTACAAAAAGTCGCCGGTATTGAAGTGCGTGGTTATTTATCCCAGCTGGGCCCAATTAAAGCAGAACAAGTTTTACTGGATGAAGTAGAAAATAATCCTTTCTTCTGTCCTGATCCAGACAAAGTGCCAGAAATGGAACAGTACATGCAGGCACTGTTAAAGGAAGGTAATTCCATCGGCGCCAAAATAACTGTGACTGCGACTAATGTCCCCGTGGGTTTAGGCGAACCCATTTTTGATCGTCTGGATGCAGAAATTGCCCACTCTCTGATGAGCATTAATGCCGTAAAAGGTGTCGAGATCGGCGCTGGTTTTGATTCAGTTTCTCAAACAGGTACTGAACATCGTGATGAGATTACTCCAGAAGGGTTTCTCTCAAATAATGCTGGGGGAATTCTCGGTGGTATTTCTTCAGGCCAGACGATTATTGCGCATATAGCGTTAAAGCCCACTAGCAGTCTCCGTATTCCTGGTCGTTCAATCGATGTGCATGGTAATGCCATTGAGGTCGTCACTAAAGGTCGGCACGATCCCTGTGTAGGGATCCGGGCTACGCCAATTGCCGAAGCTATGTTGGCCATTACACTGATGGACCACTTGCTTAGGGATAGGGCCCAAAATACCGATACAGAGGTTAATTGACAGCGCTATATGCTGTTAATTAACAAACCCTATTTATCAATAAGTTTGGTTTATTGACCGTGGATAAAGAGCCTCCGTTCTCCGTTCCATACTGGCGCCTATCTGCATTTTATTTCTGTTTTTTTGGATTGCTAGGGGCACTGTATCCCTACTGGTCTCTCTATCTTCAATCTAAAGGTTTCGCTGCTAAGGACATAGGGCTTTTGTTGGCTATACCCATGGCAACAAAAGTGATTGCGCCTAATATGTGGGGTTGGCTGGCCGACCATACTGGCAAACGCTTATTCATTATTCGTTTGGGGGCATTTCTGTCATGCCTCTGCTTCCTTGGTATTTTTATCGATCAAACCTTCTGGACGATAGCCTTGGTTATGATTGGTTACAGCTTCTTCTGGAATGCGATTCTTCCTCAACATGAAGTCATTACCATCAGTTACCTTGAACGACGTCCTGAAACTTATAGTCGAATCCGTTTGTGGGGATCCATCGGTTTTATTATTTTTGTATTGGGCGGCGGTATCTGGTTTGATTCTCATGATTTAAGCACGTTGCCTATCGTGGGTTTAATCCTGTTGGTAGGTATATTTTTAAGTAGTTTGTTTGTCCCGAATTCTAAATTTAAACAACATAAAAAACCGGCAGAAAAATTTCTCTCGGCAGTTAAGAAGCCAGCAGCGATTGCTTTTTTATTAGCAGGTTTGCTAATGCAAATTTCGCATGGTGTTTATTACAGTTTTTTTAGTATTTATATGGAATCTTTCGGTTATAGCCGCACTAGCATTGGTGCTGTTTGGTCAGTAGGAGTCGTAGCAGAGGTGTGCCTTTTTCTTTTGATGCATAGGCTGCTTCTTAAATTTGGCGTTAGATTTATTATGTTGGGGTGTCTTGGTCTAGCAACACTCCGTTGGTTGATGATTGGGTACTACACTGATCAGTTATGGGTGTTAATTGTTGCTCAAACTTTTCATGCTTTTACCTTTGGTGCTTTTCATGCAGCAGCCATAGACTGTGTACGTCGATTATTTGAGCCGGGGCACCAGGGAAAGGCTCAAGCATTGTATAGTGCCTGTTGTTTTGGTGCTGGTGGTGCTATTGGTTCCTACACCGGAGGACTTATTTGGGATTTCTCACCCATTATGGCGTTTAATTACGCTTCATTAGCAAGCTTTTGTGGGCTTGCTGTGGTGTGGTTGTGGCTAAAGGATGGAAAGCTGAAGGAAAAAAATTGAAAATTAGTTTATGAGTAAGTACTTTCCAAAACGTAAGCAATAAATAAGTAGTATTCTCAGGCGATAGCCGATTTGAAATGATAGGCGGACATCGTATAAGGGTAATGTAAAGGAAACCTGAATGAAAATAGCATATTTAACTTTGGGAGCAATCATTATTGCTCTCTTATATCCTCGATATGACTTACTGGTAAAAGAAGATTTTTTTGCTGATGAGTTTACTCTGGTACAACCCGGGTTTATGACCAGCATGGGTTGTCACAAGGCCGCGAACGAGATGAAGGCGAGATATTATACCTGTGAGCCTAAGGCAGAGTGGCGTCGCCGATTTTTAAAAGAAGAACAAAGTGCAATCGATGATACAGGGTTGTTAACGGAGTGATGCTGACGTTGTTTCAGATTTAAACCTGAGGATCTACCTGGGCTATGTTAGTCATAGGTTCATTACTTGGCTTACCTTATTCTGACTTAATAGACTGATCTAAAACTTGTCATTTGAATTAACCGAGGTATCAATGAGCGATAAAGGGGCTAAGGCAGTCAAAGGTCACGATTTCTCTAAGAAAAATAAAGTCTCGGTATGGGCTTCTCAGTACCCCTATGAAGATATTCCAGAGGAGTATTTCGATGAAACATTTAGTCGAAATAATACTCGGGCGGCGAATATTTGGTCAGCTAATTTTAATCTTCGTTTCTTTAATCCAGAGAACATGGAAACTAATGGTGCTCATGAGGGTATAGTCCATATTAAAAAAGCGGTAGGAGAGTGCTCATTCTCTACTTCATATATTGATGTATTAATGAGTAAAGCACGAAAGAAAAAGCTGGAAGAGGTCACCTGGATTGTCTTGCTGTTTGAATATGAGTACAGCCCCAAGGTTTCTGGTGTCGAGAAGGATAACTATATGACTTTTTTGGGTGCTTTCGATTACGACAATGGTGCTGATAACCTTTATGAAGCGGAATGAGTTAGACTCAGCGTTGTTGATGTCAGGATATTCATTAATCATGGAGCTAAGCCATTTTTAGTACGCTAAATATAAAAACTACTTGTTGACCTTGCTCCGCTGTTGTATTGAGTTGTGATGTATTTTTGCTTTGTGACCATTGACAGCATTTTAGTTTTCATCAGACAATCATCCTCTTTGGAGAATACCTAGTGACAGTAGTGGCATTAAATGTCTAGAACCGATGACAGCATGGATAGAATTCGCGAGAAGAAGAAGCGCTTTCTTGCGCGTGAGTTACGTATCATCGATAAAGCTCTGCAACTATTAATCCAAGATGGTATTGATAAGGTGACGGTATCCGCCATTGCCAAAGAAGCTAGTGTTGGCAAAGGAACTGTCTATAAACATTTTCTCACCAAAACTGAAATTTTGATGCGGATTGTTCTCAATTATGAGCAGAGCATTACTGAAAATCTTCGTCTTGGTATTGAAGCTACACAGGCGGGTGACCCTGGCGCTGCCGCTCGCTCCTATTTTCAGGCACGGCTATCTGATCCGGCTTTAGATCGCCTTGTGCAGCATTTGGAAGCGAAGCTAGAAGGAAATGACGAAGTCGCTGAAAGCATGGCTGAATTACATACCCTACGTCGTTCTAATATTGATGCGCTTAATAGCATGATAGCCAAATTAATTGACAAAGGGATTCTTGAAGATGTGCCACCGCATTATCAGTATCTTTCATGCTGGGCTTTGGCTCAGGGTGCAGTGGAAGCGTATTTTAATGTGAGTTATGGAGCCGATGTCGAGGACAAAGACGATTTTCTCCAGTTTATTGCCAATATTGGTATCACCATGGGTAATCGCGGTCAGTTGCGCGATAATCCCGTCGTTTTAAAATAATTGATATCGCTATTGTGACGGATTCTCCGTACCAGTCACTGCTCAATACTATGACTAAACATCATAAGGCCATGGGTGAATATCTTCCCCCAGTAGATCAATGGCATCCTGCTTTAAGTGGGCTTATGGATATACGTATTGCCGCTGATGGTACTTGGTATCACGAGGGCGATGCGATTCAGCGTCTCTCCTTGGTCAAGCTATTTTCATCGATTCTCAAGCGAGAGGACGATGAGTATTTTTTAGTGACTCCAATAGAAAAGTGGCAAATACGGGTTGATGAAGTGCCCTTTGTTGCTGTCATTCTGGAGGTTGTTGGAGAAGGCAGTTCAAACCAGGCATTGGTGTTTACTTGTATTACTGGTGATATTGCCATTGCGGGAAAAGATCACCCTATTAGAGTTGAGATTGATGCTGTGACAGGAGAGCCTTCTCCTTACATCTTGTTAAGAAGTAACCTTGAAGCAAAAATTTGTCGGTCGGCGTACTACCAATTAGCTGAGTTAGCCGTTCCCTCTGGTGAGGATGCCTATACGGTATCCAGCCAGGGGGAGCAATTTCAATTTCAGTAGCACTGAACAGACAAATAGTTAAAGTAATCAATTAATAAAACACCCCAACTATTTGTATTTTCACATGTTTGGATAGCTTGGCCCACCTGATCCTTCAGGTGCAACCCAAGTTATATTCTGGGTAGGATCTTTGATATCACAGGTTTTACAATGCACGCAGTTCTGTGCATTGATCTGAAACTTTTTCGTTCCATTTTCACCTTCTATCACTTCATAAACGCCCGCTGGACAATAGCGCTGTGCTGGCTCATCAAATAGCGGAAGATTGTAATCTATAGGTACATCGGAATTCTTTAATACTAGGTGGCAGGGCTGATTTTCCTCATGATTTGTGTTGGATAGAAATACTGAGGAGAGCTTGTCAAAACTCAGCTTGTTATCAGGCTTTGGATAATGAATGGGTTGGCATTCTATGGAAGGTTTTAGCTTGCTGTGATCTGGCTCTGGGTCTTTTAATGTCCAGGGCAGTTTGCCGTTGAACAGGTTTATATCGAGAAAAGCATAGGCTGAACCAAGGATGTTGCCCCATTTGTGTTGGGCGGGTCCAAAGTTGCGTTGAACGTGCAGTTCCTTGTAGGCCCAACTCTCTTTATAAGCAAGGGTATATTCAGTGAGCTCATCATGTTGGCGTTCGTCATTGACGGCTTTGGCTACAGATTCTGCCGCAATCATTCCGGATTTCATGGCCGTGTGGATACCCTTGATTTTGGCAAAGTTCAGGGTTCCCGCATTGTCTCCAATCAAAAGTCCACCCGCAAAGGTCATCTTGGGTTGTGATTGCAGGCCACCTTTGACTAAAGCCCTGGCGCCATAAGAAACCCGTTCTCCACCTTCAAGGTATTGACGGATGACAGGATGATGCTTGTAACGCTGAAATTCGTCAAAAGGGCTAAGAAATGTGTTGGAGTAGGAGAGATCAGCAATGAGGCCAACGGCTACTTGATTATCTTCCATGTGGTAGAGAAACCCACCTCCTGCCGAATTACTCTCGCCTAACGGCCAGCCGGCGCTGTGCAATACTAAACCTGGTTGGTGCTTATCTGCAGGAACAGTCCAAAGTTCTTTTATACCTAATCCGTAATGCTGTGGCTCGGAGGCACTGTCGAGAGAAAACTTTTCAATGAGCTGCTTCCCAAGGTGGCCTCTACAGCCCTCCGAAAACAAGGTGTATTTTGCTCGTAACTCCATACCGGGCATATAGGCGTCTTTGTGCTCACCATTCGTGTCGACACCCATATCACCAGTGATGATACCAGTAACAGCACCATCTTCACCGTAGAGAACACTTGCTGCAGCAAAACCGGGGAAAATCTCTACGCCTAAATTTTCTGCTTGTTCTGCTAGCCAGCGGCACAAGCTGCCTAAGCTGACAATGTAGTTGCCAGTGTTATGCATGGTTTTGGGCGCAAATAAGGCAGGAATTTTAATGCCTTTCTTTTCGGTAAAGACATATATATTGTCATCTGTGACTGGGGTGTTGAGTGGTGCGCCTTGATCTTTCCAGTCAGGAAATAGCTCATTGAGTGCGGTAGGTTCTACTACAGCACCAGAGAGAATATGAGCACCTACCTCTGAGCCTTTTTCAACAACAACAACAGAGAGTTCGGTATTTAATTGTTTTAAGCGACAAGCTGCAGATAGACCAGAAGGACCCGCTCCAACAATGACGACATCGTAATCCATATATTCACGTTCCACTGAAATCTCCTTTGCACTTCTATAGCACGATTAAGCTTTTATTATTTTCTTATTCACCGCGTTTATGTTCACGGTTAATCAAGTTCACGCTTGGTTTTGAAGCCGTATAGCGACATTGTAGCCGCCCACCCGTATGTTATGAGTTTTTGCACTACTCAAACTCTATCTGTTTAGTCGTTTTCTCTGCAAGCTGTTTGATAAGCCTCGAGATTAGATACAGAGACATATCGATATCTGTAGAAATGCCATCGGATGTAACAAGCTTTCCTTTGTCAATCCAACCTGAGAGCTGGTATTGAGGTTTCCTCTAGTCTTTATGGTGGAAAGGTTTTTTTTACATCAAACGGCCCAGAGAAATTTAAGGCTTCAATGTTTTTCGCACATAAAAATTTCTAGATACAATGCGCAATTCCTCAAGGCTCATTACAGGTTATTAGGGGAGAGATTTTATCTTGTCTGCCTCAAGGGTGCTATGAAGATTTGGTGACTCATCAGCCAGAACCCGATAGTCAGCCATAGATGGAGATAAAACAGCCATTTTCTTGATTTGCCCCCTCTGTAACGGCATGATTAGCACCCTTAATGGGGTTAGAAAAGTTAGTCCCTCTCATGTTAACTGAACAAGTCCAAAGGGTATTCGATGAAAGTGCTTGTCGCTGTTAAACGCGTTGTGGATTACAACGTCAAAGTTCGGCCTAAGGCCGATGGTTCTGGTGTGGAACTGAATAATTTAAAGATGTCGATCAACCCATTTTGTGAGATAGCAGTGGAAGAAGCTGTTCGTCTCAAAGAAAAGGGGATAGCAACGGAAATTGTTGTCGTTTCTATTGGCTCTCAACAGGCACAGGAACAAATTCGTACATCGTTGGCTCTTGGTGCGGACAGAGGCATTCTGATAAAGACAGATCAGGATTTAGAGCCATTGGCCATTGCTAAATGCCTCAAAGCCATTTGTGATCAGGAAAGCCCTGATGTCGTGCTAATGGGTAAACAATCCATTGATGGTGATAATAATCAAACCGGGCAAATGTTAGGTGCACTAACAGGCTATCCTCAGGGGACATTTGCTTCGGAGCTTACTATCGATGCTGGAAAAGCCAGCGTCACGCGTGAAATTGATGGTGGTTTGCAGACTGTTAGTCTTGTGTTGCCTGCTATTGTGACCACAGACCTTAGGCTCAATGAGCCACGCTATGCGTCATTACCCAATATCATGAAAGCTAAGAAAAAGCCCATTGACGACACAACGCCTGAGGCGCTAGGTGTGGATACAAGCCCGCGGGTCAGTATTTTGAAAGTTGAGCCGCCTGCGGCGCGAGCTGCCGGTATCAAAGTAGCAAGTGTTGATGAATTGCTGGACAAACTAAGAAACGAAGCGAAGGTTATCGGATGAGCATTTTAGTCATTGCAGAACATGATAATAGTAGTTTAAAGGCAGCGACACTGAATACTGTTACTGCGGCTCAGGCGATAGGTGGAGAGATTACTGTATTGGTGGCTGGGTCTGGATGTGGTGATGTTGCTACTAACGCGGCAAAAATACTGGGTGTTAACAAGGTGCTTGTTGCTGACAATCCTGCCTATGGTCATCGGTTAGCAGAAAATTTTGCGCCGCTGATAGCAGAATTGGCTTCTGGTTACTCACATGTTCTGGCTCCTGCCACAACTACTGGAAAGAATGTTGTACCCCGTGCGGCTGCGTTGCTGGATGTACAGCCAATATCAGACATTATGACGGTAGAAAGTGCGGATACGTTCAAGCGGCCTATCTATGCTGGTAACATTATCGCAACAGTGAAAAGTACTGATGCCATCAAAGTTATGACTGTGCGTACTACCGCATTTGATGCAGCTTCAGAAGAGGGTGGTTCAGCTAGTATTGAATCTATTGATAACGCACATGATTCTGGAACCTCAACCTTTGTTGGCGAAGAATTGGCCGTTTCTGAACGACCAGAATTGACGTCAGCCAAAATTGTTATTTCCGGAGGCCGAGGTATGGCCAGCAGTGAAAATTTTCAGCTGCTTGAAAAAGTGGCTGACAAGTTCGGGGCTGCCATCGGTGCCTCACGCGCAGCTGTAGATGCAGGATTTGTCCCCAATGATATGCAGGTTGGGCAAACCGGGAAAATTGTTGCCCCTGAGCTATATATTGCTGTGGGTATTTCTGGTGCTATTCAGCATTTAGCTGGGATGAAAGACAGCAAAGTGATTGTCGCCATTAACAAAGATGAAGAAGCGCCTATTTTTCAAATCGCAGACTATGGATTGGTGGCAGATTTATTTGATGTGTTGCCAGAGATGGAAGCAAAGCTATAGGCTTTAGATCGAAATTATTGACACCAAACTGTAATATTTTCAACAAAAAACCGGCCTCAGTGGCCGGTTTTTTTATGGATTAACGTCCAGTAACAGTCGGGATAGAGTAGAGCTATTTAATGATGATCCTTATATTTTTCTTTACGAGCTTTCTTTTTTTCTTCAGGGCTCATTTTTCGCCATTTTTCTTTTAGTTTTTCGCGTTTCTCGGGTGGCATATTGCGAAACCTCTCTCTTGCCTTGTGGATTCGTTCTTGCTCTTCTTTTGGCAGTGCATTAAAAGCATCACGACGTTGTTTTAATTTTTTCTGCTGCTCTGGCGACAGCTCTTCATAATGTTTATAGCCATGTTGTTTATGGTCTCGGTAGTGAGGTTCTCTCTCTCTATCAGCCATTTCCCAAGAAGGCTTGACGTCCTGCCAAGGATGCATGCCTTCGTGGTTAGGGATGGCGTGTGAATGTTGAGCCATGACAGTAGAGGTAAAAAGCATCGGAAGGGCAAATAAGAACCCCCAGATAAAACCTTGATGACGAATATTCATTCTAGAACCCTAACCCTTTAGGTTGTTATCTTCACTGGCCAACCAGTAGTAAAAGTCCATATCCTCATACAGATCGATGCCTTCACTGAGTAACATTTCATCATTTCCCATTGGGGTTGTCTGGTTATCTTGTAGATTAGGAGATAAAACCAATACCAGTGCGACAACGGAGGCTAAGGCCATCCCTGTTACAGGCATGAAGAATCGGGCAGTTTGACGTTTACCTGCTGACTTTAATGCTCGTGAACGAGCTTGCACTAAGTGTTGGGCTGTATCAGCATCCAGTTCTCTTTCAGTGCTGCGTAAAACATCCTGTATTTGTTTTTCAAAGTCGTTCATACCTGATTTATTCATACCAGTGCTCTCCTAGTGTAGCTCTCAGACTGTGGGTCGCTCGGGAATAATGTGTTTTAACACTGCCTTCACTACATTTCATGGCGACGGCAGTTTCTGCGGTACTCATGCCTTCCCAGCATCTTAGTATGAAAGCCTGTTTCTGTCGGCCTGGCAAGGCTTTCAAGGCAGATTGCAGCACTGCGAGTTGTCGACCTGTTTCATGTTGTTGATGCGGAGAATAACTGTCTGGCCCCGGTACATTTTGAAGCGGATCTTCCTCTATTTCGGTGCCGTCATCCTTATCCCTAAATCGATTTAGCCAGCCTTTTACTCTGTTTTGAACATTGTGGCGCCGATGTAAATCATTGATACGGCTTTGAAGAATACGGTAGAACAGGGGGCGCCATTCCTCGGGATTTTTACTGCTATAACGGGCTACCAACTGAGTCATCGACTCTTGCACCACATCCAGGGCATCTTCACGGTTACCCAGTGAACTCACTGCAATCCTGAAGGCCCTGCGTTCAACCGTTATCAGGAAATTTTCAAGGGTTTGCAATTCCAGAGTCCCACTCCTTTTGTAGGTGCTTGTTACATTGCTGTAAACATTTGTCAGCATGATTCGCTCACCTGTTGTTAGCGATGTTCGTGTGAATGATACAACAATTCGTTTATCACAATTGTGCCACCCAGTATTGTGAAGTAATCATCTACAAAATGACTCTGTCTGGAATAGTGGTACGTATTCCTATGTGAATAATAACCAGGTGCATAGGGCTGATAATTGTAGCCATGCTTCTTGCCTGAACGATAATATTTGTGATCGTAATGTTTAATGTTTATTGGCACTGTAATTATATTTGCTGTGCTCAGAATAACGTTTATGGGAATAGTCGTTATGAGCATTACGGTCAGAGTAATGTTTTTTGTTATTACCTTGAAAAGTTCGTTTATTGTGGTCAGCGTGTCGATCAGACTGGCGACTATTTTGGTAGGAGTCATGCTGATTCCTGTCGCTGTGATGGTCTTTTGCTAAAGTGGGGGCAGCAATCGCCACCATAGAAATAGTCAATAATCCAATAATAGTAAATTTTTGCATAACCATGTCCTCTGTTTCTGGACGATCTATGCTTATAAACGCTTGAGGATGCTATTGGTTGACGCTGACGTTGTTATTCACGATTTGTCAGTAGGATTTTACTCTTAAGGATTAAAGGGATAACCAAATAGGACAGTGATCTGAGGGTTTTTCCATGGCTCGAAGATCATGATCAATTCCGGTATCGGAAACCATTTCCATGAGTGGTGATGTTGCCAGCATCAGATCAATCCGTAATCCTCGTTTAGGTTCACGCTCAAACCCACGACTACGGTAATCAAACCAGCTGTAACGATTAGTTTCACTGGCGTGAAAGTGCTGATAGCTGTCCTTTAGCCCCCAATGTTCCAGCTTTTGTAGCCATTCACGTTCCTCTGGAAGAAAACAACACTTTCCCGTACGTAACCAGCGTTTACGATTGTCATCCCCAATGCCGATGTCCTGATCCAAAGGTGCCACATTCATATCACCCATAACCAACAACAGCTCATTAGGTGTGTGCTGGCTGTCCATTTGCTCCAATAAATTAGAGTAAAACTGTCGTTTGCATGGAAATTTCTGCGGGTGTTCTCGGCTTTCTCCTTGAGGAAAGTAGCCATTAAAAACACTGAGCTTTTTATTGTTAAATTCGAATTCTCCAAAGACTAAGCGTTTTTGGCTTTCTTCATTATCTTGGGGAAAGCCTTTCTGGCTATTGAGTAACGGCAAACGGTGGAGAAGGGCCACACCATAGTGACCTTTTTGTCCGTGATAAATGACGTCATAGCCCAGCTGATGAATTTCTTTGAGGGGAAATTGGTCATCAGAAACTTTGGTTTCCTGTATGCCGATAATATCGGGGGAATGTTTGTCAATAATGGCTTTTATTTGGTGCAGCCGTGCGCGGAGACCATTCGCATTAAATGAAACAATTTTCATGTTAGGGGTGCATGGCCTGTCTTACTGGTGAACGGGAAAAGCTCATGTAGTCTCCCATTATATTTCCAACTTCGTAGAGAATCGGATCTTTCTCCGAAAGAATACGATCGTCGTCTTCGCCTGGCTTGTGTTGGGCACGCCATTCTTCCACTGATGGAAAAGCTTCTAACTTTTTGGCGGCACGCCGTTTATTTTCCATGGATAATAATTTGTTGTCATACTCCTTTGTTTCCCTGCGACGGTTTTCTTCATTCAGAGAAAGTTGTTTTATCTTGCGACGTTCACTGACTAGCTCTAGTTCATTGCTGAGATAGACTAGATCCGGATCTGATTCCAGTCGCTGTTGATGACGCCCCTTAAGTGTATCAAGGGGGGCAGGGCTGAGAGTGTAGTGTCTGTGTGGGACAGGGGGGATTTTATCCCAAGGTAAAGCGTTATCTTCGCTGCTTTCACCTACTTTTTCTATATCGTAGAGGGAAGGTAGTTTAATGTCGGGAACGACGCCCATGTGTTGTGTACTTTCTCCTGATACACGATAAAACTTAGATTCCGTCAGTTTGATTTCACCTTCTTGAAGAGGTAACTGAACTTGAACTGTACCTTTACCAAAGCTTTGGCCTCCGACCACTAGGCCTCGACCATAGTCCTGTATTGCCCCGGCAAAAATTTCGGAAGCAGAAGCACTTAATCGATTGATCAGGACCATGAATGGGCCTCGGTAATAGGCTTCGCTTCTGGATCGATAATTACGGGAGATATATTGGTCGGAGTTGCGAACCTGAACAATAGGGCCTGGATCTATAAATAAGTCTGTTAACGTTGTGGCTTCTTGAAGGAAGCCGCCACCATTATTTCGGAGGTCAAGAATAATACCGTCCACTTTTTGCTCTCTAAGCTCGCCTAGCAAACGCATTACATCTTTTGTGGTGCTTTTGAAGTCGGGGTCGCGATTGTAATAGGCCTCAACATCAAGGTAGAAGGTGGGGACTTCTATAACGCCGACACGGTATATACCACGGTCATTATTAACCTCTATAACCTGCGCTTTAGCCGCTTGCTCTTCAAGTTGAATCTTATCCCTGATGATTGAAATTTCACGGTTATTACCGGCTAATTCTCCTGTAGATGGAATAATTTCAAGCCGCACAGTGCTATCTTTTTCTCCACGGATTAGTTTGACGACGTCATCCAGTCTCCACCCAATCACATCAACCATTTCATCCTTATCTTGTCCCACACTGACAATTTTATCGCCGGCTTGGAGAATACCTTGCTTGTCAGCTGGGCCTCCGGGGACAACACTAACAATTTGAGTATGCTCATCTTCTAATTGAAGAACGGCACCAATACCGGTAAGAGACAGCGATAATGCTATTTGAAAGTTTTCCTTCGAACGTGGTGACATATAAGACGTATGGGGATCATAAAGCCCAGTCAATGCATTCATGTAAACCTGGAAAATATCTTCGCTATCACGTTGAGCCAGTTGTTTTTTGAGATTGGTATAGCGCTTTATCAGTAATTCTCGAGCAGCTTCGGGTTCTTTATCATTGAGTCTTAATCTCAGGTAAGCTTCTTTGATTCGTTTGCGCCAATAGTCATCGGCATCTTCAATTGTTATTGGCCATTCATTACCCTCAACATCATAGGGGAGGTATTCATCCTGAGTTAGGTCAAATTGAAAGTCACTTTCTAGCAAGGCTATATTGCTCTGTAGTCTATCGAGTGCTCTTTTATAATAGCGGTTATAAATGTTAAATCCGGCGCTTAGATCGCCCTCCTTGAGCATGTCATCAAGCTTAGTTTCCCACTGCTTAAATTCACTGATATCTTCCTGAAGAAAATAACTTTTTGCAGGATCCAGTTGGTCTACATACTGGTTCAATAAGTTACGTGAAAGCTCATCATTTACGGGTTGTTGACGATAGTGTTTCGTTGTCAATTTTTCGATGATTTCAGTAGCTGTTTCCGCCTGATTTTGGGTGAACTTAACATCAGCACTCACAACCGAACTGAGCAGTGTCAATATTAATGGCAGTACAAATTTTTTTAATGAAAAAAGCATTATGTTTTCAGTGTCTTGTCAGTATGTGGAGGATCGAGTGTACCAAACTTATAGGCTTATAGACCCTGCATAGCTCCAAATGTTTAAAGTTTTTACGTAAATAGTTTCTTTTCGGCCAGTATGGAGCAAAGTATTAATTGCTTAGTCTAAAGATTGTCATAATCTGTGCTCAAATGGGCTTATGCTCAATGATAATGATTAAAGCCCATTGATAGTGTGATGAAAGGGTGAAATTATGAGCACTCATTCACCATATGATAGCCGGATATTATGGATAAAATGACACGTCCTGCAGCATTAATCACTGGCGGTGCAACCCGGTTAGGTTTGGCTTTTGCAAAGGCGTTGGCTAACGCTGGCTACGATATCGCCTTGCATTACCATCGCTCTATAGCGGCAGCGGCGTCTGCTGCAGAAGACATAGAAACTTTGGGTGTAAAATGTATTACTTTCCAGGCTGATCTTGCTGCACCCGCGCCAGAAACGCTGATAAATCGCGTCGTTGATGAACTACCTAATCTTAGTGTATTGATTAACAGTGCTTCTGCCTATGAAGCTGCGACCATTGCTAATACGAGTATGGAATTGTTACAGCAGCAATTTACAGTGAATTTCTTCGCGCCCTTTTTATTAACCCAGGCATTTGCCAATCTGGGTAGTGTTCAATCGGGTTCTAAGGGCATCATTATTAATATTCTGGATAATAAAATTGCCTTTCAGCAAAATAGTTATGCTGCATACTTATTATCGAAAAAAGCCCTAATGGAATTTACGCAACTTGCTGCCATGGAATATGCACCCAATGTTCGTATCAATGGAATAGCGCCTGGTGTCGTTATGCCCGGAACTGAAAGAACGGATGACTATGTAACATGGCGGGTTAATGGCATTCCCTTAAAAAAACAGGGTGATGTAAGCCATTTGTTGAGTGCCATGAATTATTTAATAAATAATGAGTTTGTAACGGGACAAATTCTTACGGTAGATGGCGGGGAAGGTCTCAATTACCAAGGTCTTAATGCCGCACAGTTTAATGATAGGGATCATTCATAACAATGGTTGAACAAGAGCTACATCAGGTAATTATTTCTGTGGGGTCTAATATTGACCCACAGATAAATATTCCAGAATCACGTGACATACTGTCTAGAGAAGCCAAGCTTATCGATTACGCCGATACCATTGAGACCGCCCCTGTTGGATATGAAAATCAGCCAAACTTTCTTAATACAGCCTACTTAGTCACCACTTCGCTGGAATTCGACGATTTTAATGCTTTTTTGAAGTCCATTGAAGATCGTATGGGGCGCGAACGTGGGCCTATAAAATCCGGCCCTAGAACCATTGATTTGGATATTGTTGTTTGGGATGGAGAGGTGCTGAGTAATGACTATTACCAGTATGACTATGTATCTATTCCAGTTGCTCAAATTATGATGGCCAATCAAATAACCCTCTGCGATAACGAGGGAATTTCTCGCTAATTTCATGGGTGTATGGTGGTAAGTAGGTTGTTGTAACAGGTATATCCTTACATTTAAACCAACAAAAAAAAGGTATTCACCAAATGGATATGAATAATACCTTCGAATAAGTGAAATTTTGCGCAACTTGCTTATAATGGCCGACCATTCTAGTTATCAACTTGTCTTGGAGAGATATCGTGAAAGCACCTGTTCGTGTAGCTGTCACCGGAGCCGCCGGCCAAATTAGTTATTCCCTATTATTTCGCATTGCCTCTGGCCAAATGCTGGGAGAAGATCAACCCGTCATCATACAAATGCTTGAAATAACTCCTGCACTGGAAGCCCTAAAAGGGGTTGCTATGGAACTGGACGATTGTGCCTTTCCTCAGTTGGCCGGTATGCTCTGTACAGATGATCCCAACGTTGCTTTCAAAGATGCTGAATATGCTCTGTTGGTAGGTGCTCGTCCTCGCGGCCCCGGTATGGAGCGTAAAGATTTACTTGAAGCCAATGCCGCAATTTTCTCTGCACAAGGTAAGGCTATTAACGATAACGCTTCTAAAGATATTAAAGTCTTGGTTGTGGGTAACCCTGCGAACACCAATGCTTTGATCGCCCAGCGTAATGCTCCTGATATTAACCCACGCCAATTCACGGCAATGATGCGTCTTGATCACAATCGTGCCATGACTCAACTTGCACAAAAAACTGGCAAGACCGTAAACGATGTCACTAATATACTGGTTTGGGGTAATCACTCTGCTACTCAGTACCCAGATTTACATCACCCTAAAGTTTCAGGTGAAACAGCGATTAATCTAGTTGATCAAAGCTGGTATGAAGAAGAGTTCATCCCAACTGTACAGCAACGTGGTGCTGCCATTATTAAAGCTCGTGGCGCTTCATCTGCAGCTTCTGCTGCCAATGCTGCTATTGATCACATGCATGATTGGGCCCTAGGCACACCTGAGGGTGATTGGGTCAGTATGGGTGTTTACAGCGATGGCAGCTATGGTATTACTGAAGGTCTAATCTACTCATTCCCTTGTGTTTGTAAAAATGGTGATTGGGAAATTGTTCAAGGCCTAGAAATCAATGAATTCTCACGAGGCAAGATGGCTGCGACTGAGCAGGAATTGACTGAAGAGCGTGATGCAGTGCAGCATTTGTTGCCATAACTGCTCACTATATTAAGAAAAAGCGTCCTGCGGGACGTTTTTTTTGTGCCTGAACTTTCTTACAAAAAATAATACTGTCTTAGCAATGCATCAGATATAGGCCAATCAAGCTCCACTCTTAATAACGGACACCTATTTTCAGCCGTCGCGTGCCATCTGTTCTAAACTTATAAGTGAGGAATTGAGATGGTGATATTACATACAAACTCAGGTCACGTAACACAGCTGGTATTGATACCGAATCGGTCCCTAGATTGGTCGGGGAATGTGCAGGTTATACTAGCTGTCGCTGTTGTACTCACTATGATATCTACCCCAATCGTATTCATGGGAGGGTGGGTGATAATCCCCATGGCGCTATTACAATTGATAGCTCTTACATTGGGGCTTTACTTTACGCTTCGAAAGCTTACCTATCATGAGGTGATTACCCTAAAAAACGGTACGTTGTCTCTTGAGCGGGGCAGATATAAGCTTGAAACTCGTAGTGCTTTTCCCGAAAGTTCAGTGCGTATTTTCGTTGAAGATTATGAGCGACCTCTGGATTTACCCAATATAGGCCTGATTGCTGATGGGCACTGTTACCCATTGGGTGAGTTTCTTAATCGAGATGACCGCTTTAAGTTGGCCAGAGCACTTAAAAATCAGCTAAATTTAAGAATATCGCATTTGAATTCTTTTCATCCCGTCAGTTTTTGATAAAGTGCTTCCTACTTGAAAGCAACAGCAAAAAAAGGAGCATATCAATGGCTTTTCCCGAAGTGGGGCAGTCAGCACCCAGTTTCAGCCTGCAAAATCAGCGCGGAGAGACCGTTACCCTTGATGATTTTAAGGGAAAGAAAAACATTGTGTTGTATTTCTACCCAAAAGCAATGACACCAGGTTGCACGGTGCAGGCATGTGGTATTCGTGATAGCCAGTCGGAATTTGCTGCTGTGGATACGGTAGTTTTGGGCGTTAGTCCAGATCCTTTCCCAAGGCTTGCGCGTTTTGAGGAAAAACAGGCGTTGAATTTCGATTTACTTTCAGATGAAGATCACGCCATCACTGAATCCTACGGTTGCTGGGATTTGAAAAAATTTATGGGACGTGAATTTATGGGCGTTCTAAGAACAACCTTTGTTATCAACAAAGAAGGTAATATAGCTTTAGTGATGAATAAGGTAAAAACCAAAACCCACCATGATGATATTTTGGCTTGGATAAAAGACAATCTTGTTAGAGTCTAACGCCTTGTGCACATAATAGTTTTACAAATTGCAGTTGCAGTTTTATGTCATTTGTATGCTGCTCACTACTAATAAATTTATTGAGGTAATTGAATGTCTTTCGATCTTTCACACGTTGTTATGGCCGCTGCTGCTCCAGCGTCTCAAGAACCGAATCCACTTTATACATTGCTCATGTTTGGTGGGTTGTTTGTATTTATGTATTTTATAATTATTCGCCCACAGAGGAAGCGCGCGAAGGAGCATAAAGAGTTGACTAGTTCGCTAGGGAAGGGTGACGAGGTCGTGATGAATAGTGGTTTGCTTGGGAAAATTTCTAAACTTGACGAAGCTTATATTGTCATTGAAGTGACTAATAATGTAGAGCTGAAATTTCAGCGAGCGGCAGTCCATGCGGTTTTGCCCAAGGGTACCATCAAGCAGATTTGATGATGTAATAAGGCTGCTGATGCGGCCTTATTTTTATCTGGTTTTTTGATAAAGATAAAAATGGTCATAAAGAATAATGACAAGACGACCTTCCGGGCAGGCCATGATTAATGTCGTCTAATTTTGTGGTAAATTTCCCTAAAAAACTCTCTCTGGCACAAACTCCGACACCGCTTCAGCCACTGGATCGAATCTCTGAGCAATTAGGCGGTCCGCGTATTTGGGTTAAACGAGATGATCTGACGGGATGCGCTGTTAGTGGAAATAAGGTTCGAAAGCTTGAGTATGTGTTGAATCAAGCATTGGAAGATAGCGCAGATACATTGATTACCTGTGGTGGCGTTCAATCTAATCATTGCCGTGCCACTGCTATTTTGGGCGCTCAACTTGGTTTAAAGGTTCATTTACTTCTACGCGGAGCTCCTCCAAAGGAGGAAAGCTTAGGGAATCTATTTTTGGACCAGTTGTCTGGAGCCGAAATAACGTATTACCCAATTTCTGAATACAAAAAGCTACCTGAATTATTTGAGCGCTGGGAACAACATTACCGTGCCTTGGGGAAAAACCCTTTTTCGATACCTACTGGGGCTAGCAATGGTGCTGGTGCGTGGGGTTATATTGGCTGTGCCAAAGAGCTGGCTCAAGATTTTAGTCGGCACCAAATATCACCTGCACTTATTGCCTGCGCAACAGGTTCGGGTGGCACCCAAGCTGGATTAACACTTGGCGCTGAATTGTTTCAGTTAAATGCTTCTGTTCTGGGGCTGGCGGTCTGTGATGACGCCGACTATTTCCAACAAAAAGTGCGTATGGATATGAGGAATTGGCAATCTGAATATCAGCAGCCACTTGATGTAGAAAAGTTGGAGATACACGTCAATGATCAGTATATTGGTCCAGGGTATGCCAAGGCTACACCAGAAATTTTCGCGACTATCTCTTCTCTTGCCAAAATTGAAGGTTTGATTCTGGATCCAGTCTACAGCGGTAAAGCATTTCATGGTTTGCTTGAAGAGGTTAAGCTTGGTCAATACGCTGATGCCGATGATATCGTTTTTATTCATACGGGTGGCTTATTTGGCTTGTTAGCTCAGAGGGATCAGTTAACGGTCTAATCATTAAACTTACTCCTCCTTTACCTCCCCCAACCGCCGATATAGATAAAAGCCCGTTAACCTACTCTAGGACATGTCGCTATGGAATCACTCAGCTTGCAAGATATTGTTGGAACAATTAATGGTGTGGTCTGGGGTCCAATTATGTTGGCGCTTATTCTAGGTACAGGACTTTATCTCAGTATCGGTTTGGCAGGATTGCCTCTCCGTAAAATAGGGTACGGCTTTCGGCTTTTATATCAAGGAAGAAAGGGCTCGGGGGAGGGTGATATCAGCCCATTTAATGCACTAATGACCTCCCTGTCAGCTACGGTTGGAACAGGCAATATTGTTGGTGTGGCAACTGCTGTGAGCATTGGTGGGCCTGGGGCATTATTCTGGATGTGGTGTACTGCACTGGTTGGCATGGCAACAAAATATGGCGAAGCAGTACTTGCCGTAGAATATCGTGAGACAGATGAACGAGGGGAAAAAGTGGGTGGGCCAATGTATTACATTCGTAATGGTCTCGGCCCAAAATGGACCTGGTTAGCGGTCTTGTTCGCACTATTTGGTGCTTTGGCCGGATTTGGGATTGGTAATACCGTGCAGGCTAATTCTGTCGCAGATGCGTTAGAGAGCAGTTTTTCCATACCAGAAAGTGTTAGTGGCTTAGCTATGATGGTACTTGTAGGAGCTGTATTACTTGGGGGGATTCAGCGTATTGCCAGTGTGGCAGGAAAACTTGTTCCCTTGATGTCTGCTTTATACCTTTCAGCGACACTCGTCATTTTAGTGATGAATTTTTCTGCTATTCCTGATGCTTTTGTCTTAATTATAGGGAGTGCTTTTTCTCCTGTAGCTGCAGGTGGCGGGTTTGCTGGAGCCACGATTATGCTGGCTCTACGTATGGGTGTGGCTAGGGGTATTTTTTCGAATGAAGCCGGACTTGGTAGTGCTCCCATTGCCCATGCAGCAGCGGAAACGGATAGCCCTGTTAAACAAGGTACTATTGCTATGTTAGGTACTTTCATAGATACCTTGGTGATTTGTACTATGACGGGACTTGTACTGATTATTACAAATGCATGGAGTAGTGGAGAGGAAGGTGCAGCGCTTACTACGCTGGCATTTACCTCTGAGTTGCCTTACGGCGATAAAATAGTGGCCCTTTGTCTGGCTCTCTTTGCTTTTACCACAATACTGGGCTGGAGTTATTACGGTGAACGTTGTGCAGAATATCTTTTTGGAATCAATATTATTACTCCTTTCAGGGTATTGTGGGTTGTGGCCATTTATTTTGGAGCGACAAGGGAGCTTGGAGAGGTTTGGGGTATTGCTGACATTCTCAATGGATTGATGGCGATTCCCAATTTGATCGGTTTGTTATTACTTAGTCCTGTTATATTTAAGCTTAGCAAAACTTATTTCTCAGAATTATCTAAGCCTGATGAGTCATCTGACGTTTAATGCTCTACTAGTTTTGACCATTATTATTGATTCGGGTTTGAGCTTTATCAATAAAGCCATTACATTTAACCTGACGTAACATTTTCGCTGTCTAAGCTGAGGGTAAAAAAGCGTGCCAATAAATTTTGGTAACAAATTGGTTATAGCCATTTCATCCCGGGCACTATTCAATCTTGATGACAGCCACAAAATCTATGAAGAGGAGGGGCTGGATTCGTATTCCCAATATCAGATTGAGCATGAAGACGAAGTTCTTGAGCCCGGAGAGGCCTTCCCTCTGGTAAAAAAATTACTGCGTATCAATGAGAAGTTGGGCGGAGAGCCTCGCGTTGAAATTATTCTATTGTCGCGAAATTCTGCTGATTCTGGTTTGCGAGTGTTTAATTCTATAGAACATTACAAACTTAATATCACTCGGGCTGCTTTTTCTGGTGGTGAAAGCCCTTATCGGTACGTTGCTGCCTTTGGTTGCCACTTGTTTTTATCAACCAATGCAGAAGACGTACGTAGTGCTCTGGAAAATGGCGTTGCTGCAGCAACGTTGATGTCATCGACTGCGGGGGAGCGGGGAGGCGATGAACTACGGTTTGCTTTTGATGGCGATGCCGTACTGTTTTCTGATGAATCAGAGCGCATATATAAACAAAGTGGTTTAGAAGCTTTTACTAAAAATGAGAAAACCTCTGCAAGAGAGCCGATGACCGGAGGACCCTTTAAAAATTTTTTGCAAGCACTGCATAGTTTACAGGCGGAGTTCCCCGCTAAGGAATGCCCCATCCGTACCGCATTGGTTACGGCTCGCTCTGCTCCAGCCCATGAGCGGGTAGTGCGGACACTCAGGGCTTGGAATATTCGTATTGACGAATCACTGTTTCTTGGTGGTTTGAATAAAGGCGCATTTCTTAAGTCTTACGGGGCTGATGTTTTCTTCGATGACCAACAGCAACATTGTGAATCAGCCAAGCCTCATGTCGCGACAGGGCATGTACCCCATGGGGTGGCAAATGAGAGGGATGTGTAGTTAAAGTTTTGATTCTATCCTTTACCCAAACCTTTAAAGTACCGCAAATTTAAAACCGATTCCTAGTAGTATCAATGCCAAAATGGGTTGAAGCACTGCGCTGGGTAAACGTGCCGCCAGTTTTGTTCCAACATGGATGGCGGGTAATGAGCCTATAAGTAAACTGACTAATAATACTAAGTCCACATTACCTAGTAGAAATAAGTGGCTTAACCCTGCTATTAGCGTTAATGGAACTGCGTGGGCAATATCGGTTCCAACCACGTGAAGTGCGGGTAATCTGGGGTAGAGCGTCATCAGTAGTGCGGCACAAAAAGCACCTGCTCCAACGGATGACAATGTCACAAAAATGCCTAAGAAAATGCCCACGACAAAAGTGACCTTGGTAGCGTGAATCTGGAAAAATGCACCTACAGGACCATGGGGTCGGTCTGAGGTATCTCTTAAAAACCGCTTAAATAGAATAACGATGGCGGTAATGATTAACATGACACCAAGGCTGGTGGTAAGTAGCTCACGGTATTCATCAGCATGGGTAAATACCTGGCTAAGTAAAATTACGGTGATAATTGAGGCCGGTATACTACCTGCAGCCAAGTAGCCAACTAAACGCCATTGCACACTATTTTGGCGTGTATGTGCTATTACGCCACTCGATTTGGTGATGGATGCGTAAAGTAAGTCAGTACCAATAGCGACGTTATAAGGAATGCCAAACATGATAAGTAGCGGTGTCATTAATGAACCGCCACCAACACCTGTCATGCCGACAACTAGGCCGACAAAGGCGCCTGAAATGATGTATAACAGAAAGTCCAGCAACGTCTTTTTATTCCGGATCTATATCAAAGGCTGGCAACTCTAGCAATTTATATCTATTCTTCAAAGTAATAGTTTTTTATATTTTTAGATCATCAGAGTCTAGATAAGGTCAGAAAATGAAATTACAACAACTTCGTTATATTTGGGAAGTGGCGCATCATGAGTTAAATGTTTCTGCCACTGCTCAAAGTTTATATACATCGCAACCGGGTATTAGTAAACAGATCCGGTTACTTGAAGATGAGCTGGGTGTGGAAATTTTTTCCCGCAGTGGTAAACACTTGACGCGAATTACACCGGCGGGTGAAGAAATTCTTCAGGTGGCTGGTGAGATTTTGAGGCAGGTTGATAGCATTAAACAACTAGGCCAAGAACATAATAATCCCAGTAAAGGTAGTTTGACGATCGCTACAACTCATACTCAGGCACGGTATGCTCTCCCAGGAGTGATTGAATCGTTTATTAATAAATATCCTGATGTGTCTTTGCATATGCATCAGGGAACACCTGTTCAAATTTCAGAACAAGCCGCTGATGGTGCAGCAGATTTTGCTATTGCTACAGAAGCGCTCGAGTTGTTCCACGATCTTCTGATGATGCCTTGCTACCGCTGGAATCGCTGTATATTAGTACCGAAAGATCACCCTCTTGTTCAAAGCCCATCACTGACCTTGGAGGAGGTGGCTAATTACCCCTTGGTAACCTATGTTTTTGGTTTTACCGGACGCTCTAAACTCGATGAAGCCTTTAATGACCGAGGCTTGATTCCAAAGGTAGTGTTTACCGCCACAGATGCGGATGTGATCAAAACCTACGTAAGGCTGGGGCTTGGGATTGGGATTGTGGCCCATATGGCCTACGATCCAGTGAAAGACAGTGATCTGGTGGCTCTGGAAGCCAAACATCTCTTTAAGCCCAGCATTACCAGTATTGGTTTCCGTAGAGGAACTTATTTACGAACCTATATGTACGATTTTATTGAGCTGTTTGCTCCCCACCTGACACGTGATCGAGTAGATGAAGCCTGTTCAATTCGAGCCAGAGATGACTTGGAGGCTTTTTTCAGCACGATTGAACTGCCAGAGTACTAAGCGGCAAAATTGTTACGATTTATTAAAGAAAATCCAGATCAGGGTTGTCGTTCAGGATTTCTTTTAGTTCGTCTTCTTCTTTGGTTTTCTGGTTGAGTACTTCTTTGACAAATTTGAAGTATACCGTATGAATTTCCGGAGCTTCGCCATCACGCTCAACTAAAAAAAAGGGTGCGCGCTCCACGTTGTAGAGTGAGGCCAGCTCCATTCCTGGAGAGGCGGGGTCTCTTTCATCAGCAATTAAAACCTCATCTATTAGTTCGTTCTGACCTGCAGCGTTCATCTTCTGTTGTACTTCATCGCACTTTTTACAGAAACTGCCATCCAGATTGATTTTTTTGACGAAAGTGATTCTCATGATTCAAACCCTTACCTGCTGATGCCTAATGACTCTAATTGAGTCACGGCAGCCCATATGTTGACTGCCGTGGTGTGTTAACCGCTATTTTTTAATGTTCACATCGTGAAGGCCACACTCTTTAAGTGTCGCTTCTTCCCACCACCAACGGCCTTCTCGTTCGTGCTGACCTGGGCCAGTAGGCCGAGTGCAGGGCTCGCAACCAATACTGATGAAACCTTGATCATGCAGTTCGTTATAGGGAACATTATTACTGCGAATGTAATCCCACACTTGCTGAGATGTCCAATTAGCCAGGGGGTTAAACTTAGTCAAGCTCTCCCCAGGTCGAGCAAAGGCTTTGTCATCTTGAATCACTGGAATAGCGGCGCGTGTACCAGGACTCTGGTCTCGGCGTTGACCCGTAACCCACGAATCAACCGTTAAAAGCTTGCGGCGTAATGGCCCAATTTTACGAATACTGCAGCATTCCTTGTGGTCATCTTCATAAAAACTAAACAAACCTTTTTCGCGAACCAGAGTGTTCACTGCTTTTGCGTCTGGAAAGACGACATCAATATCAAGCCCGTAGTGTTTGCGGACTTTTTCGATAAAGCGATAAGTTTCCGCATGTAGTCGGCCAGTATCAAGGGAAAATACCTGCACTTTTTCAGGAGCAATTTTATAGGCCATATCGATAAGAACGACATCTTCAGCACCACTGAAAGAAATCGCGACATTGTCAAACTCCTTCAGGGCATACGCTAGGATTTCCTGAGGAGTTTGTGCGGAAAGTTGTTGGTCCAGATCGACCGTAGATAAAAGATTTTCAGCCATTGGATTACTTAATATCCTCTAAGATGTTAGTGACCATATTGGTAAGGCCGCGAATGATACCAGAGGCGCCACTAAAGAAAAAATAATCAGAACATATATGCCACATACATCTGGCTATTAGGGCTGGTTGTAGGTTGTAACGCCTTATCTTAAGTTGTTGGCAGAGGTGATGTTGCGCAATTTCCCTGAACTGGTTAGAGTGGCCGGCTTTTTATCTGTTGTTGAATGATGGAGGAATGGCTTGTGGAAATCGCATGTTTGGACTTAGAAGGCGTATTGATCCCTGAGATTTGGATCGCTTTTGCTGAAAAAACCGGTATTGAGGCGCTAAAAAGAACAACACGTGATGAGCCGGACTATGATGTTCTTATGCGTTATCGATTGGATATCCTTGAGCAGAATGGTCTGGGTTTAAACGAGATTCAAGAAGTGATTGCGACCTTGAGCCCATTGGCTGGCGCCAAAGATTTTGTGGATTGGCTGCGAGAGCGTTTTCAGGTGGTGATTCTTTCCGATACCTTCTATGAGTTTGCTCAACCACTCATGCGACAATTGGGTTTTCCAACACTGTTGTGTCATAAGTTGGAAGTGGATGGTAACGGTCGTGTAACAGATTATAAATTGAGGCAGGCCAATCCCAAGCGTCAGGCTGTGGTGGGTTTTAAAAGTATGTACTACCGTACGATTGCCGCTGGTGATTCCTATAACGATACCACCATGTTAGCTGAAGCAGATGCCGGCATCTTGTTTCATGCGCCACAAAATGTCATTGATGAATTCCCCCAGTTTCCGGCAGTACATGATTTTGACGCGCTTAAGAAAGAATTTTTGAAAGCCAGCAACCGAAACTTAAGCCTTTAAGCTTTCATCGTCTAGCAGTAAATTTAACGGGCTTCTATCTTTTAACCCTTGGCAACTCCCAGGGGTTTCAGGATTCAATTAAAGCCCTGATTTTATCCAATGTCTCTTGATACTCGTCTGTTGCGTTGGAGTCAGAGACAATACCTCCTCCACCCCAACAATGGAGTTTTTTGCCGTCGGCAATCAGAGTTCGTATGGCAATATTGGTATCCATTCTTCCCGTGGCACTGATATACCCGATACTTCCGCAATAGACTGAGCGACGGCAGACTTCCAGCTCTTCAATAATTTCCATGGCACGCTTTTTCGGGGCACCCGTGATTGAGCCACCAGGAAAACAACCACGAAGTAGAGATAGAGCGGATTCGTTATCGCGTAAGGTCCCGGTGACGGTACTTACAAGATGATGAACATTAGGGAAGCTTTCTAGTGCAAATAATTTAGGAACTCGAATAGATCCTGGGTTACAGGTTTTACCTAGGTCGTTACGCAATAAATCCACAATCATCAGGTTTTCAGCTCGATTTTTTTGGCTATTCATTAGCTCAATGGCGTTCTGCTGATCTTCTTCCACCGTTTTACCACGCCGAATGGTTCCCTTGATAGGTTTGGCTTCTACTTGTCCCATAGAGAGTTTTAGAAAACGTTCGGGAGAAAGACTCAGTATGGCTTGGTTTTTATCCCCCCACTGGTAAAAGCAACTATAGGGCGAGGGGAGGATTCGACGAAGCTGTTGATATAACGACCAGTTATCGCCATCGAAAGCAGTAGAAAAATGCTGGGCAAAGTTAACTTGATAGCAATCTCCCGCAAGGATGTAGTTTTTTATTTTGGCGATAGCTTCTAGATAATCGTTTTTAGCGATGGATGAAGAAAATACTCTTACTATCGATTTTTCTTTATCAGAATTAGTTTTCGGTGCCTGTTTCAAGCAATGAATCACATCTTTACGTAAAGATGGGGGGCAACTTTTGCGAAAAAACAACCATGCCTTTTGGGCAGAATGATTGAGCACTAAAGCCCAGCCATAGTTTCCCACACGCATATCGGGCAAATTATCGAATTTAGGTAAACGGTTAGTTTGGTGTGTGGTTGAGCGGCCTAAGTCATAGCCGAAATAGCCTGCAAGTCCGCCGACAAAAGGGTAATGGTTATAGCGTTCACTAAGCTGGCCTAGGGATGAAAACAACTCCTCGCAGAGAAGAAAAGGGTCGTCAGTTGAAACTGACGTACTATTAGCCGTCACAATGCGCGTCGTGTGACCAACTGTTTCTAATATTTGCTCGGGGTGAGCGCTGATAATATCAAAACGTCCATACAAGCTACGGGGCTTACCGCTATCCAGCCAAATAGCGTCGGGCATGTGACGAATAGCGGAAAATAATAGTTCGGCATCGGACCGATAAGGAAAGTCGACAATTTCAACCTGTTGCATGGGGCGCTAGTCTACGTCAGTTCATTGGAAATTCAATCATGGTTAAGCGCAATGTTTAATAAGCTTGGAATCTCATTTTTATTGAAACCTATTAGATGTATTTAATTCTATATGACGACGAATAAGGGCCCATATTCATATGGCTGCTGTGTAGTATTTGATTTCAATCATTGCTCCTTTGAAAGGTTAGTGGCAATCTCACTATCACTATGAACTTTCACCCTCTAGATAAAACCTGCAACCTCCATGAAGGCTACTCGAAACGTTTTTTGGTAAATGGACAAGATTTACTCTTGGTGCAAAGTGGTGGTCTAGTGCGGTTAATAGATAATCGCTGTCCCCACGATGGGTTTCCGTTAAAAAAAGCAAAGCTTGTTAATGGTTGTATTGAATGTCCAAAACACCGGATCTGTTTTCGCCTTGAAAACGGTGAGGCCCTCGGCGGTGATATCGTTTCTGGCGTGCCGGCTTTAGTTCACTATGATTGGGTGGAAGAGGGTGAGCAAATCGGAATTTTTATAGGCTAGTATTTCTGGCCCTGATAAATGGAGAAAGTATGTCTTATTCAACCCCGGATTTATGTGATGATTATCCTGATCTTGTTAAGGTTTTGGAACCCATGTTGGCGAATTATGGTGGCAGAGATACCTTTGGTGGTGAAATTGTGACAATAAAGTGTCATGAAGACAATTCGTTGGTGAAAGAGTATGCGGGGAAACCCGGTCATGGAAAGGTCATGGTTGTCGATGGTGGCGGATCATTACGTAGGGCTTTGCTAGGCGATATGATTGCAGAAAATGCCGTTAGAAATGGCTGGGAGGGCTTTATCATTTATGGTTGTGTTCGCGATGTAGATGCTTTGGCTTCCCTTGATCTCGGGGTACAAGCAATGGGTAGTATTCCATTAAAAACAGACAAGCGAAATATTGGTGATTTTAACATTCCCCTAATATTTGGCGGTGTAACCTTTAAACCTGGTGAGTATGTTTATGCCGATAATAACGGTGTCATTGTCTCGTCTGAGGCGTTAACAAGTAGCCTCTCGTGAATTCATAAAGAAAAATAGTTCCTCATTAAGAGCAGGGAATAGAATATGAACTGGAAAAATACGGCAGACCGATATGGGCTGATTTCCATTGGCTTTCACTGGATAATGTTCCTACTGTTAGTGGCCGTTTATGCCTGTATTGAGCTTCGAGTGTTTTACCCAAAAGGGTCTGACCCTAGGGATGCCCTGAAAACTTGGCATTTCATGCTGGGACTTTCTGTCTTCGTTTTAGTTTGGATTCGATTGTTGGTTCGGGTGGGACAAGCAACCCCTAAAAGCCTGTTTGCAGAAAGATCGTGGCAATTTTTTGCCGCTAAATGGACTCACATCGCGCTCTATCTTTTAATGATCAGTATGCCGTTGATGGGATGGTTGATTTTGAGTGGAGAAGGAAAACCAGTGCCATTCTATGGTGTGACCCTTCCAGCCTTGATGGCAGAAAATCGTGATTTAGCCAAACTTATTGAAGAAGTTCACGAAACTGTTGGCACCTTGGGTTATGTGCTCATCGCACTCCATACCTTAGCTGCATTGTTTCATCATTATTTTTTAAAAGATAAAACCCTCCTTCGGATGCTGCCAAGAAGAAAATCATAGTATCTGTAGGCTCATAATGAAGAGGAGGTATTCTGGTGAATAATATTCATGCAATGATTAGCTTTAGCCAATCCTTTTGAGTTTGGTGTACATTGTTTATTATTAGTAAGTAATTTTGTTGGGTGTAAACTTTGCTGAATAGCTTGCCGTTGTTAAGGAGAAGAGTGATGAAATATAAGCGTTCAATATTAATTGCTGTTGCTGTAACAGCGCTTTCAGGTTGTAGTGACGATAAAGCGCCAACTGCAACCTCGGTGGCAATAACGGCAGGAGAAAAACTTTTTCAGGAAAACTGTTCGGAATGTCACCCCAGAACCGGACGTGGGGATTATTTAAAACGTATTCCGGCTACATTGCTCACACGTAAATCTCAGTACGAATTGATGGAATGGATTAAAGGCAGTGGACAGCATAGAGAGATGCCATCATTTGAAAATTTTACGGATGAGGAAAGAGCATATTTAGCAGATTATCTACATAGCCAGATTATGAAATAGTATTTTATATATCGTGTGGTTGTGTTTTTTATCTTTACCTTATTTTGAGCAAAAAAAAGGGGTGCTTTCGCAACCCCTTAAATAATCCTTAAAAAGGATAAGGTGAATAAACTTAGAATTGGTTCATGGTGTTGTCTTTACCTGAAGCTTTCAGTGCAGCTTCACCGGCAAAGTATTCTTTGTGATCATCACCCATGTCAGAACCGGCCATGTTTTGGTGCTTAACACAGGCGATACCTTGGCGGATTTCTTTACGCTGTACGCCTTCGACATAACCAAGCATACCTTTATCACCAAAGTATTCTTTAGCCAGATTGTCTGTAGACAATGCCGCTGTGTGATAAGTAGGCAGAGTGATCAGGTGATGGAAGATGCCTGCTTCACGAGCTGCATCAGCTTGGAAGGTGCGGATCTTTTCATCAGCAGCAATAGATAATTCAGTTTCATCATAGTCTACGCTCATCAGGTTGGCGCGATCGTAAGCAGAAACGTCTTTTCCTTCTTCAACCATCGCATCAAAGATTTGCTGACGAAAGTTCAGGGTCCAGTTGAATGATGGGCTGTTGTTGTAAACCAGCTTAGCGTCAGGAACGGTCTTGCGAATCTCGTCCATCATGCCACCGATCTGTGAAACGTGAGGTTTCTCCGTTTCGATCCAAATCAAGTCAGCGCCATTCTGCAAAGAAGTGATGCTATCTAAGATACAGCGCGCTTCGCCAGTACCTTTCTTAAACTGGAACAAGTTAGAAGGCAAACGCTTAGGGCGCAGTAATTTGCCGCCACGATTGATAACAACATCACCGTTGGCTAAATCAGAGGCGTTAACTTCTTCACAATCCAGGAACGAGTTGTATTGGTCACCCAGATCACCGGGCTCTTTAGTGACAGCGATTTGCTTGGTTAAGCCAGCACCCAAGGAGTCAGTACGGGCAACGATGACACCATTGTCTACGCCCAGCTCAAGGAATGCGTAACGCACAGCGCGGATTTTAGCTAGGAAGTCTTCGTGAGGAACCGTTACTTTGCCGTCTTGGTGGCCACATTGCTTTTCGTCAGACACTTGGTTTTCGATTTGAATACAGCAAGCACCGGCTTCGATCATTTGCTTGGCCATCAGGTAAGTCGCTTCAGCGTTACCAAAACCCGCATCGATATCAGCGATGATAGGTACAACATGAGTTCTGTGACCATCGATGGCTGCTTGCACTTCTTTTTCTTTAGCGGCATCGCCAGCATCACGTGCTGCATCTAATTTGCGGAAAAGGCCGCCCAGTTCACGTGCATCAGCTTGACGTAGGAAGGTGTACAGCTCACCGATTAGGCTAGCAACAGAAGTTTTTTCATGCATGGATTGATCAGGCAGAGGACCAAATTCAGAACGCAGTGCAGCAACCATCCAACCAGAAAGGTACAAGTAACGACGGTCAGTATTTCCATCAAAATGTTTCTTGATAGAAATCATTTTTTGTTGACCGATAAAGCCATGCCAGCAACCCAGTGACTGAGTGTACTTAGAGGTATCAGCATCGTATGCCGCCATATCTTTACGCATGATGTCTGCGGTGTATTTCGCGATATCTAAACCAGTTTTGAAGTGGTTTTGAGCGCGCATACGAGCTACAGATTCAGGGTTGATCGCATTCCATGCGCTACCGTTGGTTTTGCATAGCGCTGCGGCTGCGTCGATGTCTTGGGTGTAGTTTGACATGTTCAGTCCTTCCAGATTGAAAACAAAAAAACGTTTTGTACGAAAACGAATTCTAGCCATCCCACCAAAATTTAGCTAATCTATAGACTTTATTGTCAGTATTTGTGGTGTGAATGTAGATGAATATACGTAGTGTCGATTTAAACTTGCTTGTATACCTTGATGTACTCCTGAAAGAGAGGAATGTCACTCGAGCTGCAGAAAGCCTAGGGATCAGTCAACCTGCTATGAGTAATGGACTGAGGCGATTACGTGAGTTGTTTAATGATCCTTTATTAGTTCGCACCAGTGAAGGTATGACGCCGACAGAAAGAGCGGAACAGCTACAGCCAGTTGTACGTGAGGTGTTAGCATCGGTTGAAAAAGCGGTAGAGCCAAGGAAAGAATTTTCTGCTGCCGAAGCGGACAGAGTGTTTCGAATTTCCGTGAGTGATTATACTGAGTCTACTCTTCTCCCTCATTTGATGCGTAGATTACGTTTAGAGGCTCCCAATATAACTTTGGATGTGCTGACTCCTAGTGATATTAGTTATCAGGATGTTGAGCAGGGCAAAGTAGATCTCGTTATCAATAGATTTGATGTTCTGCCCCAGTCATTCCACCAAATGACAATATGGCGAGATACTTTTTCATGTCTTTTAAGTATTCATAACCCAATACATGAGGCCTTTACGCTGGATAACTACCTTGAGTCAGGGCATGTTTGGGTCAATAAAACAGGTATGGGTGTTGGTGTAGGTATGGAGCCAGGAGCCGGTCAACGGCTGGGATGGGTCGATGAGGCCTTGGCCAAGTTGGATAAGCAGCGTCGCATACGTGTGTTTACCCGTCATTATCAGGCCGCAATGAGATTAGCCGAATTAAGAGATCTTGTTATTACTCTCCCAACAAAAGCGGCGGAATTACTTTCAGATAACCCCAATGTGGTGATTTTAAAGCCACCTTTTGATATCCCCGAAATTGAGTTAAAAATGGCATGGAGCCCTTTATTGCAACACAATCCCGCCCACCAGTGGATGCGACGTCTGATTGCTGATGTCGCAAGCACGCTCGATTAATCCCATACTAATCATTTGATAAAAAAGCCTGGACTCCCAGGCTTTTATTCATAGGGAAAATAGCGAAAATAAAGTCTATAAAATTGCTAAATGCTCAATGGTTTACCTACAATCAGACTTTTTAATGGCTCCTACTATAAAGGCACTATCATGACTCAGCCTATGACTGAACGCGTTGAAGTAAGTGGACTACAGGTCGCCCGCTCGATTTATGACTTAGTAGAAAAAGATATCATTCCTGGAACGGGTGTAGATAAAGAGGCCTTCTGGCAATCATTTGCTTCTGTGATCTCTACTTTCGCACCGGTAAATCGCGAACTCCTTGCTAAACGCGATAGTCTTCAGGCTCAAATCGATGCTTGGCACCAGCAGCACTCAGGACAACCCGTAGATCAAAAATCCTACAAAGCTTTCTTGCAAGAGATTGGCTACCTAGTTCCTGTAGGCGATGATTTTTCTATCACGACAGAAAACGTGGATCCGGAAATTACTTCACAAGCGGGTCCACAATTGGTTGTGCCGGTCATGAATGCTCGTTTTGCTCTGAATGCTGCAAACTCTCGATGGGGTAGTTTGTATGATGCACTTTACGGTACTGACGTGCTTCCAGAAACTGATGGCGCGGAAAAAACCGCTGGCTATAACCCTGTGCGTGGAGCGAAGGCGATTGAATATGGTAGAAAGTTCCTTGATCAATCCGTACCCTTGGCCTCTGGTTCACACCGAGATGCAAAAGAATATGCTATTTCTGGTGGCAACCTTAAGGCTATTTTAAGTAATGGTGATGAAATTGCTTTGGCAGATCCGTCGCAGCTTGCTGGCTATCAGGGATCTGCTGAAAACCCTGAATCTATTTTGTTTAAAAACAATAGGTTACACTTTGAACTTCAAATAGATCATAACACACAAATTGGTGCAGATGACCCTGCGGGAATCAAGGATATTCTGATGGAAGCGGCTTTGACCACCATTATGGATTGTGAGGATTCTGTCGCTGCAGTGGACGCTGAAGATAAGGCGTTGATTTACCAAAACTGGCTGGGATTAATGAAAGGGGACCTTGAGGAAACTCTCGAGAAGGGTGGCAAGACCATTGTCCGTAAAATGAACCCTGATCGCACCTACAATACGCCTGATGGCGGCACCCTGATACTTCCTGGCCGCAGCTTGTTGTTCGTCCGTAATGTTGGCCATCTGATGACTAACCCTGCAATTCTTGATGCTGAGGGCAATGAAGTTCCTGAGGGCATCATGGATGCCATGATGACTAGCTTGATATCTATTCACGATATCAAGGGCAACGGTAAATACAGAAACAGTAAAACGGGTAGTATTTATATCGTTAAGCCAAAAATGCACGGTCCGGATGAAGTTGCTTTCACCAATGCCTTGTTTGGTGCTGTCGAGGATGCGTTGGGCCTTGACAGGAATACTTTAAAAGTGGGCATTATGGATGAAGAACGTCGCACTTCTGTCAACCTTAAAGAGTGTATCCGAGCAGCCAGTGAGCGCGTAGTCTTTATCAATACAGGATTCCTAGATCGTACCGGCGATGAAATTCATACCAGTATGGAAGCTGGACCCTTTGCGCCTAAAGGTCAGTTAAAAACCATGAAGTGGATTACTGCTTATGAAGACCAAAACGTTGACGTGGGGCTGCTTTGTGGTCTGAAAGGTAAGGCTCAGATTGGTAAAGGCATGTGGCCTATTCCCGAGAATATGGCCGATATGATGGAAGCAAAAATTGGCCATCCTATGGCGGGTGCAAATACTGCGTGGGTTCCGTCACCAACTGCCGCAACGTTACATGCGCTGCATTACCATCAAGTAGATGTATTTTCCCGTCAACAGGAGTTGTCTACCCGTTCGCCTGCCAAGGTAGATGATATTCTGACAATTCCTTTACTTGTGGGTGAATTGAGTGCTGAAGATATTCAAAAAGAATTGGATAACAATGCTCAGGGAATCCTCGGCTATGTTGTGCGCTGGGTAGAACAAGGCGTAGGCTGCTCTAAGGTTCCCGATATCAACAATGTTGGTTTGATGGAAGATAGGGCAACTCTGCGTATTTCCAGTCAGCATATAGCCAATTGGCTTCGTCATGGAATTTGTTCTGAAGAGCAAGTTATGGAAACCATGAAGCGTATGGCTGCTGTGGTGGATGGTCAAAATTCCGGTGATCCCATGTACCGTAATATGGCGCCAAATTTTGATCAAAGTATTGCCTTTGCTGCTGCACGCGACTTAGTCATTAAAGGAGCTGAGCAGCCCAGCGGATATACTGAGCCTCTGTTACATGCTTATCGTCAGAAGGCTAAATTAGCGTCATAAGTTTGGTTTATATTTAAATTGTTTATTAAAAAACCGGTGTTGGTAACAACCCCGGTTTTTTTGTAGGCTAATTTTAGACGATATTTTTTGGACTTGGGTTGTATGAGCTATATATGTAGTCGTTTTAATTCCGGGTCAACTTTCCCCTGATGCCATAGCTCATCAAACTCATCTTTAAGTGCAGAAGCTTCCATTGGTGCATATTGAGTCACATAACCAACAAATCGCTCGGGTTCTTGTTTGTAAAGAATGCCAGACCTGTCAACGATCAAAAACTCTGAATGTAGGCATTGCTCTCTACTTTGAAACTTTTTGATTGAAATTCGACTAGGTAATCGCTGACAGAGTTCATGTAGCTTGTTGGGATGATTGATCACAGATTTGATGTCTTTAGCTAAGATATTAACCCGAGCGAGAGGGTGGCTGGTGGCAAAGGCATAAATGGCATCACAAAGTTGGTCAGTACTATATAGGGCTGGTTCTAACCTATAGCTAAATATCCGGATTTCTCTATGTGCTCGTTTGATCAGTATCTCGGCCTGATCAAGGAATGCATCAATACCATCAATACTCATTCTTTTTCGTTCATCTTTTGTTATTTCAGGTAAAGCCACCAGGGGTAATTTGTCTTGCTCATCATGTAAATTAAGCAGCATATATTTATGGAGAATTCCAGCATCCATTAAGGACTCTCCTTGTTCGACAAAACCAAACCCCTCATAAAAAGGAACAGCCTTGCTTTGGCTATTAAGGTGTAGTTGCTTCATATTTTCCCGATTAGCGTATCGGATAATATTTCTCATTAAGGCAGAGCCTACACCACGGTCACGAAACTCCTTAAGTACAGCCATCCGGCCTATTTGACCGTTACTTAACAGGCGTCCTGTCGCCATTGCCTTATCATCTGGACCATAGGCCAACCAGTGAATCGCCTGGGGGTCATCTTCATCAATTTCCTCACTCAAAGGCACATGCTGTTCTTCCACAAACACTTTGTGTCGTATGTCAGTCAAGAGTTCACGGGAGTTCTGCCAGCTGGTTTGTTTAACATCAATAGGAAAATAATCTACCGTTTCCATCTTGCCCCTCTTTTTATTGTTCACGACGGAGGTCTAGCGTACGGCCTTGGTCGTAGAACGGTCTTATTACCAGTTCATGGCCATGATTTGTCTAGGCTCAAGGTTTCACCTATACCCATATCTTTACTATAGCGGTATAAAATACTTTTATGCAGAGGTAGAGTCTGCAAAAATTTCCTTTTAGTTATTCCTACCTTAGGTACTATTACCTTAGATACCATTACCTCGCGTACTCTTACATAAATAACGGAGCGGTCATTTGAAAAAAATTCTTTACTGCCTTTTTGTTCTCGTTTTTTTTCAATCGCCCTTGTTATTGGCCGACAATTCATTGTCGGCTGTAGGTGATCAACAGCCCGCCATTTTTGATCGATCTGCCCGGTTCCATCCTATTCCCTCTGAAGCGGGCATGGTGGTTTCACAAGAAGCTATCGCCAGTAGGGTGGGCGCTGATATTTTGTCCAAGGGTGGTAACGCCATTGATGCTGCTGTGGCGACAGGTTTCGCCCTTGCCGTTACCCTTCCACAGGCAGGAAATCTCGGTGGCGGCGGTTTTATGATGGTATACCTTGCCGAAAGCCATAAAACAGTAGCGATAGATTATCGCGAAATGGCTCCAGCCTCTGCTGACAAAACATTGTTTCTTGATGGGCAGGGTGATGTGGATACTAACCTTGCCAGATTCAGCCGTCGCTCAGCGGGTGTGCCTGGTACGGTTGCAGGTCTAATTCATGCTCTGGAAGAGTATGGCACCATGTCCTTACCGCAGGTTATTGAACCAGCGATTACATTAGCTCGTGCCGGTTTCACCGTCGGTGGACCCTTGTCTTATTCCTTAAAGAGAGCAACCTCAAGGTTAAAAGTTGATAAGGCGTCTGCTCGGTATTTTTTTAGATCCGATGGCAGTGCCCTTCAGCCTGGTGATCTATGGATACAGCCAGATTTGGCTAAAACCCTAGAAAAAATAGCGGCACAAGGTGTTGGTGGTTTCTATGAGGGGGAGGTGGCAGACCTTATTGTGGAAGAGATGGCCCGTGGTAACGGAATTATTACCCATGATGACTTGGCAAGTTATAAAGTGGTGGAACGACAACCCATCATGGGTGATTACCGAGGATATACCGTTGCATCTATGCCTCCACCTTCGTCCGGGGGCGTTCATTTAGTTCAAATGCTAAATATTTTAGAAGGGTGGAAGCTAGACAGTCTTGGACACAATAGTGCCGCTTATTTGCATCGACTGATAGAAACCATGCGCCGAGCCTATGCCGACCGAAGTGAATATTTGGGTGATCCCGACTTTTATCCTGTGCCCGTTAAAGCGTTAACAGATAAGGCCTATGCCAAACGATTGCGGGAAGACATAGACTTACGGAAAGCGTCCCTGTCATCTGAAATTAAACCTGCACTTTCACACTTACGAACATTGCCCGAAGAAAGCCCTCAGACAACCCACTTTTCGGTTTGGGATAGTCAGGGCAATGTCGTCAGCAATACTTATACCCTTAATTTTTCTTACGGCAGTGGCATTTCTGTAGAAAATGCAGGTTTTTTACTCAACAACGAAATGGATGATTTCTCAGCGAAACCCGGTGTTCCCAATGCCTATGGGCTGGTAGGCAACAAAGCAAACGCCATCGAACCTCGCAAGCGCCCGTTATCATCTATGACGCCTACTATTATCTTTAAAAAGAGTGATTCCGGATTGCAACCGATCATGGCAACGGGTAGTCCTGGTGGCAGCACTATCATTACGGTGGTATTACAAAACATTCTTAATCGACTTGAATTTGGTATGAACATCGCTGAGGCAACAGCTGCACCTCGAATCCATCATCAGTGGTTACCTGATGACGTACTGGTAGAACCGGGTATTGCGTCAGACACCATTAAAATTCTTGAAACCATGGGGCACAATATTTCGAGTAGTCCCCGCGTCATGGGACGGGTACAGGCGATAACAGGTGGCGAAGATGGAGCATTGTCTGGTGTGACAGATTCTCGTTGGCCTGGCGGTGCGGCTGTCCCTAGCGAGGTTATACTTAGAGACCTAAAGTCTTCTCACCATTAAGGTATGCATTACCAGCAACTACAGCGGTTCTGTTTTCACCCGTTTCTTCAGTAAATTCGGGGTATTTAGGTGATGTCATATAACGAGCAAACCAATCAGCAAGTAGTGCTTCATCATCCAATAATTCACTCAACATGGACTTCACTTGTTGAATAAATAAGGGGTGAATAGATTCTGTCGCCATTGCCGGGGTTAAGGGTGGATCACGAAAATAACCAGTATGATCTTGTGCCATCAATTCCGTGGCCAAGTCTCCAAGCATATCGGCTATTGAGGGTGAACGAAAACCGATGGAGTAGGTGAGGCAATCATTTTCAGCGACGCCCCAATGGGCAATTTGGGGCGGTATATAGAGCATGTCGCCCGGGTTTAATACCCATTCTTCAACCTTGTTGAATTCACTTAAAATTCTTAATGGGGTGCCTGGTTGTCGAGGGGCGCTGTGATCACAGCTGCCGCCAACTTGCCAGCGTCGCTGGCCTAGACCTTGTAGCAAAAACACATCGTAGTAATCGAAGTGTGGGCCGACGCTTCCGCCATAAGGTGCATAGCTCACCATGACGTCATCAAGTCGCCATGGGGGAAGAAAATCAAATTTGTTCAGTAATGCCTTAACCTCGGGAACCCATAGGTCTGCGGCTTGAACTAACAAAGTCCAGTGACTCTCTGGGAGTTGCTCGAAGATAGATTCTTCAAACGGACCTGTTTGAAGTTCCCAGGGGCCAGACTGTCCTTGTTCAATAACAATTCGTGATTCAACTTCCTCTTCTAGGGACAAGCCGGCCAATTCATCGGGTGTTAGCGGTGACTTAAAATCCGGGAAGGCATTACGAATCAACAGCGGTTTTTTTTGCCAGTACTCACGGAGAAATTCATCAGTAGACAAACTAGCCAGAACAGAAGGGGTGTCAGCCATTGAACTTTACTCCCAGGAATACAAAAACAAAAAAATCACATCAGGCGCAAGACGGGACCGGGTCTTGAGATTAAATGGCTTTAGCCTGTGCTATGGCATTGCCAATGTAGCTCGCGGGGGTCAACGCACGTAAACCTGCTTTTGCATCTTCTGGAATATCCAAGGTTTCGACAAAATTTAATAGCGTTTCTTTCGTTATACCCTGACCACGGGTCAGAGCCTTTAGCTTTTCATAGGGCTCCGGAATGTTGTATCGACGCATTACGGTTTGTACGGGTTCTGCTAATACTTCCCAGGTATTACTTAAGTCTTCCGCAAGGCGTTGCTCATTGAGCTCAAGCTTACTAATACCTTTGAGAGTTGATTGATAGGCAATCAAACTATAACCAAATCCAACGCCCATGTTACGAAGAACTGTGGAGTCGGTTAGGTCGCGCTGCCAACGAGAGATCGGTAACTTTTGAGCAAGATGACCAAATATGGCATTGGCAATGCCCAGATTTCCTTCAGAGTTCTCGAAATCAATGGGGTTTACTTTGTGAGGCATCGTCGATGAGCCGACTTCTCCCGCAATCGTTTTTTGTTTGAAGTACCCCAGTGAAATATAACCCCAAATATCTCGGTTAAAGTCGATCAAAATTGTGTTGAAGCGCGAAATGGCATCAAACAATTCAGCAATATAGTCATGTGGTTCAATTTGAGTAGTATAGGGATTTAAATTCAAGCCAAGGCTTTCTATAAAATCTTTAGCATTAGCGACCCAATCTACATTGGGGTAGGCAGCAAAGTGTGCGTTGTAATTACCCACTGCGCCGTTAATTTTTCCGAATAAAGCCACTTGGCGAATCTGCTCGATTTGACGCTTCAAGCGATAGGCAACATTAGCCAGCTCCTTGCCCACAGTTGTAGGCGACGCGGTTTGACCGTGTGTCCGTGACAACATAGGCACATGGGCAAAACTTTTCGCCATGCCCGATAGCTGAGAGACAATTTCTTCTACTTGAGGAAGTAATACATTATCTCTACCTTCTTTCAGCATTAAAGCATGTGACAGATTATTGATGTCTTCAGAGGTGCAGGCAAAGTGAACAAACTCCAAAATGGTATTGAGTTCAGCGTTCTCTGCAATACGTTCTTTGATAAAATATTCCACCGCTTTTACATCGTGATTAGTGGTGCGCTCGATTTCTTTAATTCGATTGGCATCTTGCTCGCTAAAATTAGCCACGAGATTATTGAGAACCGCATTAGCGTCAACACTAAAAGGGCCCACTTCTTGAAGCTCTGGGTGTGCTGCCAATTTTTGTAACCAACGTATCTCCACAAACACACGATATTTAATCAGCCCGAACTCACTAAAGGCTGAGCGTAGGTCCGCGGTTTTACTGTTATAGCGACCATCTATGGGAGAAACGGCAGTCAAACTGGAAAGATTCATTATAGGTTCCGATATGTATTTCGAGTACAGGCGTCAGTCAATCATTTTTAATGAACGCGAATTTTACCGTAATTGTCTCGGCATTTCAGGAGAAAATGTACATTGAAATAAAGCAAAATATTCAAAGTACCTGTCACTCACTGATAACATTAGCAAGGTCTGCTTTTTACTCAGGTCACGTTTAAATTTCGCAGTTGCGCCAATATATCTTTGCGATTAAGAATCAGGTGACGGCGGCGGCCACCAATTTGATGCCAAAGTATGGCAGAACGAATACCGGAAAAGAGTAAACAGCGAATGCGCTGGGCAATGCTTTCCTGTTGTAAATAACCGGCATAGCCATTGACCTGTATTCGGTAACGGAATGTGCTAATACTGTCCTGATAAATTTGAGCTAGATTAGCAATGACATTGGGGTGAGTGGGTGAAAAATGTTCAGCCTGTCTTGATGCTTGATCAAGTCGTTGACCGATCAAATTGAGCATAGTTTTATTATGACGAAGTTTTTTGGCCAGATAGATGACACCCACGAGATATTTCAGTGTGTCAGATTGTTTTGCTCGGGAGTTTAGAGTAATTAACTCCTGCATGGATTCAAGTCCAAGCTTTAAATTGCTCAGTGAACCAAAAACCTCTTCCGTACTTTTCGTATCTTTTTTGAATAAACTTTCTATACAAACATTAAAATGATCAGAGGGGACAGAACCATTTTTTGATAAGGTTTCCACTAACTGGCAAGATTGAAAAACACCCGCCAAAGCAATTAATTGGTCACGTGACGGTTTACTGAACATTGATGAATACCACCAATTTTTTTACATAAAGACCTGTCATCATTTATTCGACATCCTGTTTTCCTTGGTCATTCCAAGATTGTTCAATAACGCCACCACCAAGACAAATGTCATCTTGATACAACACGACGGATTGGCCAGGTGTTACCGCTCGTTGTGGTTCAGTAAATTGTATGACATAGCCATCTTGGTTTTTTGTCACTCGACACGCTTGGTCGGGCTGACGGTAACGGGTTTTAGCTGTACAGTAAAATTCGGTCTTCTCAGCATCTCCATGTAAACTTTCTGGCTCACCATTTATCCAGTGTAAGTCAGATACGGATAGAGCATCTGTGAAAAGAAGATGGTGGTCGCCACCCTGAACGGCAATTAATACATTGCGGGGCAAATCTTTGCCTGCGACATACCAAGGCTTGTCATCGGCATTTTTGAGTCCGCCAATCCCCAATCCCTGCCGTTGTCCCAAAGTGTGGTACATCAAACCATGATGTTGACCAATAATTTCACCCTCTGCTGATTCTATATCACCAGGCTGAGCGGGTAAGTATTGTTCAAGAAAATCTTTAAATCGACGTTCGCCGATGAAACAGATACCCGTAGAGTCTTTCTTTTTTGCTGTGATGAGGCCGTGCTGTTCAGCAATGGCTCTTACGGCAGGTTTGTCCATTTCACCAATAGGGAATAATGTGCGGCGAAATGCTTGCTCGTCGACGGCATGGAGAAAATAGCTTTGATCTTTATTGCTGTCTAGGCCTTTCAACAAGTAGGTGTGGTCATTGACGTCCTTTCTGCGTACATAATGGCCGGTAGCAATAAAGTCTGCACCCAGAATTCGGGCATAATCGAGAAACACTTTAAATTTAATTTCTCTATTACAGAGAATATCGGGGTTGGGTGTTCTTCCGGCCTTGTATTCTTGTAAAAAATACTCGAATACATTATCCCAATACTCAGCAGCAAAGTTGGCGCTATGAAGAGGAATGCCCAATGTGTCCGCTACAGCTTGGGCGTCAGCCATGTCTTCACGGGCAGTACAGTAGTCAGTGCCGTCATCTTCGTCCCAGTTTTTCATATACAGCCCTTCCACGTCATACCCTTGCTGCTGAAGCAAAAGAGCTGTTACCGAGGAGTCGACACCACCGGACATGCCGACAATAACTTTTGTTTGTCCGATGGGCTTGTCTGAGCTGTTTTTTTGGTTTGAACTGGGCATAAGGAGGCGGATTCTACCGGTGGGCTTTCAGCAAATCCAATGAATAGATACTGTTGGCACGAAAATCATCAATAACCTGTAAAACTATGGGGCTTCTAAGTTGTGAGCGTTTTAGCAATATTTCTTCATAACTTAACCAAAGCGCTTCCTCTATATCGCTATCTATCTCTGTCGTTTCATCAAACTCAAGAGCTTTAGCGGCGAAAGTGAGTCTATAGTAAGTGATGTGATTGTTCGGAGAGGTGTAAGTTGTGAAGCTGATAATACCCGTAGGCTCCACATGCCATCTTGTTTCTTCAAACGTTTCTCGAACAGCCGCTTGAATTGGGGTTTCTCCCGCTTCCACATGCCCTGCAGGCTGGTTGTATACCTCTTTGGCTTTACCTCGGTCAGTTGTCCCGTCAAAAGCTTCACCTAAGTCGTTCCGAATTTCCCTGACCATAAGAAAGAGATCCTCGCGTTTAACGACGGTTGCTACTGTCAGATGAATTTTATCCGGCAAGTTACGATTTCCTTGGTGGCTTAGTATAAGAGGACTTAGTCTTAGCGTGTACTGAAGTACGTTTTTGTTTCTGGGGTAAATGAATAGTTTCCTGTCGGTATTCACCAGGTTTTATATCGCCTAGCTGCCATGCGCCAATTGCGCTGCGGATTAATCGGAGGGTAGGGAAGCCAACAGCAGCCGTCATTCGCCTTACTTGTCGATTTCGACCCTCTTTGATTTTCAGCTCTACCCAGCTGGTGGGTTGATGCGCCCGTTGACGAACAGGAGGATTCCTTGGCAAGAGGGATGGCTCTAGAATTTTTTTGGCATTTGCAGGTTTCGTCATACCGTCATTCAACATAATGCCGGCAGCCAAACTCTTCAGGGCTACGGACGTTATGTCTCCCTCAATTTGTACGAGGTAGGTTTTCTCCATTTTAAACTTGGGGTCGGCAATACGGGCTTGTAATTGGCCATCATCAGAGAGTAATAAAAGTCCCTCTGAATCACGATCAAGCCTACCCATGGGATAAACATCTGGATAGTTTATATAGTGTTTAAGACCCTTATGGCCATCATGGTCAGAAAACTGGCTTAAAACACCGTAGGGCTTGTTAAACAATAAAAGTCTGGCCATTTGAACGTCCATAAAATAAGTAAAGGAAGTAAGATCTCATTTCATAACAACATACATGGCTATTGTGGTTAAACGTTCCAAACAACCCTATGATTCTATTTGTTGAGGGACGTAATGGTATCCCAGTAATGATCTGAAAAATCGATTCTTCTGTAGAAATCGCCCGAGCTGGTAACACGAAACAGTTTTTGGATGCCTGTTTATTGTGGTTGGAACTACGAGCATGCTCGTGATGAATTATAAAAGGAAGGGGAGGCATGATTGCGAGTAAAAACAACCAAAGGTTTTGAATATCTGATAGACAAAGCAACGTAGCTATTCTGTTTAGGGCTTAGGATAGGTTTGATCTGAAATATGTGATATCTACAAAGCAACTTTCACAATGTAACCTTCCAAATCTAACCATCTTAATTTAAGTGACAAAGGCACTAAACAAGCAACAAAGACAATACTGTATATTACAAATGGCAGTTTTTATGACTCGTCAGTCATAAGTTTTATTCATTCTCAGGTCCCTGTGTCTCTCTAGAGCCGTCATTTTCCTCTGTAGGTTCAGCAGAACTAGTATTTAAAGGGGAAATGTTGGTCGCATGTAGTCCCTTTTCACCTTCAATGAGGTCATAGCTGACTTCTTGCCCAGCTTTTAACGTTTTATAGCCATCCATAGTAATTGCAGAATAGTGGGCAAAAATATCACTCACACCATCTGATGAAAGAATGAACCCATATCCTTTGGCATTGTTAAACCACTTCACGGTACCTGTCGGCATATTACTAACTCCTTGCTGGACAGTTTGGTTATTAAAAGTTAAAAATATAAACTCAATAGTTATAAATATTGCAACTATTCAGCAAAATTGCACAACTTTTATCCAGCATAAGTTTCTATAGATAAATTCCTATTAAGTCAATAGCTAGAAAACATAGAAAAAAAGAACACAAATTTATTAATCCTATTAAAATAGGACTGAAGAGTGGTTAATGTTATTCAGTAGAGTGTATGGATATTAGATTAAATATTAGTCTTGGTAGTAAAGATGATGAGCGAGAGTGGCACCATGACAGTAGTGTTGTTCTCGAGCAGGTGAAGCCAGCGCTCAAAAAGCCTCCTATGTATAAGGTGGTTATTTTTAACGATGACTACACACCAATGGAGTTTGTGGTAGAGGTGCTAGAGATTTTCTTTAATATGAATCGTGAGGCTGCTACAAGGATTATGTTGCAGGTGCACACGGAAGGAAAAGCAGTTTGTGGTGTCTATATCCATGACATTGCAGATACAAAGGCAGCTCAGATTAATCAATATGCCAGAGATAATGAACATCCGTTACTCTGCGAAACAGAACCCATGGATGATGATGAGTAGTAATCTAAGGTCAAGGTGGTTGTATGTTAAGTAAAGAACTTGAATTAACACTAAATAAAGCCTTCCGAGGGGCCAGCGACAAACGTCATGAATTTATGACGGTTGAACATTTGTTGTTGGCCTTACTTGATAACGAGTCAGCCGTGAGTGTTTTGAAATCCTGTGGCGCTGATATGGATGCCTTGAGGCGTGATCTTGATGAGTTTATTGAATCGACCACACCACTTATTCCTACAGATTTAGGGGAAAAGGATACCCAGCCAACGCTCGGCTTTCAGCGGGTATTGCAGCGCGCGGTTTTCCATGTGCAATCTTCAGGTAAAAAGGAAGTGCAGGGTGATAACGTTCTTGTTGCTATTTTTAGTGAGCAGGAAAGTCAGGCGGTTTATTTTCTCCGGTTACAAAATGTAACCAGAATTGATGTGGTTAACTACATCTCTCATGGCATATCGAAGTATGTTGATCAGTCTGAGCAACATGCTGGGGATTCTCATCAAGGGGAAGCGGCCACTGAAAATGAGGCTCCTGGCAATGCCAGCATGTTGGATCAGTTTACAACCAACCTGAACATTCAAGCGCAACAAGGCTATATTGATCCGTTGGTGGGTCGTAGTCATGAAATTGAGCGCGTATCACAAATCTTGGCTCGTCGTCGTAAAAACAACCCATTGCTAGTAGGAGAAGCTGGAGTGGGGAAAACAGCCATTGCTGAAGGGCTGGCTAAGATGATCATTGATGGTCAGGTACCTGATGTACTCCGTAATTCAGTGGTTTACTCCCTGGACCTCGGTGACTTGCTTGCCGGGACCAAATATCGAGGTGATTTTGAAAAACGCTTCAAAGGTGTACTTGCTGAATTGAAAGAGCAGGATGGCGCCATTTTATTTATTGATGAAATACATACCATCATTGGCGCAGGTGCTGCTTCGGGCGGTGTGATGGACGCATCCAATTTATTAAAACCTTTACTGACTTCCGGTCGTATCCGTTGCATTGGATCGACAACCTATCAGGAGTATCGGGGTATTTTTGAAAAGGATAGAGCCCTGTCTCGCCGTTTCCAAAAAATTGATGTGCCCGAACCTACGGTGGAGGAAACTATTGAGATCCTCAAAGGGTTAAAATCAAGGTTTGAAGAGCATCACAAGTTACGCTTTTCTAATGCAGCACTCAAAACAGCGGCAATACTCTCTGCACGGCATATCACTGACCGCTTTCTACCGGACAAGGCGATTGATGTTATTGATGAAGCTGGAGCTTATCAACAATTATTACCCGAATCTAAACGGAAAAAGTTGATTGGTGTAGGCGATGTAGAAGCGATTGTGGCAAAAATAGCCCGTATCCCACCTAAAAGTGTGTCTTCTTCAGATAAACAACAATTGAAAGGGTTGTCAGACAAGCTGAAAATGGTTGTGTTTGGCCAGGATGAGGCTATTTCTGCGCTCTCGACAGCCATCAAACTATCTCGTGCAGGACTGAGAGATGGAGAGAAACCCATTGGCTCATTTTTGTTTTCTGGACCGACGGGCGTGGGTAAAACAGAAGTATCCAAGCAGTTGTCAGAAATTATGGGTATTGAGCTTCTGCGTTTTGATATGTCTGAGTACATGGAGCGCCACACAGTATCAAGGTTAATCGGTGCACCTCCAGGTTATGTGGGGTTTGATCAGGGCGGCCTGTTAACAGACGCTGTCACTAAGACTCCTCACGCTGTTGTGCTTCTGGACGAGATAGAAAAAGCGCATCCTGAAGTATTTAACTTGCTGCTTCAAGTCATGGATCATGGAACTCTGACAGACAATAACGGACGTAAAACTGACTTCAGAAATGTCATTCTTATTATGACTACAAACGCAGGGTCTGAAGAAATGAGTCGTGCCTCTATTGGCTTTACTACTCAGGATCACCATACCGATGGTATGGAAGCCTTGAAAAAAGTATTTACGCCAGAATTCCGCAATCGACTCGACGGCATTATCCAGTTCAAGCCATTGGAATTAAATGTTATTCATACCGTAGTAGACAAATTCCTTTGTCAGTTACAGCAGCAGTTAGATGACAAACATGTAGTGCTTGATGTTGATGATGAGGCTAGGGATTGGCTTGCCGTGCATGGTTATGATGAAAAAATGGGTGCGCGTCCTATGCAAAGATTGATTCAGGAGAAAATCAAGAAGCCCCTTGCGGAAGAAGTACTATTTGGCAGTTTGTCACGTGGTGGAGTAGTTAAAGTGGCTGTCACTAACGATGAAATTTCGATTGAAACTGAATCAGAAGTAGAAACGACATAACGGAGTAAGAAAGCTGTAACAATACAAGAGACTTAGTTAGCGAGCTCTGTAGGTGATACGCCCTTTGGATAGATCATAGGGCGTTAGCTCTACTTTCACTTTATCACCGGTAAGAATCCGGATGTAATTTTTGCGCATTTTTCCAGAGATATGGGCAAGGACAACATGTCCATTTTCCAGTTTGACACGGAAGGTGGTGTTGGGAAGTGTATCAATCACTTCTCCTTCCATCTCAATATGATCTTCTTTTGCCATAATTTTTACTATCTCCAAACTGCGATTCTCAAGAACGAGGCGCATTCTGCCTGAAACCACGACAAAGTCAATCAACCGGGACCCATTCACCCTTACTGAGTATTTCTAGAGGCTGGTAGTTTGATTTGTAGGCCATTTTGGGACTATCTTTTATCCAATAACCTAAATACACGTGGGGCAACTTCATATGCTTTGCCAGCATAATTTCAGCTAATAGGGTAAAAGTGCCTAGGCTTCTATAGTTGTGCTCTTTGTTGGTGGAATAATAGGTATAAATTGCCGACAAGCCATTATCAAGAATATCCACAACGCCGGCAGCAATCAGTTCACCTCTTTCCCTTACTTCTATCATTTTACTGTTTAACCATAGATGGCTAATAAAATCTTTAAATTGCGCACGGTTTGGTGGGTACATATCTCCGTCAGCGTGACGTTTTGTTATATAGCGCGCATACAGAGGGTAGTGTTCAGATTCGTTAATTTTTGATGTCACCCAAACGCTTAAATCTTTGTTACGTTTATTACAGCGACGCTGTTGCCTGTTAGGTCGGAACTCATTGACCAGTAACCTTGCCGGAATACAGGCTCGACATCCGTCACAGCGTGGAGTATAGATATATCGACCACTGCGCCGAAACCCCATATCTGACAACTCTGTATACAGGTGAGGGTCAATATCAACATTCGGATCAACAAAAGCTGTCGTTGCTTTTTTATCTTTTAAATAACTGCAAGTATGTGGCTCCGTTAAAAAAAGCTTTATTGTTTGTACATCTGGCGATATATCTCGTGACATAGCAACACTTCAACCGGTGTCCAACTTGTAGTTTAGACTGTTTTTTCTGGAATTTTGAACTGCCATTTGTCCGGCCACGGACTAAGCTGTTCTCGTAAGACCGACAGCTTAGACAAAAACTCTTGTCGTGGAATAGTGACAGCACCCATAGAAATTAAGTGATCATTGCTGACTTGGCAATCAATAAAACCGTCAACGGTATATTGTTTGACCAATAGAGACAACTGCACAAGTGCCACTTTTGATGCGTCCTTCTGTAGACTAAACATTGACTCGCCACAAAAAACACTACCGACTAATACGCCATATAGCCCGCCAACTAATTGATTTTCCAACCACACCTCAAGTGAATGGGCAAAGCCTGCATGGTGCAGGGCAAGATAGGCATTTTGCATTTCATCGGTTATCCAAGTGTCCATTTCGTTGTCTCTGCGGGGGGCAGCACACTGCTCTACAACAGATTGAAAGACTGTGTTGAGTCGTATTTCCCAAGATTGCTGCCGCATGGTTTTTTTTAACGACCGAGAAACTCTTATGTCTTTTGGAAAAATAACGGCCCTTGGGTTCGGTGACCACCAAAGAAGGGGCTGGGTTTCATCGTACCAAGGAAAAATGCCTTGCCGGTAGGCCTCGTATAATGTGTTCTGGTCTAAATTGCCCCCAATGGCCAAAAGCCCATTAGGGCTTTCAAGTGCCGTGTCGGGACTCGGAAAAACCGGATGAATGGAATCAAGAACTAGAAGATCAGACACTAAATTCAGCTATTTTACTAAAAGGCTAAGCCAATTCGTCTAGATATTTTTCAGCATCCAGGGCCGCCATGCAGCCTGAACCCGCTGAAGTTACGGCCTGACGATAAACATGATCGGCCACATCACCCGCAGCAAAGACGCCGGGGATCGTTGAGGCCGTGGCATTGCCATCATTGCCACCTTGAATAACCAGATACCCATTTTTCATGTCAAGCTGCCCCTCAAAAAGATCAGTATTAGGTTTATGACCTATAGCAATAAAAACACCACTGACATCAAGTTCTATGTCAGGTTCTCCTTGGGTACTTGCTAGGGCTAAACCCGTTACGCCAGCGTCATCACCCTTGACTTCATCAAGAGTGTAATTCCATAAAATATTGATATTGCCGTTTTCAGCACGATCCAAAAGTTTATCCTGGAGAATTTTCTCTGATCGTAAAGAATCCCTGCGATGAACCAGTGTCACTTCACTACAAATATTGGAAAGATACAGTGCCTCTTCAACAGCGGTGTTTCCTCCGCCAATAACGGCGACTTTTTGGCCTCGATAGAAAAAACCATCACAGGTGGCACAGGCGCTCACACCTCGCCCCATATAGGCTTCTTCTGACGGCAGACCAAGATATTGAGCCGAGGCTCCAGTGCAAATAATTAATGCATCGCAGCTATAGTGTTTGCTGCCTTTTAATTGGAAAGGCCGTTGATTGAGGTCAACCTTGTCAATATGGTCAAAAATAATTTCTGTATCAAAGCGCTCGGCATGTGCCTGCATACGCATCATCAAGTCGGGGCCCTGTACACCTTCTGCATCGCCGGGCCAGTTGTCCACATCGGTGGTAGTCGTTAATTGGCCGCCTTGTTGAATTCCGGTAATCACAACGGGATTAAGATTAGCCCTTGCAGCATAAACAGCCGCGGTATAACCCGCAGGACCAGACCCAAGAATGATTAGTTTGTGGTGTTGTACATCAGTCATAGTTAGGAGTTCCAGGGCTAAATGAATCTATTTCATCGAATAGAAGTAGATGCCTATGATAATGAATGCCCCGTCATAGACAAAGTAGGATTTTGCTATCGAGTGTATTTAGTTAACTTATACCACTATCCACAACACTTGGTCGCTGGTATTTCCACCTGCTGCCATTACAATAGCGTGCATATATGATGAATCTGGATGTTCCTTTGACTAAAGAAAAACAGCCTAAAACCTCCACGGGAAAGAATGCTGAACAGATACCGCCTTCAAGGGGTACACTTATTCTAAGAGAGGGAGCTCTCATTGGCTGGTTGGTGGTTTGTGTTTATTTAATGATTGCCCTAGTTAGCCATTCTCCTGAAGATCCCGGATGGTCACACACGGGAAGTGTGGCGCATGTTAATAATTCTGCCGGTGCTCTTGGAGCCTGGTTATCCGATGTTTTCTATTCTTTACTTGGTTACATCTCCTATCTTTTTCCTGTGTTGCTTGGATTGCGTGCATGGAATGTTTTTCGTGCTCACCGTGATGAAAGCGCCAGTTTTGATGGTGTTGTATTTTTCCTTCGTATTCTTGGGCTTATTTTGGTCATGGTCAGTGCGACATCGCTGGCATCACTTCACTACGGGCATATTCAAACGTCTTTACCCTTTGGTGTAGGAGGTATTCTGGGGTCCTCTATATCAGTAGCAGCGGCCACAGCGTTTAACCATGTGGGTAGTACGCTCATTCTACTGGCCGTTTTTCTATTTGGTTTGACAGTTTTTACAGATTTGTCCTGGTTGGCTCTCATCGAAGGTGCCGGTCAAGGGACATTGAAATTCATCGAGTATATTCAACATCTTCTAGCCGCACGAAAAGTTAGAAAAGAAGAGTCAAAACAAGCCGAGCAGGCACAACTTCACCGGAAACAAATAAAAGCCAAGCAAGCGGAAAAAGAAGCGTCACGAAAGCCCCTGAGCATTCAACCTCCCATTAAAAGGCCAGTGACGAGCCAGCGTGTTGAAAAAGAGAAGCAAACGTCTCTTTTTTCCGAGTCTGTCTCGGGATCACTCCCAACGCTCAGCTTGCTTGATAAGGCAGACAACAATGTTGGTAAGGGCTATTCCAAAGAGTCCCTCGAGGCTATGTCCAAGCAGCTAGAACTCAAACTCCAGGATTTTGGTATCAGTGCCGAGGTGCTAGAGGTGTTACCTGGCCCCGTTGTCACTTGTTTTGAAATTCAGCCGGCAGCCGGTGTCAAGGCTAGTAGGATTACTGGCCTTGCCAAAGATTTGGCACGATCATTGGCCGTTGTCAGTGTCAGGGTTGTAGAAGTTATACCTGGGAAATCCGTAGTCGGTATAGAAATCCCCAATGAACACCGGGAGATGGTGCGGCTTAGTGAAGTGCTGTCTTCCGAGGTCTATGAACAGGCAAAATCACCTTTAACGCTTGCACTTGGCAATGATATTTCTGGTACACCCGTGTGTGCAGATTTGGCGAAAATGCCCCACCTTTTGGTTGCAGGGACAACGGGTTCGGGTAAATCGGTAGGCATCAATGTAATGCTGTTAAGCCTGCTATATAAGTCGAGCCCCGAAGATGTACGGCTGATTTTAGTTGACCCAAAAATGCTGGAATTATCTGTCTACGACGATATACCCCATCTTTTAACACCGGTCATTACCGATATGAAGGATGCAGCCAGTGGCTTGCGATGGTGTGTTGGAGAAATGGAGCGCCGTTATAAGTTAATGGCCGCAATGGGCGTGCGCAATCTCTCTGGTTACAATAGAAAAGTGGCAGATGCTATTGCTGAAGGAAACCCCATCGTCGACCCGCTATGGAAACCTGATGAACATGCCAGCTTATTTGGAGAAGACGGCGGCGCACCCGTTGCACCCACTTTAGAAAAACTCCCCTATATCGTCGTTGTGATTGATGAATTTGCCGACATGATGATGATTGTTGGCAAAAAAGTGGAGCAACTTATTGCTCGGATTGCCCAGAAAGCACGGGCGGCAGGTATTCACCTGATACTCGCTACCCAACGGCCCTCTGTTGACGTAATAACTGGTCTGATCAAAGCCAATGTTCCCAGTCGAATTGCTTTTCAAGTTTCCTCTAAAATTGATTCACGTACCATTCTTGATCAGGGTGGCGCGGAACAATTATTAGGGCATGGCGATATGCTCTACTTACCACCTGGAACCAGTGTTCCCATTCGGGTTCATGGCGCTTTTGTGGATGACCATGAAGTACACAAGGTCGTCGCTGATTGGAAAAGTCGAGGGGCACCCAAATACCTTGATGAGATTACGGATGAGAGCTCCACCAGCAATATTCTTGTTCCCGGCTTTAGTAGTGAAGGAGGAGAGGGTGACGACGTTGAATCTGACCCACTTTATGATGAAGCTGTCGCCTTTGTACTCCAAACGCGTAAAGCCTCTATCTCATCGGTGCAACGTAAGTTGCGCGTCGGATATAACAGAGCTGCACGGCTGATTGAGCAAATGGAAACATCGGGTGTTGTGAGTGAAATGGGTGCCAATGGCAACCGAGAAGTGTTGGCCCCAGCACACGCTAGAGACTAGCTATTATGAGGCCACTCTTTTTTTGTCTATTTGCAATGATATGCTTCCCTCCATTAATGGCGGGAGGGGTGACTGTATCCGAAGTAAAGCCAAACCAGCAGGCAACTGCGCAAACCCATATCAGTGCCAACAAACTTCGTGCGCTGTTGATCCATTTGGATTCTCTAGACACTCGCTTTGAACAAACAGTATATTCCTTTGAAGGAGATGTATTACAGCAAACCTCTGGCCACCTGACAGCAGCTCGCCCGGGAAAAGTACGCTGGGAGACCAACCCACCTATCGAACAGTTAGTTGTTTCTGATGGCGAAACATTATGGATTTATGACCCGGATCTTGAACAAGTCTCCATTCGACCTTTTAATCAGGATCTATCCAAAACACCTGCTGTTTTGTTTATTGGTGATCTTGAGACTCTCGAGAGCAGCTATGACATCAGTCATGAGCCTGGTGATGCCGCCAATACTGCCAAGTATACGCTGACACCTATTGATGCTCACAGCCTGTATGAGAAGGTCTCACTGGGCTTTATCAACAAAACACCTTCATCAATGACACTGTGGGATTCACTAGGACAGAAAACTGAAATTATCTTCAATGGACAACAGCTGAACCAAACCCTAGATCTAAAACTCTTTCATTTTGCCCCACCAGAAGGCGTAGACATTCTTCGCGATGAGTAATGATCTGTTTAGCCAAGAGGTCTATCAGCCTCTTGCTTCAAGAATGCGGCCCCACTCTTTAGAGGCTTTTTCTGGCCAGGCCCATTTAGTGGGTGAAGGAAAATCACTCCGCGAGGCTATTTCTGCTGGACAGCTTCACTCCATGGTTTTTTGGGGGCCACCGGGTGTTGGTAAAACAACCTTAGCCAAAATTATTGCCCAATCTGTCGATGCTCATTTGGAAGCGATATCGGCAGTTTTGTCGGGTGTAAAAGAAATCCGTGCTGCAGTAGACCGCGCCGAGGAAGAGCGAGATGTCCGTGGCCGTAAGACTATATTGTTCGTGGATGAGGTACACCGTTTCAATAAGTCACAACAGGATGCTTTTCTACCTTATGTAGAGGAGGGCACCGTAGTGTTAATTGGGGCAACGACGGAAAACCCCTCTTTTGAACTGAATAATGCACTGCTTTCACGTTGCAGGGTGTACGTCCTTCGTAGCCTGGAACCCGAGGATATTTGCAGAATTATTCATCGAGCACTTAACGATGATGACATTGGTTTGGGCCGCCGCCAGCTGAATATCACAGACGAGGCCATCCAACTGCTTGCCAGCGCAGCAGATGGTGATGCTAGAAAAGCCCTAAACTTACTCGAAATAGCCAGTGATCTTGCCCAAGAGGGCACTATAGAAAAAACTACGTTACAGGAAGTTCTCGTCACAGATAGCCGCCGTTTCGATAAAGGCGGGGAATATTTTTATGATCAAATATCAGCTTTACACAAGGCCGTTCGTGGTTCCTCTCCTGATGCCGCGTTGTACTGGTTTTCTCGAATGATAGATGGTGGCTGTGATCCACTTTATATCGCCCGTCGGGTGGTTCGTATGGCCAGTGAGGATATTGGAAATGCCGATCCTAGAGCATTAACCTTGTCTCTCAATGCTTGGGATACACAAGAACGATTGGGTAGTCCCGAAGGTGAGCTAACTATCGCCCAAGCTATTATGTATCTAGCCTCTGCGCCTAAAAGCAATGCCGTTTATAGCGCATTTAATGCGGCCAGAGCAGATATACGTAAAATGCCCAGCTATGATGTTCCATTACATTTACGAAATGCGCCGACAAAATTGATGAAAGAGCTCGATTATGGTGCCGATTACCGTTATGCCCATAATGAGCCTGGAGCTTTTGCTCCTGGGGAAAACTATTTTCCGGAAAAATTGCAAAATACACGTTATTATTTTCCAACAGATCGCGGTTTGGAACAGAAGATTTCTGAAAAGCTGAATCACCTAAGAACCCTCAATGAAAATAGCCCTCAACAACGCTATGCCGCTACTGAGGTTGATATGAAAGAAACTCACGACAAGAGAAACGAGAACTCATAATGCAATGGTTAGCTGTGGCTTTAGGTGGTGCATTAGGTGCTGTGGGCCGGTTTGCTGTTAATGCAGCCGTATTCCCTATGTTCGGTGGACGTCTCCCCATGGGCACCTTAGTGGTTAACGTTCTGGGATCCATTCTTATGGGCTTCTTCTATGTACTCATTATTGAGCGAGGTGTACTTCCCGCTGAATTACGCAACTTACTAATGGTCGGATTTCTTGGCGCTTTCACCACCTTTTCTACGTTCTCGCTTGATACCCTTGCTTTGTGGCAAAATGGCCACCTTGCGCTGGCGGCAGCTTATGTCGCCCTAAATGTTGTGTTGTGTCTAGCGGGAACGCTTGGTGCAATTGTTGTGACCCGCTTGCTTTAGGAATGCCCCAAACCTCATGTTGGATCCAAAACTCGTTCGCTCTGACCCCGAAACTATTGCTGAAAAACTTGCCGTTCGCGGTTTTATCTTAGATGTTAAAAAACTAAAAGAACTGGAAGGCCTTCGCCGCCAATTACAGGATAAGGCTCAATCACTACAATCCGAACGCAATGCCTATGCTAAGTCCATGGGTAAAGCTATGGGTGAAGCCAAAGCCAGGGGTGAAGATATTGCACCGTTGAAGGCAAAAGGTGAGGAGCTAAAAAAATCCTGTCTCCAGGCAGAAGAAGAGCTGGGTGAGTTGCAAAACCAACTAGAGAATTACCTCAGTGGAATTCCCAACTTGCCTGATAGTGAGGTTCCCTCAGGTACTTCTGAAGACGACAATGTTGAAATACGTCGCTGGGGTGAACCTCGTCAGTTTGATTTTGATATAAAAGACCATGTCGATTTGGGTGCGAATTCAGGATTATTGGATTTTGAAACAGCCGCGAAAATTACCGGTTCACGTTTTGCCGTTATGCGTGGGGGCATCGCACGTATGCACAGAGCATTGGTCCAGTTTATGCTCGACACCCATCAGCTGGAGCATGGTTATGAAGAGATCAACGTTCCCTATGTGGTGAACCGTGATTCCCTCTATGGCACGGGTCAGCTCCCCAAGTTTGAAGAAGATCTTTTCAAACTTGAAGATGATAGGGGCCTTTATCTTATCCCTACCGCAGAAGTACCTGTAACTAACATATACCGCGATGAAATTGTTGATGCCGACCAGTTACCCGTGAAATTCACTTGTCATACGCCTTGTTTCCGAAGTGAAGCCGGAAGCTACGGCAAAGATACGCGCGGCATGATTCGTCAGCACCAGTTTGAAAAAGTAGAGATGGTTCAATTTGTAAAGCCGGAAGATTCCACTGAAGCACTGGAGCAGCTAACGGGCCATGCTGAAGCTCTTTTGCAAAAGTTGGGTTTACCCTACAGAACAGTGATTTTGTGTGGCGGTGATATTGGTTTCTCCTCTGCCCGCACATATGACATTGAAGTTTGGCTGCCTTCTCAACAACGTTATCGGGAAATTTCTTCCTGCAGTAATTTTCGGGATTTTCAGGCCCGTCGCCTTAAAGCACGTTGGCGCAACCCAGAAACTGGTAAGCCTGAATTATTGAATACACTCAACGGTTCCGGTTTAGCTGTGGGGAGAACACTCCTCGCAGTGATGGAAAACTATCAACAAGAAGATGGTTCCATCGAGGTGCCTGAAGTGCTCCAAGGTTATATGGGTGGACAAACTCGCATTGGTTGATACAGCCAACCGGAGATAACACCAAACTGGGCCACAATTATTTTATGGATTTACTGCCGTTATTCCACAATCTTCAAGGCCGTCGCTGCGTCATGGTGGGCGGTGGGTCAACAGCACTTAGGAAACTCCGACAACTATTAGATTCCGGAGCAACGGTTGAATTGATTGCTCCTGAAATCAATGCTGCTATACAGCAGTTATCAACAAAGCACTCACTGAACCTTCATCAGAGAAAATTCAAAAACGAGGACCTTGACGCTGCGGTGTTAGTGATCGCAGCCACCAATAATAAACAGCTGAATAAACAGGTTTCAGAGCAAGCTCAAAAGTTAAATATTCCCGTTAACGTCGTGGATCAACCAAAACTATGTACGGTTATTTTCCCGTCTGTTGTGGACCGATCACCTATACAGATCGCCATTAGTAGTGGCGGTACAGCACCTGTTCTGGCTAGGATATTAAGAACCCGCTTGGAAGCCCTTGTGCCAGCGGGTTATGGTAAGTTGGCCAAGCTCGCAGGTAAGTTTCGTCCACGAGTGAAAGAAAAAATTCCTGACAGCAATAGCCGTAAAGCATTTTGGGAAGATGTCTTCTCAGGAGAGATTGCCGAGTTAGTTTTCAGTGAAAAATTAGGTGCTGCCGAATCACGACTTCAACAAAAAATCGATGAGCCACATACGGCCTCATTAGGAGAGGTCTACCTTGTGGGCGGTGGCCCTGGCGATCCTGATCTTTTGACTTTTCGGGCACTCCGGTTGATGCAGCAGGCGGATATTGTGCTCTACGATCGTTTGGTATCCAAAGAAGTTCTCGCTTTGGTACGAAGAGATGCTGAGCTGATGTATGTCGGAAAAACAGCAGGTGACCATCCCGTTTCTCAGGACAACATAAACGAAAAGCTGGTCGAGTTCGCCAAACAAGGTAATCGTGTACTTCGTCTCAAGGGAGGAGATCCGTTCATCTTTGGTCGGGGAGGGGAGGAAATTGCCCATCTGGCAGATAATGGCGTGCCCTTCCAAGTAGTTCCCGGTATTACCGCGGCGTCAGGCTGCGCATGTTATGCCGGCATTCCCCTTACACATCGTGACCACGCACAATCCGTCCGTTTTATTACAGGGCATCAGAAAGATAATGCCTTTGATCTGAATTGGTCAGAATTGATTACACCAAATCAAACCCTCGTATTTTATATGGGGCTGAATGGCCTTGAAACCATTTGTAAGCAATTAATGGTACACGGTATGGCACCCACAACACCTGCAGCATTAATTGAGAAGGGTACAACAGCATGGCAACGTGTATTTATAGGTGACATCAATACATTGCCTGAAAAAGTGCGTGTGGGAGGGGCCAAGGCACCGACATTAATTATTGTCGGATCTGTAGTGTCTCTACATGATAAATTGGCTTGGTTTAAAGACAGTTAACGAAATAAAGAAAAGAGAGCTTCCATGTCCTACGATTTTGACTTATTTGTTATTGGTGCCGGTTCTGGTGGTGTACGTACAGCTAGAATGTGTTCCCAACAGGGGCTTCGTGTTGGTATAGCAGAATCTCAATATCTGGGTGGTACCTGCGTCAACGTTGGTTGTGTTCCCAAAAAACTTTTTGTTTATGCCTCAGCATTTTCAGAGGAATTTGAAGCCGCGAAAGGTTTTGGTTGGGAGCTAGGCACAAAGAGCTTCGATTGGAACAAGCTTCGCGAAAACAAGAATAAGGAAATTGAACGACTCAACGGTATCTACGGCAACTTGTTGGATGGCGCCGGTGTGGAACTCCATGAGGGCAGGGCAACCATTGTTGATCCCCACTGTATTGAAGTGAACGGAAAGCAATACAGTTGTAAAAATATTCTTATAGCCACTGGAGGCACTCCTTTTGTGCCAGAGTTCCCCGGTAGTGATTTGGTTATCACTTCAAATGAAGCGTTTTACCTGGATAAACTGCCCGAGCGAATTGTGATTGTTGGCGGTGGTTATATCGCCATTGAATTTGCTGGTATCTTTAATGGTCTAGGCGTTGATACACACCTAGTTTATCGTGGACCATTATTTTTACGGGGTTTTGATCAAGAGCTACGAGAAATTCTCAAAGAAGAAATTGAAAATCAAGGGGTTAAGCTACACTTCTCAACTGAAATAGAGAATATAACCGCTCTTGGTAATACAGCAGCTGACAAAGAAAATTTCCGCGTGCAGTTCAATAATGGCGAAACTCTGGAGGCGGGATTGGTCATGTATGCCACCGGCCGTAAGCCCAATGTGGATGCACTTGGTTTGGAAAACACCAACGTTAAAACAAAAGATGGTGGTACCGTTGTTGTGGATGAGTACTACCAAACATCCGAACCCTCTATCTACGCCTTGGGAGATGTCATTGGTCGTGTTGAGCTGACCCCAGTCGCTATTGCAGAAGGCATGGCATTAACGAAAACCCTGACAACAGGAGAATCCACCTCACTGGATTATTCTAATATTCCTACTGCAGTGTTTAGTCAACCTAACTCAGCTTCCGTTGGCCTCACAGAAGAGCAAGCGAGAGAAAAACACACAGATAATATATGTGTTTACCGTAGTCGATTTAGACCCATGAAGGAAACCCTCGGTGGTGGTAGCAGTAAGATCTTTATGAAAATGATTGTGATTGAGAACACCAATGTTGTCGTAGGCTGTCATATGGTGGGAGAGAATGCCGGGGAAATTATTCAAGGTATCGCTGTCGCCATGAAAGCAGGAGCAACAAAAGCTGACTTTGATGACACCATTGGCATCCACCCAACGGCAGCCGAAGAATTTGTCACTATGAGATAGATGGTTTGTTTGGTTTCGTGAACTTCTAACTAAAAAACAACCCCTAAAGCCTATTCTCGATAGAGGTAGGCTCAAATACCTACATCAACCGTCACCGTAAAGATTCCTATATAGCTAATTTTTGTAGCACGATATAAATCTTTAAGTCTGTATGGCCCCAAATACAACTGCGCATAATGTATATTATGTTAAATTCAATAATTAGGTCAGAAGGAAATCCTTCATGTCGCTAAGATCATCCCCTTGCTTTCAATGGATTATGGCGGCCTCTTCTGGCAGAATTCACCCTTTCTCGTCCTGGCCATCATCTTGCACATGCGAAACTCCTATACTCTGCATTTCTGGGACTATAGAGGACGTTGAATGATTGGCGCCATGGCAAACCTAATATAGTTAGTTTCTAAGGAGTTTGTATGTCTGTTAATAGCTTTCCCGACAAGCAGCTGATCGCTGAGTTAAGTGCCAAAATGTTGCTTGAAATTGGAGCTATCAATTTCCGCCCTAATGACCCGTACATACTGACCTCAGGTAAAGCTAGCCCAGTTTATATTGATTGCCGCAAAATCATCTCATACCCACGCGTACGCTCCGCATTGATGGATTTTGGCGCGTCTATTATTATGCGTGACATCGGGTTTGAGTCTATTGATGCTGTTGCCGGCGGTGAAACAGCGGGTATCCCCTTCGCTGCCTGGCTTGCCGAACGCCTATCGCTACCTATGCAATACGTTCGCAAAAAACCTAAGGGTTTTGGTCGTGACGCGCAAATTGAGGGGTATCTTAAGGAAGGCTCTAAGGTGCTTCTTGTAGAGGACCTCACAACAGATGGTGGCAGTAAAATCACCTTCTGCGACGCTTTACGTAAAGCAGGCGCTGAAGTTACAGATACTTTTGTGATCTTCTTTTATGATATTTTCCCAGACACAAGACAAAATCTCGCGGAGGCTGGCATTAACCTACATTCACTCACTACTTGGTGGGATGTTTTAAAGGTCTGCAAAGAAAGCAATCAGATGGACACTCAGTCCATCGTCGAAATAGAGTCTTTTCTTAACTCACCGGTTGAATGGTCATTGTCACATGGTGGTGTTGACAGTTAGGTTTTACGCCAAGAAGCGTTGTTCCATTTTTTTGTAGAATACCTACAGCGTAGCCATTGCCCTTGCTGCAGCTACAATTGCAAAAGAGACACTTTAACAATGACATAAACTTTGGCGGCGATAACATGTTGCCTCTCATCTTGTTACTCTGTCTTGTCATTACCGTGAAGGTTGGTGTTAGATTCACCTATAAACCACTCTATGCTACTAGAAGTTTTAATTGCCCTGACAGCGGGCATAACAGTTGGATTTGCACTCGGACTTACCGGTAGTGGTGGTTCACTGTTCGCTATTCCATTACTTATCTATATCGTCGGGCTGGACATGGCCTCTGCAGTACCCATTTCATTATTTGTTGTCGGTATCACGGCTTTAATAGGAGCATTTTCGGCATACAAAAAACAACTCCTTCTGCTACGGCCCACTATTATTTTTGGTGTCGCTGGTATTCTTTCAGCACCAGTCGGGCTAAAACTCGGCTCTATTACCCCAGAAAACTACCGTATGTTAGGGTTTGCTACTCTGGCAATGATCATGGCAGCTAGAATCGGGTGGCAGTCTTTTAACGAAAAATCGAGCAAAATTGTCAGGGCAGATCTTGTCATGGAAGGCCAGTCTGGCATTTGCCGCTACTCGCCTGACGGGAAAATAGGTTTTACCATTCCTTGCGCTATCGCACTGGTGGCTGCAGGTGCGATCACAGGCATCATGAGTGGTTTTTTTGGCGTAGGTGGCGGCTTTTTAATTGTACCAGCACTCATGTTTGTGGTTCGTATGAATATGCCCTATGCCGTAGGCAGTTCACTAGCTATTATCGCCATGATTGGTATATCCGGGGGCGCGTTAAACGGCTTACCAATATTGATCGAGAATAATGCTGCATTGGGATTTGGAGCTGGCTCATTATTAGGCATGCTCCTAGGCCGGGTTCTGGCAGGTAAGCTTGCTGGACCCTTGTTACAACAAATTTTTACCGTCGCATTATTCAGCATAAGCATCATTATGCTTTTTCAATATATTGGAGGAGAACATGCATTTTAGGCAGCTATTTCACCAATCATCAGGCACCTATACTTACCTGCTGGCCTGCGAGAAAACACAGAAAACCGTCATTATTGATCCCGTCTTAGAGAATACATCTCAATACCTAACCTTACTTGAACAGCTCCAGTTAAAGTTAGTAGTCGCCATCGACACCCATACCCATGCAGATCACATTACCGCTCTTGGTGAGTTACATGATGCTACCGGATGCTCAACGATGATGGGTGAATACACTGCCGCTCAATGTATATTAGAAAAAATAGAAGACGGTCAAGTGATCGAAGTTGGAAAAATACACTTAAAAGCGTTGTACACCCCTGGTCACACAAACGAATCATTTAGCTTTTATACCGAAGGTAAGGTGTTTACCGGGGATGTTCTGCTTATTCGTGGTACGGGAAGAACTGATTTCCAAGGCGGAGATCCTGGCAAGTCCTGGGATAGCATCAACAACAAATTGTTCACCCTGCCAGACGAAACATTGATTTACCCTGGTCATGATTACAAAGGATGGACAGCAAGCAGTGTTGCTGAAGAAAAATCCTACAACCCCCGTTTTTCAGGAAAAAGTCGAGATGAATACATCCAGATCATGAACAACCTTAACTTACCTGACCCAAAAATGATGGACATAGCCATTCCAGCAAACTTGCGCTGTGGGAGAGGCTCATGACCATCGTTGAATTTTTCTGGCCCTCCGCACTACTCGGTGGAGCACTAATTGGATTAGCCGCCGTATTAATGATGATCACCCTTGGCAGAATCGCAGGTGTTAGCAGCATTTTTGCCAGCACGTTAAAACCAAGCTCTTCGTTTTCATGGCAATGGGCTTTTATCGGCGGACTATTATTTAGTGGCCTTTTAGTGCACTGGTTCTATCGCCCCATTCCACTGGATATTGAAAGCAACACATTTTGGCTGGTAGTGGCAGGATTGTTAGTGGGTTTTGGTAGTCGGCTTGGGAGTGGCTGCACAAGTGGACATGGCGTGTGTGGTGTTGCCCGCTTTTCTCCCAGATCTTTGGTAGCGACAGGAGTTTTCATCAGCTCAGGTATGCTGGCAGTTGCTGTATTAAGTCAATTTCAGTAGGAGACGATTCATGAAAAACACAGTGTCGGCCTTTGCCAGCGGAGCAATATTTGGCATAGGACTTATAGTCTCTGAAATGGTTAATCCCAGGCGGGTGCAAGGTTTCTTGGACATATCAGGAAACTGGGATCCAACCCTAGTGTTTGTTATGGCTGGGGCTTTATTGGTGACAACTATTGGTTACAAATTTGTTTTATCTCGCCAAAAACCACTATTCGAGTCATCATTTTCAATACCAACGAACCGAATTATTGATGCCCGCCTAATTATTGGAGCAATACTGTTTGGAGTGGGATGGGGTCTGAGTGGTTTATGCCCGGGGCCTGCTATTGTCAGTTTAGCTACTTTAAAACCCAACATTGTCATTTTCATTGTAGCGATGATTGTTGGAATGAAGCTGTTTGAAACACTCGATAAAAAGACCTAACCATACCTCTCGACCAACCTATATTCTGTAATGCTGCGGAGGTTTATATATCATGTGGTCGAGATTATGATCAAAATAGATGCCAGCACTGAGCCAAGGTCGGAGGTCGGAGGTCGGAGGTCGGAGGTCGGAGGTCGTTGCCAGCCGACCTGCTCTGGCTTGAATTGGCAAATACTTTCGACAGAATAATAGCCCAAGCTTTGTTCTTAATCGTACCCTTCATTTTCACGGCCCAATATTCTATTCCTGTTTTCGATGCTACATGCCTTGTCTGCATTATTAAAAAATGGCCACACCATTGAAAACAATGAAAGTCTTTAGCAATTCTGAAAATTTTTTACAAGAAAAAATAATAGATTTACTTCATACTTTTCGTTTTAAATCAGTCTATTAGGCTGTTTAGTAAAAGTGATTTATATAGATTTTAAGGCTCATTTAACTGCCAGTCATAGTTATAATCTATTTTGCCCTGATAGCCCAATAGATAGAGCGCCACTTTGTCTTCTGTGTAGTAAGCAAAGACTTTCATTAGTTTACTTTCGCTCTTGGCAAAATCTGTCTGGTACCAATTGAACATGCTCGATGCTTTCAATTTTCCATTTTTAAGACTGATACCCCTAGGATGATTGATATAATCACGGCCTGCTTGTTTCAATAGTGACCGTACGTTTGCACCTGTAAATGCCACGGGCAATATATTCGGACAACTAATACTGGCACAGCTTAAGCCGAAATGGATCTTATGATCGTGCCATATGGGCCTCAGAATCCTGTGTTCTATATCATTTAAGCTCAAGCGCTGTCCTGCCACATTGATTAAGGGCCTATTCCAAGGCCCACGCTTGATCATTTTATTACCAATATCCTGCATGCTTTTGATTGGGTAGTTATCTAGTACCAATTTCACAGTGACGGCATTGTAGAGATTTAGCCAGTAGGCCTTCTGTTCTCTTCGGTTATATGCCCTTGGGTCTGTTTTTTCTAAGGACTTGATATAGCGTGTGAGATTTTTTTTGTCTTTGGATGTGATGGCAGCGTATTTAAAACGGTTCACCCCAGAGGAATGTTTGTCTATTACATAGGTTTGAAGAATTTTATTCCATTGACTGTGATCTATGCTGCTATAGCTATTTTCATCACTTTTATCCCAATATGCCCAATAGTCTGCACTAGGAGCAGCGAATACTGAGCAGCAAAATATACTGCTCACAAAACAAGAAAAGACTAACCGTTTAAGTGATGTGGCCATATATTTTACATTCTTCATTTTTGCGTATTTTCTCGTTCAATAGATAAGAACCCCTTTGGTACCATTATCCATCCTACCTTACAATAGCAACTCTTTAGCCTGTGAATTCTATCCCGATGGAACATCTAACTACATCGCAAATATCAAGTATTGACCAGAAACATGTCTGGCACCCCTACTCTTCACTAACTTCGCCAATTCCAGCTTATCACGTGATAAGCGCAAGTGGTGTTCGCATAAAATTGGCTGATGGCCGTGAGCTAATCGATGGTATGTCCTCATGGTGGTCAGCCATTCATGGCTACAACCACCCTGCACTGAATAAGGCACTTAAAGAGCAAGTCGACATCATGTCACATGTGATGTTCGGAGGTATCATTCACGAACCTGCCGCTCAACTCGCCATAACACTGGTCGATATAACCCCTGAAGGCCTGGATAAGGTTTTTCTTTGTGATTCGGGTTCCGTTAGCGTCGAAGTTGCTCTAAAAATGGCTATCCAGTACTGGTATTCTAAGGGAAAGCCTGAAAAGTCACGTATCTTGAGTCTTCACAAGGGTTACCATGGCGATACCCTTGGGGCCATGTCCGTTTGTGATCCTGACACAGGTATGCACCATTTATTCAACAGCATCTTACCTAAGCAGTTATTCACAGAGTCTCCTCGCTGTGATTTTCATGACGACTGGGATGAAAGTTATCTCACCGATATTAAAAGGCTTTTAGATAAACACAGCAATGAGCTGGCTGCAGTCATTCTTGAACCTATTTTACAGGGAACAGGCGGCATGTATTTTTATTCGCCTATCTATTTGAAACGGGTTCGCGAGCTATGTAATGAATATGATGTTTTACTGATAGCCGATGAGATCGCCACAGGTTTCGGGCGTACAGGAAAGTTATTTGCCTGTGAATGGGCAGATATTACTCCAGACATTTTATGTCTTGGTAAGGCCCTGACAGGAGGCTATATGACACTGGCCGCCACGTTGTGTACAACGAAGGTCAGTGACGGTATATGCAATGGCGAGGCGGGTGTATTTATGCACGGTCCAACATTCATGGGTAACCCCCTCGCCTGCTCTGTGGCTAACACCAGTATCAATTTATTACTCAATACAAACTGGCAGGCACGAATTCTCGAAATTGAGCAGCAGCTTAAGTCTGGATTAGCACCAGCAAATGACTTTGATAATGTGATTGAAGTGCGCTGTCTTGGCGCAGTGGGGGTTATTGAGATGACAACTGCCGTGGATTTAGCCAAAATTCAACAACAGTTTGTGGCAGAAGGCATCTGGGTTCGGCCCTTTGGTAGTCGAGTCTACGTGATGCCTCCGTATATCATATCCAAAAGTGATCTAGAAACCCTGATGACGAGCATGCTTAGGGTGGTAAAAAACTATCAATAATTGTTGTTCTTAGGCTTAGGCTAAAGAATAAAGGCCTACGGCTTTATTTAGCTTTTTAAGAAAAGGAACACTATAGTCTCGGGCCTTTTTTGCTCCCTGGCGTAATATGTGTTCTATATGTTCAGGGTTTTCCATAAGTTCGTTATAGCGTTCTCTGGGTTCACGAAGTTCATCGTTAATAAGCTCAAACAATTGCTTTTTTGCCTCGCCCCAAGCAATACCATTTTCAAATTCTTTGCGCATGTAGCTCGATTGATCTTCTGAAGCAAATGCTCGCCAAACTTGAAATACCGTAGAGGTTTCAGGATCTTTGGGTTCCCCGGGTTCCAGAAGATTAGTTTTAATTTTATTAATATGCTTTTTAAGCTGTTTTTCAGGCAGAAACAGAGGAATGGTATTACCGTAGCTTTTACTCATTTTACGGCCATCAAGACCCTGTAAAACGGCCACGTGGTCATCAACAACCGCTTCCGGCAAAGAAAAATGTTCGCCATAGATATGATTGAAACGCTGGGCGATATCTCGTGCCATTTCTATGTGTTGAATTTGATCCCTACCCACAGGCACTTTGGTACCGTTAAACATCAGGATATCGGCAGCCATAAGTACTGGGTAGGAAAATAGCCCCATGGTGACACCAAAGTCAGTATCTTCCCCTGCTTCCTGATTCTTTTGAACGGAATCCTTGTAGGCATGCGCCCTGTTCATCAAACCTTTGGCTGCGACACAGTTAAGAAACCATGTCAGTTGTGGAATCTCAGGCACGTCTGATTGGCGGTAAAACACCACATTATCGGTATTCAACCCTAGAGCCAGCCAAGTAGCGGCAATTTCACGGGTAGATTCGTGGATTTTTTTTGGATCCTGGCATTTGATCAGAGAATGGAAATCAGCTAGAAAATAATAGGCTTGAACACCTAGTTGCTGGCTTGCAGCAATAGCGGGTCGGATAGCGCCCACGTAGTTTCCCAAGTGAGGAGCGCCGGTTGTGGTAATACCGGTTAATACGGTGTCAGGCTTATTTTCTTTTGATGTTTCCATTAATTTTTCTACCAATTTTTCTACCAGGGCTTCAGTAGAAGTATTTGTTTGCAAGTTATCACGCTCGGTTCTACTTGCTTGTTATGTTTTGGGTTAGCTATTTGGCGCACATCATACGGAATTAACCGCAGTAATAAAGTGCCAGGCTCAACCTGAACACTGGCTAGTTAATGACTAACTTACGCTCAGTGTTATAAAAAGCCTTAAGCACATTGAACAAATGATGGGCGTCTTCTACACCAGCTAACTCACGAATTGAATGCATGGCAAAGGTGGGCACGCCGACATCAAGGGTCTGCACACCAATATTGGCCGCAGTAATGGGGCCAATTGTGCTGCCACATCCCATGTCTGCCCGATTAACAAAGGATTGTACCGGTACACCTTGCTGTTCACACAGATGGCGAAACAAGGAGGATGTCACGCTATTTGTAGCGTACCGCTGATTAGCATTAATTTTAATCACCGGCCCTTCATTAATAACAGGCCCATGATTTCCGTCATGCTTATCGCTAAAATTTGGATGAATGCCGTGGGCATTATCCGTCGAAACTAGGAGTGATTGGCTGAGAATTCGGGATCTCATTTCAGCGTCAGGGTATAAACGTTCTAGTACGGACTTCAACATAGGGCCATTGGCACCCATTGCAGAAGTGCTACCTACTTCTTCATGGTCACTACAGATCAACATGCCAGTCATCTCATCTTGGCTATTCAGAAGCGCCTGCATACCCGTAAAACAGCTCAATAGGTTATCGAGCCTCGCGCTAGAAATAAAATCTTCGTTAAGGCCGGTTATAGCAGGTGGCTGGCAATCATAGAAATAAAGGTCGTAATCCATCACCGTTATGTCACGAGTTTGACCTGCTTCTGGTGATGTCTTTATAAGTTCTTGAGCCAGTATGGACCTAAAGTCTTTTGTTCTATCGGTACACTTGAATAATATCGGTGGTATATCTGTCTGAGGATTGATCTTGCGCTGATCGTTGGCCTCACGGTCTAAATGAATAGCAAGGCTCGGAATAACAGCCACTGGTCTTTTCAGGTCAATCAATGATTGTTGTAGTTCACCCTCACCCTCTTTAAAGACAACCCTTCCTGCAATAGAAAGATCACGGTCAAACCAAGGGTTAAGCAGAGCGCCCCCATAGACTTCCACACCCAGTTGAAAAAAGTTATGTTTGTACAACTCAGGAATAGGCTTAACTTTCAAGCAGGGGCTGTCTGTATGGGCTCCAACTAAACGAATACCCGTATCAGTGACAGGCTGGCTACCAACTACAAATGCAATAATAGAGGAGCCATTGCGGGTGACATAATAACGACCACCTTTAACCAAATTCCAATGATCCTCTTCCGCAAGTGCCTGAAAACCTGCTTTGTCAAATGACTTCTTCATAGTCTCCACCGCATGAAATGGCGTTGGCGACTGCTGAATAAAGTCGAGCATTTTCTGGTTGTACTGTTGTTGGTTCATACCATGCTTCCTACTGACGGCTCTTACTTTTGGGCCAGCTTAATTTGTATTTCTATTGGTAACTGTTATCTATCCATTACGGTCAACAGTGACACCGTTAATACCACTTATTCATCGTGTTCATAGGATAACTTAAGCCGTGCTAACAAACTGGATGTATCCCAACGATTTCCACCCATAGCCTGCACATCGGCATAATATTGGTCGACTAATTCAGTCACGGGTAATTTGGCGCCATTGAGTGATGCTTCTTTCATGGCGATTGATAAATCTTTTCTCATTAGATCAACGGCGAAACCATTATTATATTCACCTGCGGTCATGGTTTTATATCGGTTTTCCATTTGCCAGGATTGCGCAGCCCCTTTGGATATGACCTGAACTACTTGATCAACATCCAGTCCTGCCGCTTCAGCAAAATTTAAACCTTCTGCCAACCCCTCAAGTAAACCCGCCACACAAATTTGATTGACCATTTTACATAACTGACCATTACCCACTGGTCCCATCAGCATGACCTCGCGGGCATAGTGCTCAATGACGGGTTTAACCACTGAAAAGTCATTTGCCTCACCGCCGACCATAACCGTGAGTTCAGCCTTTTCTGCACCTTGCTGGCCACCTGATACTGGCGCATCGAGATACCCTAATCCGAGTGACTCGGCTATACCGGCCAATTCCCGAGAAACCTCCGCAGAGACAGTTGAATGATCCACAAAAAATGCTCCGGGTTTCATACCGTCATAGGCACCCTGCTCTCCCAGAGTAATATCCCGAAGATTACTATCATCACCCACGCAGGCGAAAACGATATCAGCAGACCTAACCGCCTCGCTGGGCGTCAAAGCAGAATGTCCACGATACGACTGTAGCCAGCATTCGGATTTTTTAAGGGTCCTGTTATAAACGGTTATATCAAAACCGGCCTGGCTCAGGTGGCCGGCCATAGGAAAGCCCATCACACCCAAACCGAGAAACGCTAACTTCATCATAACTAAACTCTTGTACTAAAAGTCACTTTACCCGTTCATCAGAATAACGATTAAAACGCAGCCAAGAACCAATCGATAAAGAACAAATGGCAGCATACCGATTCGATTAATCCATGTGAGAAACAAGTGAATGCACAAGTAAGCAGTGATGGCTGACAATACAGCACCCATAGCAATATCACCCCAGGGAACAGTAGCCAACTGCAATAGTTGTCCAGTTTTATAACCACCGCTCAATACAATAACAGGGATTGCTAACAGGAATGAGAATCGTGCTGCTGCAGTCCGGTCAAAACCTAAAGCCAAGGCAGCTGTAATTGTTATACCAGAGCGTGAAGTCCCCGGTATTAATGCTAGCGCTTGAGCACAACCTACAAACAAAGCAGACTTCCAAGTAAATTCATGTAGGCTTTTTGTTCTTGAGCTAAAGCGATCTGATAACCCAAGTAGAACACCGAAAATAATGGTCGTAGCCGCGATAACAGCAATAGAACGTAGATTTGATTCTATAAAGTCACCTAAAAATAAACCAAATAATCCTGCGGGAATTGTGGCCAAGATAATTTGCCAGCCTAAACGACTTTCAGGTGTTTTTTTACCACCGGTCACACTCTGAAACCAGCAGACAACTAATTGCCGAATATCGTGACGAAAATATCCCATAACCGCTAATAACGAACCCACATGAACTGCCACATCAAAGGCTAACCCCTGGTCCTCCCAACCGAGAATTTCTGAGGGTAAAATTAAATGGGCGGAGCTGGAAATGGGTAGAAACTCTGTGAGTCCCTGAATGATTGCCAAAAAGACTATGTGTATTAAATCCACTGCCCTCTATCCTCTGGTTTAACTTTTCACTGTACTAACGTAATTTTTTACGTTTTTTCCAAGTAATTTTATCTCTCAAATACACAGGATTTGCTTCCTCAACGGGTATCGCTTTCCCCTCGTTAATCAGCGGGCATGCAATACTAAAAATATCCTGTGCTTCGGGTAATAGTGCACTATCAGTAGAATCTGGTGTTCTTATGGACATTCTCTCACTGTAGTTCCAGCCATCACCGATAACTATCATGGCCTCTGGAATCATAGGATCAAAAAACTCATTATCAATCTTCTCCGGAGGACATACAGTATCCTCATGGAGACGTTCTAAATTCCCAGAACAGTAATAAAAGTGCGCCGAATAAATCTCATCCATCCGCGCATCAAACATCGGAATAATATGTGTATTGGCTTGTACTTGAAGCTTACGAATGGCGGTATGGGCTAGGGTTTCCAAGCTTGATACCGGTAAAACGGGCAATTCAGCACCAAAGGCTAAACCTTGAACAACACCAAACCCAATACGAATACCAGTAAATGATCCTGGTCCTGCTGTAAATGCGATAGCATCCATTTCAGACAGAGTCATACCCGCTTCGTTAAGAAGATGATGCACCATAGGTAATATCAGTCGAGTATGTTCTCTACTGGCAAGCTGATGCTTGGATAAAACCTCATTGCCTATAAGTATTGCAGCAGAACATGCCGGTGTTGATGTATCAATGGCTAAAATATTCGTCACGTAAAAAAATCCCCCGTTGTGGCGGGGGATTGTAACCTCTCTATTGTAAAGATCAGAGCAACTTATTTTAGGTTTAGTTATTTTTAATAACGTGTATAAAAAAAGTTGGGATCAAGAAACCCTTAGCTTTCACTCGTACCTGTCGGCGATGCCTGAGTCGTCGTTACTGGCGTTGCCACTTTGTTAGCCGCCGTTTTGGGGCTAGCAACTTTTTTAGGGCGACCAGTGCTACGTTTTTTTGCAACTGCTTTCGGAGCTTTGGTTACAGCAGCCTTTTTCGGGCGACCTGGTGCTCCTTTAACGTTAGTCGTTTTAGGTTTAACCGTTGCTGTTTTCTTTGGACGTCCTGGACTGGATTTTTTAGTAACAGCAGACTTTGATGCAACTGCTTTTTTGGGACGGCCGGGAGAACGTTTTGCTACTGCTGCTGTAGCAGTTTTTGGCTTAGTGCTTACCGCCTTTTTGGGGCGACCAGGGCTACGTTTTGACACAGGCTTTGCTGGAGATTTAGCCGTTGTAGTCTTTTTAGGACGTCCCGGACCCCGACTTGCGGCTGTATTTTTTGGAGTCTTTTGTGTACCGACTTTCGCCTCTACCTTCTTAACAAGGTCAGCTGCTTGTTTTTTCAAACGCTCCTCTGCAGTTTTGACTTTTAAGAGTACGGTTTTCTCAACAGACTTCACTTGTGATGCAATATCTTTTGTGCGCTGGTTGAGCCATGATTTTTCATAACGGGCTAGGGCTTTTTGTAAGTCTGCCTTTGCTGCAGCCTCAAGTTTTTGTTCAGTTTTAGCAACTTGAGCCATGGCTTTTTCCTCAACAGTCCTTAGTTGAGCGAGTAATTTTTCAGCACGTAGTTCTGCTCTACTAATAGAGCCTTTTGTCACGAGCTTGTCGAGTTTGTCAACATGGGCTCTCACTTCTTGTGTGGCTTTTTTAAATGCCGACTGAGAAGCTGTAGTTGCATTCTTAACAACCCGTTGACGAGTGGCTGCTGCTTTTTTTCTTGCCGCAGTGACTTTTTTAGTTTGTGTATTAATATCTTTTTCAATGGCGCTCACAACTGCAACTGCCTTGTCTAATGCTGACACCAACTTGGTTTTTTTTGTTTTTGACAGACTCTTTTTAGCCGTCGTTGTTTTTCGTGCTGGTTTTTTAGCTGCTGGCTTTTTTACAACTCGCGCCATCATGTTTCTCCTTATTATTTAGGGATACTTAGTTTTGGACTTAAAGTGGAAAATTAAACTTGTCTAAAGTTTATGCAATAATATATTTTTTTCCACAAAAACAATTGTTTTTCCTCAAATTAACGAGAATTTAACCCATATATTGAAATTTATCTCAATATAGTCGTTTTTTTACCAGCTTTGAGAGTGCATCTATAAATAATGGTGAGTCATTTACACATGAAATATAGGAGTATTCCGTACCACCGGCATCCAAAAACAACTTCCGGTAACCAATATTTAATTCTTCAAGTGTTTCAAGACAGTCGGCAGTAAAAGCCGGGCTAATAATATCAACAGATTTAACACCGTCACTTACCCAGTCAATAAGCTGTTTATCGATGTAAGGCTGTAACCATTTTTTTGGACCAAAACGAGACTGAAAACCCATTGCCCAATCAGACGTATTTAACCCTAAGATATTAGCAAGCGCATTAGCTGTGTAGGAGCAATGTTCTGAATAGGGATCACCCTTATCTGCATATTCCTGTGGAATACCATGAAATGACATCAATAGTTTTTCTTTTCTACCCTGCTGTTGCCAATGGCGAGTCACGCTGTCGGCCAAAGATTCAATATACGCGGGATCATCATAAAATGACTTGATCGTCGTGATATCTGCTACATTCCTACTACTATGAGTAATATCGGCCAGCTGATCGTATATTGCTCCCGTTGTAGAACCTGAATACTGAGGGTACATAGGTACAACAACAAACCGCTCTACTCCCTGAGCGCCTAACTCAGCAATGGTCGCTTTCAGTGAAGGATTGCCATAGGTAACAGCACCGACAACAAGTGGTACATTGGTATCACCTTCTGCCATCAATTTATTTTGTAGTGCTGTAACTTGACGGGCACTGATAACTCGAATGGGCGAACCCTCTTCCCACCAAATTTCCTCATAGGCCTTCGCCACTTTTTTTGCACGTAATGGAATAACAATACATCTCAGTATGAACCACCAAGGTAGTTTCGGTGTTTCTACGACCCGGTAATCAGATAAAAAAGATTTTAAGAATTGAGAAACTCCAGCTGCAGTAGGCGCTTCTGGAGTACCAAGGTTTATTAGGATAACGGCAGTTTTTTTCATCACAAAAAAATCAGTTTCCTTCAGGCAAAAAAAATGGACTCTTTTGAGCCCATTTTGCATTAGTTAGAAGTATCAGGCCAGTGCTGACTCTAATCGTGCCTGAACCTCATCAAGAGGTCCCACACCATCTATACGAGCATAGGCTGGAGCATTATCTGGTTGAGAGGTTGATAAACCTTGGTAAAAATCAACCAAAGGTTTAGTTTGGTCGTGGTATACCTCTAAACGATTACGTACAGTTGCTTCTTGATCATCTTCACGCTGAATCAGAGCTTCACCTGTCACGTCATCAACACCATCTTGCTTAGGTGGATTATGTGCAATGTGATATACGCGGCCAGAATCCTCATGAACACGGCGACCACTTAAGCGGGCAATAATTTCTTGATCGGCCACGTGAATTTCAATCACTTTATCAATGGCCACACCTTCAGCCAAGAGCGCTTCAGCTTGTGGAATAGTTCGTGGAAAACCATCGAACAGGAAACCATTCACACAATCTGGCTCCTGAATACGTTCTTTAACCAATGCAATAATCAAGTCATCAGAAACTAGCCCACCTGATGCCATAATACCTTTGGCTTTCAACCCTAATTCAGTGCCGGCTTTAACAGCAGCACGCAGCATATCGCCTGTTGAAATTTGAGGAATACCAAATTTTTCAGTAATGTATGTGGCTTGAGTGCCTTTGCCAGCGCCGGGTGGGCCTAACAGAATAATTCTCATCTATGATCTCCGGTTTTCAGAGGGTAAAAAGAGTAATAGCAACAAGCTATCTTAGGAATGCTTTATTGTTCAATTAATAACGGTCGCAAACCTTACACATAAATCCATGTAATCACAAGAAAATACCAGCCTTTTGAGGGTGAGGCTAGATTTTCTTGGCTTCATCCCAAAGGCGGTCCAGTTCATTTAGGCTAGTTTCAGAAATCATTTTTCCGTTAACGTTGACTTGGTCTTCTATATACTGAAATCGATGTTCAAATTTACCCGATGACTTACGCAAAGCTGTTTCCGCATCTACCCCCAGATGCCGGCACATATTGACCACTGTAAAGATCAAATCACCAAGCTCTTCCTCTATATCTTTTTGATTTCCTTGGCTAATAGCACATTTCAATTCATCAGTCTCTTCCTCAACTTTACTGAACACGCCATCGATAGATGGCCAATCAAAACCATGTGTTGCCGCTCTTTTTTGCAGTTTTTGCGCGCGAGTTAATGCAGGAAGACTTGAGGGAATATCGGACAGAATAGAATGCCTTCCCTTGTCATTGCGCTCAGACGTTTTGATTGATTCCCACGTCTGCTTGATAGCCGATTCATCCGATGAGTTGTCATTTGGATTACGCTGACTAGCTAATGTGCCCATAGGAAAAACATGAGGATGCCTAGAGACCAGTTTTTTAACCAGGGTTGAAACGACATCACTATAATCAAAGAGAGATCGTTCTTCAGCGATCTGACTGTAAAATATGACCTGAAACAGCAAGTCCCCCAATTCTTCTTTCAGATGAGCGTAATCTTCACGTTCAATGGTATCAACTACTTCGTAGACCTCCTCCAAAGTATAGGGGACGATAGTTTTGAACGTCTGTTTCAAATCCCAAGGGCATCCTGTAGCCGGATCCCTAAGTCGTTGCATAAGGTATAGAAGATCATCCAGTGAGTACTGAGCTTCTTGGTAAGGCTGGTTACGAGAACACTTCATTTTATACTGCCTTAGGATTCATCCAATCGCTGAACATGTATCATATTAGGAATTTCTCTGAGACGAGCCATGACCCGGCTTAACTGTTCTATGGTTGAAAGCTCTATAGTAATCTTCATTCGTACCGAGACACCTACATGACCTTGAGCACTTTTTGTTCTTATTGCTAGTACGTTTAAACCTACTTTATCAAGTACTGAAGAAACATCACGAAGTAAACCTGATCGATCATAAGCATCCATTTGGATATTAACGGGATAGGCTTGTTTTGGCTCAACGCCCCAATGGACTTCAAGCACGCGTTTCGATTCCTTGGCTTGAAGACGTAATAAATTGCCGCAATCCTTTCGGTGAACGGAAACACCTCGGCCATGGGTGATGTAACCACTAATTTGATCACCGGGTATTGGTTTACAACAACCTGATATATGGGTCAGTAAGTTGCCTACCCCATAGATATAAACCTCAGATTCAGCATAACGGCTGGCTTTTGCGGGTGATAATTTTGGTTTTTCTGATTTATGCTCTATGTCTAACTGCGACATCATGGAATTGGTGACTTGCTCTATACCGATATCGCCAGAGCCTATTGCAGCATAAAGACCTTCTGTCCCGTGCTTATTAAATTTTGCAGCAAGCGACCCTAAATCGATACGCTTAACATTGAGCTGTCGAATTTCACGATCAAGAATGGCTTTGCCTTCCAGCGCATTTTTTTCGTGGTTCTGTTTGCGGAACCATTGCTGCACCTTTGCTCTAGCCCGAGTAGTATGTAAGTAATGGAGTGCTGGCGAGAGCCAATCTCGACTGGGAGCTTCTTGCTTTCCGGTCAATATAATCACTTGGTCTGATGTGTGAAGGGGGGTATTAAGAGGAACAATTTTTCCATTTATCTTTGCCCCACGACAACGATGGCCTACGGACGTATGTACCCTATAAGCAAAATCTAGTGGCGTAGAACCCACTGCCAAATCAACCACATGCCCTTCTGGGGTAAAAACATAAACACGATCCGTTGCATTGTCGCGACTCAATAATTCCGATACGGGACCGTCCTCTAACTCTTCATGCCACTCTAAAACTTGGCGCAACCATGAAATTTTATCTTCATAGCTGTTGGCCGTTGATTTAGTATCCGTTCCTTTATAACGCCAGTGAGGGCAAACCCCGTACTCTGCATCGTCATGCATTTCTTTCGTGCGTATTTGAATTTCTAGAATTTTCCGATGGGGTCCTATCACTGCCGTATGAAGGGATCGATAACCATTTTCTTTGGGTGAGGCGATATAATCATCAAATTCATTAGGAATATTCTGCCACTGGCTGTGAACAATCCCTAATACCGTATAACAGTCTGCTACCGTCGGTACCAATACCCTGACAGCCCGAATATCGTAAATCTGCGAAAACCCCACACCTTTACGATGCATTTTTTTCCATATGCTATAAATATGCTTGGCTCGCCCGGCGATATCACCCTTTATGCCCGCTTTATCCAGTTCTTTTTCTAGTGTATCGATTAACTCTTCAATATAAAGCTGACGGTCCATCCGTCTTTCATCCAGCAATCTGGCAATACGCATATATTCATCAGTTTCGAGATACCTAAAAGCGAGATCTTCTAACTCCCACTTTAGTTGACCAATACCTAACCGGTGAGCTAGTGGTGCATAAACATCAAAAATTTCACGAGCCACGCGTAAACGTTTTTCGTTTGTCGCTGTTTTTAGTGCCCAAATCGCACAGGTTCGCTCAGCAATTTTGATTAAAGCGACCCGGACGTCATCAATGATAGACACGAGCATTTCTCGTACCTTGATCGCCTGCTGAGCCGCTGCACGACCAAATACGTCGTCCTCGCTATCCGTTCTCAACGTACTAATGACCGCCATTTGGAGAACACTTTCAATCAAAGAGGCCACATTTTCACTGTATTGTTGCTTGACGGTAAGAAGAGATAACCGCCCTTCTCTAACTGCACGATACAAAATTGCAGCAACTAAACTGTCTTGGTCAAATAAGTGGAGTTCGACAAGGATACTGGCCATTTCCAGGCCGGTATGAAAACTACTGACCGTAGCGGCCCAGATTTGATCACTCTCATGATTAGGATTAGCTTCCGACGTTTTAGCCAGATGACAAGCATCGACTAACACATCGGAACTAACAATATGGGTAGAACATCTGGCCATCAGATCTTCTACCCACTGCTCTATATTAATTTCCCCATTATCTTGGAGCGGATGATGAGCTCTGACCTGTACCATAAATGCCCTTATCAACAATAAATAATGGCCAACATCTTGCTGGGTGAACGGGTGAAATCAATCATTCGATGACCAGAAATCTTTTAGTTTTTATACCAATTAATGAACATAACGGGTGAGCTTACCCCCCTTATAGAGAGTGATCATCAACCGTAGTCAATCATTATCATAGCGGTATACTTCTACTGGTAAATACCTGAAGAAAGGTACCGGTCTCCCCTATCACAGATAATCGCGACAATGACCGCATTTTCAACTTCTTTGGACAACCTTAACGCACCAGCGACAGCACCACCTGAAGACACACCACAAAATATTCCTTCTTTAGAGGCTAGGGCACGCATGCATTGCTCCGCCTCTAGCTGTCCCATATCCATCAATCGATCAACACGTGAAGAATCAAAGATACTAGGCAGATATTCCTTAGGCCAACGCCTGATACCAGGAATACTGGCGCCATCCTCTGGCTGTAATCCAACAATTTGAATGTCTGGATTTTTTGATTTTAGGTAACGAGAGACACCCATAATGGTACCGGTGGTGCCCATAGAACTGACAAAATGCGTCACATTACCATGACTTTGGCGCCAAATTTCCGGCCCCGTATGCTCGAAATGAGCCAACGGATTATCGGTATTAGCAAATTGATCGAGGACTTTACCCTTACCGCCAGCTTCCATAGACTTAGCTAAGTCTCTAGCACCTTCCATACCGGCTTCTTTACTGACTGAAATCAGTTCTGCCCCATATGCACGCATGGCAGCTTTTCTCTCTTCAGTACAATTTTCAGGCATGATCAATACCATATTATAACCCTTGATAGCAGCAGCCATCGCTAGAGCTATTCCGGTATTTCCAGAGGTGGCTTCAATCAGTGTATCTCCTGAATGAATATCACCTCGTGCTTCAGCATGTTGAATCATGCTCATGGCAGGCCTGTCTTTTATAGACCCAGCTGGATTATTACCCTCAAGCTTTACCAATAGTGTATTACTGGTATTGCCCGGTAACCGCTGCAGTTTGATCAGTGGTGTTTCGCCCACACAGGATTCAATAGTTGGATACATCATTAATTTTTAGACCCAGGTGTACATTTAAAAGCGTTGTTTAATAAGCTATGTTAAGAACAAAGAGTTAGCAAAGGACATAGTGTATCTTGCGGCTCTAATGTTTGTCTTGGAAATGAGGCCTATGAACAAGATAGATTAATAATAATCACCTATGAATTAGTTATTGAATTTAAAGGGCAAAGTGACTGTTTCAATCAAAAAGTTTTCTGTTGTCACCATGTTTCAATTATTATCATACATACGAAGTACACTAAAGATGACGCCTAGAGAGCTGATGAGAGGACAACAAACGCAACAGCATAATCAAGTTCGTCAGACAGGCTAATAGATATTTGATGTGCGCCAATTAACTCCATTCTTTCTTTTGCGGCACCCTTTAGACGCAATATTGGCGCACCACTACTGTTGTTACTAATTTCCATATCTTGCCACGAAACAGGTCCGATACCTGTCCCCAAGGCCTTACTGGCGGCTTCTTTTGCTGCAAAGCGCTTAGCCAAGTACGGAATTGATTGTTTCTTTTTTTCGAAAATACTAAATTCAGATGGACATAAAACTCGCTCTACAAAGCGATGTCCCTGACGTTCATATACACGTTTAATTCTGTCTATCTGAACAATGTCTGTCCCTATACCGATAATCATGGGCACACTCCAGGAGCTTTGTGTGTTGAGACAAATTTTAGGCCGAACATTGACGTACCTCGACGTCTCGAGGTTTTACGTTGAATAGATAGAATCGAACTAGGCTGAATTATCATTTATTCCTGTAGCCACACTTCGTGCGAACAATCCTCTGCTCAACAGGGGTTTTTCCCCTATGTGTGGTTGTAGTGCCAAACGTATCAATCGTTTGGCCGCAGCAGCTATTGATCCTGCCTTATAATCACCAACACCTATAGCTAACAGCTCACTACCTTGAAACCAGTTAGGAGCATTAGAGGGTGTTCTGACATCTTGTCTCAAGGTAAACCCCCTTGTCGGTTCAAACCAATACTGCCGTTCAGCAAGGATAGGCTCACCAGATTCTGCATCCGTATCAAGTACAAGGGCATAACCCATTTCTTCAAGTAAACTGAATTCAAACATTCTCAAACTAGGTTCGACAGGCCCTTGACCCGCGAGTTTAGTTAATACATTGAAGTAGATATCAAACAATTTTTCATGGGGGTCGTTTTCGGCTAATAAACGTATTAATAATTCGTTGAGGTAAAAACCACAATAAAGATTATCGCCTGTCAACAGCAATGGTGCACCGGATTGTTCAACATTTCCGAGGGTTTTTAGGTCAGTTTTCCCCGACCAGCTAATAAGCATAGGGGTGTAGGGGTTTAGGGATTTGGTCCCTTTTTTAGTACCTCGTGCCCCTCTTGCTACCGCACGAAACCGCCCATAATGACGTGAAAATAAATCCACTAAGAGACTGGTTTCTCGATAGGGACGAGAATGAAGAACAAAGGCAGGTTCAGCTTCAATTTGCATGGGAACAAACTTACCTTAATTCACGATTAAAGCGGGGCTATTCTTCATATCCTAGACTACGAAGGGCTCTCTCATCATCGGACCAACCTCGTCGAACTTTTACCCAGAGATTAAGCATCACTTTACTGCCCAAAAGACGTTCCATATCGAGCCGTGCATCCTGGCCTATTTTTTTCAAACGGCTACCCTTGTCCCCAATAATAATTTTTTTCTGTCCTTCACGCTCCACCAAAATCAGCGCATTGATATGACAAACTTTCCCTTCGTATTTGAATACTTCAATTTCAACAGCAACCTCATAGGGCACTTCTGCCCCCAGCTGGCGAGTAATTTTTTCACGGACTAACTCCGCAACGAGAAAGCGCTGACTGCGATCGGTAATCTGCTCTTCGGGAAAATAGTGGATAGCCTCCGGAATATATTTTTGAATCGCAGATTCGAGTTCTGCCAATTGTTGCCCCTGTAATGCCGACACAGGAATTAACTGAGCACCGGGAAACTGTTTGGATAGCATTTCAATATGAGGAAGTAAATCCGTCTTACTTTCTAATTTATCAAGTTTATTAATGGCAATAATCACAGGCACCCCAGATTTAAAAACCTTTTCGGCCACCTTTTCATCAGCTTCACCCCAAACATTTCGATCAACAACAAACACCACCACATCAACATCACGAATAGCACTTTCAGCAGCACGATTCATGTAGAGGTTAATTGCTTTAGGTTGGTTGCTATGCAGCCCTGGGGTATCAACAAAAATAAGCTGGGTGTCTGCCTCTGTTTTGATGCCCAACAGATTATGCCTTGTTGTCTGGGGCTTTCGAGAAGTAATACTAATTTTTTGACCCAAAAGATGATTGAGCAATGTGGATTTACCCACATTTGGTCTGCCCACAATAGCCACATAACCGCAGAACTGTTTTTGACTATCATCGTTCATTTAGCAATCCTTTCAATGCCGTTTCAGCGGCTTGTTTTTCAGCATTTCTACGGCTGCTGCCTTCCCCTTTTGTGGGTTTTTTTAAGCCTTCAACATGACATTCTACTGTGAATGCCTGGCTATGTGCTTCCCCTGAAATATCAACAACCTCATAAAGAGGCAATGAGTAGCCGCGGGCCTGCAAAAATTCCTGAAGTTTCGTTTTGGCGTCCTTCTGGCCACTTTGGGCTAAATTTTCGAGGCGGGAATCAAACCACTGAAGAACACAGGTTTCGCAAGATGTCATACCGCCATCAATATAGATCGCACCGATAATAGCCTCTACCGTATCGGCAAGAATAGAGGCGCGACGGTGTCCTCCACTTTTCATTTCACCGCCACCCAAATGTAAATGCTCACCAAGCTGTAATTCATTGGCAATTTCTGCAAGGGTTACGCCTTTAACCAAGTTGGCACGATATCGACTTAACTCACCTTCTTTACTCTCAGGTAACTGTTGGAAGATAGCATGTCCAACAATAAAGTTAAGAGCGGCATCACCGAGAAACTCCAACCGTTCATTGTTGCGTGAGCCATGACTCCTGTGGGTTAGGGCAAGCTCAAAAAGATCAGAATCGTTGAAATCATAACCAATACGTTGCAATAAGCGTTGTTTAGAAATATTCACTCTAAATAATCTGCTTCACTATGATTACTTCTTGGTACCACTACTGTCATAACTATTCTCAAAACGGACCACGACATCGACATTCCCCATAAAATTCACCCTTTTTTCATAATCAAGGGATACGACGGTATGGGTTTTTTGGCGAACAACTTTTATTTCTTTCGTGTCGACATCACGAATATTATTAATATCGAACTGGCTGCCAAGCTTTCTCCTAATATCTCCATCCGTCATACCATGAACATCTTCCTGCTCCAACGATGCTATAGCGGCACGGATAAAAGAATTATCGAGATATAACGGAGCAACTTTAAAAGCTGCTGTAAGGAAAAAACCAACAACTGCCAATAAAACCAATCCACCTAGAAGTGAAATTCCTTGCTGTTTTTTTTGTTTCATGACGATTTCCCCCTAATTATTCTCAATAATAACTACTGGATTTGGCCGACTCCAGAAAAACTCGGCAGGTGACTAAAGGATTCCCAGTGCATCCAAACTAGCACAGCCTTACCAACAATATTCTTTTCAGGAACAGGGCCCCAAACACGGCTATCACTACTATTATCCCGGTTGTCGCCCATCATAAAATAATGACCTTGTGGCACAGAGATAGAAAAATCACGACCCAGGCGTCCAGGTATTTGGCCTTTTTGCATTTGGTGATTGACTCCAGAGAGGTCTTCTTTTGCCAGTATAAACCGAGGGTCCTCTGAAACGACAGAAAGCGACGTTTGTTTAGCTGCTTCGTCATTCACATAAAGCTGGTTATTAACAATTTTTATCTTGTCGCCGGGCAAGCCAATAACGCGTTTAATGAAGTACCTGTCGTCATTCGGTGGAAAAAAGACCATAACATCCCCGCGCTGAGGACTTCCTACAGAAACAACCTTAGCCCCGGACACAGGTATCCTTAAGCCATAGCTGTATTTGTTCACTAAAATAAAATCACCCACTTTGAGTGTTGGGATCATAGATCCAGAGGGGATTTGAAAGGGCTCGTAAAGAAAAGAGCGAAGCACAAATACGATAAGGAGTACGGGGAAAAATGAACCGCTATATTCGACCCACGTAGGAACCGGTCCGTCACCACGCTTTTTTGATAGTACCAATCGATCCAAAAACCAGATAATACCGCTGACAATGACCAGTATTAGTAATACCAAAGGAAAATTAATATCCATTAAACTATTCCAACTCTCTTTTTCTTAACCATCGGTCTTTAAAACGGCAAGAAATGCTTCTTGGGGAATTTCCACATTACCTACCTGCTTCATTCGTTTCTTGCCTTCCTTTTGTTTCTGTAACAGTTTTTTCTTACGTGAAACATCTCCACCATAACATTTTGCTGTTACATTTTTACGTAGCGCTTTCACTGTTGTACGTGCGATCACGTGACCACCAATAGCAGCTTGTATAGCTACATCAAACATTTGTCTGGGAATCAGCTCTTTCATTTTTTCCGTGAGCAGGCGTCCTTTAGATTGAGAATGATCACGGTGAAGAATTACCGCTAAAGCATCAACCTTCTCACCATTAATCAACACATCCAGTCGAACCAATGGCGCGGCCTCAAACCGTCTAAAACCATAATCAAGTGAAGCAAAACCACGGCTCACAGACTTCAGCCTGTCGAAAAAATCCATGACCACTTCACTCATTGGTAATTCGTAGGTTAGTGATACCTGACCACCCACAAATTGCATATCCTTTTGAATGCCTCGCTTTTCAACGCAAAGCGTAATCACATTTCCCACGTAGTCCTTTGGTACCAGAATATTGGCTTCACACAAAGGTTCCCGCATCTCATCCACATAGGCAGGATCAGGCAAATCTGATGGATTGGAAATATGAATAATAGTCCCATCTGTTTTTAAAATTTCATAGATAACGGTGGGTGCTGTGGTAATGAGGTCTAAGTCATACTCACGTTCAAGTCTTTCCTGGATGATTTCCATATGCAGCATCCCGAGGAAACCACAACGAAAACCAAAGCCTAATGCATCTGAACTTTCCGGTTCATAAAAAAGTGAAGCATCATTGAGTGTTAGCTTGGATAAAGCCTCTCGAAAATCTTCAAAATCATCAGAACTAACGGGGAATAAACCAGCATAAACCTGAGGTTTAACTTTTTTGAAACCGGGTAATGCTTTAGTTTCAGGTGTGTTTGAGTGGGTAAATGTATCACCCACGGGGGCACCATGAATATCCTTAATGCCAGCAACTACAAAACCTACTTCACCCGCTCGCAAAACACCGGTTTCTTTTCTTTTTGGCGTAAAGACACCGACACTGTCTACAACGTGCGCTTTACCTATAGATTTAGTAATGATTTTGTCTTTCGTCTTCAGCGTGCCTTCTGTCACTCTAACCAGGGAAACCACACCGAGATAATTATCAAACCAAGAGTCAATAATTAAAGCTTGTAATGGCGCATTCACATCGCCCTTAGGTGGAGGAATACTGGATACCAAGTGTTCAAGAATCTCATCGATCCCAAGACCTGTTTTCGCACTACAACGAACCGCATCCTGTGCATCAATACCGATGATATTTTCAATTTCATCAATAACACGTTCAGGGTCAGCTTGGGGCAGATCCATCTTGTTAAGTACGGCAATCACTTCCAGACCTTGAGCGATCGCTGTATAGCAGTTGGCAACCGACTGAGCTTCTACGCCTTGTCCCGCATCTACGACCAGCAATGCACCCTCACAAGCAGCAAGTGAACGGGAAACTTCATAAGAAAAATCCACATGCCCTGGTGTATCAATAAAATTTAGTTGATAGGTTCGACCATCTTTCGCCGTGTAATCCAAAGTGACGCTCTGCGCCTTAATTGTAATGCCCCGCTCACGTTCAATATCCATAGAGTCGAGGACTTGTTCAGCCATTTCGCGCTCAGATAAACCTCCGCAGACCTGAATAAAACGGTCAGCGATTGTCGACTTTCCATGATCAATATGGGCAATAATTGAAAAATTTCGAATATGACTTAAATCAGACACGGGGCTCAAATTTGGTTGTGGTCAATAATGACTGGTGAGTTGTTTTTTCAGGTATGGCTAAAGGCGAGCAGTCTAGCCTATTTGACATATTGACGCTATGAGTTGCCCCGAAATGAAAGTATCGTTTGTTGTGGCTGAGTTCTACTATTTTTTCGAACGATCAAGGGCTACGGGCTGATCAAAAGGCTCTTAAAGATTGAACGTCCGTGACGTACTAGCCGAATGGCCACAGGCTCACCTACAGGTAACTTTTTTACCACTTCGTAGTACTCAGAAGGGTTGTCGATACTGCTATAGCCGAGCTGCATAATCACATCACCCTTAAATATTCCAGCTATGTCGGCAGCTGAACTTGTGGCAACCGTTTCCACAAGGACACCGGTCCTCCACGAACCTAACCCATCATCTCCTATCGAAGAGATAATTAATCCCAGGCGGTCCGGTTTAAGCAGTGATGTAGTCTTTTCGGCAACCTTAGGCAAGCTGCCAATAACGATATCAAGCTTGTTAGCAATGCCCTTTTGAATTATCTCAACTGTTATAATCTCACCTGGTGCTAGCAAACCAACCACATGGGGTAAGTCACCTGAATGAACAATATCTTGGCCGTTAAGCCGAAGCACTACATCGCCAGGACCTAAACCTGCTTTGGCCGCTGGGCTTCCAGGTTCAACCTGTGCTACCAGAGCACCAACTGGCTTATCAAGCCCAAATGACTCCGCTAAATTTTTATCGACATCTTGTATGTAGACACCCAGCCACCCTCTTTCCACATAGCCTTTGGATTTTAATTGTTTGATAACCTTGAGAGCAACATTGGCTGGGACAGCAAAGGATAAACCAATAGAACCACCAGATCGGCTGAAAATTAAAGAGTTTACACCGACAACCTTTCCTTCCAGATTAAGTAATGGTCCGCCAGAATTTCCAGGGTTCAGAGCAACATCACTTTGAATGAATGGTACGTAGTTGTCACCGGTTTCGGTAGGAATACTGCGACCAATCGCACTAATAATCCCAGCACTAGCCGAGTAATCAAGGCCAAATGGGGAGCCAATCGCTAGCACCCATTCACCCACCTTCAGCTTGCTTGTGTCGGCAAACTCAACCGTAGGAAGCCCTTTAGCTTCAATCTTTAATAGTGCCAAATCAGAGCGTTTATCTTGACCTATGATTTTCGCTTCATATTCACGACGATCACTAAGCCGAATCATTATTTCATCCGCCCCATCGACGACATGCTGATTCGTCAGCACATAGCCATCGGTCGAAATAATGAAGCCAGTACCTGATGCTAGAGCATTACTTGGCTCACCCTGATGTTGCTTGAATTTCTCACCAAAGATTTCTGGAATGTTATGACGTGGCGTCTGAAACGAACTTTGGCTAGCGCTTCGCTGCGAAGTGTCAATTTGAACCACCGCAGGTGACGATTTTTCAATCAAATCTGTAAAGCTGGGCAACTGGTGGCTGAACACAGGCGCGGCAAACAAACACGCGAAAAGGAAAACAGAGGCTACTACCCGCTTTATCATAATGTGCTCCAGCCAGACATCTAATGAGTTATTGCGCTGTTTCAGACCATCAAAAAGCTCAAAGGTTAGATGGAATAGTACTATGGCATTATGACGTTCTGTTCTAACAATATGGGGTGAACTTCATGGTTGTTATGGTTCAGGTATGAATGAAGCCTGACCAACGCACCGCCAAACAGTAACCCAGAGAAAGCTCCAAGGGCAGCTACTACATCATTGCTTGACACTTGATCAACTAATATAACAGCTGAAACCATCGTTAATAGGGGTAAAAAATACGTCAGAAAAGTACCATTGACTACAACCTTCTCAGGTACGCCAATCACTACCTTGTCATTCATTTTGATGCTTTCTAGATTGCAAAGGCCAGGCAAGACCCGAATAGCAGTTGTGTTACCGGTAACTTTAGCAATTAAGCGCTGACCACATCCCTTTTCAGCAACACATGTCTGGCAAGCAGATTGCTGAATGGTCTCTACCCATACCCCATTATCTTCAATGGCAACCACTGTACCCGTTTCACGTATCATCAAATTGCTCTTTCTACATATCACTTAATTTATCAAAAGCAGCGGCATTATACTCTGCTTTAATCTTTATAAAGATAGCACTTATTGAATTAGAGAAAGAATAGGCCTATTCCTATCCTACTATCTTGTAGCAATGACTCAACGACCGTCTTTTATTATAAATAGGCCATCGATTGCGCTACTTTTTTGGCTGTTTCAACAGGAATTTCTCCAACAACACAAATAGTATATACCTTCTGCTGCTGCTCTACTCGGCTTAAGAATGCAACAGTTGCTCCTCTCTGGGCCTGCATCGGGGGTACATTAATCACATTATCTGATTCAATAAAAATTGAAAAAACGGCAAGACCATCTGTGAATACTAACGTTTCACGATGAGTGTCCGGATCTGTGTGATGGCTTGACATGGCAAAACCTGGCGGCAACCACACTGCCTGCCAATGTCCAGAAGGTAATGGGGGGCTAGTTTCCTCGCCATCAAGGCAAGGGGATGCTTCTAATGAAGCTTGGTGGTGATCGGAGTTAGTTGGCTCCAGAGCCATATCGTCGACCAATGTTCCAATGTTTATATCAACGAATTGAAACCTTTCCAGAACTCGCTTATTGTTTCCAATTAGCATGGACTGCAATAGCAGGCCTGTTTCCTTGTCGACGCCTAATACATACCCATAGCGAAATGAATCTTTTGGTACGACATGGACAATCTCCACATTCCGACCTGCAACACGATCTTCTCCTCGCTTATACAGGTTATAGTACGTCTCAATATGCCCAGCAGAATGACTAGAGAGCCCAACAACAGCCCCCCGAAGCATCGCATCGCCAAGTCGTTGGCAGTTGAGGTCGTTTCCTCTTCTTACAACTTCTCTCTTGGGGCCACTGAGGTGGACAATTCGCTCAAGCTCCTGACCATCACGAACTGAATGAAAAACTTTAACTGTTTTTAACGCACCACCATACTCATAGGAAAAAACGCCCTGATAACTTAACTGACGATTGGCCTCAGCCATACGTTTCAATAAGCTTGCTACGGAAGGTAAATCATCTAGAGTATGGGCGGTGGAGGCAGCTACCAAGGATAGTAGCAACACTCCACAACCTCGAAAGAAAGACTTCAAAAATATAGTTTCCTACTAATCCTGGTCAGTAGGCATACGTGCGAAAGGCAACATACCCTGATTAGTATTCATTGCAGCATGTTCTGTGTGCTGCAACATTAAGTCATTCAAGTATGCCTGAACTTGTTCTCGGGTCACTTTATCGGGAGTAACTTCCCTAACCTGAATAACAGACCGCGGAGCGGTATAACCTTGTTCTGAGCCATTAGTAGCACTCACTGTACGGGCTGTAACAGGAGGGATTCCAAACTCTGCCGATGTCCGAAGTTGAGGCGCGACCATATTGACATGTACATCATCAACGGTCGCTAAAGGTACTGGCGAAGATACTGGCTGGTTGTATTGCTGTACACCAATTAATGCCACTACTGCAACAGATGCGGCAACAGCAAAACGACCTAGTGGTTTTATGAGACGATGAACCATCGCTGGAGCACCATGACTTTGTTCATCTTCGATTGCAGCACGAATAGCAACAGAATAATCGACCACCTGCTCAGGAAGTTCCCGTCGCATAGCTGCAGCTGCCATTTGATGACGACGCCAAGTATCTCGCAGCTCATCATTTTCAGAAATCTCTTTCAGTACTCGACGAACTTCTAGTTCATCTGCCTGGCCATCCATAAGCGCTGACAGAGATTCTTTTATTTGAGCATTATTATTACTCATGTCTGCAGTCACCTCGATTTTACTGTTAAGTTAACACCACATTGCATGCATTTATAGTCCAGCCTCATGATCAATAGTAAAGGTACGACCACATATCCTTTGCTGGAAAACTAGCTGTGAGACCAAAGCATAAGAAAAAGGTTCAACAAATAGCATAAATTAGTGCTCTAACACCTTAATCTTTTCTTCGATTGCCTCTCTAGCCCTAAAAATTCTCGATCTCACCGTCCCTACAGGACAATCCATAATCTCTGCAATTTCCTCATAACTAAGACCTTCAAATTCACGTAACGTTACCGCAGTACGAAGATCTTCCGGTAAATCTCTAATAGCTTGATCTACGATGGATTCGAGTTCATCTCTGTAGAGGAGGTTTTCGGGAGAGTCGATGTCTTTAAGCTTGTCACTACCTTCATAATAATCTGCATCCGCCGCATCTACATCATAGGCCGGCGGACGTCTGTTGCGGGCAACCAGATAATTCTTTGCAGTGTTAACAGCTATACGATAGAGCCATGTATAGAACGCACTTTCACCGCGAAATTTAGCCAGCGCACGATAGGCCTTGATAAAGGCTTCCTGAACAACGTCATGAACCTCATCAAAATCTCTTATATATCGACTGACAATTGAATGCACTTTGTACTGGTACTTCAGTACCAGCAAATCAAATGCCCTTTTATCACCCTTTTGAACGCGAGCTACTAACTGCTTATCGGTTTCTTTTGCCTGCTCGGCTTCCATCATTGCTCCAATCCCCAGCCATTAAATTATGGCAGCATGCTAGACCACTTGATCTGCAAATAGTTCGTATTCTCATTCTAATAAAATAGACAAGTATTTATTTTTGCCTCGCTATACTATCATGCCAACCACCGATTTTTTGGTTACTTAGGCCGTTAATGAACAAAACCTTCAACCACGATGTTCTGGTAATAGGAAGCGGTGCGGCAGGTATGACCGTTGCCCTTCAGCTTGCGAACAAATACAACGTTGCCCTACTCAGTAAGAGCTCAATCAAGTCTGGCTCCACTTGGTATGCTCAAGGGGGTATAGCTGCAGTCTTTGACCAGCAGGACTCTACGGAATCTCACATTCAGGATACCCTGATAGCAGGCGCAGGTCTGTGTCATGAAGATGCCGTAAGATATACGGTCGAAAATGGACCAGAAGCGATTCACTGGCTTATTGAGCAAGGCGTAAAATTCACCCAGAATCCAGATAATGACGAATACCACCTGACCCGAGAAGGTGGACACAGTCACCGCCGAATTCTTCATACGGCTGATGCTACGGGCCGAGAGGTGTCTTCGTCATTAGCCGACAAAGTGATCAGCAATCCTAATATTGAGCTTTTTGAACATCACGTTATCGTTGACCTAATTACCCAGGCGGATAAACATTCCAGTCGGATTCGGTGTACCGGTGCCTACATACTTGATACTGAAAATGACCGTGTCGGAGTATTTCAGGCCAAAGTTGTTGTTCTGGCAACGGGCGGTGCAAGTAAAGCCTACCTCTACACAAGCAACCCTGATGGCGCTACTGGTGATGGTATCGCTGTCGCTTGGAGGCGTGGATGCAGAGTCGCTAACCTGGAGTTCAATCAGTTTCATCCTACTTGCCTCTATCACCCCAACGCCAAAGCTTTTTTGATGACAGAAGCGCTACGCGGTGAAGGTGCCTACTTAAGGCTGCCTAACGGGGAACGTTTTATGTCGAAATTCCACCCCAAAGAAGAATTGGCCCCCAGAGATATTGTCGCCAGAGCCATTGATCATGAAATGAAACGGTTGGGAAGTGACTGTGTTTATTTAGACATCACCCATAAGCCTGCTGCTTTTATTGAGAGTCATTTTCCTACGGTTAAAGCTCAATGCTTGTCTTACGGTATTGATATCACCAAAGACCCGATACCCGTTGTTCCTGCTGCACACTACACCTGCGGTGGAATCATGGTGAACAGAATGGGTCAAACAGACTTGTGGAATCTTTACGCAATTGGAGAAACAGCATTTACTGGATTACATGGTGCTAACCGTATGGCCAGCAATTCTCTTGTTGAGTGCATTGTTTATGGCCGTGCAGCTGCCAAAGCCATTCATGACAGTATTGTAGATATTCCATTGCCAGAGCCAGCCAAAGCTTGGGATGAAAGTCGTGTTACCCATTCCGATGAAGATGTCATCATCTCTCACAACTGGGATGAGCTGCGACGTTTTATGTGGGATTACGTCGGTATCGTCCGCACACAAAAAAGATTAGAACGTGCGAAACACCGGATAGAACTGCTACAAAAAGAAATCCAAGAATACTACAGTAATTACAAAATCAGCCGAGATCTTTTAGAGCTACGCAACCTTGTTCTGGTGGCAGAGCTCATTATCCGCTGTGCCAAACAACGTAAAGAGTCCCGAGGCCTTCACTACACCCTGGACTTTCCAGACACATCCCCAATTGCAAAAGATACCATCATGGTACCCATTAACTTTGCCGCACAAAATATTGTTGTCAATAAAGACTAGGCCCGGATCATCAATGCTTCTAGTATTTACTTATATTGGGTGAGCATACCTTTCTCTGTAACAACAACTGTCTCAATTGCCTAAGAGAAGCTGCATCACAGCTGTCTGGTAACAAAGGAATAGTACTTAAAGCTCTGCAGCCTCGCCTATCACGGTATTTAAAACTAATGACGCAAAGCTGGCCGAAAAAATAAAACTGACGAAGTTCAACGTCCTCCACCGTGACGCCTAAAATCACAAGACTAAAACGACCATTATCACAAATAATTTTTTCGCAGAGAGGTTTTTGCCAGCGCCGATAGGTTAAGAAAAAATTACCGGCAATGGCTAACTGTAGAATAAAGCCTATTAATAGCGAATGACCCAAAACCAATACAGCGAGTGAAGCCAAGGCATGGATAACAAATATCCATCGCAGCAAATACTTAGAGAGCTTTAGGTTAAGTTCAACGGGTTTGTGATCGAGTGTCACGAATAATCTGCACTATCTTCAGCAAATCTGGGTCATCGGGATTCTTACGCTTGAGAAACCATCCAAACATATCCTGATCTTCACTATCTAGCAATCGCCAGTAACGCTCCTTGTCATCCTGTTCTAACGTTGGATAAATTTTTTCCAAAAAGGGTAAAAGCACGAGATCCAACTCAAGCATACCTCGGCGGCTCGCCCAAAAAAGTCGGTTCCTCTCCATCTGCCCTCACCTATCTATTTGCCATTGAAAGGACCGGCATTATAGTGGAACTGACTAGGTTTACCCACTAAGATATATGCCTTTATTGAATCAGGGTAGACATGAACAACTGGCATACTTTTTTACAGCAGCAAGGCGCTACCATTTTGGGTGAGGAAAACATCTTTTTCACCGAAAGCACGAGTAATTATCCTAGCCTACAAAAATCAAGCACCCTCTCCCCACTGATCCACCTAGGTATCATTGCGCTTGAAGGCCCCGACACCAAACGCTTTTTGCAAGGACAGGTGACCTGTGATGTCCTACAGCTAACTCCGGACCTCAGTATGCTGGGAGCACGCTGTAACCCTAAAGGGCGAATGCTGACAAACTTTCAGCTACATGAGCTGAGAGACCAACAGTTACTTATGGTTATGGATCGGTCATTGATAACACAGACAATCGATGAACTTTCCAAATTCGCAGCTTTTTTTAAAGTACAACTAACGGATGCCAGTGAACAATATCAACTGATTGGTGTTGCGAATTTTCCTGTAGATCGTCAAGAAAAAATACCCACAGCTGCTTCAACTTATCGATATAAAGATGGACGACAATTACTTATCGTTCCAGAAGAACAGGCCCAGTCCCTATGGATACAACTCAGCGAAAAAGCGACTGCTGTCGGCACCGAGTTTTGGATATTGCAAGATATTCAAGCAGGACTAGGAACACTTCAGACAGAAACATCAGATATGTTTATCCCGCAAATGCTTAACCTTCAAGCTCTGGAGGCTATCAGCTTTAAAAAAGGCTGTTACACCGGCCAAGAGATTGTCGCTCGCATGAAATACTTGGGCAAACTAAAACGTAAAATGTATCGTGCAACCATACAGGGTGGGGAGTTGCCAAGCTCGGGAACTGCCTGCTACCTACCTGGGCAGGAGCAAAGCATAGGCAACGTGGTAAAAGCGGTTCATGTCGATGAAAATTCTATGGAGTTATTATTGGTACTGACAGAGACTGCCCCGCAAGGCAATCAACTGATCATTGGTCACGGGGACATACAATCCATCCAGTATCAATCTCTACCCTATGATGCAAACCTATAGCTCAGCTCTATAGTCTATCCAATACCTTGATCCTATGACTCACGTTACATCTGAGAGTTATGGATAAACTGGAAAATAGAATTGCCTATGCTCGAATGGCTCGCTGAACACCAAACGCTATTTACCTGGCTCGGTATAGTATCGTTAATCACTTTTGTTGGAAGCCTACTTGTCCTACCTTGGCTTTTAGGCTTGATTCCAGAGGATTATTTTTTACACCACAGCCGAAGCCCCACTCACTTGAAAGCACGTCACCCTGCCGTACGCTTACTATTGCTCATAGGGAAGAATCTGTTGGGCTTATTCTTGATTTGTGGTGGAATTTTGATGTTGTTTTTACCTGGACAAGGGCTTTTAACCCTTGCTGCGGGGTTGTTACTACTCGATTATCCCGGAAAATATTTACTTGAACGACGCATAGTCGCCCACCCTTCTGTGTTACAAGGTATTAACTGGATTCGAGCCAAAGGTAATCACCCACCCTTAAAAGTAGAATCCTAGCTGCTGCCCCCTTCACTTGACTTATCACACCTCTACACCGCCACCTCATTCACTGGTGGCAACTGCCAATCAATGGATACTAAACCTCGCTGCTTGAGGTATTGATTTACCTGAGAAAAGTGTTTGCATCCAAAAAAACCTCGATAAGCAGAAAGCGGTGAAGGGTGTGGAGCCTTTAGAACCAAGTGCTTAGATGTATCAATAAAAGCACCTTTCTTTTGGGCATAACTTCCCCATAATAGAAAGACCAGCCCCTCTCGCTGCTCATTTAACGCTTGTACTGCTCTATCCGTAAATTGTTCCCAACCTTTTCCCTGATGGGCTCCAGCATTACCCTGCTCAACCGTCAGAGTAGCGTTTAGCAGCAAAACACCTTGCTGAGCCCAATGAGTCAGGCATCCATGCTCTGGTAAAGGTATATCCAGATCACTTTGTAACTCCTGACACATATTTCGCAACGAGGGTGGAATGGCCACACCGGGACGAACAGAAAAACATAAACCATGTGCTTGGTGAGGCCCGTGATAAGGGTCCTGTCCTAAGATCACAACTTTAACCTGGTCAAACGGCGTGTCATTAAATGCCGAAAACCAGTTAGACCCTGCAGGATAAATCACTTTACCTTTCGCTTTTTCCTCTGCCAAGAACTGCTTTAGTTGTATCATATAGGGCTTATCAAATTCACTCCCCATAGCCGCCAGCCAAGAGGGATGAAGCTTAATACGGGTATTTTTCACAACATACATCCAACTATTATCTTAATTGGGAGCCAATAAACCGTAATTACTGTGGCAAATCAACTCGCGTCTATTAATTTAATTATTATGAGGGTGGTATGAATAGGAAAATAGGCATAGCGCTTGGTGGTGGCGGAGCTAAAGGTATCAGCCATATTCTGGTACTTGAGGCGCTCGAGGAAATGGACCTGAAACCCTCCTTCGTGACTGGCACAAGTATCGGGGCATTAATTGGCGCGATGTATTGCGCAGGTATGCCTACGTCAGAGATGAGAGAAATTTTTCTGGAATTCAGCCTTCGAGATAATGAGTCTCTCAAACATATTGTCACCCGCAAACACATCTTCAAATGGCTTGATTTCATTGGACCACAATTTCGTGGACCTGGGTTGTTACGCGTAGAAAACCTGCTGACCTACTTGTTTGAATCTGTACATGCTACCCGCTTTTCTGATTTGGACATCCCACTTCAAGTGGTCGCCTCAGATTTTTGGAGCCGAGAGCAAGTCATTTTAGGCAAGGGGGCATTAATCCCTGCCATTCGTGCCAGCATGTCCCTACCCGGTTTATTTGAACCGGTAAAAATAAATCGCCGAGTACTGATCGATGGCGGTGCTGTAAATCCAGTACCGTTCGATATCCTGCCCAAGGAATGCGACCTGGTAATTGCCATTGATGTGATTGGTGAACGCACGGTTTCTGAAAAAATGCCCTCGTTATCTGAAGCTGTTTTCAACACCTACCAAATTATGCAAAAGAGCATTATCAGAGAAAAACTAGAAGCAATGACCCCAGATATTTATTTTGAACCCAATGTGGGAAAACTACGAGTCCTTGAATTTTACCGCGCTAATGAAGTCTTCAACATAGCTGAGACCATCAAACAACCATTGAAAGAAAAAATCACTCACTGGCTGAACAACCACGAATAAACGCCTCAATTGCGGCATTGGTTTCCTCAGGTTTTTCAATGGGCGTACCATGACCTGAATCCTTAATTACCACCAACTTAGCATTCTGCATTGCATCAACGATGATTTGTTTTATCGCCACCGGTGAATAGTCCTTATCGCCGGTTAACATTAACGTAGGCGTTTTTATAGTGGATAACTGGGGCAATACACTCCATCCAAACAATGATTTCAAATTACGCAAATAGATTTTTTTTGGGTTGCTGGCAATCTGAGCCGCCAGTGATTCAATCAAGTGGTCATGTCCATCACTGGCGAACATGTTTTCAGCGACTTTTCGCCCAAAACGCTTCATACCAAATAAATGAATAAGTAATAAACGCATCCACAGCATTTTTTTAGCGGCAAATGTATCGTTGGGTAATGCTGGCCCGGAATTGACAATGGTCATACTCAGTAAACGTTCGGGTGAATCAGCGGCTAATTGGAAAGCTACCATTCCACCCATAGAAAGCCCGACAATATGGGCGGCACCAAGCCCTAACTTATCCATTAATGCCGAGATATCTGCTGCATGAATAGGAATACTGTAATTGGTATCAGGCTTTTCCGACTCTCCGTGCCCCCTGAAGTCTGGTGCTATCACTCGGTAATGCTGACTAAGATATTTTATCTGTGGCTGCCAATCTTCTCGACTGATACCCAGACCATGTAAAAGTATGACCGGCTCACCCTGCCCTTGATCCACATAAGCAATTGTTACTCCATTCACGTTTACTGCTGGCATTATTTGTAACCTATAGTTGAAACTAAATACCCGTTAAACAAAAATACATTCAAAAATTTGATTCGTATAGGATCGAGACGATCTAACACCTAGATATGTTCTACCACCTTATACTTTTCTACCACCTGAGAATGGTTGTGGTAAATTCAATGATACTTTAGTGTTTCCAAACAAAGAATCCCATCAAACGCCAAAAACAAACAATAAAGGTTAGCTCGAATGGTAAATATCATCGACCGCCAGCAAGAAGAAAGAAAATTGCCCTTATTTAGACTGGCTTTTCGTCCATTCTTTTTGTTTGGCAGCTTATTTTCAATCTTAGCCCTATCTCTTTGGGCTATGTTTTTATACAACCCCACATCTATGTGGCAACCTCTGGGTGGTTGGTATTGGTGGCATGGACATGAAATGTTATTTGGCTTTGTCTCAGCGATTATTGTTGGTTTTTTGCTCACGGCCGTTCAAAACTGGAGTGGTGTCCCGGGCCTATCAGGATGGCCATTAGCTCTCTTGTTCATCATTTGGCTGGCAGGGCGGCTATTGGTACTTTTTCCAGTGATTCCAGAAATAGCTATTGCCGTGCTGGACACAAGCTTTTTGCTCATTGCCGCCATTACATTAAGCTATCCTATTATCAAGACAAAACTGTGGCGAAATTTAGCCTTCGTACCGCTATTGCTATTAATGGCTTGGACTAACGGACACGCTCATTATCGATTGATGCAAGGAGAGGCATTTTCTCTTCCCGATACCCAAGGAACTATTTTACTTATAACCTTAATCATTATAGTCATGGGTGGTCGAGTCATCCCTTTCTTTACTACCAATGCCCTGGGGCTTAAGAAACCTCAACCTATCGTGGCCATAGAGCTACTTGCTATTGTCCCCCTGCTACTGGTAACAGTTTACAGCCTTATAACACAGAACTTACAACCCCAGTCTCATCAAGGCTTTTTACTGTTAATCTCAGTAGTTGCAAATGCAATACGCATTGGAAGATGGAGGGGTGAATTAACTCTCAAAAATCCCCTGCTTTGGTCATTACATCTCGCCTATTTGTTCATTATTCTGAGTTTGGGCTTATTGACCTTGTACCATTTTAAGATAAGCATTCCTCTTACCAGCTCATTACACGGCCTGACTGTAGGCGGCATGGGCTTAATGATTCTAGCAATGATTAGCCGCGTATCTCTTGGTCACACGGGGCGCACTTTAAATGTAGGCACTTGGATGACCTTTGGCTACATTGCTCTTATGGCCGCGACAGTGATGAGGGTCATCCCTCCTCTCATCACCAGTCAGCTAACCCCATGGTATATTCTCAGCGCCATATGCTGGCTGTTTGCCTATGTAGCCTTCGTATGGATTTACTGGCCGGTCTTAACAAGACCTAGAGCAGATGGAAAACCTGGCTAGGCCCCATCATACTGTTGATTGAAATGCGGATTTCACTACAATACCGGGTGACTTTTTCTAGCCTCAAAGAACTTTCGAATTATGCTGAACAACGAAGACCGCTATAACCGTCAAATTGCCTTGTGGCTATTGCTTTGCGCCGGTGTCATTTTTTCCATGATAATGCTCGGCGGGGTGACTCGGCTGACGCATTCTGGGCTTTCCATGGTGGAATGGAAGCCTCTAATCGGCGTAATACCCCCTCTCAATGAGGCCGCGTGGCAAGCAACCTTTCACCAGTATCAACAATTTCCCGAGTACCAAAAAATAAACCATCAAATGACAGTTGATGAGTTTAAATCGATTTTTATGTACGAATATCTACATCGTGTCCTGGGTCGACTCATCGGCCTCATTTTTCTACTGCCTTTTTTATTCTTCTACTTTAAAAAGCGCATAAAAACTGGCCTGACACCTAAACTGATCGTCATGTTTGTATTAGGCGGCCTTCAGGGCCTGTTGGGATGGTACATGGTTAAAAGCGGGCTGGTAGATAACCCAAGGGTCAGCCAATATCGGTTAACAGCCCACCTCGGTGCAGCGGTCATTATTTATGGCTACATCCTCTGGGTAGCGTTTGGTCTTTTATCCATTAACAAGATGGTTGCGATACAAGGACAAAGTATTAAGCGTTTTGCCTTCCTTCTCAGCGGTTTGATATTTTTAATGATACTGTCTGGAGGATTGGTGGCTGGTACCCATGCAGGTTTAGCTTATCCCACATTCCCTCTAATGGGAGATTCTTTTATTCCGCCCGGGTTATTTAGTACAAATCCCGCGTGGTTAGCCACATTTGAAGATATAACAACCATTCAGTTTAACCACCGAATCTTTGCTTATACCCTGTTTGTCCTTATTATGGGCTTTAGTTTTATCGTATTAAGAAAAACAGACTCAAGGATATTACATAGAGGCATATATTGTTTGGTGGCTTTATTGCTGATTCAGGTAACCCTTGGCATTTCGACACTACTCATGCATGTACCAGTACCTTTGGCGGCTGCACATCAAAGCGGAGCAATTGCTTTGTTCACAGCTTCTTTGTTTGTAAGCCAGTGTTTAAGCTTTAATAAAAAGGGGTAGCAAGAAAAATCGAGTATAGAGCTATTTTGCCAAAAGTTATTCTATGAAGAAGCTATAGACTCGACTCACAGAATTTTTACAACCTATTATTAATACTTCTGGTAAAATTTAAAAAATTGTGGTACACATTGAAAGGTTACATCAAACAATTGCACCTTTGCTGGATTTTTTATCCCAAGATATTTCCAGACATAAGATAGTTGCATAAATAGGAGCGTTAACTATGAAAAAACTGATCGGAACCATAATGGGCATAGCATTATTCACTGCCGGAAGTCATGCCATAGCTGCAGGTGATGCCGCTGCTGGAAAGGGTTTGTCTGCCGTATGTGCAGGATGCCATGGGGCAGAGGGTATTAGTATGAATGGTCTGTGGCCAAACCTTGCCGGACAAAAGGCTGCCTATTTAGCGAAGCAGATAAAAGCTTTCCGTGATGGTCAACGTAGTGATCCAATGATGTCTAATATGGTGAAAACACTCACGGACCAAGATGCTGAAGACCTAGCCGCTTACTACTCAGGGCTGTGATTATTAACATCCCGTTTTTGCTGTAAAGATAAGCTTAGTATAAAAATAGACATAAAAAAATCGGTTGTTAGAGACCGATTTTTTTATGTCTAAAAATCAATCGACAAACACTCTGGCATTGCGGAATAATCGCAACCACGCCCCATCTTCCTTCCAGTCATCAGGGTGCCAGGAATTCGTTACAGCACGGAACACCCGTTCCGGATGCGGCATCATAATTGTGGCGCGGCCATCACCGGTAGTAACGCCAGTAATACCCATGGCAGAACCATTAGGGTTGGAGGGATAGACTTCTGTCACTTCATTAAAATTATCCAAGTACCGAAGTGCCACCTCACCGGAAGCACTGAATGCTTGAGCATCCGTATCGTTTACAAATTCGACCCTACCCTCACCATGTGCCACAGCAATGGGCATATGTGAACCCACCATACCCTGTAATAAAACAGAAGGGCTAGGCTCAATACGAACCAGGGAAAAACGCGCTTCAAATTGTTCAGACAAATTCCTGACAAATCGTGGCCAGTGTTCTGCCCCCGGGATTAATGTCTTGAGGTTAGACAACATCTGACAGCCGTTACAAACACCTAATGTAAAGGTGTCATTACGGTAAAAAAACTGCTGAAACTGGTCTCTTAATTTCGCGTTAAACAGAACTGTTTTTGCCCAGCCTTCTCCAGCTCCCAGAACATCCCCATAAGAAAACCCACCGCAAGCGACCAGTCCTTTGAAGCTTTCAAGCACCACTCGACCGCTGAGAATATCGCTCATATGAACATCAACAGCATCAAACCCAGCACGATCAAATGCTGCCGCCATTTCTACCTGACCATTAACACCCTGCTCACGAAGAATCGCCATACGCGGCCTTATTTCACGGCCAATATAAGGGGCGGCAACATTGTCGTTAATATCAAAGGTAAGACCAACATTGAGGCCGGGGTCATCAAGAAAGAGCCCATCAAACTCCTGCTGAGCACACTGGGCATTATCACGCCGAGCTTGTATCTGATAACTGGTTTCACTCCAACGCCGCAGTAATTCAACACAGCTATGGCTATAAAGGCGTGCCCCGTCCTGATAAATTTCAATACTGTCAGAATAATTGAGTCTAGCAACGGTACTGACAGGGATATCTAGTACTGAAAAACGGTATTTTATATTTTCCACAAAGTCGGTAGATACTTGTATGACTGCACCCAACTCCTCATTAAAGAGTAGTGACAAGGCATCACCAGGTTGATCATCCAGACAGATATCAATTCCGACATGCCCAGCAAAGGACATTTCTACCAAAGTAGCCAATAAACCACCATCAGAGCGATCATGGTAAGCAATAATTTCGCCTGCATTGTTGGCGCTTTGAATGGTATCAAAAAACCCTTTGAGTTTTTCTGCGCTGTTCACATCAGGTGCGACATCGCCCATCTGATTATAAACCTGGGTAAGAATAGACCCACCTAACCGGTTTTTATTTTCACCGAGGTCAATATAGAGCAGGACAGTGTCACCCCTATCAACCCTCAATTGTGGCGTCAGGGTTTTTCTCACGTCCTGAACGGGAGAAAATGCGGTAATAATAAGCGACAAGGGTGAAGTGACAGCCTTGTCTTCGCCATCTTTTTGCCAAGTTGTACGCATGGACATGGAGTCTTTTCCCACCGGTATAGTAATACCCAGCTCAGGACATAACTCCATACCGACCGCCTCTACGGTACGGAACAACTTTTCATCTTCACCTGGGTGCCCTGCCGCACACATCCAATTAGCAGATAATTTGATGTCTGAAAGCTCACCGATAGCAGAAGCAGCAATATTAGTAATTGCTTCACCAATGGCCATGCGGCCTGAAGCTGGCGCATTTAACAATGCCAGTGGGGTACGCTCACCCATCGCCATTGCTTCACCGGTGTAGCTGTCGTAACTGGCCGTGGTCACTGCACAATCAGCTACGGGTACTTGCCACGGACCGACCATTTGATCTCTGGCAACGGTGCCGGTAATACTGCGATCACCAATGGTAATCAAAAAACTTTTACTGGCGACAGAAGGATGCTGAATGACACGTTCAATTGCGTCCTCCAATGAAATGCCAGACCAATCAAAAGGGGTTGCTTGGTGTGAATGGGTGGTAACATCTCGGTGCATTTTCGGTGCTTTACCAAATAGCACGGACATGGGTAAATCGACCGGCTTAGCATCAAAATATTGATCATTCACCAATAAATGCTTGTCTGCTGTCGACTCGCCCACAACCGCATAGGGGCAACGTTCTCGCTGACAAATAGCCTCGAATGCAGCCACGTCTTCAGGTTTGACCGCCATAACATAGCGCTCTTGCGCTTCGTTACACCAAATGGCCAGCGGTGACATACCTGGCTCATCATTAGGTATATTGCGCAACTCAAAATGTGCACCACAACCACCATCTTTCGCCAGTTCAGGGAAAGCATTCGATAATCCACCTGCACCGACATCGTGGATAAACGCAATGGGATTATCGCCACCTAATTGCCAACACTGATCGATGACTTCCTGGCAGCGGCGTTCGATCTCTGGATTCTGACGCTGTACCGAGGCGAAATCCAAGTCCTCAGCACTAGATCCAGAAGCCATTGAAGAAGCGGCACCGCCACCCAAACCAATCAACATGGCTGGGCCACCGAGCACAATGAGCTTACAACCCGGGTCAAATTCAAACTGTTCGATATGTTCTTCACGGATATTGCCGTAACCACCGGCAATCATGATGGGTTTATGATAACCACGGCGTTCACCAGCAACATCCTGTTCAAAGGTCCTGAAATAACCACAAAGATTTGGGCGGCCAAATTCGTTATTAAAGGCCGCCCCACCAATAGGTGCCTCAACCATGATATCCAGAGCGGTTACTATTCGGTCAGGCTTACCATAGTTCTGCTCCCAAGGCTGAGGGAGTTCTGGAATATTAAGGTTGGAAACAGTAAATCCGGTTAAACCTACCTTTGGCTTGGAACCGCGACCCACAGCACCTTCATCTCGAATTTCACCACCAGAACCGGTTCCTGCGCCAGGAAAAGGGGCAATAGCTGTTGGGTGGTTATGGGTTTCCACCTTCATCAGTATATGCACAGGTTCATGGTGATACCCATACACCTTGCCTTCGGGGTTAGGGAAAAACCGTCCCGCTTCACTACCGGCAATAACCGACGCATTATCGTCATAGGCAGAGAGCACATTTTCACCACCCAATTCGTAGGTGTTTTTAATCATCCCAAATAACGAAATATCCTGATCTTTGCCGTCTATCGTCCAAGATGCATTAAAAATTTTGTGTCGACAATGCTCAGAATTTGCCTGGGCAAACATCATCAACTCAACATCTGTTGGATCGCGATTAAGCCCAGTGAAACTTGCTAGCAAATAATCAATTTCATCATCAGCTAGAGCCAGCCCTAACCTGATATTGGCCTGCACCAATGCCTCACGGCCCTGATCAAGCATCGGAATCAGCTCCATCGGTGCTGGTTCGTGGTGCGAAAACAGACACTCTGCTTCAGAATGATTAGAGAGTACCGTCTCAGTCATACGGTCGAACAATAAAGCTTCGATAGCTTCACGATGCAGTTCAATCATTTCACCCTGAAGGTAATACGCAACCCCACGCTCTAAACGGCGTACTGAAGACAATCCCACATTGTGAGCAATATCTGTCGCCTTGCTTGACCAAGGGGAAATGGTGCCTGGTCGAGGGACTACCAATCGCAGCTCGCCCTCAAACTCATCAACTTTAGGCGCGCTGGCCTTAGGTCCATAACTCAACAATGACTGTAGTGTTTCAGATTCGGAATCTGATAAATCTCCGTCCACTTCGGCAAAATGCACAAATTCGGCATAAACACCCACGATAGCTGGTTCAATGGCCTTTAATGAGGAAAAAAGTTTTTGTTTTCGAAACTCAGAAAGCGCCGGGGCACCACGAAAAATCAGCATCTTGGAATAGCTCTCTTCAGGCGGGATTTAAAGTCCGCTATTGTACTGGAATTGCCCTTGAAACGTCATCGCCTGAAGTACCGATGACCTAAAATTTTTCAATATCGAAGACGACCACTTGGCAGGTATAAACTAGGCTTAGTCAGAAAACAGTTGAACCCCCCCACTACAGTCTCTAACCTAGACTGCATCAAACAACGCTGACAGTCTTTCTTTTTGCTATCAGACACAGGTGGGGCAGATTAAACCAATGCATGAAGGTAATAGCGAATCCCCCAAATGATGTTTTTATCACTGGACTGAAGGATGATTGAGTTCTATTTTCATTTAAAAAAAGCAACGAAACGTATGCTTTCATGCATATTGCTTTTTATTTTTTCCCTAACGCTGTCAACCAGTCGTGCACCCACGACACTAGAAGAAGTCCTCAGTAATGGTGAATTACATATTGTCACCACGATGAGTTCAACGACTTTTTTTGAACATGCTAAAGGTAAGGATGGCTTCGAATATCTACTCGCCAAAGCATTTGCCAACAGTCTGGGAGTAAAACTCAAAGTCACGGTCATAGAATCTCTTCGCGGCGTACTTTTAGCCGTTGGAGGCCCCAACGGACATTTGGCTGCAGCCGGCTTAACGATTACACCAAAACGTCAGGAAACCCTGCGTTTTAGTCAACCCTACTACCAGGTGGAACAAAAGCTTCTCTATCGTAACGGCACTAGACGACCCAAGAATATAGAGGATCTTTACGGCGGCACTCTACTAGCCATACCCAATAGCTCCCACAGTGAACGTCTTAACCAACTAAAACTGGAATACCCTGACCTCCAGTGGCAAGAAACTGAGGGACTTGAAATGCAGGACCTAATGTTCAAAGTCCACAATGGCGAAGCCAACTACGCCGTTATCGACTCTAGCGCCTATTTCATTGATCGAAGCATTTATCCCAAAGCCCGGGCTGCCTTTAATTTATCTGAACCAGAGCCCGTGGGGTGGGCATTCCCTTCCCATGGTGACGACACCTTAATAGATGCAGCTAACCAATTTTTAACGAACTTCAAAAAAAGCGGCAAACTTGAACGTTTAATAAAACAGTCCCTTGAGCAAGTTAACAAGTTTAATCTTGCAGGATCACAACTTTTTTTAAAAAGAATCAAAACACGCTTACCCAAATATCAAGAAATGTTTAAAGAGGTTGCCGAAAAAAACAATATTGACTGGCACCTTTTGGCTGCTATTTCCTATCAAGAATCACACTGGAATGCTAAAGCCAGATCACCCACAGGTGTTCGTGGTTTAATGATGCTGACGCTACCGACAGCAAAGGAAATGGGGGTCTCTGACCGCCTAGATCCCAGACAAAGTTTGGAGGGTGGCGCAAAATACTTCTTACAAACAAAATCCAGAATGCCCAGTGATATCACTGAACCTGACCGAACTCGACTAACCCTAGCTGCATACAATGTGGGTATGGGGCATCTTGAAGACGCAAGAGTACTCACCGATCGGGCAGAAAAAAATCCAGATCTCTGGAGGGATGTAAAAGACTTTCTTCCTTTGCTACAAAATAAAGCCTATTACAGCACCGTCCGTCATGGTTATGCCCGAGGCCAGGAACCAGTTCGATACGTTCAGAATGTATTGCACTACGAAAGTATTTTAAAAAGAAACTCACTGGATATACGGCGTAATAAAAATCAGGCAACATCTGCAGATAGCCCCCATACCAAAGAATGGAAGACCGATTCCCTTCTCTCCTTGTAGTACTACGGCAACAACCCTCAAAGGACAAGGGTAGAGACGACAAATTTGAGAATCAGCTATTTTTTTGACCTTTTATTTCGGAAAAAAGTACTGATCAAATCGCCGCATTGCTTAGCCAGGACACCACCCACCACGTCCAGTTTGTGATTGTAATGTGCCAGTGTAGGTAGTTCTAACCGACTAACAACCGCCCCCGCTCTCGGCTCAGTTGCACCATAAACCAAACGTGCAACACGGGCATGAATCATGGCACCAATGCACATGGTGCATGGCTCAATGGTGACATATAGTGTTGTTTCAGGCAGACGATAGTTTTCAAACTTAGCAGCGGCATCACGCAAAGCCATAATTTCGGCGTGGGCAGTGGGGTCGCATGAGCTTATAGGTGAATTAAATCCTTTACCTACAATTACTTCGCCCTTAACAAGTAATGCTCCAACAGGCACTTCACCCACATCGGCAGCACGTTTCGCAAGTATCAATGCTTCTGACATCCAATCTACGTCTACACTCGTGTGCTCTCTAATGCTCATTGTTGGTTTTATCCATGTCATTAAAACGCTGATCAACCATTTCTTGCAGCAAAGTCTCTACCATTTTAGCTTTCTTTACTTCCTGTTGATGGAGATTACCTTCTAGGCTTCCGGAGGTGTTTTCAGGTTTTTTTTGTCGATAAAAACCATGTAAATAATTTCAAAAATTACAGCAGTGATCAATAAAAACTTCATTATTTCCACTCGATTATAAACACGAAAAAAACTAATCTGAGCCTAGAGCTCTTTGAACTAATAAACTTTAATTACATGAAAATAACATTACCAGAATTTTGATTTATATATTACGTTAATTAACGGCATGGCTAAATAAGTAAAAAGAACTCCTTGTTTTTGACGCTCATTCCCTACATGGAACTTCAGTACCAAACCAACAACAACACCCAACCAAAAAAGAACAACATCACAGCTTCCTTGACACCTAGGACACCTACCACCAAGCACAATTATTGGTCATATTTATTATTTTCGTTACTCACCCGCTAAAAATATCGCTGCTCTATTATGAATTTCTTACAAACTAATCTTAGCGGTTAGCGTCAAGGCACGGCTGGTTTTTCGTCTAGAATCTCAAATTATTCTGCGCCGGCCAAAGAGACTAGTCACGTATAGTTGTTGTCATGAGCGTTCTGATATGCCCTCAATGAATGGGGGTAGACCCAAATATTATTTGGTAATAATTATCGTTGCCAAATAGAATAAAATTATCACACTAAAAACCAACGAATAATCGAATGGGGTCAAGCCACGACAGCAATGAGAAAAAAATATGTCTGAATTAATTCAGGAAATCGTAACCTATGTCCATCACTGGAACGATTGGTTATTCAGTTTTCGGACCACGAGACCGCAATCACTACGCTTTAAAAATGGACATTTCATAATGATCGGCTTGGAGGTAGAAGGAAAACCCCTGATGCGCGCATACAGTATTGCCAGCGCAAATTTTCAGCCGGAGTTGGAGTTCTTCAGCATCAAGGTTCCCGACGGACCCCTTACCTCCCACCTGCAAAATATCCAAGTAGGTGACTCTATCATCATGCGCACAAAACCCCACGGCACCCTAATAGCCGAAAACCTGTTATCTGGAAAACACCTGTATCTGTTGAGCACGGGCACTGGCCTCGCGCCCTTTCTCAGTATTATTCGTGATCCTGATATTTATGAACGATTTGAAAAAGTCATTCTGGTGCACGGTGTTCGCGAAATATCGGAACTCGCCTACCAAGAGTTGATCACTAGTGTCTTACCCAATGATCAATACCTAGGTGACATGATTCGCCAACAACTGCTCTATTATCCCACCGTTACCCGTGAACCCTACAAACATAACGGACGCATCACCGAACTATTGACCAGTGGAAAACTCTTCTTGGATTTGGGTCTACCCAAGCCAAATATTGAGGACGATCGGTTCATGCTCTGCGGTAGCCAAAGCATGCTCAAAGACACCTGCAGAATACTAAATGAACGTGGTTTCAGGGAGGCTCGCCACGGCCATCTCGCTGAATACGTCATTGAGCGTGCATTTGTAGAATAGTAATTACCCTGTCGCCTGACGGGGTGTGCCTTCGGGAACGCGTCTGCATACTATAAAAAGCAAGTGTGGCCGACATCTACCCTGCCTGTTCTCAGGGTGCGGCGTGAGTACGTTTAATCTAGGTCACTGGCTGCGTGGCGTTCAGGCAACTGTAACGCTTCCTCACCCCACGTACGATTGACCCGCAGGCCACGCTTAACTGCAGGCCTTTCACTGAGAACCTTAGCCCAGCGGACAACATTCAGGTAAGAGGACACATCTAGGAAGGTAGCGGCTTCATAGAGTCGCCCCTCGACAAGAGCTCCATACCATGCGTAGATCGCCATATCTGCGATAGTGTACTCATCACCGCAAAGGTATGAGTGATCTGCAAGATGGCCATCTAGAACGCTGAGCTGGCGTTTAACTTCCATAGTGTACCGATTAATGGGGTATTCATACTTTTCAGGGGCATAGGCATAGAAATGTCCGAATCCTCCACCAAGAAAAGGTGCGCTCCCCATCTGCCAAAATAACCACGAAAAGCATTCTGCTCTGGCAGGAGACTCTGCTGGAAGAAAAGCACCAAATTTCTCCGCCAAGTACACCAAAATAGCACCTGACTCAAATACCCGGACAGGCTCAGTAGTACTCTGATCGAGCAAAACCGGAATTTTGGAATTCGGATTTAGCTCGGTAAATCCGCTACCAAACTGATCCCCCTCGAAAATATCAACCAACCAAGCATCGTATTCTGCTTCGGGTTTCCCCAGTGCCAAAAGTTCTTCCAAAAGAATAGTGACTTTGACCCCATTAGGGGTGGCTATGGAATATAACTGTAGAGGATGATTCCCGATGGGTAGTGACTTTTCAAAAGTTGCCCCTGCAATCGGACGATTGATATTGGAAAATTTTCCACCACTTTCCTGCTCCCAAACCCAGACTTCAGGGGGAACGTAGTTGTCATTTTTACTCATAGGAAACTCATCTCGACTAATTAATTTAGCATTCAAGAATCAATTCGACTCTTAAATAAGCTCATTTGATGTGTGGAAAAGCAGACACCAAGCTACCTATTCCACTCGATTGTTAATTTGACCCAATCTATCTTAAGGTTTCTAAAGGTAGGTCGGCAACGGCTTTCCTTACCCCTTTATCAACAGGTATTCCTTGAACAAATAAATAACGTCTTCGTAATCCTGTTTGAGTATTTTCCAGTAACGATTGCTGGTGTCAAAATCGGTATTGTGGCAAGTTTCCTCTAGGTATTTACAGGTCGCTGACACGGCCACTGCGCCGACATTGGCGGAGATGCCTTTCATCTGGTGAGCCAGCTTTTTGAACGAGTCCATCTGATTGGCCGAAATGGTCTTTTCCATCTCATCAATGGTCAAAGGAGTGGTCTCAATATAGATTTCAATGACTTTTCGAAACAGGGATCCCTTATTATTAAGTCTCCGCAACGCTCCGTCCCGATCCCAAATTGCCGAGCCCTTAGCCTTGTCGGCGGAACGGTCACTTGAAGTGGCACTGATGCCGGCGACGGCCCCAGCCTCTTGAGAGGAGGATGCGACTGATGGTGATGGCCGAAGCCAGAGGGCAATTTTTTTGCTAAAACTGTCGGCATCTATAGGTTTGGTAAGATAATCATTCATACCAGCCTGAAGGCATTTTTCCCGATCCCCGGCCATAGCTCCCGCAGTCATGGCAATGATCGGAATATTTTTATGGTGAGGACCTCCTGCACCCACTCGAATATTTTTGGCAGTGGTGAAACCATCCATTACCGGCATTTGGCAATCCATTATCACAAGTGCGATATCCGGGTTAGCACGCAGACATTCCAGTGCCACACTGCCGTCAGTGGCGTGCACCACTTCTACATCGTAGCTTTGCAGTAAACCTGCAGCTACCTCACGGTTGATCCGATTATCATCAACCACCAGCACCCAGGCACCTTTAAGATTCTTCATAGCGCTTGTGTCTGCGCCAATCAACGGGTCTAGCCCAATATCGGTCTCCGCAGCAAGGACAGGATAAAGATTAATAGGGGACACCGGCTTATCAATAGTGACTAGACGCCCGCCAAAATCTTCGTCGATCTCCACTCCATGGGCAGACAAATGATTGCACGCGACGATAATTTTAGCCCCACTCTTACTCCGTAAAAAGTCGCCAATCAGCTCCCGGTTCTCTATGTAAATCGAATCTTCTACAAACAATCCGTCTATTTTTGTTGCCGTTACAGATGTCGACGGCGCTATCCCATTATTCAATAAAGTTTTTATGTCATTGAAATCGACAACCTTACCTCCCCATACGTCGATGATATTGCCGATGGCAACAACCGTTTTTTGGATGTGTATCAACAACCACAAACTGTTTTCCAGCCAGGTTGATCATGGGTAGACCCCTGCCCTCACCAGGTTTCAGTGTCAGGGTAAAGGTGAATTTACTACCTTTTCCTGATTCACTTTCGACGGCAATACCCCCTCTCATCAGCTGACACAGTTGTCGGCTGATTGACAATCCTAGCCCCGCTCCACCGTACTGGCGGGCAACACTACTCGACTCTTGAGAAAACACCTCAAACATTTTCGGCTGTATAACCTCAGAAATACCGACACCAGAATCGGTGATGCAACAGGTGAGCACAATGTCCCCCGCATCGGTTTCCTCTGTTTGGGCACAAACTTCGATATAACCATTGTCAGTAAATTTGATGGCATTACTGAGCAGGTTAAACATAATCTGGCGGAGTCGATTGGCGTCGCCCACCACATTATTGTGGCGGATATGGCTTAAATCGAGGACAAACTCCAGCGATTTATCTTGGGCAGCGATAGACATAGATGTGGCTGTGGCATGGATAACACTTAATAGATTAAAGTCTGTCTGTTCAATATCGAGCTTACCCGCTTCGATTTTCGAAAAATCAAGAATATCGTTAATTAGGCTGGTCAACGCGGTGACGCTACCTTCCGCCATGGCCAGATAACCCTTCTGTTTCTCATTTAAGGGTTCCCTGCGCAGCAGGTTGATCATACCGAAAACCCCGTTCATTGGGGTTCTGATTTCATGACTCATATTCGCCAAAAACTCCCCTTTGGCGCGACTGGCCTCCATGGCTTCATTGCGGGCGACTTTCAGCTCGAGAATTCTCTCTTCCACCTGCTCTTCGAGGGTATGGTTAATATACTGAATCTTGCGCTCCATCTCCTTTTGCCGGGAAATATCGCGAACAATCGCCGTCACCCCTGCTTTTGTCGTGTCCTGTGAGTTCAGCGGCGAAAATGTGACCGACACATCCAAGGGTGCGCCATTGGCCATCAGCACCACCATCTCTACCGGATCTATTTTTTCTCCACGTATAACCGCCCTAAGAGCTATGTGATTAATATCGCTATCACGGGGAATGGAGATTAGTTTAAAGAAATCCTGCCCCAAAGCCTGATTTTCAAAAAAACCAAGTACTGTTTTTGCTCCACTATTCCAGCTGCTGATCTGGCCTTGGTTATCGAGAACAATAATGGCATCTGAGGATCCTTCAATAATCGCCTGATATTTTGACTGAGCATTAATCATCGCCTGCTTACTATTCAGAAGACGCTGGTAAAAGAAAATGACAGTAATGGCGACAATAAAAAGCCCGATAAGAATTAGCGTACTGGTTTGACGGCGTTCACGCAGAGTTAAATCTAAAGTCGATTGAGGTAGTGAGAGCACGACCGTAATATAATTATGGCTTTTTCCCGCGGATAATTGAATGTCATCACGAAGGTAGTATAGATTTTCACCGCTGGCTTTATCTATAGCCACTTGTAATCCACTGCCTTTAGCCTCTATCGCCGACGTCTTCTGATTCGTAAAAAGAGTGATCCAGCTGTCATTTCTACCAAAGTCGAAACCAAAGTTATAATCCTTATTCGGGTGCAAAATAAAATTGCCATGATTGTTGAGCAGCAGCAGATGCACACCCGAGGATAATTCCTGCTGCAATTTGTCGAGCAAACGCTGGGCGTTAATGTTGAGAATGACTATGCCAAAAAATTGTTTGTGCTCATCAAACACTGGTATCGACACCCGAAAAGTCGGCCAGTAGGGAAACTCTATTTGTCCATATTCACGATTGAGTTCAATATCGGAAACATAAATAGAATCCGGAAGCCTTTTTTTAGTCTCGACAAAATATTCCGTATCCCCTTTCTTCTGCAGAGCATTTTTCTCAACAATATTAATATTACCGTTTTTACGCTCAACCTTGGCCAGCTCTTGGCCGCCATTGGCATCACCAATAAATCGGGCCTGGTTAATATCTTGATTATTCTCCAGAAAAGCCACAAAAATGATTTCTAGACGCTCAATCCACTGATCTACTGTGGTGTTGTCGTAGGGGTCTATACCGTCGTTTTTTAAAGCGCGGACAATTCCTTTATGGGTGGAGTGGAATAGAGAAACTGGGTTTTACTACGAGCCTCCGCCAACTCATTGACCAACATGGTCTCGCGCGCACCGAGCTGTTGTTTCAGGTAGCCACTGTATTCTTTGAAAACTGACTTCTCGACACCAATATTCATAGCCACAATAGTGATACCAAAGATCAGAACAATACCGAGTATGAATATTCTGAAAATTTTGGATGAAGATTCCCGCTTATTTTTACTATTATGGTTAGTCATACTTGTGGCAATCTCCTTTGTACCTGTCTACAACCTGACTACAACCCGTTTAAAACTTGCTTACAAACTGAAACCAAAGCAACAGTTCAACAGAAAAATGCCAAATATCTTCGGCTCAGAGATACGCCAAGGATCACTTATTATAATATTTCAAAACCGGAATTTTCGCTGCTAAGGCTATTTCAGCCTTGTTCTAAAATGAAAAAACGATTGCGTCCTGACGATTTAGCCTTGTACAGAGCTTTATCGGCGAGACCCAGCAACTCATCTCCCGAGACAATTTCCGCTGACAATACAGATACGCCTGTACTGATCGTGACCACACCAAAGGATGAATCTTGATGGGGAATAGCGAGACCTTCAATGCCCTGAACAATTCGTTCAACAACCTTTTGGGCGCCATCAACGTCGGTTTTCGGCAATACGACCACAAATTCCTCACCGCCATAACGGGCGACAATATCCAGAGGACGAAGCAAGGATTGTTTAATATAGTCGGCAATTGTCTTAAGGCATTCATCACCCTCAAGATGACCGTAGCAATCGTTGTAGAGCTTGAAAAAATCGATATCCAACATTAATACGGCCAAGGGGTCGGCAGTACGCTGGGCATCTTTAACAGTACGCATCAAGTAATCATCAAAATAGTGACGGTTAAAAATTCCCGTAACACCATCGAGAAAAGCCATCTGTCGCAGTAAATCCGACTGAAACTTGAGGGTTAAATGCGCGTTCACGCGATTAAAGAGCGTTTTGGCATTAACAGGTTTGGTCAGAAAATCAACACCGCCAACTTCCCAACAATCGTTTTCATTGGAGCTATCAATACTACCGGTAATAAAAATTACCGGTATATCTGCCAGCAATTCCGACTCTTTGAGACGGCGGCAAGTTTCCCAACCATCCATGCCATCCATAAAAACATCGAGTAGCACAATATCTGGGAGGTATTTATGACAACAATCAATGGCCTCAAGACCGGAAGTAGCCGTGTAGACAATATAATCGTCCTCAAGCAACCCCTTAATAAAGGCAAGGTTTACTGGATGATCATCCACCGTCAGTATTTTGGCCTGCCTTTTGGTGCTGAAATATGTACTTGGCATTGAAAATTTTACCTTAAGTTTTCCCGAGTTCCTCTAATTTTTCCAACAGCTAGGCTCTATCAAGGTTCAAAAAAATACAGACAACTCACACCGGCATCTCAAAGCAACAAATGTTGTGGTGCGACGGTCCGGCTCGACGTTCCGCTTTAGCCCTGTCAGAGGCCTTTACGACGGTAGAGAATATTCAACAGAGCAGGCAACAATGTAATATCACTGACCCATGCCATAAACATGGCCCCTGCAGTTAGCAGACCGAAGTAGACCGATGGCAGGAAGTCTGAAAACCCAAACAATGAAAAGCCTACCGTTATGATCAATGTGGTGAAGGTCATGGCCATAGATGTGTGCCCAAACGCTACGGCTGAACCTGATTCTGCCCGGGCACTTTGGTCATCTGACTCAGCTCCTCGCAGGTACGCATGTATAAAATGAATGGTATCGTCAACCGCGATTCCCATCGCAATTGCGGCAATGGTAATGGTCATGATATCCAGCGGGATACCTAACCAGCCGATAACACCAAGGATGCCTAAAGTAGTGAGCACATTCGGGATCATGGCAATGAGGGCAACCCCGATTCTGCGAAATACGGCCAGCAGGACCAGAAATAGCGCCCCATAAACAATCCCCAGTGTCGTCACCTGGGAAGACACCAGACGGCTCAGAATGTCCTGGTAGAGCACAAACAGGCCGGTCAGAGTATAATTCCCTTCATCAACGCCTACTTTATTTAAATCACCCTTCAGTTTATTCAGAAAGGACTCACGATCCAATCCGGCGGTTGTATCCTGAATGCGCACAGCAATACGCAATTTGTCCTGCTCCGGAGAAAGGTAGGCGCCTATTAGCTGGTCTACAACCTTATTGTCTAGCAGTCGGTAAATGCTGGTTAACTCATATTCGGTGAGGGGTTTTCCGTCATTAATGTCTTTAGCCAGCTCGGTAAAATTCACTATCGACGTCACACTGCCAGTTGCCTCAAACGCTTCGACCGCCGCTTGCACTAACTGTAGCTGCGCGACTGACTCAGCCTTCAACACCAGCATCCCTGAATCATCCGCTTCACCAATATCAAGAATGATGTCCATTGGTGTTGAGCCGCCGAACTGCTTATCGATGAAAGCAAGCTCCTGATATACTTGGGTTTCTTTGTCAAAATAATTGATAAAACTGTTCTCAACATCCAGCCGGGTTATTCCCACTGCAGCAACACCAAAGACGCCAATACAGGCAAGAGAAACGGCCTCTGGCGACTTCAGAGACAGGCCTTTAAGTCGATCCAGCAGCGCCGCAAGCCATCGGCTTTCACTGCTTTCCTTACCTGCTGGAACCAGGCTTAGCAGCGCGGGAAAGAGCAGCAGACTGACGGCCATTGTGAGGATCATTGCGCATAGCATCATCAGACCAAAATCCGCTACCGGTTGCACACCGCTAAAAAGCAGCGAGCCAAACCCAACGGATGTCGTGACTGTGGCGTAAAAGCTCGGTGCCAGCTTTTCCGTCAGCGTTGCCCTTACCCGTTCATGCTGGGAGCCCGTGTCGTCACGACTGACAGAACGATAACTGCCGATTAGGTGGATCATCACGGCCAGTGTCAATATGATTTGAAGCGCGATGAAATTCGCCGACAACACGGTGGCCCGCATGTCCAGAAAACTGAGCAAGCCCATTGTCAGAGCAACACTGACAGCACAACTGAAAAGCGGAAAAACGACCCACTTCACTGACCGGTATATAATCGCCAGCATCAATGCGATGACCGCGGTTATTGCCGCGCCGAAGACTGTCAAGTCAGATTTAATGATGTCTATCAGGTGCTGTCCAACGACATAACTGCCGCCGAGATAGGTGTTTGCACGATCACTGACAGAGTCAGCAATTGTTTCAATTTGCTCAATTTCCAGTGCTTGTTGCCTCGTCAGTTTCTGCTCAATGGGGTCTGCCTGGGCTTTTAATTGCACAATTTTCTTTTCATCCGCCTCTGTGATGCTGCCATCAAGCCGCTTCTTCTGGAGGTCGGTGATTTGTGACTGAAGCTTTTGTAATTCAGCGTTTTGCTTAAAGACAATCTGAATAGCAGTGGCTGTCGACTCACGGTTGACCAACAAATCGGTGAAAATAGGATGCCCATCAATCCTCTTTTTCATTTCCTCAGGACTGTATTGCTGTGCCTGCCAGGTCAGTGACTCAACATCGGTAGAGCCTTCCAACGCTTTCGCGTCATTGACCAGAGGAATATTCAGAATTGATGTCACACTTTTCACTCGGGACAGCGTTAAGAGTTCTTCGGAGAGTGCCTGAATATCATCAAACGTTTGCTGACTGTACAGCGAATGCGCGGTAGGCTCATAGGCCAGCAAAATAAACTCTTCCGGCGAAAACATTTGATTCGCTACCTGAGTTTTTATATACAGTTTATTGTTCTTTACCAGCAACGTGTCAGCGGACGCGTTAATCTTGAATGAGGGGACATATACCGCGGCCAGCCCCAGTGCTGCGGCAAATATTATAATGATAGAGTAGCGAGCACTGACGATTGCTGCCGCAATTCGCTCATTCACTTACGTTATCCCCGGTCGCTTTATTAATATCAAAGATGGCGTCTCGGAGCTGGCCCTGAATATATTGGTTGCGGAAATACAAATAAGGATCGGACGCTTCTTTGTACAGTTTTTCATAGCGCTGTGATTGCGACTCGAAATCGTCTATTCCTTCAAACATCCGTAAGTAATAGCGATCCGGCGACTCCATAATAAACTGTGTCGGATGTAAAAAACCTTCTGTCACAGTAGAAAATGCACCTCGCACATCACTGGGTCCAAGTACGGGCAACACCAGATACGCCCCAGAGCCTACATCATAGTCACTGAGCGTTTGTGCGACAGTCTTTTCATTCTGCTCCAGCTCAAACCAGTGTGAAGCCGGATCAAATAGACCGAGTAGCCCAATGGTGGAGTTAATCACAAACCGTCCAAGGTTTACGCTGGCTTTATCAAACTCGCCTGAAAAAGAATGACTCAGTAAATTCAGAGGCTCGCGTAAGTTATCGAATGCATTCCCGATTTTGTCACGGGCTACGTCTGGAACGACAAAGCGGTAACTGTCTGTAACGGGGATAAAGAAGTACGAATAGAAATAATGGTTAAAACCGAACATGGCACGGTTAAAGCCTTCAAGCGGATCATAGTATGGTTTATCACCAGGTGTTTGAGAGGGCTTGTCGGCTTCATCAGTGATGCCGACAACCGTAGGCTCAACACTGAGTGTTCCCTGGCTGGTTTGCACCTCAACAGATTGCCCCTTAGACAGTGCCTGCGCTTTCCCTTCAGAAGGCGTTTGTTGAGTGGCGGGAGAGTTTGAATCTTGAGGTTCTGGTGGAGATTTCGGAGGGCTGGCGCATCCAGACAATACTAGCGTTAACAGTAGTGTGGTTGTGCCAAAACACTTACCCAGCCTCATTTTCAGTCAGTTCCTGTGAAGTATGGTGATCGAGGATTAGCTTAGCACGTCAATCAATTCTTGAGAACGGCTCATCATTCGCGCCGAACTGGAGGGCCTTCCCCAGCATATCGGCGGCGTCAGCATCTACGACCAGTCCACCGTGCCGGGACAAGCCGCTGTGAGAAATGTATATAATCGAGGGCCTCAACAACGTCCAGGGTTACCCGCTCGGCTGCTCAAGGTGCACCACTGCGCCATGGACGGGGCCACCGGCACCCAGTTCATGAGCATCGTGCCCGAGGGTCTGCGCAAGTACCTGAAGTAAAGTCGGCTGGCTTTCTTGATCAGGTGCATACCAATGACGTGGTAGATGATACCCAACACCTGACCCATGATGGTCGAACTGTTGGCGGACAGGAATCGCAATAAAAATGGGAAACGACCAACCACTGGCGCAGGGGCAACAGTAGATCGGTATTTGCTCGGTACAGCGGTATTGTCAACGATCAAAACCCGAACAGGTGGCAATTTTCAATACTGTCGCCGTACTGTGAGACATGTAGTGCATCGCTAGAAAATAGCGGGGGCACCACGATCAAGAGACGTGACCACCCGCTAATCCCACTCACTCCCACTCGATTGTAAACGAGCGATTTTTTGTATTTATTTTCATATCGTTA
>CAXBDQ010000002.1:0-172499 GCA_963974675.1 uncultured Porticoccus sp. | reverse complement strand
CGGTTTGAAAAGCCGGTAACCTATTGATTTGTATGGTAGCTACGGGTGGACTTGAACCACCGACCCCAGCATTATGAATGCTGTGCTCTAACCAGCTGAGCTACGTAGCCACGTTTATTTCCTATGTCTTGTAATTCTCGCCGTGTAATAGCCAGCTGTACAGTAAATAGGGGCGCGAATTCTCTCGATTTTGCCTAGTTTTGTCAAGGCGTTTTCTGTCTCTTAAGAGGCTCGTTTATTCAGCTTGTTGGGGACTAAGCCAACATTGGGAGAGCGGTTTATCAGAAGGGATTGCCAAAGCGGTAATTTTGAGCAAGTGGTTAGGAGCTTTTTCTTTCAGATATATAATGGCGCTCTATTCGCAGGCTTATCTATTTAGACAACACACGATAGACAGCTCCGGCATAATCATCGGAGATATAGATGCTGCCGTCAGGACCTTCTTCTATATCTACCGGTCGCCCAATAATATGATTGTCGTTTTGTAGGAAGTTGCTTAAGAAATCACGACTGGTAATTTTGCCTTGGGCATCCCAATGCAAAGAGATAACTTTGTAGCCATCGGGTACGCTACGATTCCAGGAGCCGTGTAGAGCCACGAGAGCAGAGCGCTGGTAATTTTTAGGGCGGTGGTCGTAACGAAGAAAGTGTATCCCCAGCGGCGCATTATGGGCTTTAAAGCCAAAGTTTGGGGCGATGCTGCTATTTAGAAGTGCTTCTTTTTCTAGGCCATGTTTCGGATCGAGGCGACCAAAACCATTGATGTAGGGCCAACCATAAAAACCGTTTTGTTGAATACGATTGAGTTCATCGGGTGGGAAGTCGTCTCCCAGCAAGTCGCGGCCATTGTCCGTGGCATATAGGCTATTGTCCCAGGGTGCCCAATCGAACCCCACGCTATTTCGTAATCCTGATGCGTAAATGTGACCGCCACTACCGTCTGGACGAAAACGCATCATGGTGGCGCGGCGTTTATCTGTTTCTTCGCAGACATTACAGCTTGATCCTCCAGTGAGATAGAGCCACCCATCGGGGCCAAATCGTAGGGTCTTGGTCCAATGGTTGCCGCCCGTTGGCAGGTCAGTTATGAGTCTATGGTAGTCACCTACAGTTTTTCCTCTTTTCCAATCCACAGCAATACGGCCAATAGCATGGTTTTCAGCGATGTAGAGCCAGTCGTTATGGTTGTCATGATAGAGATCGATACCGTGAGGGCGGTTAAGTCCGGTTATCAATGGAATCGTTGAATCAGCTTTGCCGTTTTTGTTCTGATCGCCAAGTAAATAAATGGTCCCTTTGCTGGGTGAGCTAACTAATAATTTCCCATCAGGGGTGATTTTTAGCATCCGAGCATTAGGTATGTTGTCGGCAAATAATGTGACCTGAAATCCTTTTGCGGGTAAAAGCACCTTGAGTTGTGAGGGGCTGGGGGTACCTATACCTTTATCAGTGAGGCTGTTAAACAGGACTTGATAACTGCTAATTTCAAGCCCGGGAATAACTTTTGTGACGAGAAAGCTGACCACAATAAGGGCTATCAGAATAAATGGCAGAGCCGCGAGGGCTTTAATAAACCGCATGAAGACAGTATAGGTGTATTAGAAATTTATGGGGACAACCAATACTATAGGTAGCAACAAAACTTTGGCGGGATGTATTTTGTTGTTTTTATCAGGAGCCTATCATCGTGGTCGGCTCCTGATAAAAATTTCTGGAGGGGGCTTAGACGTTAAACCTGAAGTGAACAACGTCACCATCTTTAACAATGTAGTCTTTGCCCTCTAGGCGCCATTTTCCTGCATCTTTGGCGCCCTGTTCACCTTTTCCAGCAATAAAGTCGTCATAGGCAATGACTTCAGCACGGATAAAACCTTTTTCAAAATCGGTATGAATTTTCCCTGCAGCTTGTGGAGCTGTAGCGCCGAGGGGTATGGTCCATGCTCTCACTTCTTTAACACCTGCGGTGAAGTAAGTATGCAGCCCCAAAAGATTGTAGCCGGCCCGGATAACACGATTAAGTCCGGGTTCTTCCATTCCCATTTCTTCTAGAAACTCTAATTTTTCATCATCATCTAATTCTGCAATTTCGGCTTCAAGTTTGTTGCATATAGGCACCACAATCGCATCTTCTGATTCAGCAATTGCTCTGACCGTGTCTAAATAGGGATTGTTTTCAAAACCGCCTTCATCCACATTGGCAATATACATTGTGGGCTTGAGTGTCAGCAGGTTCAGGGGTTTGATGATTTTAAGCTCTTCTTGGTCAAGAGCCATTGAGCGTAGCGGTTTGGCCTCATCAAGGTGTGGTTGTATTTTTTCAAGTACCACTTTTAGTGCTAAAGCTTCTTTGTCTTGACCTTTGGCTGCTTTGGCTGCTCGTTGTAAAGATTTGTCGACAGTCTCAAGATCAGCAAGGGCCAACTCTGTATTGATGACTTCAATATCGGCTGCGGGATCAATGCGCCCTTCAACGTGAACGACATTTTCGTCATCAAAGCAGCGAACAACATGGGCAATAGCATCTGTTTCTCTGATGTTGGCGAGAAATTTATTACCTAGGCCTTCGCCTTTGGATGCACCGGCAACGAGCCCTGCGATATCCACAAATTCCATAGTAGTGGCCAGGACACGCTCGGGGTTTACAATGTCTGCCAGCCGGTCTTGGCGGGGGTCCGGGATGGGGACAATGCCTGTATTGGGTTCAATGGTGCAGAAGGGGAAGTTAGCTGCATCAATTCCCGCTTTGGTTAGTGCGTTGAAAAGTGTGGATTTTCCAACATTGGGAAGGCCGACGATACCGCAGTTAAAACCCATTGCTCATACTCTCAAATGTCAGCAGCTTATTATCAAGCCAGCAGATTAAATGTTTTACTGCGAATGCAGCTCTTTCATGGCGCTGTTCCATTGCCCTTTAATAGCCAGGGGCATGACACGTACAGCGTCATCAATACTTTGGTTAATGAGTTGTTGCTCATTTTGTGGTGCTTTTCGCAAAACAAAATTGACCACGTCACTTGCGTGTCCAGGATGGCCTATTCCTATGCGTAGTCGGGCAAAGTCACGATTATTGCCCAGTGCCTTAATGGTATCTTTTAGCCCATTGTGCCCACCGTGGCCTCCACCTATTTTTAGCCGAGATGTTCCGGGGCTAAGGTCGAGTTCGTCGTGTGCAATTAAAATAGCTTCCGGAGGGATTTGATAAAACCCAGCTATGGCTGTAACAGCTTTACCGCTGAGGTTCATATAGGTGTCCGGCAACAAAAGCCAGACATCGTGACCCTCTAGTCTGACCCTAGCTGTTGCACCAAAAAATTTTCGTTCTGGTTTTAGTGTAATACCACAGAATTCTGATAGGGCGAAAACAAAATCGGCCCCGGCATTGTGACGGGTATGTTCATACTGCGGGCCTGGGTTTCCCAGGCCGACAATAAGTTGAACAGGTGTGTCCAATGTCGGAGCCTCTTTGGTAGAAGGAGGTTAGATTGAGAAGATTACTCTTTGTCTTCCTCTTCTTGGTCTTCCTCTTCTTGGCCTTCAGCATCTTCAGTTTCTACTGTTGCGGCTTTAGGCTTGTTGACAGTGAAAATGGGTAGATCGTGCTCTTCGCCGTGGCTCAACCCAACACTTTCTACACCTTTAGGCAGTGTAATATCAGAAATATGTAGAATCTGGCCCATTTCAACCTCAGCAACATCTACTTCAATATACTCAGGCAAGTCACCTGGTAAACAGGAAATGTCGAGCTCGGTCATGTTGTGAGAGATATTACCACCACTCAGCTTCACGCCCACACAGGTCTCTTCATTGATAAAGTGGAGGGGTACTTTGGTCTGAAGTTTTTGGGTTTTACTGACGCGGAGGAAATCAACGTGCAGAATAACCGGCTTAGCAGGGTGACGCTGAACATCTTTCAGAATCACATCTTCAGTTTTACCTTCCACGTCAAGCGTAATAATGTGCGAATAAAACGCTTCATTTTGCAGTGCATGCTCTAATTCATTTTGAGCGAGACTGATATTTTGAGGTGCGTTTTTTCCACCGTAAATGATGGCGGGTACTACTTTGGCCAAACGACGCAGGCGGCGGCTCGCACCTTTCCCCATGTCGTTACGGATCGTTGCATTCAATTGAAAATCATTGGACATTGCCTTGACTCCTGATGTATTCCCAAATCAATCCGCGACCAGAATTGACGGGGGAGTTTTAAATAGCCCGTAAATAGATAGTTGGGCAGTTAGTTATCCAGTTGCTATGTTTGGCCAAATTTCAGGTTGGTTAAACCCTAGTCGAACATAGCACTGATGGATTCTTCATTGCTGACGCGGCGCATTGCCTCTGCCAGCATTTGTCCCAGACTCAGGACTCGTATGTATTTACTTTTTCGTGCAGCTTCACTTAGAGGAATACTGTTGGTGACAACCATGGTATCCAACGCTGACTTTTCGATGTTTTCGATAGCTTTTCCAGAAAAGACCGGGTGGGTGCAATAGGCTACGACTTTTGTGGCTCCGCGATCTTTCAGGGCATCCGCAGCTTTGCACAGAGTGCCTGCAGTATCGACGATGTCATCCATAAGGATACAGGTGCGACCTTCTACATCACCGATAAGGTTCATCACCTCAATCTGGTTGGCCTCAGGGCGACGTTTGTCGATAATAGCTAAATCTGTATTGAGCTGTTTTGCCATAGCTCGTGCGCGAACGACACCACCAATATCCGGAGATACTACGGTTGGATTTTGGTAATTTTGACGTTGCACATCACCGATTAAAACAGGAAGGCCGTAAACGTTGTCCACCGCACAGTCAAAAAACCCCTGAATTTGTTCTGCGTGTAAGTCAACGGTCATCACACGATCGACACCCACATTAGTGATCATGTCTGCCACAACTTTGGCGCTGATGGGTACTCTGATAGAGCGCACACGACGATCTTGTCGAGCGTAGCCAAAATAAGGGACTACGGCAGTAATGCGACCGGCAGAAGCACGACGCAGGGCATCGACCATCAAAATCAATTCCATCAGATTTTTGTGGGTGGGTACACATGTGGGTTGTACAACGAAAACATCACGTCCGCGTACATTTTCGCGAATCTCGATGTTGATCTCACCGTCAGAGAACTGAGAAACGAGTGCGTTGCCAAGTGGAAAGCCGAGAAAGCGGGCAATTTCGTTTGCTAGCTCCGGGTTGGCGTTCCCAGAGAAAACCATCAAGTTAGCCACAACATTTTCCTGATCAGGGGGTGTGATTTCTCCGGTGTTCCAGAGGAATATGGCTGGGGTGGGAGGATTCGAACCTGCGAATGGCGGCATCAAAAGCCGCTGCCTTAACCGCTTGGCCACACCCCAGTGGTTACTTCTTTAGACGTAGACTATGCAGCAGTGGGGAGTGATTAACTCCTTTAGCAACAAAACCTTTCCACGGTGCCGGTATTTGTTTGAGTACAGACTTTGCATCAGCTTCTGAAGCAAAGTGGGCAAATAGGCAGGCACCTGTTCCCGTCAATCGAGTTTCAGCAAATTGAGTCAGCCATTGGCGGGCTTTTTTTACCTCAGGATAAAGTGCTTCAACTACTGTTTGACAGTCGTTTTGGCTACCCTGCTCGAGAAAGGCGCGTATTTTGATCGGATGAGTGTTTCTTGTCAAACCCTGATGGGCAAAAATTTCTGCTGTGGAGACATGAACATTGGGTATTAAAACGAGATACCAATGATTTGGCGTTTCTATGGGTGTGAGTTGTTCGCCAATACCCTCAGCCCAAGCGGTATGACCGAGGATAAAAACGGGTACGTCAGCACCCATTTGGGCACCCATTTTTAGCAGTTCTTCCCGGGACAGGTTCAGTTGCCACAGGGCATTGAGTCCCAACAATGTTGTAGCGGCATTGCTGCTCCCCCCACCTAACCCACCACCCATTGGCAGGCGTTTTTGTAACTGAATTTTTGCGCCCAGAGTGCAGCCACTATATTTTTGGATTGTCTTGGCCGCACGATAGATGAGGTTTTCTTCATTAGGTATGCCAGGAATGGCAGGAAATAATAGAATCTCACCAGTTTGGTTAGCGGTAATCTCCAGCTGATCACCAAAGTCGAGCAGTTGAAACAGGGTTTGTAAGTTGTGATAACCGTCCTCTCGACGGCCAGTAATATGAAGGAATAGATTCAGTTTTGCCGGAGCAGGTAACGATAATGTCATTGGGGTGGCTCGCTAAGCTGCCAATTTTTTATTACCAAAGTAAAATGGTAGTCACCCCGCTGACCTTTTATTTTTCCTGGTAGTACCCAGTCCCCTGTTTTTTGATAGTTAGAAAACGTTAGTGTCCAGCTGGATTGCTCCAGCAGGGCAAGGGTGCCATCGTGGTTGTGGTTTACATGGATGGCTAATGGGCCGGGAGCAGGAATGCCTCGGACCCAAAATTGCAGTTGCTCTACGGGCCATTGCCAGCCAAATAATAGTTCTGTGAGTGCCGCAGATGATTTGGCCGTAATATCCTCATGTCCTGCACGTTGTAATTCGGCAAAGCGGTTGCTGCCCACGATTCTAGTGGCTCCAGCTCCAAAAGGGCCGTTTAGTTTGACGTCAAAATTGTCTTGTTGTTGGTTCCAATTGACCCAGGCACTGCCCCCATTTTTGCTGTCACGGTAACCTAGCTTACCTTCGAGCAACCATTGGTCGAGTTGTTCCAGCTGCCTGACATGCTGTTCCCAATTGTTGATGGTCGGGGGGGCAGTCTGAGTTGTGGTGCAGGCGCTGATCATGATGATTAACAGTAGCGGAATAATCAGTTGCATTGGGTTATTCCGCGTTGAGGCGTTCCATGGTTTGTCGAATAGTGGCATTGTCTGGGTCTTGCTCCAGAATTTTCTGCCATATAGATGCTGCCTCCTCACGTTGCCCGGTTACCCATAGGACTTCGCCTAAATGAGCGGCAACTTCTGGATCAGGTAATTTGAGGAATGCCTGACGAAGATATTTTATGGCTTCTTCATAGTTTTCTAATCGATAAGAAACCCATCCTAGGCTGTCGGTAGTGGCGGGGTCCCCAGGGTTTAACTCTAATGCTCTGACGATGAGCTGGTGTGCTTCTTCAAAACGATCCGTATGGACGGTCAGAGTATATCCCAGTGCATTGAGTGCCATGGCGTTATCAGAATCTTGTTCCAAGATAGTGCGAAGATCCTTCTCTGAATTAGTGAAGTTCTTTTGGCGATCACTTAAAAGTGAGCGCATATAGAGTAATTGGATATTTTTGGGCTCTTGGAGAATGGCATTGCTTAAGACATTGTAAGCTTCATCTAACAGTTGTTGCTGTGCTAATAATTCGGACTCGACCTGATAAAGCGATGCTGATTGCTGTGGGTTGTCCAAACGTAGTTTTTGGAGGTAGAGGCGGGCGTCATCTAATTGGCCATGGTTTGCCATGAACCGACTCAGGCGAACGGCTGCGGGAATAAATTTAGGGCCAGACAAGACCTGGCGATAATGCATCAGGACAGATTCGATATTGTTGTCTTGTTCTGCCATGTCGCCCAACTCATAGTGGGCCGACTGGGATGTCCTTGGAAATCTGGTTAATTGCGTAAATAGATCGAGTGCTTCAACACGAAGCCCTAGCCCCTTGCTTGCCAGTGCCAATGAATACAGGAGTTCTGGATCGTTGGGGTATTTTTTGGCGAGAATCGTCAATTGGCGGTGGGCACCTTCAAGGTCATCCTCGGCCAAAAATCTTGCAAATTGAAGTCGCATGCGCCGATTGTCTGGGGCATTGACTAAGGATTTCTCTATAAAGGTGACAGCTTCTTCTTTGTTCCCTTGCTGATAGAGCAGCTGAGCTTTGAGCATAATAGCCGGCTGCAGGGTGGCGTCCTGATTGAGAAGCTGGCTGATGACCAGTAAGGCGTCGGATAACAAGCCTTGCTGGCGTAGAAGCATGGCTTTGGTCAGTTGCAAGAATAAGTTCTCTGGCATTTGGGCTTCGAGCTTTGGATAATGTTGAAGTAGGGTGTCTCTCTGTTGTTTGCTTGCTCGATTGGCAGAGATGACCAAGCTCATCAGTGGTTCATTATTGCCATGTTCAAGAGCGAACTCGGCATGGGGTAATGCTTCATCGAATCGACCATATTGACTAAGGCTCATGGCACATAGACTGTGTGCATCGAGGCTTTCAGGTTCAATCTCTGCCCACAGCAGCGACATTTCTAATAAAACGGGTTTATTTTCAACATAGGCTGCAATTTGAGTGGCTCTAGCAACGACACTTGGGTCACGAGTGAGTCTTGCTTGAGCAAAATATTTTTCTTGCGCGACATCAAAATTTTTCCGAATGCCCGCCAGCTCTCCCACTAATAAATCGTAGAGGGTGTCTGTCGCAAATGGACGCACAGGGTAATCAGGTTTTAATGGTTTCGTTGTCTCAGGATTTTCGGGCAAGGGCGTAGGGGCGGGCAGATCGTCACTGACGGTATGCTCTATTGCCTGGTTGGCACAGCCATAACTTAATAATGTGCATAGCGCCAACATTAGCAGAGAAATACGAGGTTTATTCATAGAAATACTTAAGTGTGAAACTGTTTTGGCCATTTTTAACATTGTAGCTAAATACTATGACAATAACGAAAGCTATGGATTCCAATTTAATGTTGATTCAATACTACTTGTCTTTGAGGGCATAGAGCCGGACAATTGCAGGTTCGTTGCTAAGCTTTGATTTAATGACCATTTTTGCCCTTGGAATCAATCATCGTACCGCTTCTCTCGATATAAGAGAGAAAGTTGCCTTTGCGCCCGAACAAATGGTACAGGCGTTACGGGGTGCGGGTGAAGTGGCGGGTGTGGGGGAGGTCGCTATTCTCTCTACCTGCAATCGCACAGAGATATACGTTGCTCATCTAAGCCCTAAGCATGACGGCTCTGAACAAGGCAGTCCTGAGAAAGTCTTGGACTGGTTGGCGGAGTATCATCATTTGCCACGACTAGCCTTGGAAGATTGCTGTTATGTTTATCAGCAAGAGGATGCTGTCCGTCATATGATGAAAGTAGCTAGTGGCCTCGATTCTATGATCTTAGGTGAGCCGCAAATACTGGGGCAGCTAAAGTCAGCCTATGCTGTGGCGAGGGATGCTGGAAAGGTATCTACACATCTTAATCAGCTTTTTCAGCAAGCTTTTTCTATTGCAAAGCAGGTGCGTACTGAAACAGCCATTGGTCAGAATCCGGTATCTGTTGCTTATGCGGCAGTGAGCCTTTCGCAGCAGATTTTTTCTGATTTGCGTGAGGTGCATGCATTATTGATAGGGGCCGGTGAAACCATCGAGCTGGTGGCAAGGCACCTTCTAGATAAACAGGTAGGTAGTATTACCGTTGCCAACCGAACCTTGAGCAGGGCGCAAGACTTGGCACAACAATTTGGTGCCCAGGCAATATTGCTGTCGGAGATTCCTGAATTTCTTCACAGTGCGGATATAGTCATTTCTTCAACTGCCAGTCAGCTGCCTATCCTTGGTAAGGGTGCTGTAGAATCTGCACTCAAGCAACGCAAGCACAAACCTGTGTTTATGGTAGATATTGCGGTCCCCCGGGATATTGAGCCGGAAGTAGCCAAGCTGGAAGATGTTTATCTTTACACGGTTGACGATCTGCAAGATGTTATTCTGGAAAATATGCGTTCACGAGAAAGTGCGGCGAATAAAGCAGAAGAAATTGTTGAGGCCGGAGTGAATGCATGGAAGAGTCAGCTGCTGGCCTTAGATGTTGTGGATACCATTCGAGCTTTCCGTAATAGTGCGGAAGAAACCCGTGATATGGAAACCGAAAAAGCATTGCTTGCTTTGCGCTCAGGTCAGGATCCGGAACGGGTACTGAAAAGTCTGGCGAGAAACCTGACAAATAAACTTATGCACACTCCGACAACACGCCTTAAACAGGCGGGAGAACAGGGGCGAACGGAACATATACATCTGGCTCATGATTTGTTTGGTTTAAAAAATCCCGATGATAATGAGTTTAAAAAATAATCTAAAAAATGGCCTTGAGATAAGACTGCAAGTGAATAAGAACGTAACTGGAAAATAAAGAGACTGAATGAAATCGTCGATTCTGGACAAACTACAAAGTATCGCAGACCGGCATGAAGAGGTCGGAGCACTATTAAGTGACCCTGATGTTATTGGCAATCAGAATCGCTTTCGTGACCTGTCGAAGGAATATGCTGAGCTTGAGCCTATTGTTAAAGCCTACATGGAATATATGCAGGTACAGGAGAATATCTCTGAAGCTAAATTATTGCTCAAGGATGCAGACACAGAGATCAGGGAAATGGCACAAGAGGAGTTAAAGTCTGGAGAAACTGAGCTTTCCTCCCATGAAGCTGAACTGCAAAAATTGTTATTACCTAAAGATCCGAATGACGAAAAAAATGTCTTCTTAGAAATTCGTGCGGGTACGGGCGGTGATGAAGCCGCTATTTTTTCTGGTGACTTATTTCGCATGTATTGTAAATATGCTGAGCGCCAGCGATGGAAGGTGGACATTATCAGTGAAAACCATGGTGACCATGGTGGCTATAAAGAAATTATCAGCCAGATTATCGGAAAAGGTGTGTATTCCAAACTGAAGTTTGAATCGGGAGCACATCGTGTTCAGCGAGTGCCGGAAACGGAATCTCAGGGGCGGGTTCATACGTCTGCCTGTACCGTAGCGATTATGCCGGAAGCCGACGCGTTGGATGAGATTGATATCAATAAGGGTGATCTCCGGATTGACACTTTTCGAGCTTCGGGTGCGGGTGGTCAGCACGTGAACAAAACCGATTCAGCCATTCGTATTACCCACCTGCCTACAGGGTTGGTGGTTGAGTGTCAGGATGAGCGCTCTCAACATAAAAACAAAGCACGAGCGATGGGGCTGTTGTCGGCACGTTTAAAAAATGCTCAAGAGGAAGCTGCCGCAGAAAATATTGCCGAAGAGCGCCGTTCTTTGGTGGGTAGTGGTGATCGTTCTGAGCGAATCCGTACTTACAATTATTCTCAGGGCCGTGTCACTGATCATCGAATAAACCTGACGCTGTATAAATTGCATGAGGTGATGGAAGGGCAGTTGGATGAGCTGGTCCAGCCTTTAATTAGTGAGCATCAGGCAGATCTGTTGGCGACACTTTCTTCATAAACCTCAGTCTCATAACTTAGAACTTCATTGTTGGTGGCTCGTTACTAAGCGCCTTTCAATGGCGGCAGTTTTACATAATAGCTTTACTGGTTAATTTTGATCGTCAGGATAAAAGTATGCTCACAGCCATTCCTGCTAATTCTGCCATTATTTCAGATCTTCTGAGGCGTAGTGGTGAGCTGGATGATGTGAGTGATACCCCAAGGTTAGATGTAGAAATATTACTCAGTTATGTTTTGGATAAGGATCGTAGCTTTCTCTACGCCTGGTCAGATCAGCATTTGAGTGATCAGCAGCAGCACCGCTTTGAGAACCTTTTTAAGCGTCGTCTTCATGGTGAGCCTGTGGCTTACCTTACGGGACTTCGTGAATTTTGGTCGCTTCCTTTTAAGGTATCACCGGCTACTTTAATTCCAAGGCCAGAAACAGAATTACTTGTGGAACGGGCTCTATTATTGCCTCTAAGTGAGCAGTCTTCCGCACTGGATTTGGGGACAGGAACGGGTGCTATTGCTTTGGCGCTTGCCAGTGAAAAGCCCCATTGGAAAATTACAGCCGTGGATGCCGTGCTCGGTGCGGTACAACTTGCTGAAGAAAATCGTCAACAGTTTAGCTTCGAAAATGTGCAGGTTTATCAGAGCGACTGGTTTTCCGACGTGAAACAACAGCTGTTTGACCTTGTGGTGAGCAACCCACCCTATATCTGTGCTGAGGATGAACATCTGCAGCAGGGTGATGTGCGATTTGAGCCAGTATCGGCATTAGTGGCTGATGATCTGGGCTTATCTGATATTCGCACTATCGTTTCAGAGGTTCACGCATATCTAAAACCGGACGGTTGGTTACTGTTAGAACATGGTTTCGATCAAGGTTCGGCCGTGCGCCAAATAATGTTACAGGCTGGCTTTAGCGAGGTAACTACTTATACAGACCTTGCGGGCTTGGATCGGGTTAGTGCTTGTCGTAACAGTGACCTCGGTATATAGCTCGTAAATTGTTATTTGAGTTCCTGATATTGCCCACCATGAAAAATCAATGGCGCCATCGGTTGGCTGGTAAAATCCAGTACACGGCCTATTAAAATAGTGTGGTCTCCACCGGAATAACGGTGTTCTATTTCACATTGAAACCTGCAAGCGCAATCATCTAATAAGGGTAGGCCATGAATACCGGCATGCCAGGGAGTTTGTACGAATTTGTTTTCATTGGGGCCAGCAAATAGCTGAGATGTTGATTGCTGCCCGCTGTGTAGGATGTTGACCGCAAAATGGTTAGCCTTCTGGAATAAATCAAACAAGCCGGATTCACGGCCCACACACCAGGAGACCAAAGCAGGTTCTAGTGAGACAGAGGAGAAACTGTTGGCCGTCATCCCTTTAGGCTCGCCATTTTCATCTAAAGTAGTGATGACGGTGATACCCGTTGCAAAATTACCCAAGGCACTGCGCAACGCGCGGGTTTGTTCATCTGTCATGATGTTTTCTCGTCATGGTATTTGCCTATTAAGGGGTAATTGTACTGACTACTGGGCGGCGGTAGGGTAACTCAACAAGCGATCGTTTCAAAATCACCTGTTCTTGCAAGTGGGTTCTTGGAAGCAAAGCGTCTGAAAACGCCAAGCTTTAATATCATCAGACCAAAAGACAGCGGGAAGCTCTGCCTTCAGCTTAAGCTGTTCAAGAAACTCAATTTTTCCTGGAAGGCTATTCCAAGCGGAGGGTAAAAAGGTAGCGCGGTGCGCGCCCACTTCAATGATTAGCCCATCTTTGTCAGGCACCAATTGTGCTAACAGATCTTGTTCGCTGGTAAATATGAGCGGTGTGGGGGAGGTTAGCACGGATATTTTGATTTGTAGTTCAGGCTCTTCATCTAATGTAACAGGGGGAAAGCGTGGATCGTCAAATGCTGAGGCTGCAGCATTGTGCACAACATCTATCACTAAAGGCTCTCTGGCTTGGAGAGCACCGATACAGCCGCGTAATTTATTTTTTTTGTGAAGGGTAATGAAGCTGGATGCCTGTTGCTGCAAGGCGGGGCTAAAAACTAGTTCGTCAATACGTAAATCACGTTCAAATAAAAGGCGTACTTGAATACTTTCCCGCGCCAGAGAAAGTAATATTTGTTTGTCATCAGGAGATAACTCAATAAATGGCATAGGCGCCATATTCCACCACGCTATCTTTGTCACCGGTAGTGGTACATACAGCGTCACCGGAGTTTAAGTCTGACAGGTGTTCATCAACGTGCTCAATCATGGCTGTGGTCTGGTGATCAAAAAGTTGGGTTTCCATGTAGGAGTGATAATGACTGAGGTCTGAACTGACTACAACCAGCGTTTCATCGTCACTCCACCCCATTGCCCACGCGCGACCCTACAAAATGCTGACATTTGATGGGTGGCGGCGCCTTGCAGTGTGATGTGTGCCCCCGTGAATTCCTGCGCTATGAAGGGCAGGGAGGGTTTTGTTATATTCGAGGTAGAGAGGGAGATGAAATTGTTCTCTATAGCTATGGACGCTCAAATGGATTTTGCGTTGAATAGTTTAATCATTAGTTCGATAAAACTTTTTGAGGAAAGAGAGTCTAACCAAGCTGTATTTTATTAAACAGCCTAGGTTGGATGATGGGCGTCTGGTTTACTATCACTAAATACTTGTTAAAAAATAATTAAGGACATCTCTTATGAGTACTCTTTCCCAAGGTCGTCAGGGGTTATCCCATCGTGCTAGTTCGGCCTTATGCTATTTTGAAGGTATAGCTCCGTTGTTGTTGAGAGTTTTTCTTGCGCCCATTTTTATAAAAGCGGGTTATGGCAAACTGCAGCTGGGTGCAGAAAACTTGGGCATTTTTGAAAGATTAAACGCTGATCCCTCTGTGGTTATTTGGTTTGGTGAAACACTGGGGTTGCCTATGCCCGGTTTATTAGCATTTATGGCGGGTTGGGTGGAGTTTCTTGGTGGTTGGCTGTTATTGTTTGGCTTGCTGACCCGCCTTACCAGTCTTCCTTTGATGCTCACCATGGTTGTCGCCGCTACTACGGCACACTGGAATAATGGTTGGCATGCGTTACCCGAGACTGAGTTAACTGTGCCTTGGGAATGGCGCGGGGATTTAATAGACGATGCGTTTGAGCGCAAAAACCGTGCCGTATCTATTCTAGAGAATCATGGTAACTATGATTATCTGACAGAGGCTGGTTCGTTTACGGTATTAAAAAATGGCATAGAGTATTCGGCCACCTATTTCATTATGTTACTTAGCCTGTTGTTTACTGGTGGGGGGCGTTTTACCTGCCTGGATTATTGGCTTTTCCGGTCTTTTCGACGAAACGAATGTAGTTGATTTGTTTTTCAAAGACTATGTGAGTGAGCTTTTTCAATCGTAATTTTCATACATACAAATTGCGGTTTTTTGGCGTCACCGCGATTGGGGTATCCCGTGCTATAATGCTGGTCCTTTCAAGTTCATGGTCCTATTTGGGCGCGTTAAGTTAGCAGCGTGAATAAAAAATAGGACCACTTTCTATTGGCAATACCCATCGGCAACTTTATGAGTGAACAGAGTAATTCAGATTCTAGGCAAGCCCCTAACGACAAGCAACAAAAGCAAACGGGACGTCGCGGGCGCAGTCGTCGTGGAGGGAGTGAAAAGAAACCAGTGACAAATTGGGATTTGTCTCAATTTGAAGTAGAGCCCGTTGCCGATAAAACACGTTTTCACGATTTGGATTTACCCCTGTCATTAATGCATGGAATTGCGGACTTGGGTTTTAAATATTGCTCACCTATTCAGGCACGCTCATTGCCGTTTACTTTGCGTGGCCACGATATGGTGGGTAAAGCACAAACAGGCACCGGTAAAACGGCGGCTTTTCTTGCCACGATTATTACTGAGCTACTGAACAATCCCATTGATGATGAGTACTTTGCTGGCGAAGCCCGTGCTCTGATTATTGCTCCAACCCGTGAGCTAGTGATGCAGATTGCGGAGGATGCCAAAGATCTTTGTAAGTACACCGATTTGCACGTACATACTCTGGTTGGTGGTATGGATTACGACAAACAAAAGCGTCATTTACAAGAAAGTCTCTGCGATATTTTGGTGGCGACGCCTGGGCGCTTGCTAGACTTTGCCGGTAGCCGCGATGTCTATTTGGATCGCACGGAAATTTTGGTGCTAGATGAAGCAGATAGAATGCTGGATATGGGGTTTATTCCTCAGGTGCGCCGCATTGTTCGACTGACGCCCCATAGGGAGTATCGCCAGACCATGTTCTTTTCGGCAACTTTCACGCCTGAGGTGATGCGCCTAGCTGAGCAGTGGACAATCGACCCTACCAGTGTAGAAATCGAGCCTGAAAATATTGCTACGGATACAGTGACACAAAAGGTCTATATCACCTCGAAAGATGAAAAGTTCCAGTTGCTGTACAACATTATTAATCAGGATGAAGTGGACAGTGTGATTGTTTTTGCCAATCGTCGTGATCAGTGTCGTCGACTCCAGGAAAAACTGAAGAATAAAGGGTTTAGCGTTGGGTTACTGTCTGGTGAGGTACCTCAAGGTAAGCGGGTTAGGACACTGGAAGACTTTAAATCTGGTAAGTTGAAGGTGCTGGTGGCGACGGATGTGGCGGGGCGCGGTATTCATATTGATGGCATAAGCCATGTGGTGAATTACACCTTGCCAGAAGAATCTGAGGACTATGTACACCGTATAGGTCGTACCGGGCGTGCTGGAATGACAGGCACCTCTATCAGTTTTGCCTGTGAAGATGATGCCTTTTTACTTGAGCCCATTCAGGAATTATTAGGTAGAAAGCTTGATTGTGAGCAGCCTAGCGAGTCTCTACTGCAAAGGTAGTCTGGTTGGTTCAGTAGATTTGTTTGATACACCGTGTTGTCCGACCAAATACACCTAAAAACACCCACCAGAGTTAGGGCGCCAGAGGTAGGAAACCAAAAATTTAGTCTTCCGGTTTTTTCTGGCTTGATGGCATACGTTCCAGCCAGAAAGCTGTGGCAGCAATGACTGAGGCTGGCATGGTAAATAAATTGAGAATGGGAATGGTTGTGGCGATCAAAACACAGCCCCCAAAACTGACTGATATTAAGCGCCTTTCTCGCAACTGTTCCCGTAACTCACGAAAGCCTGTTTGGTTATTATCAGCAGGGTAATCAATATACTGCAAGGCTAGCGACCAGGCTCCCCAAAAAAAGGCAATGGCCGGTCCCAGTAAATTCAAGACGGGTATAAATGAGAGGATCAGGGTGAGTATCAATATGACGATGATTCTTGGTAGAAAATAACCTAGCTTGATGAATTCCCTTGTGACTGATCGACCCGCAAGCGATAACACTTGTTTGGGTGTCATTGTGGTTGAATTAACCGTGCCCGTAAGAACTTCCTCCACGCGTTCTGCCAGTGGTCCGTAAAAGGGTGATGCTAAAATGTTACCAATAATGGCAAAACTATAGCCGTAGATTAGCAATAGAAACCCGCCAAAAAATACCCAAAAAAACCAAACGATAAAATCCAGCCAGCTGGGAATTTTTGCGATAAGCCAGTTCAGCAAGCTATTAAACTGTTCAACGGCAAACCATGTCAGTAGTACAAACAAAACAAGATTGATCAGTATGGGCCCGAGAACAAACCAGCGAATTTTTGGATGGTTGAGCAATCGAAGCCCCTGAAGTAAATATTCGGGACCACTTTGAAGCGGCTTTGTCATTGGTTATCCTTTGCTTTGCTGAGGGCGATCAGTCTCTTAAATAATGCTATTGTAGGATCCTATTGTAGAATTATGGTCCTAAAAGCAACAGGCGGGATTCATAAAAGGGGTTGACCTTTTTAACGATGAGCAACAATTAAACGGAGAATAACAATGAAAACGTTGTTTAAGATTTTTGCTGGTTTGGTGGTAATAGTATTAGTAGTTTTGGTGGTTGTAGTCCTCAATCTTGATAAAGGAATAAAAGCTGCCGTTGAAACCCTTGGTCCCGAACTGACTCAATCCAGTGTCACGTTGAAGGATGTCGAGCTATCACTGACATCAGGAGAGGGTAGCTTAAAAGGGTTGGTCGTGGGGAACCCGGTAGGGTTTAAAACACCGAATGCTTTTTCGTTGGGTGAAATTTTTATAGCTATTGATCCGGAATCTGTGACTACGGATACTATTGTGATCAAAAGCATTCGTATTGTTGCTCCAGAAATTACATACGAATCAGTAAAAGATGGCACCAACCTTGATCAATTACAAAAAAATGTAGAGCAGGCACTTGGTGCCAGTGATGGAGCTTCTCCTGATGCCTCTGAAGGTGCTACTAAGAAGTTGATTATTAAAGACCTTAAGGTTACAAATGGAAAAATTAGCTATAGCAATGCTCTGTTAGGCGACAAGCCCATTAGCTTACCTTTGCCTGCGATCCAGCTTACTGGAATTGGTGAGAGCTCAGGTGGCGCCAGTGCTGGAGAAGTTGTTAAACAAATACTTGAAGCCATAAACAAAAATGCGGCGAGAGCCGTAACTAATTCAGGTGCTCTGAAAGACGTGGGTAATAAGATCAAGGGGCAGGCGACAGAAAAGGTCCAAGAGAAATTGGAGGGTTTAAAGGGTTTATTAAATCGATAGTCAAGTAGATAGCTAAATTGATAGTAATTTGATCAAACAAAATATGAGGTCTAGATAGCGTCTAACGAACAGGTTGTCAGCCATAATTTTAAGTCTGTTGTTAAAATTATGTACTTAAAAGATTGCTTGGCAGCCTGTTTTTATCGGTAATCACACTCAATAGTTAATGATCGTAAGCCTGTTGTTCTGCGAACGATTTAGCTCAACTATTGTCCATACAGACAATGTTAGTCTGGAGATTAAACCGATGAGCTTGATAGCCCCCTTAGCTAGAGATTGGCTGCGCTATATAAAACCGCCTGCGTTACTACTATTCTGGTTCTGGGCTTTCTTTCTGTCATGCTTTTTGCCTATTCAGGCTATCGCTTCAACTGTAGAGCGCAACGGCTTTGTTATTGAAGACCCATTAATTCCTCTGAATGAAATATATGGTGGGGGGCCGGCAAAAGATGGTATCCCATCCCTCGATAAACCAAAATTCTTGGATGCGTCTGAGGTAGACTTTCTATTGCCCGATGACAAGCTGCTAGGCGTCTCTCTTAACGGCGTCGATAAAGCATTTCCCATTAGTATTCTTAATTATCATGAGCTGGTTAATGATCAATTTAATGGTCAGGCAGTCACTGTAAGTTACTGCCCTCTTTGTGGTACCGGTATGGTATTTGATTCCAGAGTAAAAGGTGATTCGTTGGTTTTTGGGGTGTCGGGGCTGCTCTACAATAATGACCTATTAATGTATGACCGCAAGACCCAGTCGCTATGGTCTCAAATAGAGGGGAGAGCGATCAATGGTTCACTTAAGGGAATATATTTAGATCGGCTTCCTGTGGAGCACACAACTTGGCGGGTGTGGCATCAGAGCCACCCAAATACATTGGTATTGTCTCAAGATACCGGGTTTTATCGTAATTATGGCTCCAGCCCTTATCCTCATTATGAAGACAGCAGTCGATTGATGTTTCCGCTGACTAACTATGACAAGCGCTATTCCGCTAAAGATTTGGTGATTGGTATTGAGGTGGGGGATAAAGCCAAAGTTTACCCCTTTGTGGAACTGGCCAAGGCCAAGAGCCCATCGGTGATCGATACCTTCAACGGGAAAACTTTCACCATTGAATACCTTGATAAAGATAAAAGTGCCCGGATTGTTGATAGCAATGGCAGTGTTATTACGTCGTTAACAGCGTATTGGTTTGCCTGGATGGCCTTCCATCCAGAAAGTGAGGTGTACCTACCTAAAGACTAAATAGTTTCCGGTGGCGTGGCTTAACCGCAGTGGTGTATTGGACTTGCCGGGTGCGCCCTGTTATAGTCCCGTGCTTCGAGGTGTCCTTCGGTCGGCACCCTATTTGTTCTAAGTAGTGTTCTCGGTAGTTTCTATTCGATATTCCAAGACACCTTATTAATGGTTATCAGCCCAAGACCGTACCTGTGGTCAATTCATGGGACCGGCTGATACCGGAGTTTTATTCCTTATGTTATTTTCTGAACTCGGCCTTTCGGCCGATATACTTCGTGCTGTGTCTGAACAAGGCTATAGCGAACCCACACCGATTCAGGCTAAAGCGATTCCTATCGTGCTTGAAGGCCGTGATGTGCTCGCGGGTGCTCAAACAGGAACCGGTAAAACAGCCGGTTTTACGTTGCCCATGTTGCAGCGATTAAGCGAACAAAAACCCGCTAAAGGCTACCGTCCTGTCCGGGCTTTGGTATTGACGCCAACCAGAGAGCTGGCGGCCCAAGTTGGTGAAAGCGTTAAAACTTACAGTAAATTTTTACCCCTTCGTTCTTCAGTTATTTTTGGTGGTGTGAAAATTAACCCCCAAATTGCAACCCTGCGTTCGGGTGTGGATATCTTGGTGGCCACCCCTGGTCGCCTGTTAGATCATGTGAATCAGAAAACCCTAGACCTTTCACAAGTGGAAATTTTGGTGCTCGACGAAGCGGATCGCATGTTGGATATGGGTTTCATTCACGACATTCGCAAAGTATTAGCGCTGTTGCCAAAACAGCGTCAGAATCTACTGTTCTCTGCAACATTTTCTAATGATATTAAACGATTGGCTGATGGCTTGTTGAATGCCCCAACATTGATCGAAGTGGCCAAGCGTAATACCACCTCTGCTCGAGTGGAACAGGTCGTGCATTTCGTGGATAAAGATCGCAAGCGTGAATTACTGTCTTTCCTTATTGGTTCAGGTAACTGGAAACAAGTGTTAGTCTTTACTCGAACTAAACATGGCGCTAATCGATTGGCTCAACAGTTAGAGCAGGATGGTCTCACTGCTGCTGCGATTCATGGTAATAAAAGCCAAGGTGCGCGCACTAAAGCATTGGCTGACTTTAAGCGGGGGAAGGTGCGTGTGTTGGTAGCAACAGATATTGCGGCTCGTGGGCTTGATATCGATCAATTGCCTCATGTCGTGAACTTTGAGCTGCCAAATGTACCGGAAGACTATGTTCACCGTATTGGTCGTACAGGTCGTGCTGGCAATGAAGGCGAAGCCGTATCATTGGTCTGTGTGGACGAGCATAAGTTGTTACGTGATATTGAGCGCCTCTTGCAAACTGAGGTGCCCAAGGTAGCCATTGATGGTTTTGCTCCAAATCCCTCAATTAAAGCAGAGCCTATTCAAAATGGGCGACAAAATCGCGGTGGTGGTAAACCCAGGGCGGGAGGTAATCCCCGAGCTAGAGACAATAATAGAGGCTCTAGCCAGAAAAATGTCTGGGGAAAGCAAAATACCAAAGCGGGCAATTCTAATGGTAACAGAAGTTCTCGTTCTTCTAGTCAGCCGAGAGCGAAAAGCGCTTAAGGCTGTTCGCTGTAAAAGGGGAATGGTTTGACGATGTTTGTTTAATCGTTAGACAATAAAAAAGGGCAAGACTTTCGTCTTGCCCTTTTTGTTGGCTCTAGCAAACCCTAGTTAGGATTTAGAGTACAACGATGTTCTCAGCTTGAGGACCTTTTTGACCTTGAGTAATAGTGAACTCAACTTTTTGTCCTTCGATCAGAGTTTTGAACCCAGCAGCCGAGATAGCGCTGAAGTGAGCAAATACGTCGGGACCAGATTCTTGTTCGATAAAACCAAAACCTTTAGCTTCGTTGAACCATTTAACAGTGCCAGTAGTAGTAGACATAATAATATCCTTTCATTCAATAGTAATTTATAGCCTTTAAAATAAGGCCGATGTGCTGAAATGTGTTGCTATTACTTATGAAGAACCGGACGAGCTACTAAAGACGAGACATCGAAATGGTGTGCATAAATATAAGACGTACTTTCAAGCTGAAATGAGTATATACCACTTTATGCGGTAGTCAACGAGTATTCGTTGCTCTTCTATTCTTATAACTAGAAACATAACAACAGGTTAGACGGCCATCGTCCAACCTGTTGTTCGATTATGGTCGGCAATAAAGAAACAGCGGGGCAAATATGCTGAAAGTTGCATTATTGTTGATGGAACGTTCTAACCCTCAGGATATATTACTAAAAGCACACAGCCAGTTTTTGATTGGGGCATATGTGACGTACCCGCAGGGTGGTGGATAAAAGTGCCTGCCTTATGATCATTCTTGCCATCATTAAAGACCCCGGAAATGACAAATACTTGCTCTGGTCCTGGCTCGTGGACATCAAGACCGGGATAAACAGCGCCAGGCTTGAACTCAAACACCATCACTCTTTTATCATTATCTCCCTGCCATAAAACCCGCTGGGTAATGCCCGGTGCCGCTTCTTCCGCTGCTACGTCTTGCCAATTGATTGAGACAACACCTTCTAAATTCATTTCTTCGTTCATGCGTAAACCCCTTATTGTTTTTCGTATATATAGAGACTGCATTTTTGTTTGTGTGTTTATTATAGGTAGAGTAGCACAGCCTGCAACTTACCCGCTGCAGATGGTTTTAGTGTTTAAATTGAAGCCGTAGATTCTCTGGCAGGTGGTAGCCTTTCTTGAGACCGTCGGCGGGAGAGGCAAAGGAAAGGTAACATGAAGCCAAACAGAGGTCGGAGGTATCTTCACCTCCGTGGCCGTATAGTCTATCGCCGACGATGGGGAAGCCCGCTTCCGATAAGTGGCGTCGAATCTGATGTTTTCGGCCCGTTTCTATGGTGACGTCAACTAGGGATTGGTTGGTTGCAGAATTGTATGCAATAGCTTTTGCTTGGCTCATAGCCGGTTTATTTTCGATATCAGAGTTGAGTTTAACCTCATCAGGAAACTCACCCTCAACAATTGCCTGATATTTTTTTTCAATATTGCGGTTCTGGAATAAATTAGAAAAGTAGGCCGCTATTTTTCGTTGGTGAGCAATAATAATTAAACCCGTGGCAGCACGATCAAGCCGGTGAACAATAAAAGCCGGGCGTTGTGGCTCAAGATTTTTCTCCACCCAGCGGTTGATGGTGCAATGGTCGCCCCACTTGGAGCCCTGGCTTAACATCCCGTAGGGTTTATACCAAATACTGTAAAGCTCTTCATCTGCAATTAATGTCGCTGGCTTTGGTTGTTCGGCCAAAATACTTTGGTCAAAATAAAGGTGTAACTCATCGCTGGATTTTAGGGGTTTATCGGCTCGACGAATACGTTGAGTACTTTTGTTTCTTGTTAACCAGACGGCACCTTTGGTCATAGCCTGTTTGATGGTTTGTCGGGCTAACTCAGTAGTTTCCCCAAGGGCATCTACAGCAGTTTTATCCGTACTTTCTATTTCGAGGTGTTTTTCAAATTTCACCAGTCAGTCCCAGTAAGTAAATTATAATTAGGGTCGCCCAAGTGTAACTTTATATGTGCATAACTTGCCGTCCATGGGGTCAACAGTTTCTGGTGTTGTATAAATAAGCTGTTCGTTTTCAAAGGAAATAAAGCGTGTTTGTAGTGTGCCAGTCCACAATTCGTTCCAGCTTGCATCCAAGTTGTGGATTACCCTATCGGATTCGACAGCATAGCTTCCAGCATAAGCAAACATGGAGTCAAAGAGTGCAACTTTCTCGCTTTCTGTAGGAGGGTTTTCTGAAGGGCAGGGTCTATCACCCCGTAGGACTAATACCATTAAACGGCCGTCTGGAGAATAGTTGATGCAACCAGTGGGGGCCGGGCCAAAAGCATCAGATTCTTCTCCAGACTCTACCAGTCTACGTTTCCAGGCCAATATTTCCCAAGTGCCAAGGATCTGCTGGTGTAGCGACGTTGTTTTATCTTTTACTATTTTCATTGGATTGGGGCGTCTCATTTCTAAATGATTAGTGCTATTCCAGTTGCTATCCATAAGCCATCAAGTTGATGCACAAAGCGCAACAATATTTTCAGCCGTTGTCCGTACAGTTCTATTTCTAGGTATTTTTCAAATTAAAAGGAATATAATTATTCTGATGCTTAACTTAGTAAGTTATTCGCGTAATTTTATATAGAGTTCGCTGTCGCGAACCTGAATATCCTCAACGCCATCCGCAAACTTTTTCCAGAACCCTTGGTCTCCAAACTCACCGACTAAGTCAACATTTTTTAGATTGCCGAGCCAAGCGTTCGGAATAGGCACCCCCATGACGCTTATACCTTTTAGTGCGATTATAGGTCTGCGGGAAGCATCCAGTCGCACCTCCATACCGGCATTTACCCGTAGAGTCTTACCGGGCATGATTGGAAAGTCGTCCGGTACCGGTAGCAGGATTTTTGCACTGGCAAGATTGTTGGAAAAATCTATTGCGACGCGGCGGGCAAAATCTGGGTTGCCGCCGATCAGTGAATTGACTTCTCTCTCGCTAAACGTAACCTCACGATTCTCATCAGATTCTGTGTATGCCTCCGGCTGGGCAGGCTCCCCCTTGGTTGTATCTTGCGGTATCGATTCCTGTTGCCAGCCCAGTTTTCTCAACTTTTGATTCAGTTCTTGTTTCTCTTGGATATTGAGAGCTACAGGCTTCAAGTCGGGTGGGAAGATGTAGGTGCGGATAATGAGAAATGTGATACCGGCAGTTAGCACGATTACTGCGAGAATGATCAGTGTGAGCTGTGCGCCAGACAAGCCAGGCTTATTCTTGCGCACCTGCATTTCATTTGATGTGGGGTCTGTCATCAGGCTACCTATAGACTTGAGTTCACAGCTTCCATGGTACTGTTGTGCTGAGGAGAAAGGAATCTAATATGCTGGTACTAAAATTCAGTGTATGGGGTTAGGCGCTGACTATGGATTATTACAGGTGAACTATCAGTTTTAAATTCATCAATTCTTGTAACTATGCAAAGTGGTGTTACTTCCGTCATTAAGGTTTTCTTCAATAACGGAAGCTATAACAAGATGATTAATTTTCTTTTAAACCTAACTTAAAGGTACAACACCTTGCACATCATTGATAACGGGTACCACACCTTCTTTGGTTTCTTTTTCCATGTGTAGTTTATCCTTATGTCGGATATGCGAGTCGAGAAATGAGCGTTCCATTTCAGGGATCTGCTCTAAAACCTCATCAGCACCTTTGTTGTAGAAATCACGATTTCGGTCAGCAACCTCTGCTTTACGATTTAATTCATTAATTTTCTCGTCCAGTGCCTTAATGTTGTCAGAATTTTTATCAACGCCACTATCTGTGAGTTCATCTCGTTGTGCTCTTAATTCGTGAGACTCATTTCTAAGGTCATACCCCTCGGTGGCATATTGATAGGCGAGTTCACGCTTTTTGAGTACACGGTCGAACTCTTTTGCCAACGTCGGATTATTTTCCATTAAATTTTCGTACAAAGAATCATGCGCTGCTCTTAGTTCCAGAGGGCTTGATTCTTTGGTAGCCAGTGTTGATAAAAATGGCATTTCTTTGCTTAAAAAGGTGTGTAGGTGTTGCCTTTGTTGTTCTTCGGTTAGCTCTAGCTCATCAGGAACAACATCGAAATATAATTTTGTTATGTCATCAATCATTGCTTGGGTTAGCTCGACTCGCTCTTGGGTCGATCCCGCTGTCAGAATGGCCGGTAATTCTGTTTCGTAGGTATCGAAAAATTGATATTTTATCGTGACATATCAACACCTCAATATCAGTTAATCTACCTATACGAGATGTCCACTGATTGTGGGTAACACGGGCACCTAACGCCCAAAGCACCGCGCGAAACACGCAGTGCTGAGTGATCTTCACCCGATAAATCGGACACGCTTTACGCCGCTCTATTTTCATAATTTATCGGATTAGTGTACTCAATCCCTGAATGCAATCTCGTTCGATTGTAAAACCCGTCAATGTAGGATGACAATGCTAATCTAAGCTCTTTATCACTGTTGAACCTTCGACCCCGAATCAACTCTCCTTTAAGACTGTGATAAAACGATTCCATATGCGCATTATCGGTGCAATAACCAAGTCGATTATAACTCCGCTTCAAACCATGCTTTGCCAACTCTGCCTGTACGGAATAAGCCATAAACTCTATCCCTCGATCAGTGTGAAAGATCAAACCAGAGGATGGTCGTCGCTTTATGATGACACGCCTTAGCAAGGGCAGCACATCATCAGCCGTCCGGTTATCACAGAGTGTCCATCCTAGAATACGCCGGGAATACACATCCATCACTGTGATTAGATACTGGTACTGCTCACCTACTTTAAGATACGTGAGGTCTGCGACCCATTGCTCGTTACACGCCGTCGGGGCCGGCATACCGAGGCGAAGATTTTCTCCAGCCTGTTGGAACCTTCTTAACTTCGGGGTTCTTCGTGTTACCGTAACGACACGCCCCTTTAGACCACTCTCACGCATGAGCCGAGCCACGCGCTTCTCTCCTACGTTCACCCCGGCTTGCTTCAGTCTTTGATACACGCGCGGACTTCCATAAGTATGACGGCTGCGGGAATGAATAAACTGTATCTTTTTCGACAGCTCAATGTCTTCCCTGAGCCTCGCGCTCGGCTTTCTTCTCCGCCAATCATAGTAACCACTGCGAGACACACCAAGCCATTCACAAAGGTATCTGACACCTAATTCTCGTCCGTGTTTTTGGATAAACCCAAATCGCTCTGATGTTGTTCCGCCAGATACCGTTGCCACTTTTTTAGCAGGTCGTTCTCCTGCCGCAGACGAGCATTTTCTTTTTCCAGCGTTTTAAGGCGATCCATTTCCTTCTTCTCTTTGCTAAATGAGGTGACTTTCTTTTTCTTATCAGCCACGATCTTCCCTTCTCTATATTCCTTCCGCCACCGAGATAGCATGAAGGGATGGATATCTAAAGCCTTTGCGACATCCTTGATTTTTATGTCTTCCAAGTACGTTAGTTCAACAGCTTTTGCTTTAAATTCATGGGTATATTGCCAGGTCTTTCTCGGTTGATTGTATCTTGGCATCGGTGGACTCCTCGTTAGGTTGAGGTGTCCGTTCTAACGGGGGAAGTTCAGAGTCCTGTGCCTTTGCTTGTTATACGACCGATTTTAATTCTGCTGCTAAATCTGATAAACCGCTCCAATCGTCGTTGATAGGTGGTCGATTAAATGGATTGCTAATACCGAGCTGTTCGCAGGTGTAGCCGTCTTTGCCGTAGTTACAACCAGCGCATGAAGACACCAAATTATTCGGGGTGGTTTTACCGCCGATGTTCCAAGGTACTACGTGATCTGCAACTGGCCAAGTTGCATGGATTATTCCATGCGTTGTTAAATTGGTTGAGCCTCTTTGAAAAGACTCAGAATTGAGCTTTTTGATAAATGATTTTAATATTTTTTGGTCGATTAATCGGATACCACAATATCGGCAATGATATGAATCTCGCTCGAATACCTCGTTCTGATATTTCTGCGGGCTTCGTAAAGGATCACGTAACTCTGCGTCAATTAGCTCTGGCTTTTCAACGCCAAGCACTAAATTTCGATGGCGACCTGACATTTGCCCATGCTCAATAAACCATTCTATAATCTCGTTGCTTCGAATTTTGTTGATTTTCTCGATACAGCCATCTCGGCTTCCTTCTACAAATGTCTCAACAGCGTCAACGAAATTGGATATTTCATCTTCGAACCAAGCCTTTGGGCGTAATAGGCATTCGCCATCCCATAGCGCTGGATTACTTCCGAGCTCACTACATTCATTTTTGCCTCGGCACATAGCTAGTTCCTTGTGGAGTCTTATAACGCCCAAATCAGCCGTCGCCGTCAGGCGTCGGCTGCATTTGTTTGTTATGAGATGAATCTTGCGCGTTCTCTGCCGCTGGCTGAACAACACCATCTGGAAAATGTGTAACAGCCATAGGGAGCGACCTTTTACCTGCCAGCAAATCTACTACTCCAGCCCGAATGGCATATTGCTGATCCTCAAGTTCTCCGTGACCTTTTGGCCGATAACAATCTCGTTTTAATTGAACTTCGTCAAAATCATAGCCTAGCGCCTGAGACATGGCATACAGCATTACTGTAAATAAATCATCTGCCTTATCATTCCATGCATCCAATCGATCTTTGGGATAGTTATTATTTAGATGATCGTTATAAGTCTTCCAAGAATTAGTGACTTTTTTTTCGCTAGGTGTTTGCAACTTTATTCCAAAAATTCTCCTACCGTAGAATTCAATATCAATCATGTTTAGTGAACCAACATGATCTGGGGCCAATCTTGTTGCTCGAGTAGACATAAGAGTAAAAAATAAGTTGAGCCTTCTTTGCTTTCTACTTCTTAGAGCCTCAATTATTTTTTGAGCTTGAACCGCGAGAATTGGACCCGCAATAACTGCGGCAATCATAATCCAATCTTTATTTTCCATATTCTCAATCATTTCCAGATCCTATTCTCATAACGCCAAGGTAACGGGCAGCTTTGTGGCGAAGCCACGCTTAAAGCTGTCCAGCCAGCTTGCTGGCGTTCGTTGACCGTCTTGTTAGCTGTGAATGGCACGTTGTAGCGACTCCTTGTTTGGCATAAGCTCGCCAGCTCTAAGTGCCTCTAGCTTGACCTTTAACGATTTGAATTCTTTTAGAGTTATTAGCTCTTCTCGATAAAGCAGACGAATAAAATCTTCAGCATCCTTGTCGTTCTTCATTGAATTTGCATCAAAGCTCGACGCAACAATATTGCGATATGAATTATCACCACCCTTAGACTGCGGTGTAACGTGATCCAAATAGCAATTATCAACTGTAATGTTACGGCCAGTATAGAAACACTTGAAATCTTCCCTAGCAAGAAGGCTGTGGAGCAGCCTTTTATCTTTGTAGAAATCTAAATCATCAATACTAATCTCAGTTGGTTGAGTCTCGACCATATTGAGAAAGGGCATCTGACTTGGAAGAATTATTTCTACAAGCATCCCCTTATTTGAGCGCTCTACTATTTTTACGCAACCCTTTTTTTCGAGCGACTTTAAATTATTTGACCTAGTTTTCCAGCTAGGCGGTTTGGTTCTATCACCACTTCCAAATCCGATCTCAGCAGTTCTTGTGCTGAACAGAGTTCGTGTTTTACCGGAAAGATATGTGTTGCGAAAAACATAATGATATATGGCCTGTTCATAGCTACCTAGCAGAGGAACAAGCTTATCTTGTATTTCAATCAATATTTCTTGCAGATCTTCCATACTCTCTCTTTACAGCTAACAGTATGTTAATGAGGCCTTCGGCCTCATAATAATTATTAGAAGGCCGCTTTTTATTTTTTTATTGCTAAAATATGGGGCTTCTAACCTCTTAAAAATGTTAGATAATTTTTCTTTCTGTTTTTTGTAAGGTAATAAAAAGGCGGTTCGCCTTAAAAATATTGACTTGTGATACGGTTTGAGTAGGCTAGAGAGAACTAGTTTCAAGGATGAGGCTATAATCATGCGACAATCTCCTTTTCTTCAATCCGTTGAATTATTTATGCGGGTTCGCCGTTACAGCAAGCGCACAATTTCCAGTTACCTTTATTGGGTGAAATATTTCATACTTTTTCATGGCAAGCAACACCCAAAAAATTTGGGTGATTCTCACATTGAGCAATTTCTGACTTTTCTCGCTACAGAGCGAAATGTTTCTGCAAGTACACAAGCAATGGCACTGAATGCAATTGTTTTTGTTAAGACCAAGTTTTTAAACCAGAAAGTGGGTGATTTGTCTGCCTTTTCAAAGGCGAGTAAGCAGAGCAAGCTCCCTGTGGTTCTGACAAAAGAAGAGGTGTCTAAACTGCTTAATCAGTTGTCTGGTATTCCAAAGTTAATGGTGTCTCTTATGTATGGTTCTGGATTGAGACGTATAGAGTTGGTGAGGTTGCGGGTTAAAGATGTTGATTTTGATCTGTGCCAACTTCAAATTTGGAATGGCAAGGGTGGTAAGCACAGGTTGGTTACGTTGGCGCTTGAGTTGCTTGAGCCGTTAGGGTTTCAAGTTCAGCGTGTTAAGGCAGTTTTAACAGAAGATTTACAAAATGAAATTTATACGGGGGTATGGTTGCCCTATGCGCTTGCCAGAAAATATCCTAATGCTCAGCGGCAGCTTGGTTGGCATTACTTATTCCCGGCGTCCAGGTTGTCCATTGATCCGGAATCCAATTGCTGGCGTCGGCATCATTATGACGAAAGTGCTTTAAATAAGTGTATTTCTCAAGCGGCAAAAAAAGCAGAAATTTCTAAGCAGGTAACGAGTCACACTTTACGGCATTCCTTTGCGACACACTTGCTTCAATCAGGTGCTGATATTCGAACGGTACAACAGCAGTTGGGTCATGCTGATGTGAAAACCACAGAAATTTATACCCATGTACTTAAGCAGGGTGCCCATGGGGTAAGAAGTCCACTTAGTAACTTATAGCGTGGATGAGTAATTATTTTGGTTGGCGTGTATTGATTAGATGCTGTTATGCGGCGCCGTGTTTCTTTAGTGCGTCCACATACTCATCACCATGACAATGTTTGCTGGCTATGGCGAGCAGGGTTTTTCCATTCGAATTTTGAGCATTAATGTCGTGTCCCGCTTCGAGGAAAAAGGAGAGGAAAGTATCGAAGTTTTCTATGTTCATACCACGATAGGCTTTTTCTAGTAAGTGAAAGTCAGCATTGATACCTTCGGGTGCTTCAAACTGAAGAAAAGTTTTAATACGTTCGTCGTCAAAGACTTCGCCGAGGACTTTTTTCTTGTCTTTTTTAAGTGCCATAATTTTTTAATTTTCTTTAAATATTAAAAGTAAGTTATTAAATGAATTTTTAGAACTTTTATTATCAGAGTAAGTCGTTCAGTTTTTTTAGAAGAATGTCATTCACCTGTTGTGGGTTGGCCTGACCTTTTGAGGACTTCATGATTTGTCCCACAAAATATCCCAGCATTTTAGGGCGTTTGCTTTCGTCGGCATTACGGAAGTTGTCCACTTGTTTGTCACTGTTGGCGATGACTTCATCAACCATGGCTTCAATGGCGCCGCTGTCGGAAACCTGTTTCAGGCCTTGATCTTCAATAATGTTATCGGCATCGCCGCCACCATTCCACATACCCTCGAAGACTTGCTTGGCCATTTTGCTTGAAATGGTGCCATCGGCTATGCGCTCAATCATACCTGCCAGTTGTTCTGCACTGAGAGGGCTGTGTTTGATGGTGAGCTCAGCAGTATTCAGGCGAGCTGAAAGTTCTCCCATGATCCAGTTGGCGGTGAGTTTGATATCGCCACTGGTCTTAGCGGCAGTTTCAAAATACTGTGCCATATTGGCATCGCCACTAAGCATAGAGGCGTCGTAACTGGATAAACCGTACTGTTCCATAAAACGGTCGCGACGGGCATCAGGCAGTTCTGGTAGGGTTTTCCGAATGCTCTCAATATAGTCATCATCGAATACCACGGGTAACAGGTCGGGGCAGGGGAAGTAGCGGTAATCGTTGGCTTCTTCCTTGCTGCGCATGGAGCGGGACTCTTTGGTGTCGCCATTGTAGAGGCGTGTTTCCTGAATGATTCTGCCGCCGTCTTCGATAATGTCTATCTGGCGCTCAACTTCCAGTGCAATGGCATCTTCCATAAAGCGGAAGGAGTTGAGATTTTTGGTCTCAGTTCGGGTGCCCAATTCTTCTCCGGGCCTTCTGACGGAGATATTTACGTCAAAACGCATGGAGCCTTGAGACATTTCGCCATCACAGATACCCAGTGAGGTAACAATGCTGTGGAGTTTTTTGGCGAAGGCAACGGCTTCCTCTGAATTGCTGATGTCCGGTTCGGAGACAATTTCTACCAGTGGAGTTCCGGCACGGTTCAGGTCGATACCTGACATACCATGCTCAAAATCACCTTCGTGCAGGGATTTACCGGCATCCTCTTCCAAGTGAGCATGGTGGATTCGGATGGATTTTTTAGTGCCGTCTGCCAATTCAATTTCCACATGGCCGGGGCCTACAATGGGTTTTTCCAGCTGAGTGGTTTGGTAGGCTTTGGGAAGATCCGGGTAGAAATAATTTTTTCGCTCGAACACAGAAGTTTTGGCGATCTCTGCATCGATGGCCAAGCCAAACATAATGGCATAGCGAAATGCCTGCTCATTGGGAACGGGCAGGGTGCCGGGCATGGCCAGGTCTAAAGCAGAGGCTTGGGTGTTGGGCTCGGCACCGAAAGCAGTGCTGGAGCCGGAAAAAATTTTAGATTTTGTGGCCAGTTGTGCGTGGACTTCCAGACCTATAACGGTTTCCCATTCCATTATTTTTCTCCTCCCGCAACAGCTATATTCGCCGGAGTCTGCTGGTGCCAGTCGGTGGCTTGCTGGAACTGGTGGGCCACATTCAACATCTTCGATTCATCAAAGTAGTTGCCGATAATTTGCAAACCGACGGGTTTGTTGTCGACGAAGCCGCAGGGAACTGACATGCCGGGTAGTCCTGCCAAATTGGTGGCAATAGTATAAATATCCTCAAGATACATGGCGACGGGGTCACTACCTTTTGAGCCAAACTCAAAGGCGGGTGAGGGGGAGGTTGGTCCCATAACCACATCTACTTGTTCAAAGGCATCCACAAAGTCTTGTTTGATCAGGCGTCGTACCTGTTGGGCTTTACGGTAGTAGGCATCGTAGTAGCCGGTAGACAGGCAGTAAGCACCCACTAAAATTCGACGTTTGACTTCGTCGCCAAATCCTTCAGCGCGGGTGCGCATGTAAAGGTCGCGTAAATTTTTTGGGTCTTTGCAGCGGTGGCCGTAGCGCACGCCATCAAACCGTGACAAGTTGGCTGAGGCTTCAGCCGGTGCAATCACATAATAAGCAGGCACCGCCAGTTTGGTGTGAGGCAGACTAATACTAACCAGTGTGGCACCTTGTTTTTCCAGTGCTGCTAACGCATCGCGCACCGCTTGTTCTGTACCCGGGTTCAGACCTTCTTCAAAGTACTCTTTTGGAATACCTACTCTCAGACCCTCGAGAGATTGATTCAGGTTGGTCGTATAGTCAGGCACTTCCCTGTCAATGGAGGTAGAGTCTTTGGGGTCAAAGCTTGCCATCACATTCAGCATTATGGCGCAGTCTTCTGCGGTGCGGGCCATTGGTCCAGCTTGGTCTAGGCTGGAGGCAAAGGCAACCATCCCCCAGCGGGACACCCTTCCATAGGTAGGTTTTAGCCCGGTGACACCACAGAGAGCGGCTGGCTGCCGGATAGAACCACCAGTATCTGTAGCGGTAGCGCCGGCTGCTAGGTGTGCGGCAACGGCTGCTGCTGACCCACCGGAAGACCCACCGGGAACCGTGTTGATGTCCCATGGGTTTTTGACTGGGCCGTAAAAGCTGGTTTCGTTGGATGAGCCCATGGCGAACTCGTCCATATTGGTCTTTCCCAAGACCACAGCGCCAGCATTGGCGAAGTTTTCTACTACCGTGGCATCGTAGGGCGGTACAAAATTGTCGAGCATTTTTGAGCCACAACTAGTGCGAATGCCATTAGTGCAAAAGATGTCTTTGTGGGCGATAGGGACGCCACAGAATGCCGGGGCACTGCCTTCGGCACGACGTTTGTCGGCTACTGCTGCCTGAGCCAGAGCAGAGGCTTCACTCACAGTGATGTAACTGTTGTAGGTGCTATCCAGTGCTTGTATACGCTTTAGGTAATGCTGGGTAATTTCGACACTGGTAAACTCTCTGGCCTCCAGGCCGGCAATAATTTCAGCAATGGTTTTGTTGTGCAGGATTGAGTCGTTCATAGTTTGTCTTGTTTCCTCAATCGATCACTTTGGGGACAAGGTATAGCCCCGCTTCGGTGGCTGGAGCAATGGCCTGAAATGCGTCGCGGTGATTGGTTTCAGTCACCTCGTCGGCACGCAAACGCTGGACTGCGTCCGTTGGGTGAGCCATGGGCTCTACACCTTCGGTATCAGCTGCCTGTAATTGGTCAACCAGAGCCAGTACGTCGGCGATACTTTTTGTGGTTTCAGCAATGGTCGCTTCGTTGAGTTCAATGCGAGCTAATTCTGCGAGCTTTTCGATGTCTGCGCGTTCGATAGTCATGTTATAGTTTCTGCACTTTGAGCAGCCGACACGTTTAATCGTTTAAAATAGATTATGTCGGGCAGTTTTTGGGTCGGGACAAATGAGGGGCGTAAGGTATCACATTCGTCTTTACAGGTGTACTCCATAACGCGTAGTTAAGCGGTGTTATATTGCCGCTTTTTGGGTATGCTTCTGCTCTTGGATCAACAACTTAAAACTTGCTCTGAAACTTGGTGATTGGTAGAGTTGCGGGTTTTCGGAACCATCGGCGTTAGGGGCTTTCCCTGTGGCGGGCAACAAGAGAAAAGGTAAATGTTAAAAAGACTGCGTGGTGTGTTTTCGAATGATCTTTCCATTGATTTGGGTACCGCGAATACGCTGATTTATGTCCGGGAAAAAGGCATCGTGCTCAACGAGCCTTCAGTTGTAGCTATTCGGCATCATCAAGGGCAAAAAATTGTCGATGCTGTTGGTGTAGAAGCCAAACGAATGTTGGGTCGGACTCCAGGAAATATCACGGCTATTCGTCCGCTGAAAGATGGTGTGATTGCCGACTTTCAGGTCACTGAAAAAATGCTTCAGCATTTTATTAAAAAAGTGCATTCCCATAGCTTGATACCACCTAGCCCTCGTGTGCTGATTTGTGTGCCTTGTTTGGCGACAGAGGTTGAAAAACGGGCTATCCGTGAGTCGGCCTACAGTGCTGGTGCACGGGAAGTCTTTCTCATCGAAGAACCTATGGCTGCCGCTATTGGAGCCGGTATGCCGGTAGATCAAGCCTGCGGCTCCATGGTCGTGGATATCGGTGGAGGTACTACTGAAATTGCCATCCTGTCCCTTAATGGTGTGGTATTTTCTGATTCAGTTCGTATTGGTGGTGACCGATTTGATGAGGCTATCAGCAATTATGTTCGTCGCAAGTATGGCAGTGTGATTGGTGAAACAACCTCTGAGCGCATAAAAATGGAAATTGGTAGCGCTTATCCCGCTAATGAGGTGCGAGAAATTGATGTTCGCGGCCGAAATTTGGCGGAAGGTGTACCAAAAAGCTTTACCTTGAATAGCGATGAAATTTTGGAAGCATTACAGGAGCCTTTGGCTGCGATAGTGCAGTCAGTAAAGCGTGTGCTGGAGCAGTCGCCTCCAGAGTTGGCTTCAGATATTGCCGAAACTGGGATTGTTTTAACCGGTGGTGGTGCTTTGTTGCGTGATTTAGATCGGTTGCTGACCCACGAAACTGGGTTGCCTGTGATTGTGGCTGAGGACCCGTTGACCTGTGTTGCTCGGGGTGGTGGTAAAGCGTTGGAAACCATGGATAAGCGCCATATGGATGTCATGTCATCCTGATCGTTTTTTCTTGGGATTGCTTTATTGTTTCCGTAGACCGGTGTTGCGCAGTATTGATTAAAAGTTTGATGGCTTTTTATAAGTTTATTGTTGTTCGTAAGCTTGACTACTGTGGGGTGGCAGCATAAAGAACCTTTTCTCCAACGGCCCCTCATCTGCACGACGCATGTTGTTGTTAGTTTTTGTCGCCCTGTGTTTACTCCTTATTGATACCTATACTCGATGGTTGCAGCCAGTCCGCCCGTGGTTGGCCGAATTCACCACGCCTATTTACTGGGTGGCCAGTTTACCCCGGCGAATCAGTGAGCTGGGTGATGACGCGCTAGTAGGACGTGCAACACTTGAGGAAGAAAATAAACGACAAAAGACCGAATTATTTATTCTCAAAGGGCGATTACAAAGAATGGCCGGGTTGGCGGCTGAAAACGTCCGCCTACGAAACCTGTTGAATGCCACTGAGCTGTTACAAGATAGCGTACTGGTTTCTGAACTTATTGGCGTTTCTCCGGATCCCTCTCGCCATACTATTTTGGTGAACCGTGGAGAAGATCATCATGTCTTTGTTGGGCAGGCGGTACTCGATGCTGACGGTTTGATGGGGCAAGTGATTGAGGTGTTTCGCAGCAGCAGCAAAGTGTTGTTGATCAGTGACACTTCTCATGCATTACCCGTGCAAGTTTTGCGCAATGGTGTGCGATCGATTGCCGAAGGTATGGGGAATTTTAAACAGTTAACCCTGCGTTATGTGACCCCGACGACGGATATTAAAGTGGGTGACCAGCTGGTAAGTTCTGGACTTGGGGGGAGATACCCTGTGGGTTACCCCGTGGGTAAAGTCACCTCTGTCAACATGGCCAGGGGTAATTCCTACCTGAGAGTGGAGTTGGAACCTTCTGCGCGGATAGATCGTAGTCGTTATCTGTTACTGGTGTTTTCTACTATGGAGAAGTTTGGCGAGGGTGAGGATGCCCCAGAGTAGCCAGTTGACCTATATCTGGAGTGGTGCTTCGGTGATGTTGGGACTGATGCTACAAATTCTTCCTATGTCTGCAACGATGGCGCATTGGCGACCACAATTTCTATTATTAATAGTGTTTTACTGGTTATTCAGAAGCCCATTTCAGTATGGCATTATCTTTGCCTGGTTGGCGGGATTATTATTGGATGGTTTTGTCGGTGAGTTACTTGGGCGTCATGCGATAGTTTTTGCGCTTTGTGCCTATTTGTTACGATTGTTGCAACAACGGCTCCACCATTTTGGGGTATTCCATCAGGCTTTACTTGTTTTGTTCATGGTGTTGCTGAGTCAGCTGTTGCTACACAGTATTACACTACTATTTCGATCGGGATGGGATGGGAGTCTGTTAATTGCGCCAGCAATCACGTCTGCTATGGTCTGGCCGTTGTTGGTTTGGTTGATCAATCGATTGTTAAGAATACAGCAGTTGGGGTAGGCCTTTTCTTTAGATAATTAATGATGACGTCTCGTACTGAGATAGTGTGTCTGAATCAATGAAATTAAAACCATTTATTAGCTCGGATTTTTCGGTAACTCCATCATTGAACTTATACCGGATTCTTTCTGATCCACTTTTTGTAACCAGCTATTATTGGATACGACAGCAAGCTTATTATGTCTTTAAACCCTGATTTTATCCTTGCCTCGGCATCGCCTCGTCGTCGTGATTTATTGCAACAGATTGGCTGTCGTTTTCTGGTGTCCCCGGCCGCTGTCGATGAGGCTGTATTCGGAGGGGAAGCTCCCATTGCCTACGTGAAAAGAATTGCGCTACAAAAGGCGCAGGTAGTCTGGTCCAGCAGTAATGATAATTCGTTACCTGTATTGGGTGCCGATACTGCCGTTGTGTTGGGTGCAGAGGGGCAGGGTGAAAAGATTTTTGGCAAGCCGGAAGATCAAGAACATGCTGTTGCCATGTTATTGCAGCTATCGGGTACCACACATCGTGTATTGTCAGCGGTGGCGATGGTGCAGGGCGATAAACAACAGGTATTGCTTTCTGAAACCTTGGTGACATTTAGATCATTAAATAGCAGTGAATGCGAGCAATATTGGCACACAGGGGAACCCCGTGATAAGGCCGGGGCCTATGCAATTCAAGGGCTTGGCGCGGTGTTTGTGACATCATTAAATGGCAGTTATTCCGGTGTGGTGGGGCTGCCTATCATAGAGACTTGTGAGTTGTTAACGACGTTTGATATACCTTGGTGGACACAAAAATGAGCTCAGAAATTCTAATTAATGTCTCCCCAATGGAAACTCGTGTCGCACTGGTTGAGAATGGTGTTTTACAGGAGGTCACGGTAGAGCGGACACAAAGCCGAAGCATTGTTGGCAATATCTATAAGGGAAAAGTGGTCAGGGTCTTGCCTGGCATGCAGGCAGCTTTTGTAGATATTGGGTTGGAAAAAGCCGGTTTTATCCATGTAGATGATATTTATAGACCTGAGGCTGGTCAGGGACGAGACAGCGCCAGTGAAAAAGAGCTGGATATAAAACAGTGCCTGCGTGAAGGTGAGTCAGTGGTGGTACAGGTGGTCAAGGAGGCTATTAGTACCAAAGGTGCACGTCTTACCACAAAGCTATCCGTGTCTTCACGGTATTTGGTGTATATGCCGGATGCCAGTCATATCGGTATTTCCCAGAGAATTGAGGATGAAGAAGAGCGGCTGCGTTTGCGCCAACAGTTGGATGCTGCAATTGAAAGCAATCAGCAGGGTGGTGGTTTTATCCTTCGTACTGCAGCAGAAGGTGTTGATGAGTCCGATCTGGCGAGGGAGGTTGAATTTCTACAACAGCTCTGGCGGCAGGTTTCCGAGACGGCTAAGGCGTTGAAAGCGCCTTCTTTGGTCTATGAAGATCTTCCTATGTTTTTACGTGCCATGCGGGATATGGTGCACCCACTTGTTGAAAGAGTGAGGGTGGACTGCAGAGAAGCACATACCAAATTGTGTGAGTTTACCCAGCGGTTTGATCCGGAAATGGAATCCGTTATTGAGTATTACTCTGCGGAACAGCCACTTTTTTATCTTTATGATGTGGAAGATGAAATCACCCGTGCTCTGGAACAAAAGGTGCCACTTAAATCGGGCGGTTACTTGATTATTGAGCAAACTGAGGCAATGACGACAGTAGACGTGAACACCGGTGCTTTCGTGGGACATAAAAATTTGGAGGAGACAACCTTTAAAACAAACCTAGAGGCGACAACCACTATTGCTCGTCAGCTTCGACTGCGTAATTTAGGCGGTATCATTATTATTGATTTTATCGATATGATGGATACTGAGCACCAGCGCCAGGTCTTGAAGGCGTTAGAAAAAGCGCTGGCCCAAGATCGTGCCAAAACAGGGATAGCCAGTGTCTCAGCTTTAGGCCTAGTGGAGATGACTCGTAAGAGAACCAGTGAAAGCCTGGGGCGTATACTTTGCCAGACTTGCCCGACCTGTGAGGGAAAGGGACAATTAAAATCTGCTGAAACGACCTGTTATGAAATATTGCGTGAAGTACTTCGAGAGGCCCGTACGTTTGAATCTAAAAAAATGTTGATATTGGCAAGCCAGCTAGTGATCGACCGGTTGTTGGATGACGAATCATCTCATGTGGCCGACCTTGAAGCCTTTGTTGGGAGAATACTAGAGTTTCGGGTAGAACCGATGTATTCCCAGGAACAGTTTGACATTATTCCTGTCTAGTAATGGTTATGATATTGAGACAGACAGTTCTGGGCCGAGACAGTAGATGTCGTTATTTCATCTGCCGTTTTCTGATGCGTAGTTGTCGCTGTGGTGATACATTTTTGTATGGTGCTTTATTTACTGACTGCTCGCGTATCATTCCGTCTAATATGTTCCTGTTATCTCGGTATCTCATTAAGTTTGGGTTGCCTGATTTTGTAACCATTTGTTTTGTAACGACAGGTTTTGTATTGATGAGGTTCAGATTCAGATGTTGTTCTTTGGAAAGGGCTGTACCTACAGCGGCCAGATGTAACCTCAGGCTTAGGAGTGCCTTTTGACCGGAGTTCAATTACTAAAGAAAATTACTCGACGAATTTTGCTGTTATCAGCATTTTTGGTGATTGGGCTTGCCTTGTTGGTGTCTATTGGTCGTGAAACCATTGATGATCTTGATCGCTATCGTCCTAAAATTAATTTCTATGCTTCTGAGATGCTAGGGCTGAATCTGGAGAGCCGTCAATTAGAAGGGGAATGGCATCAATTTACCCCGAAGGTGACGGCGCTTGATTTGGCTATTTATGCTCCAGGCCATGACGTACCGGCTATCACGCTGGATTACGTTAACCTGAACTTGAACTTGGTACAAAGTATTCTGTCCCGTCAATTAGTTTGGCGAGAGTTGCATTTGGGCCAGGTGAATCTCACGGCAAAAGAAGATACTGACGGGACTTGGACTATTGCTGGGCTACCTCTTAATGGCGGTGGTGATAACAGTGGCTTGTTGGATATCCTGCTTAACAGCGCATATCTTGATATCAAGCTGGTTTCTTTGAAGTTGGAATTTTTCTCTGGTACTGAAGCTGTTTTGGAAGCACACGATATCCTGTTGGAAAACAGTGGTGATTTTCACCGCCTATTAGCTTCGGTTAATCTGGCTGGAACGGAACATTCTGCCCAATTGATTGTTGAAGGGAAGGGCGATCATCGGGACATAGAAGACTTTGATGCTTTGGCATATCTCAAGCTTAACCGTATTGATTTCAGTGGTTCTCTTAATGCTTTGGCTAAAGGCTGGTTTCCGAAAACCGTCGAGCGTATTGGTGATATCGAGACCGACATCGATGGGGAAATATGGATCAAGTCTGTAAAAGGAGGGCAAACCAATTTGGTGGGACGTCTTTCTGCGGCAGAAATTCCCCTTAACTGGCTTGAAGATGCGGTCCCCATCACTAATTTTAAAGCGGATATCACCGGTTGGTTTACCCCTCGGGAAGATTGGGGGCTACGTTTCCAGAACCTTGATTTTGATTGGGGTGAGTTACAAATCGAACCACTGACGATTAATTTTCTTCAGAAGGTCGGCGCACAATGGGGTACAGGTTCTCTCGCCCTTAGTCAGATGAATTTGGCACTGTTAGATGACATGCTGGAAAAAACCCGCCTTGCTCCCGAGAAGGTACTCAATATTGTTCAGGAACTACAGCCCGCAGGAAAGGTACGTAATCTTCACCTAAACCTGTCTCTCGAAAATGACGAACCAGATGTCCGGTTGAGAGCTAACTTGGACGATGTTTCTGTGGCGTCATGGCAAGGTGCCCCGGCAGGGCGCCAGATCAATGGTTACGTTGAAATGCATAATACGGCGGGCTTTGTTGAGCTGGATAGTCCCGATGGCTTTGCGCTGTACTATCCGCAGGTTTTTGATCAATACATGGAGCATAGCTCCATGAAAGGGCAAGTGTCCTGGCGTTGGGATACTGAAAGCAGGGCGGTAAAGGTCTCTAGTGGCCCGCTTGAGATGAATGGGGAGGAAGGTCAAGGGCGCGTTTACCTGTATTTAAACCTTCCCATGGGTCAGCCAGATCTTAAGCCGGAAATGTATTTGTCTGTGGGTGTTCGCAACACTCATTCCCGTTATAAAGACCGCTATATACCTAAAAGCCTGGATGCAGGATTACTCCGTTGGCTGGATGGCTCTATTGGGGATATGGATATTCCTGAGGTGGGTTTTATCTGGCGAGGCCCTCTTGTGCATGGAGAAGGTAGCTTTCGCTCTATACAGCTTTATTTGCGTACCGTTGATGGTGAGCTGAAATTTCAGCCGAACTGGCCTGGGTTGGAAAACTTGAATGCAATAATAGCACTTGATACCAGTGAGCTGGATGCTGAAGTTCTTAGTGCCTCCTTGGGTAAGGCAAAGGTTAAACAGGCCAATATATTGGTCAGACCGGGTGCTGCCAACAAGAGCCAAAACCTATTGATTACAGGGGCGGTGACAGCAGATCTGGGGGATGCCATTGATGTGTTGGCTCAGTCTCCCCTGAAATCCAGAGTGGTAGGGCTGGCGGGTTGGGATTTATCCGGAAGCACAGGTATTCATCTGGATTTAACCATTCCGTTGCAATCAAATGCTGGGAGTGGTTCTTATAAAGTAGACACGACTATTCGTAATGGATTGATGTCATTACCCAATACTGACATTGCATTTGAACAACTGCAGGGAGTCCTGAGCTACCGTGATGGCAAGGGCCTCTATGCCCGGGAAATTAAGGGGCGTTTTTGGGGCGAGCCTGTGGTAGCTGAGCTGGCAACTTTAAAAGATAATTTGTCGATTGATGTAACGGGTCGGTTTTCCATGCCGGCGCTAGGGAAGTTTCTAAAACTGCCATCAGATCAGGTGTTATTAGGTAAAACGGATGTCAGTGCCAAGATCTTGGTCCCGCTGGAAGACGTATCCATACCCATTCAATTACAGGTAAACAGTCAATTAAAAGGTGCTGAGATTCAGTTGCCTGTACCATTTGGCAAAGAGGCTGATAGCGAGAGAAGTACTGTTGCCAAGGTGATTTTTGCCGACACCATGGATCTTCAGGTGACCGTAGGCGAACATATTAAATCGCACCTGGCTTTAAAAAAGGGTTCGATTATCCGTGGGCTACTCGCCATTGATAGTGAGCACAATGACTTGCCTGAAGAAGGGCAACTGTTGGCTGTTGGCCATCTGGAATCATTTACTCTATCCCAATGGCAGAAAGCCTATCCAAAAATTCTAAATTTCAAGAGTGATAAAAGTGTTGGTAGTGATGTCAGTTCTGGCCAGACGCTAACCCCCGTATTTAACGTCGCGATTGATGCGCTGGATGTGGGGGGCCTGACAATAGAGCAGGCTGTGGTCAATGGTGGTTATCTGGATTCTGAATGGCTGATTGGAGTTGAGAGCGATCGTGTGGAAGGGCATATTTTGATTCGTCAGGATCCCGACGCCCCCATGCTGATTGAACTGGAAAGATTGTCCTTGCAGACACCCACAGAAGCTGGGGGTGATGCGGAAGAGATGAGCCCAGCATCGTTGCCCCATATACAACTGTCCATTAAAAATTTTAGTGTGGGAGATAAGCGGTTTGGTAAGGCGAAGCTGTTAATGGAGCCACAGCCAAATGGCGTGAAAATTTCTGGTATTGATGCAAACCTTCTTGGTTTACAAGTGGGGGATAAAGAGCACGAGGCCACCTTGGAATGGACTGTAGATAATAATCGTCACCACACGACTTTTGATGGCCTGCTGCGTGCCGGAGATATCGGTAAAGTGATGAAGGCATGGCAGTTACCCGCTATTTTAGACAGCAAAGAAGCGCATTTCTTTGCCGAGCTAGGCTGGGACGGCAGGCCATGGGAAATATCACCAGCATCAATGAATGGTGCTATGTCTTTAAACTTGGAAGATGGGCATTTTTACAAAGCGCCAACAGGTGCTGCCAATGCGCTCATTCGCTTAGTGAGCTTGTTTAACTTTGGCAATTGGGTGCGACGGTTGCAACTGGATTTCTCTGATCTATTTGAAAAAGGCATGAGCTACGACGAAATGCACGGCGGCTTGGTCTTTGATCATGGTGAGTTGACCTTTGATGCGCCCATGGTGGTGAAACTACCTTCAGGTCGTATCAAAATGGAGGGTACGGCAAATCTAATTTCTGAGGAAATTAATGCCCAACTGGTGACCACATTACCTGTAGGTACCAATCTTCCCTGGGTGGCCGCAGCTATTGGCGGGTTACCTGCTGCGGCAGGGGTGTATCTCACCAGTAAAGTGTTTAAAAAGCAGGTGGATAAGCTGTCCAGTATCAGTTATCGCTTGAATGGACCTTGGGATGATCCGGAGATACAAGTACAGAAAATTTTCAGTGATAACATGAGCAGCAAAAAATCTAAAAACCAGCCGGTTAAACCTGAAAAAACGTCTGAAGGCGAAGGCTTGTGAGTAATAGGGCTGCTTTGCCAAAGGTGGCGGCTCTGCAAATGACCAGTGGTGCCAGTAATGGCAATAGCAGCCTCAAAGCCAATTTAGTGCAAGCAGCGGCACTTATTGACCAAGCAGTTAAACAGGGGGCGCAACTTTTGGTTCTTCCTGAATATTTTGCCTACCACGGTTGTGGGGATGTCTCTGTTATTGCTCAGCAAGAACAGTCTTTAACTGGCCCCGCTCGTCAGTTTTTGGCAGCGCAAGCACGTCATCATAACGTTTGGATTGTAGGCGGAACCATTCCCGTTAAACCCTCATTATCAACAAGTTCAACAACAAACCCGCCTAATGATAACCGTGCAACAGCCAGCTGTTTTGTGGTGGATGACCAAGGGGTTGAAGTTGCCTGCTATCAAAAAATGCATTTGTTTGATGTACAAGTAGATGATGCCAAGGGCAGTTATCGCGAGTCAGAGGATTATTGTCACGGTGACCAGCCTGTGGTGGTGGATACGCCATTTGGTAAGCTGGGCCTTACCGTTTGCTATGACCTGCGCTTTCCAGAACTCTACCGCTATCTTGCAGAGCAGGGCGCTGAGATAATCGTGGTCCCCTCCGCGTTTACTGCAAAAACAGGTGAAGCTCACTGGCAATTATTATTGAGAGCTCGGGCGGTAGAGAATCTCAGTTATGTCGTGGGCGCCAATATGGGTGATAGGCACCACCCCAAACGACCCACCTGGGGCGGTTCTGCCATTGTTGATCCTTGGGGTAGCGTATTGGCTGAGTTGGGTGATGGCCCCGGTGTCATCACGGCAGATATTGACCTGGATTACCTAAAAAAACTTCGTCAGAAAATGCCAGTAGATGAACACCGGCGGTTTCGTGTGGTCAAACCTAACAACTAGATCCCTTCTACTTTCAGGCAGCAATATTTTAGGTTGTACATATGAACCGTTTTATCCCTCCCGTGGCTACAACACTGGGCATTTCTGCTCCATTGATAGCGATGGCGCTACTGTTCTCACTATTCTCAATGACTTCTAGCAGTACGCTAGCTGAAGAGAATCCTCGGCAGGTCGGTATGACCATCGAGCACGCTCAGAAATTGATAAAAGAAGGGCGTGATTTGAAGACCATCCCCGAAGATATCTGGAAACAGATCCTTACCCCTAAACAGTTTAATCTTTTGTGGGAAAAGGGAACCGAGCGTTCGTTCACCGGCAGTCTGCTAAACAACAAACAAGCAGGTACCTATGTGACGGCAGGGTGTCGTTTACCAGTCTTTCATTCTGGTCAAAAATACAAATCCGGTACTGGCTGGCCGAGCTTTTGGGAAATGCACAACCCAGAAAATATTGTGTTAGAGGATGATTGGTCATGGACGGGTAAGCGCACGGAAGTTGTCTCTGCTTGCGGAGAACACTTGGGACATGTCTTTAACGATGGCCCCAAGCCAACCGGGTTACGCTACTGTATAAATTCTGAAGCGCTGTTATTTATTCCAGATAAAGAGGAGTGATTGGCAGGCGTGGCATAACCCAGTCTTCTAATTAGGGGTGGCACCTACTATTGAATAGATATAGTATCCAAACCCGCCAGTTATGGCTCTAATATAAGTAAGAGCAGCACACACCGATAAGTCAGCAAAAAGCCAGAAAATCTGAGTTGTTTACTCCCCCAAAGTTGGACTTTTTTCGGATGACATGTTTTTGGCTGTTAGGGGTTTGTGCTGTTAGAAAGTCAATAAAAGGTAATTACTATGACAACAGAATTTAAGTGCGCTGCTTTTGATGAGCTTGTTCTAATGATTGACGGTGTCGAGTTTAAATATTCTGACTGTACCGTTATGTCAGAAAGAGAACATCAAAAATACCCTCATGTGGAGCTTGTTCTCAAATCACCCTGTGGCCATTTTGCCGAAGCGCTTGTGACATCTCATGATGATGCACCTGGTAAAAGTAATATTGTTCATGGTGAATATGACGGTATGCTTGTAGATGAAGATGTTGCCCTAAGTTTGGCAAAACTCGCCAAGTCTTACTAAGCAACCCCTCAGTTATGCCACCCACAGCTTACTTGATGGGTGGTAAAGCTCGGAAGTTGATGCGTACCTAGAATCCTTTCTGGATTTTATACCCTCAGAATAATCACCTCTGCCTATCTCCCTTACTTTTTGAATCGAATGATAGGGGGTGGTTGGCCGTGTCCGGCACTTTTAAATACGAGTTCTCTTGAAGACATGACGTCTATTTAGCACAGGGACACCTCCTGGTTGCTACAATTGGTAGAAGGAAAGGTAGACAGAAGGACAAAAGGGTGGGGCGTATAGGCTAATCACCGCTATTTCTTGTCTGTCGTCAGATACTTGAAGGCACTCTTCACTCTCGACTCTTCCCTTCCACCCGCAATTCAATGCTACAAAAGCTAAACTATCATTAAACAGTTGGTGCCGGAGATTACATGAATCTACACAGTAAAAGCGTTTGCCGATGGCTTGTCTTGTTGCTACCTCTAACCTTTGTTGGGGTCGCCGTTGCTGCTGTTACCGATAGCGCTCCACCTTTTAGGGGAGAACACTTAAACGACAGTATTCTGCTCGCCATCTATGTTGCTGTGGCATTAGTTTCCTCCTTTCTGTGTTCTGTCGCCGAAACGGTGCTGTTGAGTATTACCCCTTCTTATATAGAAGGCTTGAGAGAGAAAAACCCCGAGCAAGCGAAACATCTAAAGTCATTGCGTCAGGAAAAAATAGATCGCTCTCTCGCTGCCATACTAACCATGAATACCATTGCCCATACCATGGGTGCCATTGGGGCTGGTGCACAATCTGCCATCGTATTTGGCAGCGCCTGGGTGGGGTTATTTTCGGGCATCATGACGTTAATGATCCTATTCCTTTCAGAAATTATCCCCAAAACACTCGGTGCTGTTTATTGGAGAAAGCTGGTTGGCGTCACCACGCTGTTTATCCGAACCCTGATCATCATGTTGTACCCTTTAGTGGTTGCTTCAGAGGGGGTGACGAGACTCATTACTCGAGGGAAAAGTGTTCATCGGTTTAGTCGCGATGAATTTCTCGCCATGGTCGGGTTTGGACACAAGGAGGGTGAAATTGACGAACATGAATCTAAAATCATTCAAAACCTGTTTCGTTTCAGGTCGTTAAAAGTGACCGATGTCATGACGCCTCGTGTCGTTATTACCGCACTCTCTCAAGACATGCTCGCAACAGAAGCGCAAAAGGCCCTGCGTCACTGTCCATTCTCCCGGTTACCGTTGTATGGAGAGAACATTAACGACATCACGGGCTTTGCCCTGAAAGATAAAATCATGTTGTACAAACCCACAGAGAGGGATGAGCTCAGACTCACGGCATTTAAACGGAAATTGCATGCGGTTCCCGATTCCATGTTGTTGCCAAAGCTATTAGACTTTTTTCTCAATAACCGACAGCAGATAGCCATCATTGTCGATGAATATGGTGATGTGAAAGGGCTTGTTACTTTGGAGGATGTGATAGAGACATTACTCGGTATGGATATTGTCGACGAGACAGATAATGTAACAGATATGAGAGCATTGGCTCGGCAGCAATGGAGCAAGCGTGCTGAGGCGTTGGGTTTTGAACTTCCGGAAGTGCTGGGGGCTTATGAAGACAAAAAGCCTAGAGATGGTGGGGGAAAATAACTACTAGATACGTAATGCTCAGTGCACAGGCGAGCATTACGTACTGTGGCGGGTCCAGTCTTGAGAGTTTTTTGCGCAAGGCGATTATGCCGCTGCTTTATATTTCACTATCGGGTTCCGTGTCAATTACCATGATGTTAACTGACTTTGGCAACATTTTTTGAACATCTTTAGCTGAATAACCTTTTACATGAATGGTAGTGCCTGATTCAGTTTTGATTATTATCTCTCTACTTTTTTTCGCCTCAATCCAAGCCACAATAATCTTGGCAATGGCATTCCATGGCATTGCCTCTGATAATGCACTAATTGATTCGACTATGCCTGAAGCTTGGAGTCGCGAAGAGAACATGTGAACTCTTCCATGACTTATTCCGGCCTCGTCTAGAGCAGCTAAAAACGATTTCTCGCTGTGTTTAAATAAAGTGAAATCTAAGACACTAACACTTTCAGTTTCCATCGAAGTCCCTTCTTGGTAAAACATAATATTTGTACATGGAGCTCACTTGCTTTGTCATTTCTTGTAGGTTATTGATTTATTAGTATATTATTATTTTTGTTGGGTGAAAAGTAAGCCGTTTTTGTGATGCCATGGGGATGTAAATACGCAATGGTATTGATGGATGGGTCTCGGTGTACGAGTAAGGGCAATTTTTGCGTGAGTAAGATGACGGATGAATACAGTTATCGGTGATAAGGATGTCCCGCATTAATGGTTCCCGCACGATACAGTTGTTCTACTAATAAAATGCGTACCAGTGGGTGGGGCAGGGTCAGAGCAGATAGGGACCACTTGCTGTTGGCACGTTTTAGGCATTCAGGTGCCAGCCCATCGGGACCGCCCACCAGTAAGCTGAAGTTGTCGCCAGAGAGTTGCCACTGTTGCAGCTTGCTGGCTAACTGCTCTGTGCTCCAGGGTTTGCCGAGTACATCCAATGCAATGACATGATCCTGTTCACCGATAGCTTTGAGCATAGCTTCGCCTTCACGGGTAATGGCGCGATTGATATCGGCACCTTTACCCCGTTGCCCCAAGGGCAATTCGATAATTTCTAAGTTGAGCTCTGATGGCAGCCGTTTCAGGTATTCATTGCAGCCGGCCTCAACCCAGTCAGGCATCTTGGTACCGATGGCAATGATTCTAAGACGCACGGGTGTCAGTCCTTTTTTAGAGGTCTTTTTTAAGTTGTTGTTTTAAGACATAAGGGTACGTTTTAAAGGCGTTAGCTTTAAACATCTTCGTCGGTAGGGTTGTGATCGCCGGGGCGTACAGACCAGAGTTTTTCCAGGTCATAAAATTCACGGGTGGCGGGTTGCATTAGGTGGACAACGATGTCGCCAAAGTCGACCAATACCCATTCGGCAGTGTCCATACCTTCTACGCCGATGGGTTGGAATCCTGCTTTTTTACCTTCTTCAACCACATTGTTTGCCAGTGCTTTCACCTGGCGGTTTGAAGTACCGCTGGCCACAACAAGGGTGTCCATTACATCAGTGAGGTCGCTGACATCCAGTGTAGTGATATCTTTACCCTTGACCTCTTCGAGGGCGTTCATCACGATATCTAGTAGATTTTTACTCATGTAGCTTCCTGTTTTGTTGTGTCTTTTTTATCTGAATACAGCTGATGCTGCCTAATGTAATCAATAACCTGGTCGGGTACCAGATAGCGGATCGATTCTCCCCGCTGCAGAGCCTGTCGAATACCTGTGGCCGAGACGGGTAACAGGGTCATTTCCATCATTAATATTTTTCCTGCAGGGATTTCCTGCAATTGTTCAATACTGGTAGCTCGGTGTTCTCGAACGAATTCCAGTACTTCACCACTTTTGGGTAAATGCCATCCGGGTCGTGCTGCTACCACAATATGGGCTATGCTGGTGAGTTCTCGCCAGCGGTGCCACTGGTTGAGGTCTATCAGTGAGTCCATGCCAATACAGAGGAACAAGGGCGTCTTGGTGCCAACCTCTGCACGAACTTCTGTCAGTGTGTCCATTGTGTAGGAGAGGCCTTCACGGCGCAGCTCTTTATCGTCGGCGATCAGCTTCGGTTCCGCTGTGTTAGGCCCTAACCCATGACCTAGGGCCAGTTGTAGCATTGCCAGCCGGTGTTCGGCGCTGCTATCGGGTTGCGTTCTATGGGGTGGGCAGGCGCTGGGTATCAGTCGCATTTCACTGAGGTTCAGCACTTTTCGTAATTCAACCGCTGTTCTGAGGTGGCCGATATGCACCGGATCAAAGGTGCCACCAAATAGACCAATACCGTTTGAATGATTAGCGTTCTGAGGCATATGCGATTAATCCGTACCGTGCTGATTATTGACGGATTTCACCGTGGCCATAGACGATCCATTTTTGTGATGTCAGGCCTTCCAGTCCGACGGGGCCGCGGGCGTGAATTTTATCTGTTGAGATACCAATTTCGGCACCCAAGCCATATTCAAACCCATCGGCAAATCGTGTCGATGCATTGTGGATCACAGAGCTTGAATCTACCTCTGCCATAAAGCGACGAGCTCTATCGTTGTCGCGGGTAACAATAGCTTCGGTGTGTTGTGAGCTGTAATGGGCAATATGCTCCATGGCTTCATCCATACCTGCCACCACTTTGATGGAGAGAATGGGGGCGAGGTATTCCGTGCCCCAGTCTTCCTCAGTTGCCGCAACGCAGTCGATAATACCACGCGTTTTTTCACAGCCCCGTAATTCCACACCCTCTGCTTCATAAGCTTTGGCCAAACGGGGCAATATATCTGTGGCAACGCCTTCGGCTACCAGTAAGGTTTCCATGGCATTGCAGACACCATAACGATGGGTTTTGGCATTGAAGGCAATATTGAATGCCATCTCCAGGTCGGCTTTGTCATCGATATAGACATGGCAAATACCGTCCAGGTGTTTAATCACTGGCACGCGGGCATTGTTGCTGATGCGCTCGATCAAGCCTTTGCCACCACGGGGAATAATGACATCGACGTAGTCGGACATGGTGATTAATTCACCCACCGCAGCACGGTCGGTGGTATCAATTACCTGTACGACGGATTCAGGCAATCCTGAGGCCGACAAACCTTGTTTGATACAGTCGGCAATGGCCTGATTCGATTGAATGGCTTCACTGCCACCACGCAAGATGGTGGCGTTGCCAGATTTCAAGCACAGACTCGCGGCATCAATGGTCACATTGGGGCGGGATTCATAAATAATACCGACCACGCCGAGAGGAACGCGCATTTTACCCAGCTCAATACCACTGGGGCGCTGGGTGAGGTCGGTGATTTCTCCAATGGGGTCAGGTAAGGCTGCCACTTGTTGAAGACCCTCAATCATGGCATCGATTCTGGCATCATTGAGTTCTAATCGATCCAGTAAGGCTGAGTCGAGGCCATTCTCTCGTCCATTTTTTAAGTCGACAGCATTCGCCGCCAAGACTTGTTGACGATTGTGGTTGAGCGAATCTGCAATAGCCAATAACGCCGAGTTTTTATTTTCGGTGCTGGTAGCGGCAATTACTCTTGAGGCGGCGCGTGCTTGCTGCCCCAATTGTTGCATGTATGATTTGATATCCATGGAATCCAATGTCGATTCAAATTTCCAGAACCGCCCATTATAGCGTTATCGTGCAGGATGTGGCAGAAGCGATAGGTGTCTTTAATCTCTTTCTCTTCGGTGATGTTTATTTGATGGTTTTTTCTCAAACAACTTGGCCGGTGTGAGCAGTTTAGATTGTGGAACCAACAGAGATTTGTTGTTTAAATCACGTTTTATGTAGGTAGGGGGTGAGGGGTCACGGTGATCTGACCATCGTGGGTTGAAACGACGCCCTCCGCGATAGGGATAATTCGTGTGATAGTGCTCTTCTTTGTAAATGAGGGGGGGTGCTAATTGTTGGCGGGCAAACGCTAATTCTTCTTCAGCTTGGCGTGCTTCATCTCTTTCTTTGCGGTCTTTTTTTAGTCGATCTGCTACCTGAGACATCTGCTCAATGCGCGCTGCAGATTCCGCAGCAGGATCCTTCACACCGACGACATCACTAAATTCGAGTGTTTCAACTAATTCTTCAGCAATGGCGGGCTGATCGCTGTAGGTGACCGTGCCGTTAGCATCCACAGACTTATAAACAGTTTGTCCGTACGCTGTTGTGGTGATTGCCGCGAATAACAGAAGTGCCTGTTTCAGGTGAATTCTCCAAGCTGAGTTTGTTGATAATGTTTTTGACACTATAGAACATCCAAAGTTGTATATTGGCACAATTCACCAAATTGTCATGTTTTGTACATCTGGTTGTAACAATGTCTGCCTAGTGTCTGCAATATGACAAATACTAAAGCATTACAAGCACTTCATTCCTTTGATGTTATTACTTTTCTAAGTATTGTTAAGTGGAATACAAGACGTCGAATACGATTGATTGCAAATGTGGTATCGACCAGTGCAGATGGCTGGTTTTACCTCTTTATTCCTGTCTTGATAGCATTGATTTCAGTTCAGTTAGGGTGGGTAGTCTTCGTCACTCTGGTCATTGGGTTTGCCATAGAGCGACCCACCTATTTTTTATTGAAAAATAGTTTTAAGCGCAATCGCCCCCCCAATATCATTCCGGGTTTTGAAAGTGTGATCACGGCTTCGGACGAGTTCAGTTTTCCTTCCGGTCATACCTCGGGTGTTTTCCTTGTGGTCACGGTGTTAGTTCTGCTGATGCCCGTTGGCATGTTTGGTCTCTACCTTTATGGTTGGGCGGTTGCCGTAGCATTGTCTCGTATTATCTTGGGAGTGCATTTCCCTATGGATACTGTGGCAGGCGCATTGCTTGGTAGCGGTATTGCCTGGTGTGCCATGCAAGTAGTGGGTGTTGTGTTGTGAAAATATTTTACGGAGTTCAAGGTACGGGAAATGGCCACCTTTCTCGTGCACGCGCGATGGCCCATGAGCTTTCAAAGTATCCTGATGTAGAAGTGAATTGGTTGTTTTCTGGACGACAACGCCAGGCCTATTTTGATATGGATATGTTCGGTGATTTTCAGTGTCAGACCGGATTGACCTTTCACTCCCATGCCGGGAGAATTCAGCCTTTAAAGACGGCATCGAAAGCACGCTTGATTAGATTGTGGAAAGATATTCGCTCACCGGATTTGAGCAGTTATGATTTGGTGATCAGTGATTATGAGCCAATTACTGCACGAGCGGCCCGTCACCAGAAAGTATGGTCAGTGGGTATTGGTCATCAGTATGCTTTTTGTCATCAAGTCCCTGAAAGAGGAGGCAATCTGTTAACGCGCGCGATCATGCAGAAATTTGCTCCAGTGGATGTTCCTGTCGGGTTGCACTGGCATCATTTTGACCAGCCTGTGTTACCGCCTATTGTGGATCTTGATGATGATTTGGTGGCCCAAGGAGATACGGCAAACAATGTGCTGGTTTACCTGCCTTTTGAAGACCAATCGAGCCTATTGCCATTGTTTCGGCAGTTTCAGCAGTTTCAGTTTTATGTCTATGGCCCGAACCTAGCTTGGCGAGATGAGCGTAATGTGCACACTCGTCCCCCCAGTCGAGATGGTTTTCAGCATGATTTGGTGAATAGTCAGTGGGTTATCTGTAATTCGGGTTTCGAACTCATTAGCGAAGCTCTTCAATTAGGTAAGCATGTTTTGGCCAAACCGCTTAATGGCCAGATGGAGCAATTATCCAATGCTGCGGCGCTGGAACAGTTGGGTTATGCCACGATTGAAGAGCGAATAGATTATTCTTCGCTGGATTTTTGGTTTAGTTGTGAGCTGAGCTTGGTTAGGCCCAATTACCCCAATGTGGCGGGTGCCCTGGCAGATTGGATACATCAAGGTTGCCATGACAGCGTGGCGTCGCTCAGCCGCCAGTTATGGGCTGAGACAACTTATTGGTCATCGAACCCCGTGCACTGGCAAGCGGCTTAATCAGTTTTGGCTATCGGCAGATCGTTCCAGTTTGTGGTGTAGCAGGGTGAGCGATGCTCTTGTCTCATTGGCCAGCGTTTTCTTATTCCCTCTCCTGCGAGAAAAGCAGACCCTTGGCCATAGCGCCGGTTAATGTCGTCCAACGTCTTCATGAGCGTATCGGCACTCTTTCCCTGTGACGCTTGAAAAATATCTTGTTGTTGATACTTTTTGGGTACCAGTTCGATTAACCCAACCCCGGACTTCAGGTATTTATGCCCCGGGCGATAGAGCGAGCGAACAGCTTGCTTGGCGCTGGCGGTAATTACTCGACTATCGTCGGTGGGATAGGGAAGCTTTACCACGGTACTATTGCTGTAGTAATTGGGTTGATAGGGCGAGGTATGAATAAAGACATGAATAGATAGCACCAAGTGCTGCTGTGCGCGAAGTTTTTCTGTCGCACGGCATGCGTAGAGCCCCACTGCCTGAAGCAGTGGATCTAACTCAGAAGGTTTTTCACCAAAAGAGCGGCTACAGTAAATCTGTTTTTTGTCTGGAGGTATGTCTTCCAACTCAAGGCATACTTTGCCATTGAGTTCTTCAATGGTTCTTTCTAGGCACACACTGAAGTGGCGTCGAATCGTTTTTGGGTTACTGATGGCCAAGTCTCCGGCTGTGTAGATAGAGAGGTCAGCCAGCTTTTTTCCGGTACGTAAACCTACCCCCCAGACTTTCGTCACAGGCACTCGTGGTAATAGCCATTGCCATTTATGTGGGCTGTCCAGCAAGCAGACCCCTTGGCATTTTTGAATATTTTTAGCGGCATAATTGGCTAATTTGGCCAGGGTTTTACTGGGTGCGATACCGACACTGACGGGCATTCGGACTTGTTTCCACAATGTCTGTTTTATGGTCTGACCATAGTTGTGGAGTGGATGGTTCATCCCAGCAAAGTCGAGAAACATTTCATCGATACTATAAATTTCAATATTGGGGCTAAAGTGGCGCAAGGTGTCCATTACCCGTTGAGAGATGTCATCATAGAGTCGAAAGTTACTGGAAAATACCGCCACACGATGACGTTTAATCAATTGCTTCACCTTGAAATAGGCATGAAGGTCAGGAATACCTAATGCTTTGGCTTCTTTCGAGCGGGCGATGATACAGCCGTCGTTATTGCTTAAAACGATGACCGGTTTCCCCCGTAAATCAGGCCGAAAGATTTGTTCGCAGCTGGCATAACAGCTATTGCAGTCGACTAACGCGAACATCGGTGATGGCGTACGGAATGAATCACCACACCCTCAATCAATAATTCAGCATTGTCGTGTAATTCAATGGGCTGATAGCGAACATTGCCGGAGCGCAATAATTTTTCGTGCAGGTCCAACATCTTGCAAGTGAGATCACCATCTATGGCGGCGATCACCACGTCCCCATGTTGTGGCTGTAGTGCGCGATCTACAATCAACAGGTCACCATTAAAAATTCCAAATCCGGTCATAGAGTCGCCCTCAGCGCGGGCAAAAAAGGTCGCTGATGGGTGTTTTATCAGATGTTCCCTGATGTCTAGTGACACCTCTACAAAATCATCCGCAGGGCTGGGGAACCCCGCACGGACTGCCACGCTAAAGAGTGGAAGAGTTGTTGGAGGCCCGAAGGGATATAGTGGTAGGGGCGTGGTTTTCATACCAACAAAGATACTGTATATACATCCAGCATACAAGAGAAGTTGTTCTGAATAGGGCTAACGATACTCGCGGGCTAAAAAGGATTAAACAATTTCTATATTTACCGGCACCGCTTTAAACGCTGGTGTTTTACTGCGCGGATCTTGCTCACAGCCAATCAACACATTCGCTTCCGGAAAATAGGCCATCAAATTGTTGTCGGGTAAATCAAAGGGGTAGACCCTGACACGGTCCATTCGGCCATAATTAGAAACCAGGTTGACGATATTGTTGTGGATCCCCAATTTTTTAATGGTGTCGGGATTCATCAAAACGGACCAGCGGTTTTGCGTGTTGCGATAGCTGTCGGTTTCTTCGTAAATAATAGTATTGAACTGTCCTTCACTGCGTACGGTTGTTAGTGTGAAAGGATAGTTTTGATCTTTAGGGGCTGGTGGAAGAGGGCGAACTTTAAACTGTGCTAGACCCTTCGGCATATTAAATTCAGGCTGGTGTTTTAGTCGACCTTGAATATGAAACTCTTGCTTGGCGACATCAATGTCGGCCAGCTGCTCCATGCCGGGGACAACCTTGGCGATAGTTTCTCGAATATTTTTATGTTGTTTGAACTGGCTGAAATCGACGGGACAATTTTTTAACAATTGCTGGGCAATATCACTGAGCACCATAACTTCGGGGCGAGTATTTTTATGGCGATTAATACCCCCATCACTGAGCCGTACATAATTAAACATGGATTCCTGCGTGGTGGTTTGCCATTCTTCGTCTCTGGCTGTCACGGGAAGAATTAGGCTTTCGCTGGTATCACAGCCGTGAATATGTCCCTGGTTTAGGGTGGTGGTTAGGTAAAGGGTAAAACCGATATTGTCTAAAGCCTCCTCCGCCCAAGCTGAGTTCGGGGACGCGCCATAGAGATTGCCTCCCATTATCAGAGCTGCATCTACCTTGCCGTTATGTGCGGCATTCATACAGGCCAAAGTATCCATACCCTCAGAGGTTGGCAGTTTTGCGCCAAGCTCTGACTCGAGTTTATGAAAGACATCTTCCGTCAGCACCGGTTTGACGCCAATGGTGCCAATGCCCTGAACATTACTGTGGCCACGCAGTGGTAGGAACCCAGCGCCGGGTTTGCCGATCATGCCTCGCAGCAGGGCTAGGTTGGAAATATATTCAATGTTTTCGACGCCGTGTTGGTGGTGGGTCATACCCATACCCCAGGCAAAAATCACATTTTTTGCGGCGAGATATTGATCGGCCACCTGATGGATTTTTTCAACAGATATGCCAGTAGTATTTTCAATAACGTCCCAAGGCGTACCTTTAATATCTTGTTTGAAGACTTCAAAATTTTCAGTAAATTGCTGAATAAAGTGGAGGTCTTCGCCTTGTTTTTCCAGTACCGATTTGGCAATCCCCTTTAGCAGCGCAATGTCACTGCCAATAACAGGTTGCAGGTATTCACTGGCAATCCAGGTGCCGCCGGTCATCATCGACTTGGCACTTTTGGGTACAGCAAAACGAACTAACCCCGGCTCCTTGGCGGGATTAATAATAATGACCTTGCCACCGCGATCACGAATCCCTTTGAGTTGATGGATAAAGCGAGGGTGATTGGAGGCGGGGTTGGCGCCAATCACAAATACCATGTCGCAGCGAGATAAATCTTCTAGTTCTACTGTAGCCGTTCCGCTTCCGATAGTTTCACCCAGAGCAACACTGGTGGCCTGATGGCAGTAGTATGAGCAGTTGTTGACGTTGTTGGTGCCATATAACCGGGCTAATAGTTGCAAGACAAAACCGGCCTCGTTGGAGGAGCGGCCTGAAGAGTAGAAAAAGGTACGGGATGGCTCGGTGGCAGCAAACTTTTCTGCGGCATATTGCAGGGCCCACTCCCAGCTGACCTCCTGAAATTGGTTGGCATCCTTTGCTTTGAATATAGGGTTGCCTAGTCTGCCAAGATGTTCTAATTCATAACTGCTTAATTCCCGTAATTCTGACAGCGAATGCTGAAAAATTTCTGAAGGAATGGCGGGCTGAATGTCTGTAGACTGGGCTTGAATACTTTTATTACAAACGGCGGGGAATTCCCCCAGCTCGTTGGTCATGCCACCTTGTTGGCCCCCCATGCCCAATCCGCATGCTTTGCAGGTGTTTTTTGAAGTGAGCGCTTTGGAGGAATTTTTCAGGCCAATTTTTTGGACCGTTTTGAGCGTGTAGAGAACTTTTTTAGCGCCGCCGCCAATAATATTTTCTGAAGAAGGTAAGCCGCGGTCATTACTCATTTATTTTTTGCCCATTACTATGTGGCGCTACAAATACTGCGCATGAAATTTTATATGCTCGCCAATAAATGAAGCAATAAAGTAATAGCTGTGGTCGTAGTCGGGTTGCCTGCGAATCGTCATGGGGTAGTTTTCAGTACGGCAAGCCGCTTCCAATAATTCGGTTTTCAGTTGTTCCTGTAGAAAATTATCCTGATCACCTTGGTCGATTAAAACCGGCAGTGGTTGATGAGCGGAATGTTGTTTAATCAGCTCCACAGTGTCGTATTGTTTCCACGTTCCTTGATCATCACCCAGGTACAGTCCTAAAGCCTTCTGGCCCCAAGGACAATTTGTTGGTGAACAAATAGGTGCAAAAGCTGAAACAGATTTGTACTGGTCTGGATTTTTCAGGGCGATGGTTAATGCGCCATGTCCACCCATGGAGTGGCCGGAAATACTCACCCTTGTACCATTGATAGGGAAGTGTTGATTGATCAGTGCGGGCAATTCATTCACTACGTAATCATACATCTGATAATGCTGGTTCCAGGGTGATTGTGTGGCGTTGACATAAAATCCTGCTCCCAATCCAACATCATAGGCACCCTCTGGGTCATCGGGCACATCCTCACCGCGAGGGCTGGTATCCGGGGCAATGATCGCCATACCATATTTCGCTGCATACGCCTGAGCACCAGCTTTGGTCACAAAATTTTCATCGGTACAGGTGAGCCCTGATAACCAATAAAGGGCAGGAACTGGCCCTTGTTCGGCTTGTGGCGGCAGATAAATGGAAAGGGTCATTTCACAGTTGAGTACCCTGGACTGATGACGGTAGCGGAGCTGTTGCCCACCAAAGGATTTATGCGCGTCAATTTGTTCCATGTCTACCTTCCCAGTCATTAACTAATACAGTACCTTTTTATTTAGTACAGTACGACTGATCGAATACTTTCACCCGTATGCATCAGGTCGAATGCTTTGTTGATGTCGCCCAAAGGCATGGTGTGGGTAATCAAATCGTCGATATTGATTTTTCCATCCATATACCAATCGACAATTCGGGGGACATCGGTACGGCCTCTGGCGCCGCCAAAAGCAGTACCACGCCATGACCGGCCAGTGACTAATTGGAAAGGCCGTGTAGAAATTTCCTGACCGGCACCCGCAACGCCAACAATACAGCTTTGCCCCCAACCCTTGTGGCAGCATTCCAGCGCTTGGCGCATAACATTCACATTACCAATACACTCAAAGCTGTAGTCCACACCGCCGCCGGTCAAATCAATAATATGGTCTACAACATTTTCAACATCATTTGGGTTGATAAAGTCCGTCATACCAAACTGTTTGGCCAGGTGGGCTCGGTTAGGGTTCGTATCGATACCGATAATTCTGGTAGCCCCAACCATTTTGGCACCCTGAACAACATTCAGGCCAATACCACCCAAGCCAAATACCGCCACGGTTGAACCGACTTCGACTTTCATGGTGAAAGCCACGGCACCAATGCCGGTGGTAACGCCGCAACCGATGTAGCAAATTTTGTCGAAAGGGGCATCTTCCCGCACTTTAGCCAGCGCGATTTCGGGCAATACTGTGTAGTTCGAGAAAGTTGAACAACCCATGTAATGCAGAATCGGTTGACCATCCAGAGAAAAACGGCTGGAGCCATCGGGCATGACACCCTGCCCTTGAGTCGTGCGAATAGACTGACACAAATTAGTTTTTGGGTTGAGGCAAAAATTACACTCCCGGCATTCCGGGGTATAGAGGGGAATTACATGGTCGCCGGGTTTTAAGCTTTTAACGTCCGGACCTACATCAACCACTACACCAGCACCTTCGTGACCTAGAATGGCCGGAAAAGCCCCTTCAGGGTCATCGCCCGACAGGGTGAAGGCGTCGGTATGACATACCCCAGTCGCTTTAATTTCCACCAGCACTTCACCGGCCTTTGGGCCCTCCAGATCAACATCGACCACTTCAAGAGGTGCGCCTGCTTTAAAGGCTACCGCTGCACGTGTTTTCATCCCGAATTTACTCCTTGCCAGACATGGTGAATCAGCCAGTGACTATAATCAGTTGGACCACGGTGTGTAAACAAAACCTGAGTTAAACTGGTTGGTGCGTAAAAAATTTAGGATTAGATATCTAAATGATATAGTTTCAGGTCTTTATTAATAAAAAATGGATATGTTTCATATATGGAAGAATGCCCCTTTTGTCAAAGTAAAATGATTTATTCGGGATATGGTAAAGAAGATACTAGGTCTGTTAATTGCCCTAGATGTGGTCATTATGCAATTACTCAAAGAGCGATTGTTAATGTTAGAAATACCCACTTGTCAGATAGGCAAAAGGCAAATATTTCTTCTTTTCTGTCAGAGAATCAGGGTTATAAAATTACATCCCATAGCTTGGAGTTTTTTGAAAACCTTACTGAACCTAATTTTATTGAAAAATCTAATCACCTTTTGTACTACTTAGAGAAATTAACTGTATACGCTGGATTTCAGATTAAAGAAGACGAATCTATGATTAGTCGTGCTTGGTGTCTTAATGAGGCAGAGTTTTCAGAAGTTGTTCAGTATTTGGCAAGTATGGAAAGAATCTTATGGGAGCAGGTGATAACTGATGTTACATATAAAATACTACCCAAAGGGTGGATGAAGCTTGAAGAATTAGAGACTTCTCAAGTTGATAGTAAGCAAGCTTTTGTTGCAATGTGGTTTTCCGATGAAATGAAAAATGTTTATGAGCAAGCAATTGCTCCGGGAATTTTAGAAGCTGGTTATATGCCTCACCGAGTAGACTTGCGAGAGCATAATGAAAAAATTGATGATGAAATAATTTCTCAAATTAGAAAAAGTAAATTTTTGATTGCAGATTTTACAGGTCATCGAGGTGGCGTTTATTTTGAAGCTGGATTTGCAAAAGGCTTAGGTTTGGAGGTGTTTTGGCTTTGCAATCAAGATGATTTAGACAATCTGCATTTTGATATTCGTCAATACAATTGTATTGTATGGAATTTTAGCGATATGGTCGATTTAAGGCGGCGCCTGTGTTCAAGAATTGAAAGTGTGCTGGGTAATGGCAAAAATTAAAGGGGCCTGTCTCCTTTTTTAGAATAAACTATTTGGCTTACAAATTGATGAAATTTACACTCTTTCAAGAAAATACCATCGAGGCGCTAGATGATTGCAGTGGATCTACTAAACATTGCGCAAAAAACGCGATTAGGCATTTAAGAAAAGCTTGGAAAATTCGTGCAATTGATATCGAAATGGCAGTGTTTCGAGGTATTACAGCCGAAGAAGAGGCTGCATCTTCACTCTTTCATTGCTTAAAGGCACATCGTTACCGAAATGCTGACAGGCTTTTGTTCAAGGAGCACACATACAAATTAGGCCTTTTCCCTTTTATTGAGGGTATTGGTCACTTTCTTGGTGAGAGCATAGTTTATGGTTCTCAGTTTTTCGATAAATTTCACTTAAGACACAAAAGGCTAGGTCAGCGGCGAGCAATTGAGCTCCTGCTTAATATGCCTGAACATGGATTAACTGTAAGCCCAACCCCACCCCTTCATTTTACAATTGCCAATGCCAAAATGGGGCAGGTCTTGACATTCGAAAATAATTTCCAAGAGCTTATAGAAGGGGCGGGCTATGATAATGCTCTAAAATATATTAAGGATCGGGCTGGTCAGCGAAACAAATTACTTTATGCAAGCAACTCTGGTCATTCAAAAGTTGAGGGGAATATCGAAGATTATTTGGAAGAACAGAAAAAGAAGGTTATGGTTTATCTTGCCATTGTATTAATGATTGATCCTTGGGAGAAAGAAGAAGGGTCTTCATCATTTGTACAACAAGCTCTGGACTCATACCTTTTGCTCTTGCAGCGAATCGAAGGGCATGAAGTTACTCGGCCAAACAATGCGCTCTAGCTGTTCTCTGACCTTTTTGATCTTAACTTTAGTGCCAACTCCCTCATTGCATTAGCTAATGTCTGATTTAAAACCAAAGTCTCCCGATTAATATTCCGCAGTTACAACAGTGGCATGCCGATATCTTCATTATTTTTCTCCGACTAATACCGAGTCTGTTTTTTTAGAAAGTTTAGCCGATGTCGGTAAACCACCCGTCCGTTGTAGTACTGGGTGTCTATCAATTATTTTTTTTGATTAAAGGTGTATTACAAAACTCATAAAAAGTTTAGATGGAAATGTGGTAGCAGGAGAGAGGTTAAGGGTTCGGAGGGTGCTTCAATTGAGGTCTGTCTGGAGTGAGGTGGCGGGTTTTGAACCATATACCGAGGCCTCGTGATGCGGCCCCGGCATTGTCAGTCAGTGGTATCGTTATTTGCCTAATGGCTTAAAGATAAGAATCAACTTGGGCAGGAGTGTCATTGATCCCAGCAGTGCCGCGAACATCGCCAGTGCTGTTAACAGCCCAAAATAGACGGATGGGATAAAGTTGGACAGTGCCAGAATGGAGAAACCTACGATAATCGTGACGGCTGTATAGAATAACGCCCGTCCAATACTGGCATGGGCTCGATGCATGGATTCGATATAGTTGCCATCAACTTCGAACTCCCTTTTGAATCGGGTGATGTAGTGAATGGCATGATCGACACCAATACCTACGGTGATAGCCGCGATGGTAATGGTCATCATATCGAGTGGAATTCCGGCAATGCCCATGCCGCCGAGCACTACACCGGCTGCCAGAAAGTTAGGCAGGATGGCAATCAGGGAGATGGAGATAGATCGGAATAAGACCAGAAACATGGCCATGATGCCAAGGAATACCGTGCCTAGGGTCATAATTTGGGAGCGGAATAGACTTTGCAGCATATTGTTATAGAGAACTAGCAAGCCGGTGAAATGTACTTGCTCTTCTTTGAATCCGGCTTCGTTCACGGCAAAGTGGTGGATTTTTTCCAGTAGTTCTTTGCGGTTCAGATTGCCTTGGGTTTCATTGACACGCAGGGTGATCCGCGCCTGATTATGTTTCTCATTGATATAGGGGTTGAGAAGCAGTTTGGCGTTTTCTTCCGACAGCATCAAAGACATAAAGGCTAGTTCAAGGTCGTTGAGTTTGTGGCCAGATAGATCAGAGGCAACATCGGTTACTGTGACCAGTGAACTCACTTTGCCAATTTCAGGCAAAGACTCAAGATAAAGATGAAGTTTTCTGATGTCTTCAATACCGGCACGGGTTAACCAGTAGCTATCTTCCACAACTTCCAGTGCGCCTGAAGTGTCATCGGCAAAGTCATCATCGGCAAAGTCATCACCGGCAAAAGGGTCGCCATAAGGGTCGTCGGTTTGATCGTCGCCTTCTGACAGAGCTTCTTCTTCACTACTGTCGGCATACATGTCGGCAAAGGGATCACCGTAAGGGTCAACAACTTCTTCCGATTGGGTATCAGTCACATCTTCAGCGCTGTCTTTATAGGCGCCAGCAAAGGGGTCGCCGTAGGGATCATCGATAGGAGATGTATCTGTTTTCTCATCTTCAGCTAGTAATTCATCAAAGCTGACGGCGTCATTATTTATTGATGGTGGTGCATCAAGAATAATTTCCAAGGGTGTCGTGCCACCTAACTTGGCATCAATGACGGACAGCCCTTGATAAATTTCAGTATTAGATCGGAAGTAGTCGATGAAGCGATTTTCTACTTTTAGCTGGGATATGCCCCAAGCACTGGTGATAAAGGCAAGCAGTGCCAGTATTAGGACTAAATTTCCATGCTTCTCGGTAAAGCGAGAGAAATACAGTGTCAGCACAGCAGAGTTATCACCTTTGTCTGTATTTTCACCTTTACCCCAAATTATCATTCCTGCGGGGATTATAATAAAGGCCAGAATCAGTGCCAATACAATCCCCATGGTCATCATCCAGCCAAAGTCGATGACGGGACGGATATCACTGACAACCAAGGACACAAAGGCGACGACAGTGGTCAGTACGGTATAGAGGCATGGGCGAGCCATGTAGGTAACAGTGTCTCGAACCAGATCGATCTGGTCACGCTCGGGACCTGCTCGGTGGAGTTCTCTATAGCGAACAATCAGATGAATGGTTAGGGCCAGGGTAATAATTAACAGCAGCGAGACGAAGTTGGAAGAAATGACGGTTAGGCGCCAGTCAATCCAACTTAGGTAACCGAGTATTATTTCTACGGATAGAACACAGGTGGCCAAAGGCAATAGAACCCAGCGAAGCTGGCGGAAAATAATGGCCAGGGTCAGGATAATAAAGAGCAGAATACCTATGCCAAAGACCCTCAGGTCACTTTTTATGAAGTCGACCATGTCGGCGGTGATCATACTGGGGCCGCCAAGGAATACCTCTGCTGTCCCTTTGTAGCGGGACATTTTTTCACGTATTTCTGCGACTCTTTGGTGCTCTACTGCGGCACGATGGGTGCGGTAGTCTAGGAATTCTTGACTGGTTCTTTCAAGCTCGATCACTTCTTCGGGTGATAAGCCTTCGGTGTCTCGCTTAATTCGCAAGGTATCCCGTGCTTTGACCAGTACCAGATATTTCTTATCCAGTTTCATGGTTGCGAGAATGGCGGTCGTTTGGCCATCTTTACTGAGAATGAGATTTTTATAGATCGGGCTTTCGAGGAACTCTTTGCGAGCCATCTTTCGGTCGACATCCGGCTGAAGCAGTGTGCGCGGAGCATCCTTGAGCTCTGAAACGGAAATTTTGGGGCTGTACAGTAAGGGTACATCCAGCATGGATGTAACTTTGGCAACACCATCAATCTTCGCTAATTCTGAGCGCATTTCATTGAGAGTGTTTAGGGAGGCATCATCAAACAGGTCGCCTTTGTATGGCGTATAGGTCACGACTAGAAAATCACTGCTGCCGTAGCGTTGTAATGATTCTCGAAAGTAAGCGAGGGAGGTGTCGTTTTCCAAGGTGAGGGAGTCTGCAGAGGCATCCAGTTTGAAATTTGGCAGACCAAAAGCCATGGCGATAGCGATAGCTATTACCAACAGTATGGAGGCCACGGGGTGGCGTAAAATCAGTTTTTCATAGATCCCCAACAACCGCTCTGACATCTGGTTATCCCTCTTATTTTTTATTATGAAGCCGCGCATTATGACAGAAGATGAGAGCTCAGTACCATAGTGGTTGCAAGCCTGATTTCGGCCTATGGTTTAGTGGTCTGAATGACCCAATGATCGGTCTGGATCTATGTGATTTCGCACCCGTTGTTTAAGTACTTTGGCCTCTGGAAATCCACCGTCTTTTTTGCGTTCCCAAATGATTTGGTGGTCTAATCTGATTTCAAATGTACCGTTTTGTTCCGCAGGTTTCAGTGCCACTTCATCAAGATCATCCATAAATGTAGTCAGTAATTCTTGAGCCAGCCAGGCAGATCGCAATAGCCAATTACAACGCGGGCAGTAAAGGATGGTGATGCGTGGTTTAGATGACATGGGGTACACTTCCTCAGAATTATTTTAACAAAAGCTAGTTCTAACAAAAGGTGTCCAGTTTAATGAGTATCAAGATAGCCTCAAGGCAGACAAGATGAAAGGTGTCATTCTCGATGCGGATACTCTGGGCCCTCAGGATATCGACCTTGGACTAATCTCAGGGTTACCTATCGAATGGACAGTGTACGGCACCTGTCCACCTGAGCTGGTGGCGGAGCGCATCTCGGGAGTAGAGATCGTCTTAACCAATAAAGCGCCTATGGGTAAAGCAGAGTTTGCGGCGAATCCAGCCTTGCGATATGTCGGTGTTTTGGCGACAGGTACCAACGTGATCGATCTTGCTGCAGCTGGTGCTCACAATGTCGTGGTCAGTAATGTGGTGGGTTATGGTGTGGCTTCAGTGGTACAGCATACTTGGGCATTGATCCTTGCTTTGACAACACGGTTGCCGGATTACAATGTGGCAGCACTTGATGGCCGATGGGCGGAAAGCCCATTTTTTTGTGTGCTCGATTACCCGGTAACGGAATTAGCTGGCAAAGTGTTAGGCATTATTGGTTACGGCGAATTGGGGCAGGGGGTGGCTAATATTGGTCGTGCCTTCGGTATGAAGGTAAAGGTGGCGGCACTTCCTTGGCGACACGGAAGCAACACAAATCAATGTGACCAGTTGGATCGAACGCCTTTTGATACTTTGATAGCAGAAGCGGATGTGATCAGTTTGCATTGTCCCCTCACCGAAGAAACTCGGCACCTTGTGGGTCGTCGCGAGTTAGCAAAAATGAAAAATACGGCACTACTGATTAACTGTGCTCGCGGTGGGCTTGTGGATGAGCAGGCGTTAGTCGAAGCATTGGAAGACGGTGTCATTGGCGGTGCAGGAGTGGACGTTTTGACAGAGGAACCGCCCAAAAATGGCAACCCATTGTTGAATCCAGACATTCCAAACCTGATTGTTACTCCCCATAGTGCCTGGGTGGCAAAAGAGTCACGCCAGCGATTAATTGGTCAAGCTGCTGAGAATATTCGGGCATTTTTAGCGGGAGAGCCGCGCAATGTCATTGGGAATTAAAACCAGGAGTTAAAGCGAGGATGTTGGGTCTGATTCAGCGTGTGAGCCATGCCAGCGTAGAAGTGAGTGGCAATATTGTAGGCGAAATTGACAGAGGTATTTTATTGTTCCTGGGAGTACAGCGAGGGGATACGAAAGAGTCTGCCAGCAAGCTGTTGCATAAGGTGATGCACTATCGAATTTTTCCAGATACTGAGGATAAAATGAACCTGAATGTACAGCAGGCAAACGGCTGTTTATTGGTTGTTCCCCAGTTTACTTTGGCTGCGGATACTCGTAAGGGGTTGCGCCCCAGTTTTACTACTTCAGCACCACCGGCTTTAGCCGAAGAGCTTTACAATTTTTTTGTAGCGGAGGCGGAACAGGTATGTCCCCAGCTGGCCACTGGAATTTTTGGTGCCAACATGCAAGTAGCGTTATGCAATGATGGGCCTGTGACCTTCATGCTTGAAGGCTAAAAGAACTATTCAAAAAATAAGGCTCTATGAAGAAATAGAGCCTTATTTTTTGAATAGTTGTATACCGTTTTGGGCTCGGTTAAGAGTCTTGCTCTACCTTCTCTCTTAAGGATTACACCTCGAAGGGTGTGTTGAGTTTTTTCTTTACCGGCACCTTTTTCAGTCTTACATACTGAGGAATACCATTGTGGTAAGGCGGGTAGTCTTCACCTTGAATCAGGGGCGTTAAATAATCCCTTCCTTCCTGAGTGACGCCATAGCCATCTTCCGTAATGTAGCTACGGGGCATCATTTTTTCCTGATTGGCCACATGTTCCAGCGGCGCTTCTCCGAGGCTCCAGGAGTAATTGTCACCTTCGTTGCGCTCAATGGTGACCATAACAGAATTTTTTCCTGCCAAGGCATATTCCACTGCGGCACGACCTACGGCATAGGCTTGCTCAACATCTGTAGCAGAAGCAATGTGACGAGCAGAGCGCTGTAAGTAGTCAGCAAGAGCCCAGTGGTATTTGTATCCCAGTGCGTGTTTGATCATGCTGGCCAGGGTGGGGGCGACACCGCCAAGCTGGTGGTGGCCAAAGGCATCAGTGTTTATGGAGCCTGAAATTAATGCGCCATCGGCATATTGCGCACCCTCTGAGGCAACAACAACACAGTAACCATGCAGTTCTACTGTTTTTTCCACTCGGGCAATGAAGTCTTCCCGGGCGAAAGGAATTTCTGGAAAGAGGATGATGTGTGGCGGGTCTCCAGCTTCTTCCGCTGCCAGGGCGCTGGCAGCAGCAATCCAGCCAGCATGACGGCCCATTACTTCAAGGATGAACACCTTGGTAGATGATTCGCACATGGAGGCAATATCTAGGCTGGCTTCTTTGGTCGATACTGCGACATATTTAGCCACCGAGCCAAAGCCGGGGCAGTTGTCGGTGTAGGGCAAATCATTGTCCACAGTTTTTGGAATATGAATGGCCTGAATGGGATAGCCCATTTGTTGTGATAGCTGTGAAACTTTAAGGCAAGTATCCGCGGAATCGCCGCCACCGTTGTAAAAGAAATAACCGATGTCGTGTGCTTTAAAGACTGCGATCAGCCGCTCATATTCAGCTTTATTTTCTTCAAAGCTTTTTAGTTTATAGCGGCATGAGCCAAAGGCTCCGGAAGGAGTGTGGCGCAGGGCAGCAATAGCACTGGCTGATTCTTCGCTGGTATTAATTAAGTCTTCACGTAGTGCGCCGAGAATGCCATTGTGGCCCGCATAGACATGGCCTATTTTATCGCTGTGCTCTCTTGCGGCTTCAATCACGCCACAGGCGCTGGCATTAATTACTGCGGTTACGCCACCAGATTGGGCGTAAAAGGCATTCTTTTTTGGCATTTTTGTTCTCGGCACACGGCTTTTTTGAAGAGCCGCGAATCATACTGGAAAGTAGTATGGATTTCATTTCTATGTGATTTCTTTGTGAATTTTGGCACCCTTTTTACAACCGGGGATACGCCATTAAGCATCTTTGAAGTATGAAGGGTTGCATGGCGGTGAAATTAAGCTATGTTGTCCTCAGAATTTCCATCTATTCGGGTGATGTCGTTTGGTTGTTGCCATTTCGCTATCCCCTCTGATTTAACAGGCTGTTGTTGACGAATGCATATTCATATTTTAGGTGTCTGTGGCACATTTATGGGGTCACTGGCTCAGCTGGCTAAAGCCTCCGGGTATCGTGTTTCAGGCAGTGATACCAACGTTTATCCTCCCATGAGCACACAACTTGAAAAAGCGGGTATTGAACTGATCGAGGGTTATGACCCCTCGCAGTTCAAGCCCATGCCTGATCTGGTGGTGATAGGGAATGCGTTGTCCCGCGGCAACCCCGCTGTGGAATATGTGTTGGATAACCGTATCCCCTATACATCAGGTCCCCAGTGGTTATGTGATTATTTTCTGAAAGAAAAATGGGTGTTGGCTGTGGCGGGTACCCACGGCAAAACCACGACCTCCAGTATGCTGGCCTGGATATTGGAATATGCAGGAATGAAACCGGGTTTTCTGATTGGCGGCGTACCCAAGAATTTTGATGTGTCGGCCCGTTTGGGCGACTCGCCTTTCTTTGTGGTGGAAGCCGATGAATATGACAGCGCCTTTTTTGATAAGCGCTCAAAATTTGTCCATTACCGTCCCCGTACCGCGATTCTTAATAATTTGGAATTTGATCATGCAGATATTTTTGCAGACCTTCATGCCATTCAAACCCAGTTCCACCATTTTGTCAGGACGATTCCAGGTAAGGGTTTAATCATAGCTCCGTCGGATGACGCCAATATTCAAGAGGTGTTGGACCGGGGTTGCTGGTCGGAATTGCAATCCTTGGGTGAAAATGGCGATTGGGGCATGTCACTGACAGAAGCAGATGGTTCTGTTTTTTCTGTCAGCTTTCAGGGTAAAAGGCAGGGAAGTGTTCGCTGGGGACAAACGGGTGTTCATAATGCGGCAAATGGCTTGGCTGCAATAGCAGCGGCTCGCCATGTGGGGGTAAAACCGGCAGTAGCTTGTGAAGCATTATGCCAGTTCATGGGTGTTAAGCGCCGAATGGAAAAGCTTGCCACGGTGAGCGGTGTGTCGGTTTATGATGATTTTGCTCATCACCCTACGGCAATCGCAACGACCTTGGAAGGTATTCGACATAAGGTGGGTAATGACAAAATTATTGCTGTTATTGAGCCTCGTTCAAATACCATGAAGCTGGGTATTCATAAGAGTGAATTGGCAGAAGCGACCAAATTGGCCGATCAAGTATTGTGGTATCAGCCTGATGATATCGGTTGGTCGTTAGCTGAAGTTGTTAGCGGGGGTGCCGCACCAGCTAAAGTAGTATCGGACATTGATTCACTTATTAAACAGACATTGAAAAGCACGGATGGTTTGACCCACATTGTGGTTATGAGTAATGGTGGTTTTTCAGGATTTCATGGCAAACTGGTGGCGGCCCTGGAAGCAAGGGCTAAAGGGTAAAACTGAGTGGGGAGAAAAAAGCCAATGTCCGAAGTTCATCGTTCCGTTACATTAGCCATGACCGGCGCCTCTGGTGCCCAATATGGCTTGAGATTACTGGATTGTCTGGTTCAAGCGAATTGTCAGGTACAGTTTTTGATTTCCGATGCTGCTCGTATTGTGGTGGAAACAGAGACCGAGCTGGATTTACCCGACGATGATCATCTGGAGGAGTTTCTTACCCTCAATTTTGATGCGGATCCGGGACAAATAGTAGTGAATACATCACGGGATTGGTTCTCATCAGTCGCTTCAGGCTCTGCATCTCCCTCTTCTATGGTGATCTGTCCAGCTAGTGGCGGTACGCTTTCGGCCATTGCCTGTGGTGCCAGTAATAATCTCATTGAGCGTGCTGCGGATGTGGCCATAAAAGAGCGGCGTCAGTTGATTGTGGTGCCACGAGAAACGCCATTGTCAGAAATCCACCTTGAAAATATGCTCAAATTGGCCCGGTTGGGGGTAACGATATTGCCGGCCATGCCCGGTTTTTATCAAAACCCTGAAACCATTGATGACTTGATCGACTTTGTTGTGGCAAGAATTCTTGACCACCTGGAGATAGACCAAACACTGTTGCCTCGTTGGGGGAATTAGTGGTTTGTCTTTGTTTTTAAGAGAGCATCTTGAGTTGAGGGTTTTTAGTTGTCTTTTAAATAGAGAGCTTAAAACTTAGGTTTGTTGGATCGGCTTTTACCGGATCAGTTATAGGGGTGGTGATACATAAATGGTAAGTACAAAAGAACTGAGTCTATTGCTTGTTCTGTTGTCGATCACCCTAGTTTGGTCTTGGATTGCCCCCTATGACCGTCTTACCTGGTGGCTTGAGGCTATCCCTGTCGTTATTGCATTACCGCTGTTGTTTTATACCCGAGAAAGCTTTCCGCTGACTCGTATCAGCTATTACCTAATTTTTATTCATTCCGTTATTTTGGTGGTCGGTGCGCACTATACCTATGCCCGTGTACCGCTGGGTTTCTGGATGCAGGATGGGTTTGATTTCTCCCGTAATCATTACGATCGAATTGGCCATCTGGCTCAGGGATTTATTCCTGCCATTCTGGCAAGGGAGATATTGTGGCGGAAACAGGTATTGAATGTTGTGAGTCAGAGCAACTGTAAAGGCTGGCTGTTTTTTCTGACCACCTGCTTTTGTTTGGCTTTTAGTGCCTTCTACGAGCTTGTTGAATGGTGGTCTGTGGTTGTTGGTGGGGATGGCTCTGCAGATTTTCTTGGATCACAGGGCGATGTTTGGGATGCCCAGTGGGACATGATGTTAGCATTGATAGGTGCGGTTTTGGCGCAGGTCTTGTTAGGAAAATGGCATCATCGTCAAATGGCACAGTTGGGTTGATATACTAGAAGGCTGCTAGCCATTATCGTTGTTGATACCAGTTAACCCCATTGTTATCTTTTTTGACCGTCAGCATTTCCCGCTCTATCAAGCAGTTCATGTGGGCATAACTCTCACCCGCGGCAAGTACCAGTGTTGAGTGACTGATTTTTGATTTAAAAATCAGTGGAAAAAGATCAACAACTCGTTTTGGTGTCTCACAATTTTCGTAAACCGTTTGCAGATCTTTTTCGTGATCATTGATCAGTTTTTGTAAACGCTGTTGTGCGCCAAGAAAAGGTAAGCCGTGGGACGGCAGTGTTAGCGTGTTGTCCGGTAGCATTGATTGTAGTTTGTGGCAGGAGTTGATCCAGGCCTCCAAAGGATTCCCTGATGGCTCAATGGGCCAGACGCTGACATTAGAAGATATGGTGGGTAGTAACTGGTCGCCGGAGATAAACAATTTTAACTCTGGGCAAAACAGACATGCGTGTTCTGGTGAGTGACCTTCACCCATGATTACTTGCCATTGCTGATGGTTAACGGTGAAGGTGTCATTATCCTGAAGCCGGTGGTAACGGTTTGGTATCCCTCGAATCATGTTGCTGAAAGCCCCAAATTTTGATCGATAATAATTCAATTGCTCTTCATTAAAACCAGCCGCCTGATAGAAATCAACGGCGACCTCGGGGGCTTCTCTATGGCTGTCTTCCAGTAGTATTCGGCAGTACATATATTCACTGCGAGACATCCATAATTCTGCACCACTTCGACGGCATAGCCAGGCGGCAAGCCCTATATGGTCTGGGTGCATATGTGTGGCAAGAAGACGTTTAATCGGTTTATGTCGCGTAATCTTTCGGTATAACCCTTCCCAAATATCAGTGGTCGCCTCGGTCGCCAGCCCAGTATCAATGATGGTCCAACCATCCTCCTCTTCGAGCAACCACAGATTGATATGATCCAGCTTAAAGGGCAGGGGCATACGTAACCAGTAGACACCATTGGCCACTTTAAAAGGTTCTCCCAGTTCGGGAGGATGAGCGTGTGGGTACTGTGGTTTGGCGTGTTTCATGTTATTCGCTCATGAGGGGCTTGGTTGGCTCAAGGTTGTTTGTATCCATGTCGATATAGCCTCTATCTCTTCTATGCAGACAGCATGCTCCATGGCAAAGGTTTGATAGTTGGGTTCGAAGCCCAGAGCAGACAAAAACTTAACACTGTTTTGGCCATGAATCTCTGAAACAACGGAGTCATTGATGCCATGAAATATTTGAATGGGTAGGTGTTGGTTGGCCGGAGCAATATCGATGGAATTAACCGTGGCAAAATAAGTGGATAATGCCAACAGTCCTGCCAGCGGTTTGGGGTAAGTTAGCGCGGCGTCAAAAGCCACAGCACCGCCTTGAGAGAAGCCGGCAATAATGATGCGGTGGCTATCAATGCCCCGTTCGATTTCTCTGTCGATGAATGCGTGTACCTCAGCGGAGGATTGCCGTAATTGTTGTTCATCGACTTTGCGGTCAAGGGTCATTTCCAGAATGTCATACCAGGCAGGCATAATATAGCCACCGTTAATGGTCACTGGTATTTCTGGTGCGTGGGGGAAAATGAATCTTACCGCCATATTATCGGGTAGGTTTAATTCTGGAACGACAGGCTCAAAATCACGGCCCGTTGCTCCCAAACCATGTAGCCATATGATGGTTGCATTGGCTGTTGAAGGGGGTTCGATTTCAATATGAGGAAGAATGCTCATGGTTCAAGTTCTCTGGTGTTTATTTCTGATGTCTTGTCAGAACGGTGTCTGTTTGGGGTAAACGTTATTAGGTTATTATAAACGAGGGCTGTTACAGAAAAGTGTTATTTTGTACGCTCTGTTAAACCACTAGTCTATAGAGCCGATCACTGCCGTTATGTTGCCAATACTATATTCCTTCCGCCGTTGTCCTTACGCTATTCGAGCCCGAATGGCGCTGTACTATGCGGGTGTTCAGGTGGAGTTGCGGGAAATTTTATTGAGAGATAAACCTGCTTCCATGTTGGCGGCATCAACCAAAGGGACAGTACCTGTATTGCTTTTGCCTGAAGGAGTGGTGTTGGATGAAAGTTACGAAGTAATGCGCTGGGCTTTAGAGCAAAGCGACCCAGACCAATGGTGGGATTCAAGTTTAACGGCTGAAGTGGACGCGCTGATTCAGCAAAATGATGGTTCATTCAAGGTTTGTCTGGATCATTACAAATATGCAGATCGATACCCTGAACATGCTGTGGAATATTATCGCTCTCAGGCAGAGATTTTTTTAACTGTTTTGGAAAAAAAGTTAACGGCTGGAGTCTATTTATTTGGGGATAATGTCAGTATTTCTGATGTGGCCATTTTTCCTTTTATTCGGCAATTTGCCTTTGTTGATAAGGATTGGTTTGACCAAGCGCCTTACCCAAAACTACAACATTGGTTGTCGGATTTCTTGGCCTCAGAAATATTTTCTGCTGTTATGGATAAACACAAGGTGTGGTGTGAATAATAGTTTGTGCCCGTGTGCTTGATGTTTAATCTTTAATGTTCGGTGATGTGTTTATCCGGTGTTTTGATGGAATCTTTCTTGGGCAAAAATTTGATTGTGCGTTTCTCTTTTATTAGCAGGCCCCACACAGGGTTGAAAGGGTGAATAAATTGAGTGGGTTGACCATTCTGTATTAATGGCCGTTGTTCATTGTGCCACCGAAAAAGGCCACCTTTTAAATTATAAACTTGCTTTGCGCCTTGAGTTAAAAGTAAGGGTTGAAGGCGTGAAGCCAGTCGGGATGATCGTTGCCCTACGGAGCAGTAGAAAACAATACCTTTTCCCTTTAGCTGGTTGTTGAACTTCTTGATAAATGCTTCATTCGTCACGTTTGGATCAATTCGAATAGCCATTTTTATATGGCTAACATCAAATTCCTTTTGTTGTCGCACATCAAAAACAAGTGTGTTTTCACTGTTTAGTATTGAAAAACTATTCCCATCAATATGGACGATATTGTTATAATTTTTTTCAAGATCTACCTGGATGGCATCAAGGCTAAAGCCCACAGCAAGCGTTGCTGGAATGAATCCAGCCATACTCACAAGTGTCATGAACACATTTAATGTGATTCTTTTGAGTGCCTGATTAAATACTATTATGGGGGGGCCTTTATCGCGGTGTGTTTTACTGGAAGGTATTGGGGATAGAGTAGGTCTATTCCTCTATTAGCTCAACATGAAATTCGTTGTTGGTAATAACAGCGTCTAATTCAATTAACCGGCTTATGGTGTTTTTTCTTAAGACAAAACCAGCGGACAGTAGCAACACGCCTTTTACTGTTTTAACCTCAAGGTAGCTGTTGTCTTCTCGCAGCTGCGTATCCTTTTTAGATAACGCCTGCATAATAGTTTTCATGACGGTTACTGGCTTGAAAGGCTTGGTCAGAAAGCCGTTGAAGTCCATAGCCATGGCTGAACCGAGGGTTTCAGTATTGGTGAAAGAGGTGACAATAATTGTGCAGAGATTTCTTGGCGTAGGTGACTTCCCACTACGAATGGTTTTCATCAGTTCAAGACCATTGATGACGGGCATTTGTATATCTGTTAGCAGTAGGTCTATTTTTTCTTCACCAAGAGTATGCAAAGATTTTCAATGTTGTCTAAAAGTGTATTTGTCATAGAGCACCTACTTATTATTTAGGCTGCTAACTAAATTGAGGAGCCTAGATATATTTTTGGTTTAAGCGTTTATTCTGGCTTCTTCCAGTTTTTTGTCCAGTTGAGTATATCGCCGCCAGGCATTGGGCGAGCCATAAAGTAGCCTTGGGCTAAATCACATCCCAGCCCTTTGATGTATTCCAATTCTTCTTTGGTTTCAATGCCCTCAGCTACAGTTGTCATGCCCATGTGTTTTGCCATTTTAACGGTGCTTTCAAGTATTGTCCGGGTTCGAGAATTTGTTGCGGCACCTTGTACGAAACTTAAATCCAGTTTTAGCTCAGTAAAGGGAAGCCCTTGTAGTTGTGTAAGATTGGACCAACCTGTACCAAAGTCATCAATGGACAGTCCAATTTTTTTCATTCGTAATCGAAGTAGATTATCCAGTGGTGTTGATAAGTCTTCTGCAAGGCTGCTTTCTGTGACTTCGATTGTTAGTGGGATATCATTGGGGTCGACACCGGCGTCAGAGATAGTCTTGATAAACTGATCTGGAAAATCCAGATCGTGCAGACTGTTCATAGAAATATTGATAGCAAGGCGTAGATGTAGCCCATGCTTCTTCCAGTGTCCCAGCCAGTAGGATGCTTTTTTAATGAGCAAGAATGTGAGTGGATTGATTAAGCCGGAAGCTTCTGCCAGTGGAATAAATTCATCGGGGTATATGTAGCCATCTATTTTGGGCCACCGTGCCAGCATTTCTACACCAGTTACCTCTCCTGTTTGTAACTGAATCATTGGTTGAAACCAGGGCTCGAGTTCGCCAGCATCAATGGCCGATTGTAAATCGGCTTGAGAAACAATCGTAGGTCGGCGGACGATTTCCTTCACCGGTGTCCTAGATTGCGCCCATTGGCTGAGTAAAGTTTGTAGAATTCGATTATTCAGGGGTTTGGCTATCGTACCAATAATATTAAGTTTTCTTGCTTTCGCCAGATCTTTAGCGAGGGCGAGCGTTTGCTCATCTTCACCGCTAATCAGGATGATGCCGCCTAAAAAATTATGAATTTCTAAAGTGCGGAAGAACTCAATGCCGTCAGTTTCTGGCATATTTAAGTCCATCAGTATGATATCAATGGATTCAAAGTGACCGAGTTGCTCCAGTGCAAAGTGGACACTATGCGCCGTAATGATGTTGTTAAAACCCAGCTGCGTTAATGCATGATGGGTTGTTTTAAGAATAAACAAATCATCATCAAGGACGAGGACGGAGAGAGAGGATTTAGGATTCATCATGTTATTTTTCTACATTAATCATAGCAATAGGACATTAATGAGACGGGTATCTGTTGAAAACCCAATCGTGGGTTTGTGTTATAAGCAGTTTAAGTGGGGATAAGTTGTCATCTAAAGCACTTTGTTCACCCAATTTCCCCGATGTTTCTAGTAACAGGCAGCAATCAGCCAGTGCCGTTGCACCAACAGTGTAAGCAGAAGATTTTAACTTGTGGGCCTGTTTGACAACGGTTTTCATATTTTTTTCTTCTATGGCTTTACAAATTTCATCAACGATAGGGATCGCCGAGACAAGAAACTCATGGTAAAACTCAGAAAGTAGGCTCGGCTCATCTGAGCAGAGCATTTCTGTCAGTATACTGGCATCAACAGCACCCGTATTGTCTGCTTCAATCGAGGGTTCAATGTTAGTAGTGGTCTCTTCTTCTACGGGTTCTGCATCTTGGTTTTTGGGTTTTTCGATGTCTGGAAGCCATTCAGCGAGTTTTTTGGATAGGGTGTCGATTTGTAAAGGTTTTGTCATGTAGTCATCCATGCCTGCTTGGAGGCATGTTTTTTTGGCTCCCGCCATGGCATCGGCAGTGAGGGCGATAATGGAAAAATGTTCGCCGTCTTTCTCTTGTTGGCGAATAGAGCTGGCCAGGGTATAGCCATCCATATTGGGCATGTGGCAGTCAGAAAGCAGTAAACTGTATTTCCCTCTATTCTTAACCCACATGTCTAGTGCTTCTTGGCCATTATTTGCTACTTCAGACGAGAACCCAAGTAAGGTCAGCTGATGGACTATCACTCGTTGGTTGATGGGGTTGTCCTCCGCAATCAATAGGTGGTGGTTCTTTTTGGCAGCGAAAGATGGCAGTGGTGGTTGAATCAAGGGGGTATTACGGTTTACCGGGATTGGCGAAATGTCTGGGGAGATCAAACCTGCTGCACTGGCAACGGCGTTGAGGAAAACGCGTCTGCTCAGGCAATTAAAGTCGAGTTGTACTGTGTTCTCATCTTGCATTCTGGCACGCCTACGCATACCGCGGCTAACGACAACAAAGTGTAGTTGATCGACATTATGAAGGTGTTGTTTACAGGTGTTCTTAATGGCGTCGACTTCACTGTCTCTTCCCCCGGCGTCGATAACAACAAGGAGATACTTTGTTGGGTGTTATGTCCTCGTCAAGGACTAATGGAGGGATGTCGTTGGAGGTGGTCTCATGGAGCTGAACACCCTCTGATTTTAAGTAGGTGGACAGTATGTAGTTAACGGTATTTTCCCCTTTGACGAACAGTATATGTTTACCCTGAAGTATATGGGTATGTACGCCGCTGGGTTCAACTGCGACGGGTTTAAGAATGATAGAAACAGTGAACGTTGAACCGGCCCCTGAGTGGCTTTTTACCTCGATTTTGCCTCTCATTAGTTCACACAGGCTCTTACTAATAGCCAAGCCAAGCCCTGTGCCACCATATTCTCGTGTTGTCGAAGCTTCTGCCTGAGAAAAAGGGTTGAATAAGGTTTTTTGTAACTCTGCTGATATACCGATACCATTATCTTCAATACTCATATTTAACTGTACGGTGCCGTCATCAGAGGACATATTGGCCTGTTCGCATCGGATGACGACTCGACCTCTTTTATTTGATTCATTCCCTGTAAACTTGATGGCGTTGCCACCAAGGTTGTACAGGATTTGTCGAATTCGAGTGGCATCTCCGTAAAAATCAGGTAAATTCGGTTCACAATAGGTGATGAGTTCAATCCCTTTTTTGGCAGATAGGGGCAGCAGTGTTTCACCCACACTATCCACAATTTGTTCTAGGGAAATGGGGATTTCTTCAAGTACGATTTTCCCAGCATCAACCTTAGAAAAGTCGAGGATGCCATCAATAATCGCGAGCAGAGAAAGCGCAGAGTCATTGATGGTTTTTACTAACTGTTGCTGCTGCTCATTAAGCGTGGTGTAACGAAGCACGTCGATAATACCGACAACACCATTCATGGGTGTTCTGATTTCATGGCTCATCGCTGCGAGGAAATAGGATTTTGCCTGATTAGAGGCATCGGCATCCCGTCGGGCGTCTTCAAGCTCTTTATGTGCCTTTTTCATTTCGGTAATAATTGATGACCAACCTCCTATGGCATAAATTTTCCCATCGGTATCTTTTAGTGGGAACAGGTTTGTCATAAAGGCAGTGTATTGTCCATCAGTATTGATGAATTCTTCTTCCAGCTGCACGGCTTCTTGGGTATCTATGACCAGTTGTTGGTTGTTGTGAAAGCCTTGGGCCGTTTTGTCTGGGAGAATATCAAAGACGGTTTTACCCATCACGTCTTCAGCTTTTTTATTTAGACATTTTTCCCAAGCTTGATTGACAAAGGTGTACTCCCCCTTGAGGTTTTTAATGAAGATATTGACGGGCGCGGTATCTAGAATATTAACGAGGTTGTTTTTCGTTTCCACTAGAACACTTTCAGCCTCTTGTATTTCTCTTTCCAGTTGTTTCCGTTCGGTGATGTCTTGAACAATACCCATTGTTCCGATAGGTCTTTTTTCCTCGTCAAAAAATACACTGCCTTCTGTATGAATCCAGTGCACCGTTTGATCAGGCCAGACAACACGGTATTCAATGTTGACAGTGTTGTCTGTGTTGTGGGCTTGTTTTACCGCATTTTTCAGAATATCCCGATCTTCAGGGTGAACATTGTTTTTAAATTTGGTGTCATCGGATGAGGTGATTTGTTCTAATGGGAACTGTTCTTCTAGGCCATATGCTCTTGCGGTATAACCGCTGTGGGTTATTTTTTTGGTGTCAAGACGCCATTCCCATGTGCCTATGGGCGCATGTTTGAATACATTTTTTAAATGAAGCCTACTGTCTTTTACGGCAACTTCAGCCAGTACACGTTCTGAAATGTCTTGGATACAGCCGACGAGATATCTCTTACCGATTAAATTCAGTTGCATGACACAGAGTTCTATGGAAAACACCGTTCCATCAGCTTTAATACCGCTCAATTCACGTGTGAAGTTAATCACCGAAGGAGTTTGTTTGCCGGAGGTATGCTGAGATTTTCGAAAGCGTTCGAGGTAACCATCATGATGGCTGCGGAAAGGCTCGGGCATTAATAGGTTAATATTTTTCCCCGTCAGCTCATTGACGGGGTACCCAAACATCTTTTCTGTTGATGGGTTGGAATGTTGAATAATACCGTATTCATCGATAACAATTAGGGCGTCACGGGATGTTTTATAGATTGCGTCCAAGTAGACCTGTAATGAGACAGTATTTCGTCTTCGGAGGTATGGGACGCCGTAATAAAACAAGGTCACAATACAACCAATAACACCGACGAGGAGAGCAAGGTTGCGGGTAAAGAAGTAAGTGCTGTAGGCATCGCTTAGGTTCTGTTCTGTTGCGATACCCATGTCTATTTCAGGAAACCAGCGCCATGCGCCGACGACTTTCATACCTCGATAGTTTTGGTAGCCTTCAATAAAGTTCCCCCCGGATTCTATATTGGTGGCACTGTTTGTTATCTCCGCCAGAATGGGGTTTGTCGCTTGTTCTGATACCGAGTGCTTGATTGGGTCGGCTTCTGGGCGTGTTTTCATCGGGATTTTTTCAAAATGGCTGAAACTCAGTATGGTGCCATTTTTATCAAAGACGTAGGCTTCCCCCGTTTTACCACGGTGTTCTTTTTCTAGTAGCGGAAACAGTTCGTTATAGGGGTTAATTCTCAAGGCTAGCAGCGCAATAATGTCATTGTTACTGTTGCGTATGGGTGCACCAGAAAATAGGATTGCAGGGTTAGCGATAGTGTGGCCATATTGATCGACAATTTGGGTGTTGCTGTGCTGCATTTTTGTCAGCATAGCCTGTCCAGACCACATTTTTTCTAGGATGTCAGGTTGTGCAGTTAGATGTGTTTTTTTACCTATCTCCTGATTGCGGGACGAGGCGATAGTGATATTTTCTGGTGAAATAATATAAAAATCGAGATGCCCTCCCTCTGACAAGCTTGCACTAAAATAATGGCGCAACTGATTCAGAGGAGCAGCTTGTGCACGCATAGACTTGTTGAGTTCTTGGTTTGTCGTTTGTTCGGCTAGGAGTTGTTCGGTAGTTTGTACTACTTCATCTGATTGGGCATGGAGTTGGATAATACGAAGCTGTGTCTCTTTCTCATGCACAAATCCTGCTTCAGTGATACTTAAAATATTTTTTAGGGAAGCACTGATTTCATCTCTAAATTTGCTTTTTAGGATTTGGATAGAGACCAGTAAAAGCACAATAATAACAGCGATCGTGACAATGGCTTGAGTGACCACAGTCGAGCTGTTTCCCGTATTATCAAAAGACTGGAGACTTTGGTTCCTTTTGTCACTTGTCATTAATGACCTTTGGCTTTGGTAAATGGCTGGAAATCCGTGTAACCAATTGAATACTTTCTGCCGGTACATCTTTTATTATTGTTATATTTTTTATCTATGGCTATTTTTTTATCTATGGCTATCAGTGTAGCCCTTTTATACAAAATTAACAGTGATTTGGTAGTCCTTTTATACAAAATTAATAGTGATTTGTTCGTACATTTTACACTTGAGATTGTTGGAAAAAGTGTGTTTTTTCTGAGGGTTAAGGGTTTGTCGGTATAGTGAGCAGAACATAGAAAAAATCAATTTTCTGAACAGAATGACTCTGTGAAATGGGTCAGTTAAATCATTCATCATGTAAAAATTACGACTGAAATCCATGTTTAAACTCTGGGAAAAGCCCGCATCTAACCTCGTCGGCATAAGACTTAAGAGCAGCCTCTATATTGGCTGTTTCCGTCAGGAAGTTTTTTGCAAATTTAGGTTGGCGTGGTGAAAGCCCTAATAGATCGTATATGACGAGTACCTGGGCATCCGTGTTTGGCCCCGCACCAATGCCGATTACAGGGATACTTAATGCACGGGTGATCTGACTCGCTAGGGGTGTAGGGACGCATTCAAGAACCAGTAGGTCGATACCGGCTTGTTCCAGTAGCTGGGCATCCTGAATCATTTTTTCAGCGGCCTCGTGGGTGCGCCCCTGCACTTTGTACCCCCCGAACTTATTTACTGATTGCGGAGTTAGTCCCAAATGTCCGCAGCTGGGAATACCCCGCGCACTGAGCTTCTGTATCGATGCTTCCAGCCAGGCTCCTCCCTCCAGTTTTACCATATGGGCACCGGCCTGCATCAGTAGCGCAGCATTTGCCATGGTTTGCTCTTCAGTGGCGTAGGCCATAAAAGGAAGATCGGCAATAATCAACGACTTGTTGTTGCCGCGATGCACGGCCTGAACGTGATAGATCATATGGTCCATGTTGACAGGAACAGTGCTGCTATGACCCTGAATCACATTACCTAAAGAATCCCCAACCAGAACGACTTCAATCCCTGCATTTTCAGCGAGCCTTGAAAAGGATGCGTCGTAGGCCGTGATAACCGGGAATTTTTTGCCTTCCTGTTTTAGTGTATTCAGGGTATTGATGGTTACTGTGTCCATGACGGGTATCCTGTTAGCGCCGATTAGAGCAAATTTTGTGGGGTTGCTAGTTAAGAGAGGCGCTGGGGTTGTAATAATGGCGTCCAGATTTAATACCAAGCATATAGGCCACCAGGTTGAGGTAGTCCTGTTCATTGTTAGCAAGGTCAATATCTGTGGCGTTGACAATTAATAATGGCGCGTCATCGTAATAATAAAAAAATTGGGTATAGGCATCGTTTAGCTGGCGGAGGTAATCCGCTTCGATCAATTTTTCGCTTTGAATGCCCCGGCGTTGTACTCGTTCCAATAAAACGTCGGTGGGTGCTTGGAGGTAAACCACCAAGTCCGGCTTTGGTGCATCAATGGTCAATTGCTGATAAACAGTTTGGTACAATTTTAATTCTTCATCATCCAATGTTACCCGGGCAAATAGTTGATCTTTTTCGATGAGAAAGTCTGCAACCTGAACTTGTTGAAACATGTCGCCTTGGCGAATTTCCTGAATTTGTCTGGCTCTCTGGAACAGGAAATAGAGTTGGGTAGGTAACGCTCCCGCTCTAGGATCTTGATAAAAGCGCTCTAGAAAGGGGTTGTCTTCTGCTTGCTCAAGCAGTGTTTCGTAATTGAAGCTGTTTGCCAGTCGCTTGGCCAACGTTGTTTTACCTACACCAATGGGACCTTCCACAGCGATAAATCTGGGTAGTTGGGCGCTCTCAAGCTCTAAGGGCAGGTCATTGGCCAGTTGTTTCACTGATATCTCCTGATGTGAGGCGCACGATACCTTCTGGGGGACAAATTTCCAAGAGTGTTGAGAGGTGGGTTCCATCAGGTAATACTAATTCAGGAGCGATGTCTGCCAGGGGGGTTAATACAAAATTACGTGTCGTCATACCGGGATGGGGTACCTTTAAATTATGTTGATTAATGACCTGTGAACCGTAAAGCAGGATATCCAGGTCTAGTGTGCGCGGCCCCCAGTGTTTGAGTCTTTTTCTGTGGTGGTTGTTTTCTATTTTTTGCAGCGCGCGCAATAACTCTACTGCACTTAACTCAGTATAAAGTTCAGCAACACCGTTGATGTAATCAGGCTGGTCTTGTGGCCCCATGGGTAAGCTGCGATACCAGTGTGAAACTGCTGTTACCTTGGTGTCGGTGAGGTGCTTGAGCGCTGTTATGGCTGTAAGTACCTGTTTTTGTGGGCTACCTAGGTTACTGCCAAGAGAAATATAGGCGGTTTCAGTCATGACTCGGTTGTTTGGGTTGGGCGGACTTTTTGCGACGTCTACGGGGTTTCTTTTTGGGCAGCTGTATAGCACTGACCATTTCTTGTTGTTTACTTTCTTCTACTTCCTGAAAAGTTGTCCACCATTGACCGAGTCCTGGCTCAATTTCCCCGACATCTTCTCGTAATAATAGGAAGTCATAGCCGGCACGAAAACGTTTGTTTTCCAATAGTCGGAAAGCCTGATTGCCTGCACGGCGCGGCAGACGACATTGAAGCTCCCAAATTTCTCGCATGGGAAGCGTGAAGCGACGAGGTATAGCCACTCGTTGACACTGGCGAGTGGTAACTTCTCCAGCTGCTGCTTGTAAGGAATAGAGGGGTGAGTCACCTTGTTGTAGAAATTTTTTCTCACTTTCTTTGAGCGCAGGCCAAAGTAATGCTGCAAATAGAAAAGCCGGAGTTACGCGCTTTTCGCGGCGAATGCGCTTGTCCGTATTGGTCAGTGCTTGTTCAATAAATTTTAGGTAATAGCCCGGGTCATTGGATAGGGCTGCTTCTGTAGCGGGGAATAAAATGCCAAATAGTTGGTACTGACGGAGTAACTGAAAAGTTGCCAGCGCTTGGCCATTCATCAATAGTTTTAGTACTTCATCATATAATCTTGCCGGTGGAATATCTGCCAGTAATTGGTGGGTTGTGCCGATGGCGTTCGCCGTGTTGTGCTCAATTTTAAAGCCTAGTTTGGCGGCAAAACGTAGTGCCCGTAGCATTCTGACGGGATCTTCTTTATAGCGGTCAGCAGGGTTGCCAATAATACGCACGAGCCTTTGTTCTATGTCGGGCAATCCGTTGGCGTAGTCGTAGACACTATTATCTTGAGGGTGGTAATAGAATGCATTCATAGTGAAGTCGCGGCGACTGGCATCTTCGTCAATTGAGCCAAACATATTGTCTCGTAATAGCATTCCCTTGGCTGAGTGTTGAGACTTCTCTCGGTGATTTTTTTTGTCTGTGTGGTGAGCGCGAAAGGTGGTGACCTCAATGATTTCCGATCCCATTCTTACATGGACAATCTGAAACCGTCGGCCAACAATGCGAGAACGCCTAAACAGCTGTTTAACCTGTTCTGGGGTTGCATCGGTGGCTACATCAAAGTCTTTGGGTTTAAGATCCATCATTAAGTCACGAACACAGCCACCTACTAAATAAGCATCGTAGCCGTCATTGCTCAGTTGTTCTACAACCTTTCTTGCGCCAGAACTTATTTTTTGAGGTGATAGGTCATGTTGTCCAGAACGAAGTGTTTTGGGTCCATTTGGGGTGGTGGGGGTGCTTCTCCTGAAAATATTAGAGAGTCTTTTTAGCATTATTTGAGTATCACAGCTGCCGTGGTTGTCCGCGAAAGAAGCGATTCTAGCATAGGGATTTGCAAAAGACTTTTTATGGTTGGCCGGTTAATTTTGACATTAAAAAGGGAAGCCCTGAGGCTTCCCCTGTATCCCATAGGCTATAGGTGTCGAGGCTAATCCCCATATCAACCCGCTAGCAATCCATCCAATATTATTTTTATTATTTATTTTTATTATCTTTGTTTCAGGTGTAAGTAGAGCACAAAGTATGCCAAAAACCTAAAACCCATAAAAAACATATGGTTATAGATCTTTGAGTTATTTAAAGTATAAGAAAGCAGTAGTAGTGTTACTTATCTACTCATATAGAGGTTTATATTGGTAACAATGAAGAACAGGGTAGAATAAAAGATAGTGTTTATTGGGCCATTTTTCGAGGGATTCCCAGTTTATGGCGACGCTCCCAGAGACATTTACGACTAATTCCCAGTTTTTGTGCAATCTCTGTTTCACTCATGGCCTCCTGGTTTTCCAGAACAAATTGAGTGAAATAGTCTTCCAGCGATAACCCCTCAGGGGGATCTGTATTGATATGCTTAATATGGGTTGGGTGGGGTTTTATTTTAGCTTCATCCCTGTCGATCGACGGTAACTTTATGCCTAATAAGTCATGGGTGATGCGTCCATTGTCATCACAGAGAATGGCTGCTCGCTCCATAGAATTTTCTAGCTCTCGAATGTTGCCTGGCCAGCGATAGGTGAGTATTGCCTGAATAGCATCCGGTCCTAGGATAAGGTGGTATTTGTTCAATTTTTTACACTGTTTTTGGAGTAGCGCCTCTGCTATATCCAGAAGATCTTTGTTGCGGTCTCTTAGGGGGGGCAAGTCCAGATTAACCACATTGATTCGGTAAAAGAGGTCTTCTCGGAAGAGACCTTGTTCGCATAATTTTTTCAGATTTCGGTGAGTTGCGGCTACCAGTCGAATATCGACTTTTCGTGATATTACTGAGCCAATGGGGCGCACCTCCTGTTCCTGTAGCACTCGAAGCAATCTTGCTTGTGCCTCAAGGGGTAATTCTCCCACTTCATCTAAAAACAAAGTTCCTTTGTCTGCTGCTGCAACCAGACCTTTGCGCGCCTCGGTGGCTCCAGTGAACGCACCCTTCTCGTGGCCGAAAAGTTCGGCCTCAATTAAGTTTTCTGGAATGGCTGCACAGTTTACGCAAATCAGTTGTAGTTTGGCGCGCTTGCTTTCATTGTGAATCGCGTTGGCGGCTAGCTCCTTTCCTGTGCCTGTTTCACCATGAATTAACACCGTGGCATCGGTCATGGCCACTTTGTTAATAATATTAAAGACTTGCTTCATTGACTGGCAAGAGCCAATCATGTCGTGGGTGACCGCCAGTGTGTTGCGTGATTTGGGGGTGCTTATAATGCGCTTAACAGCCGATATGAGTTCATCATCGTTCAGCGGTTTGGAGATATAGTCAGCAGCGCCCTTACGCATAACTTCAACGGCGGCTTTCACGTTGGGAGAATGGCTTGTTATCAATACTGGTGTAGGGCGGGCCAATTGAATAAGATCTGTGTCGTCCTCAGCGATGACCAGTGAAAAATCTGATAGTTCGAAAGTATCCTGTGCCTTTTGTATATTACAGGCTTCGCGTGTTTCAAAGCCGTGATACTCAAGCAGTTTTCGAAGCGAGACGCGAACAGCATCTTCGTCTTCGATAATCAGGATTTTTTCCATTATTAGCCTCTGGTAAATCAAGCGTTGATGAAAGACTGAGACGGTTTGATTAAGTGCACAGTGTTACCTTGAAATTAACTGGATGCAAGCTTCTCCATGACGGCGGGGATTTGCTCTCGCTGCCAGTGTTCTGTTGCCCATGCCAGCAGTTCATCACATTGGGAAAGAGGTGACTTGGTAGGGCGCAGTAATCTCTCAGGTAAAGGCAATCCCAACCAGTGTATGGCTGCAGCTAGGTTTTCAGGGGCGATGTGGTTATCTATGGGGAGGGCTAAATTTTGCTTGCTGAGTTTCCCCCCTTCTTTATGAATCGCGACCGGGATGTGGCCATAGTATGGTGTTGGTAATTTCAGAATCTGTTGTAAATAAATTTGCCTGGGCGTTGAGTCCAGTAAATCACTGCCTCGGATAACATGGGTAATCTGTTGGAAGGCGTCATCAATTACCACGGCTAGTTGATAGGCAAATAGGCCCTCTTTACGGTACAGCACCATGTCGCCTACTTCACATTGAATATCTTGTTGTTGAGAACCCTGGAATAGGTCATCGAATTTAATTTGGCTATTGCTTGAAATAGAAAGTCGCAGCGCTGACGGTGCAGAAGGGTTGTGTTGTTGGCAGGGGTTAGTGTGAATTCCGCCTTGATCTTTTAGTTGTTGCCTGCTGCATTGGCAAGGATAGATAGAGCCTGATTGCTGCAGTTGTTCGATGATGGCTAAATAGGCTTTGCTGCGTTGACTCTGATACAGGACTTCGTCGTCCCAGTGCAACCCGTGTTGTTGGAGCTGTTGGAGAATCGTATCAGCGGCACCCTCCATTTCCCTTGGCGGATCAATATCCTCCATCCGTACAAGCCATTTCCCATGATTTGCTTTGGCATCGAGATAGCTGGCCAAAGCGCTGACCAGTGAACCAAAATGTAAAGGGCCGGAAGGAGAGGGGGCAAAGCGCCCTATATAAAGAGGATTAAAGCGGCTATGTGAACCTGTTGTCATGACGGTCTGGGGCGAGAAGAGCGTCGTCCCCATGAGTTGTCAGCCACCAGTAAGCTGCTTTTCCTTAATTTCATCTAGGGTTTTACAGTCAACACAGAGGCTTGCTGTTGGTCGCGCTTCCAGTCGTCGAATACCAATGTCTACGCCGCATTGATCACAGAAACCGTAATCGTCATTTTCTATACGTTCAACCGTACTGTCGATTTTCTTGATCAGCTTGCGTTCGCGGTCTCGAGTGCGCAATTCCAGACTAAATTCTTCTTCCTGAGTGGCTCTGTCAGCAGGGTCTGGGAAATTGGCAGCCTCATCTTTCATGTGAGTTACAGTGCGGTCTACCTCTTCCATCAGTTCCCGTTTCCAGGCCAATAGAATATTTTTGAAGTGCCCTTGTTGCGCTTCATTCATGTACTCCTCACCTTTTTTCTCGGTGTAGGGTGCAAAGCCGTGGAGTGCGGCGACTGTGGCTGTTCCTGCTTTCTTTGGCATGTGTTCCAACGCTCGGTAATTTGCGAGACCCGCGTTTATAGTGCCAGCGGGAATTTTAATCAAGTAAAAAAATACAGTTTTTTGTAGTAATTGACCAGAAAAGCTTTTGATGGGTGTTTCATAACGTATGATTTAGTTGGCTAAATTGGTGGTATAAATTGCCGTAACGTATTGATTGAACGCGATTATGACAACACACATAGGTACGATAGGATGACTTTTTTTTGCTGCAGTGGGAGCCTATTTGACTGTTAGGGTAATCGCGCCATAATGCCGCATCTTTTATTCGTTTTATCTGGTGTAGCATTGTTTGGTAGAAATGATTGATGGAAGGAAGTGCTAGGTCAGAGTGCTAGGTCAGAATGATAGGGAGGAGTTGAATACTATGCGCTTTGCTGATCGGACCCGTAAGTTGACATCTTTTAGAGCGGTAGATTTTCTTGAGGCCACGATAAAGCTGGAATCCCAGGGCCAAGATATCATCAAGATGGGCGTGGGTGAACCCGGGTTTGCCATGGCGACACCTATGGCGGAGGCGGCAAAAAAGGCCATCTCTGAGGGGAAAACATCTTATACCCCTCCTTGTGGTATTCCTGAGCTTCGTCAGGCCATTGCTGACCATTACCGACATTCCTACGACTTAGTGATCGACCCTCAAAGAATTATTGTCACCACAGGGAGCAGTGCTGCCCTTAGTATGGTGTGTGAGTTGTTGTTAAATCCAGGGGACGGCTTGTTGATGTCTGATCCCGGCTATCCCTGTAATCCCAATTTTGTTCGGCGCCTTGATGCCGAGCCGCAATTTGTTCCTGTTGATGCGGAGGATAATTATCAGTTAACGGCGGAACGGGTGGCAGCGCATTGGAAGGAAAATACTGTTGGTGTGATGGTGGCATCACCCAGCAATCCCACAGGTGAAGTGATCAGCCGAGATAACTTGGAGGCATTGCATCGTGAGATATCCCATCGTTGTGGGAGTCTCGTGGTTGATGAAATATATCACGGCTTGATTTACGAGGATAAGCCGGTGGCGTCTATTCTAGAGATCACTGATGACGCATTTGTCATCAATAGTTTTTCGAAATTTTTTGGCATGACAGGTTGGCGCTTGGGTTGGATGGTCGTGCCAGAGGGTGTGGCAGATACCATCAATGTGATGATCCAGAATTTTTACATCTCAAGCCCGACAGTTGCTCAATATGCTGCACTGTCAGCTTTTGAACCGGAAACGCTCAGTATTTTGGAGCAGCGTCGAGTCGAATTTAAGCAGCGCAGAGATTTTTTGGTGCCAGCTTTACGTGAGCTAGGTTTTGGTGTCAGTCATGTACCTTCAGGAGCATTTTATGTGTACGCCGATGTTCAAAAGTTTACCGATAATTGCGAAGAATTTTGTTGGCAGTTGCTGCGAGAGCATGGTGTGGCCTGTACGCCGGGAACCGATTTTGGTGAGCACTTGGCTCATCACCATGTCCGCTTTACGTATACGGAGCCATTAGAGAGGTTGCAGTTGGGCATTGAGCGCTTAAGGAAGGCGCTTAGAAAAGGCACTGATATAAGAAGTGAGCTGAATGAAACTGTCCCCGCACTTTGAACAGGCTACGCTACTTAAACGCTATAAGCGATTTCTGGCGGACATTAGGCTTGCTAATGGCGAAGAACTGACCATTCATTGTCCTAATACCGGTTCTATGAAAAATTGCTGGGTAGCGGAAACACCCTGCTGGTTTTCTCTCTCGGATAACCCAAAACGTAAGCTGTCGGGTACGTTGGAAATGACGACGACGCCTGACGGTTTCCTCTGCGGGGTCAATACCCAGCGCCCGAATCACTTAGTGCGTGAAGCCATTGAAAACGGCACGATTATTGAGTTGCAGGGTTATGATAGTGTTCGTCCTGAGGTGAAGTATGGTGAAGAAAAAAGTCGTATAGATTTACTGTTAAGCAAAGATGGTCAGCAATGTTACGTGGAAGTTAAAAATACCACATTGGGTGTGGGCGATGGTCGAGTGTTGTTCCCCGATGCTGTTACAGCGCGTGGAGCTAAACATCTGCGTGAATTAATTAAGATGGTGGCAGAAGGACATCGAGCAGTACTGGTATTTTGTGTGCAACACATGGGTGCTGAAACGGTTGGTCCCGCCGATGAAATAGATCCTGATTACGGTGTGATATTACGCGAAGCTATTGCAGCAGGTGTTGAAATTTTGGCCTATGGTTGTAAGTTGACACCAGAAGAAATTGTCATTAATAAGCGGTTGCCTTTTACGTATTAAAAAATTGTCCGTTGTCTTTTTTATTTTTTGTGATATTTCATCCTACATCCAATGATGAAGCGAGTTCTGATGTTTCACTGGCTGTGGCGATAAGTGACTTGGCTAGCGCGGCTGGAGGTAGAAATAAGTCGCTCCCCGAAAAGCTGGTGATAGCCTCTCGTACCATTTCTTCTACTTCACTTTCTTCAAGCGTATTAATATCTGGGTTATTTTGGAGCAATATATTCAAAACATCAGCAATGGACAGTATTTCCTCTAGTGCGCTTGATGTCTCACTCGATGTATCAATACCTGTCATGATCGTGAGTAGTTCTTCCGGGTCGATATGATCTGATATCGTATTGAGTAAGTGAGTAATAATGGTGATGGCGCCTGGAATTTTCCAAGCTTTTGAAGTGTTAATCGTCACGTCGATGCTGTTGAAGCCAAAGAGTTCTGTTTCTTCGTTGATAAGGCTAGTACCCGTCGTTTTAAAGTTAACCGATAGGCAGTTAAATTTATCCACGTCTGATACCAGTAGAATAAATCGTCCGATTTCATGAAGTAAACCGGCAAGATAAGCCTGTTTCGTGCTGACCTTGTTGAGTTGGGCAATTTTTGTCGCTGCTGTGGCTACTTGCAGGGAATGTAACCAAAGGTTGCGATGTGATTACTGCGTCGGTTTGAATGATTTGGTGAGGGAAATTGATGTAATGAGGGTGGAGACCTGATTTACACCAACTCGAATTACAGCTTGGGTCAGTGTTTCAATTTTGGTTCGTCCGGCAAGGGCTGCAGAATTAGCCAGATGGATAATTTTTCCGGCAATAAAAGGATCTTCTGAAGAGAGAGAAAGCACTTCTTCGTAATAGTCGTCACTGTCTTTGTCTAGCACCAATATTTTGGTAACAACATTGGGTAGAACCGGAGCCTTAGCCAATAAATTATCCAGAGTCTGCCTTTCCTGGGCAAGTGTGAAAATACTATTCATAACTATCACTCCGTAGTTTATGAATAGTATTCTGTTGATAGCGGATTGGGAGGTAAAGCTGTTTTGGCGAAGGTTGTGTGATTTCTGTTACAGAAATTATCTTTAGTTTTTTGGCGCTATTTGTGGAGAGTGTATTGGCCGGTTTGGTGAGCGGATTTGGTTAGAATTTTTTCGTATTTTTCAGGCAAACAAGCCTTTCAGAGCATCTAACGATTGCTGTCCTTTTTCTTTGGCTACTTCGGGGTTGTCATCACCAAATCCTTCTCGCTCTAGGTTATCTTGGGGCAGTTCATCCAGAAAACGGCTTGGAGTGCTGCTGATGATTTCTCCGAACTGTTTGCGCTTGCTGGCCATGGTCATCGTCAGTGTTTGTCTGGCACGGGTGATACCCACATAGGCCAACCGTCGTTCTTCTTCGATATTGCCCTCATCGACACTGTTGCGATGAGGAAGAATGCCTTCTTCTACCCCAATTAAAAAGACGTGGGGGAACTCTAGGCCCTTCGCTGCATGCAGGGTCATTAGCTGTACTTTATCATCGGCAGATTCCTCCTCCTGTCGGTCGAGTAAATCCCTCAGTAACAGTTTGGCGATGGCATCGGCCATTTGGCTTTCATCATGTTCCGTATTTAAATGGGCTTCTTCGTCAGTGATAGCTAGATCATCTTTTTCTAGCAACTTTTTAATTTGTTCTAGAAGAAAATGGACATTCTCCATACGTTTTTCAGCGACTTTGGCGCTGCTGGCATTTTGGTGTAGCCATCCTTCGTAATCGATGTCGTTTACCATTTCGCGGATGGCTTCAATGGATTGACCATTGGTGCAGTTACGCTCCACATTTTGAAGCCAGTGTTTGAATCGTTGCAGTTTCTCCAAATTTTGGGCAGGAATTTGTGACTGTAGGCCAAACTCATCAATGGCATCCAGTAATGAGATCTGTCGTTCATTGGCGTAATGGCCAAGCTTTTCTAATGTGGCGGTACCAATCTGGCGTCGAGGCGTGTTGATAACCCTAAGAAAAGCATTGTCATCGTCTGAATTCACTACCAGTCTAAGGTAGGCCATGATGTCTTTGATTTCTGTTCGTGCATAAAATGAGGTTCCCCCACTAAGATGATAGGGCACACTCTGAGTTTGTAATTTCATCTCGAGTAATTTGGCTTGATGGTTACTTCGATATAGAACTGCAAAATCACGAAAATGACAGTGTTTGCGAAGTTTCATGTCAAGAATTTCATTGACCACTCTTTCTGTTTCAACTTCTTCATTGCTGGTGCGAATAATTCGCAGGGGTTCTCCTGGGCCTAATTCACTCCAAAGAGACTTGCTGAATACGTGGGGGTTGTTGTCAATTAATTGGTTGGCGGCTTTCAAGATACTGCCGGTGGAACGATAGTTTTGTTCCAGTTTGATGATCTTTAATTCGGGGAAATCATCGTTCAACTGCGCCAGGTTTTCCGGCCGGGCACCACGCCAGGCATAAATAGACTGGTCATCATCTCCGACGACCGTGAGGGCGCGGCGTGCACCGACTAATAACTTTACCAGTTGATATTGGGCGTGGTTGGTATCTTGGTATTCGTCCACCAGCAGATAGCGAATACGGTTTTGCCACTTCTCTAGAATATCGGGTTGATCGCGAAACAGGCAGGCGGGAATTTGAATGAGGTCATCAAAATCCACAGCATTGTAGGCTTGCAGTGCCTGTGTATAGCGCTCGAAGACCACTGCCATAGCTTGCTCGCCACCACTTTCTGCTTTAGATAATGCTTGTGAGGGGGAGAGCAGGTTGTTTTTCCATTGAGAAATTTGATGTTGCACTAAATCAATGTGGTCGGCATCCAGATCAGAATCTCTCAGCATTAATTCTTTGAGTAATTTTTTGGCATCGTCAGCATCAAAAATTGAGAATCCGGGTTTGTAGCCCAGGCGCTTGATCTCTCGCCGGATAATAGTCAGTCCTAGGTTGTGAAAAGTAGAGACTGTTAAACCGCGGGCTTCTTTTCCACTGACCAGTTTGTTGGCTCGTGCTTTCATTTCTCGTGCTGCTTTGTTAGTAAAGGTAACCGCAGCAATGTTTCGGGCACTGACGCCACATTGATTAATGAGGTAGGCAATTTTCTGGGTAATAACACTGGTTTTACCACTGCCTGCGCCAGCCAATACTAGAAGGGGGCCATCTATATATTTAACGGCGGCTTTTTGTTGAGGATTCAGATTGTTCAATATGATCTGCTAATTTGGGCATTAAAATAGTGGATTATAGATGGGTTGTTCGTTTGGACTAAAAATCACCCGTTAGCTGAGCGACCAAAAGGCGACGGATTGTAGCAGGACAACATCACTTCGTCAGTGGTGTTGTTGCCGTTAAAATACGGTTCTACCTATAATCCAAAACTTGGGTTTATTGTCCAAAAACATAGTCGCCAGGTGCATCGCGAAGCACCTTGTAACCTTTTTTGCTTGACCCCATCGTTGGCGTGGTTGCCTCCCCAATACTTTGTTCATTCAGCCAATAATTCCACAGTGGCCACCATGAACCCTGTTGGGTTTCGACGGTTGCTGCCCAAGTGTCAGGATCAATGTACTTGTCCATTGGGTCATGGGTCATTATTTGAAATTTTCGACGAGGATGCTCAGGACCACAGACAATACCAGCATTGTGACCACCAGTAGTGAGCAGGAACGTAACTTCTGAGCGCGCTAATTGCTGAACTTTATAAACAGACTTCCACGGAGCCACATGGTCTGTGTTTGTGCCAATAACAAAAAAGGGTGCACGAATATCCTGAACAGTCACAGGTTTTCCATCTACCATAAATTTACATGCAGATAACTGGTTTTCCATAAACAGTTCTTTTAGATACCGACTATGCATGGCGGCGGGCATCCTCGTACCATCGGCGTTCCAAGCCGTTAAATTATTGAGCTTTGTTTTTCGGCCAAGGTAGTAGCGCTCAATCGCAGGATTGATAATCATGTCCTCAGCGCGTAGTGCCTTAAAAGCATTACCCATACTGGCAGCTTCGAGGTAACCATCAGTCCACATTAGGCTGTCGAGGAAAGCCATTTGACTGGTACCACTCAGAAAGCGTTGGATTTCACCGGGTTCGGTAAAGTCGACTTGGGCCGCCAATAACGTAATGCTGTTAAGAATTTCATCACCTTCCCGGGCGAGGGCTGCGGCACCAATGGAAAGCAAGGTGCCGCCAATACAATAACCTACAGCGTTAATTTTGGTTTTTGGTGTAATAGCTCTAACGGCATCTAGAGCAGTAAAAAATCCAGACTTTAGGTAGTCGTCGAGGCTTAACTCTTTGTCTTCTTTATCCGGGTTTTTCCAGGAAATCATAAAGACAGTTTTCCCCTGATCTACCAGATATTTCACCAGTGATTTTTCCGGAGAAAGATCGAGAATATAGTATTTCATGATCCAGGCAGGAACGATAAGAACGGGTTCTTGAGCAACAGTTTTTGTCGTCGATTTATACTGGATAAGTTCAATTAAGTCATTTTGAAAAATAACTTTGCCAGGCGTGATGGCCATATTCTCGCCCACTTTAAACTCACCCATTTCAGGATCATTTTTATTGAATAGGCTCTTTTGAATATCCCGTTGCAGGTTACAAATACCTTCTAGTAAATTGCGGCCTTTTTCATCCCAAGTCGTTTTTAAAACCTCAGGGTTGGTTTGTGGCAGGTTTGACGGTGCCAGTAGCTGAAATATTTGTTCATTGATAAAGCTGACTAGTTCCGAGTTGGATGATTCCACGCCGGGAACATCGGTGGTGAGCTCTTTCAGCCAGTCCATCGTTGTCTGGTGACCCTTTGCCAATAGATTAAAGGGTGGTTTACTCCAGAGCTCGTGTTTGAACAGCGATGATGAATGCGGGGTTTCCTCATCTTTGTTGGTAAGGGATTTCGCCGCCGATGCGGATAGCTTAAGTACTTTTTCAGCAAGACTTTGTAACAGTTTGGTACGCTTGCCCGGTGCTAGGGATAAATGTCCGAGCCAGTCAGCATAAGCCAAGGCCAGCTGCATGGGTGACATACCCTTGGTGAGCTTGCTGATGCGAGCCCGTATTTGTGAGTCAAACACCTCTGCCGCCTTGTCAGTAAACTGGGGCGCTTTTTCTATTAGATCATCCAGCAATGCCAGAAGGTCTGGGGTGTTGCTGTTGTTGGCATTATTGTCAGTGTCAGTGCTATCGGTCATATATGGCCCCTCTATATTGTGGGACTATAACACCCTGTGGTTGCTGTGGTTTGGCAATTTTATGACAATTTCTCATGATCGGTATGTCGGTGGGCTATAAGTGACAGTTGATTAGCGTGTGATTCGATAACCCAGTGCTTCTGTTAGATGGTCGATATTTAGTGCGGTTGTATCCGTTTTATTGCCTTCCAAGTTGGCTCTATCTAAGTCAGCAATAGTGAGAGCGACCTTAAGTACTCTGTGGAATCCTCGAGCAGTGAGCCCAAGCTGCTGAATAGCGCGACTTAGCAGAGATTTTTGTTCATGGCTAAGTACGCAATGTTTGACTACTTCTTGATTGGACATAAGGGCATTAAGTTTCCCTGACCGGTGTAATTGGCGTTGTTGCGAAGAAAGCACACGCTGGAAGACAACGGCGCTACTGTCACCTTCAATTTTTCCTTGGATCAGCTTGTCGCCAGGCAGGTGTGGAACTTCAACTTGCAAATCAATTCGATCCATCAGTGGTCCTGAAATCTTATCTTTATAACGTCTGACTTGGTCGGGGGTGCAGCGACAGCGGTCGCTACCCAAAAAACCACAGGGACAAGGGTTCATGGCTGCGATTAATTGAAAGTTGGCGGGAAAGCGAGTTTGGGCGTTTACTCGGGAGATCATAATTTCCCGAGACTCCAAGGGTTCTCTCAGAACTTCCAGTACTTTTCGGGGAAATTCTGGCAGTTCGTCTAAAAATAAAACGCCATGGTGGGCTAGAGAAATTTCTCCCGGACGGGGAATACTTCCACCTCCCACCATAGCGATGGCTGACGTTGTATGGTGGGGTGCACGAAAGGGCGGTTGTCGAATGTGACGTCTTAAGCCGAAACCTGCAACCGAGTGAATGGCCGCCACTTCCAACATTTCCTCAATCTGAAGGGGAGGGAGCAATCCGGGAAGACGGCTGGCCAGCATAGTTTTACCCGTACCCGGTGGACCAGACAGAAGTAGGTTGTGTCCTCCTGCAGCAGCTATTTCCAGTGCTCTCTTGGCCTGATATTGCCCAACTATTTCATTGATGTCGTTCTGGGGGGTGGTCTGTTCAAAGAGATAAGAACGCTGATGGGGTTCAATAGGTTGGTTGCCATTAATATGTGCGCAGACGGCGAGCAAGTGATTGGCGGGATAGACATTTGTATTGTCAGACAGAGCCGCTTCATCAGCATTCTCGGCAGGTAAAATAAGAGCGCGTGATACCTTCGCGCAGGCAAGCGATGTGGGTAGAACGGCATTAACTGGGCGCAGTTCTCCGGACAATGCAAGTTCACCAATGACTTCGTAGTTGTTGAGAGCATCCTTGGGTATTTGTTTTGATGCAGCAAGGATACCTAGCGCAATGGCAAGGTCAAAACGGCCACCTTCTTTTGGAAGATCAGCGGGTGCCAAGTTGACAGTAATTCTTCGAGCTGGAAAGTCAAAATGTGAATTTAAAAGAGCACTGCGGACTCGGTCTTTACTTTCTTTGACGGCAGTTTCTGGCATGCCGACAATGGATAGGCTGGGTAAACCATTAAAAAGATGGACTTCTACCGTAACGGCTGGTGCTTCAATGCCACATTTGGCACGTGTGTGAATGACGGCTAGAGCCATATTGAAACCCTCCATGGTTTTTGGCCAGAAGACTGGCCTCTGATTTTTGTGAGATGACATCCTGTTCATCTTTGTATTTTAGCGTGGTTTTTTTTGTAGCACTTTTTGTTAACGATGATTCGATATCTATTTTATTAGTCGTTAACGCGGGATTCTAATTCAGCCAGTTGCTTCTCCATTTCTTCGAGTTTTTCTCGTGTACGGCTGAGTACGGCACGCTGGGCATCAAACTCATCTCGAGTGACTAAGTCCAGTTTGTCAAAAGCAGCTTGGGCCGCTGTGCGCATTTTTTGCTGGAACTCGTTGCCTAATGCTTCTGCTCCGGGTGTGATGACACTGTTGAACTGGTGCAAAAACTGATTCAGTAATTCATCTGGTTTCATCGTTTTTTCACTCTAAAAAATATGTCGCTATTTTAGTCATAAATATAAGGCTGTATACAAATATTCCGTTGGGCCTATTTAGTCGGTTGGGTGCTTATAGGTACTCATGAGGTGCTATCAATACGTATTTCTTCGTTTGGTCGACCTGTATTTGTTGTGGCCTATCTTGGTGCGCTTGCGTGTTTTGGTGGAAAAATTGCGCACCAATAATGAGCATAAAATTTAATTCATTGCCGTAACTAACTGCTAATAAAGGTATTTTAAGTATTGGCATGCCAAATGCATTATCCAAGTTGAGAAAATACACTTTAAATAAATTATTTAGCTTTTAGTTGCCGTTTATATTTTGGAGAAGCACATATGAATACTTTAAAGAAAACCCTAGCTGTAACCTCTTTAGTACTGACACTACCTATTATTGCTACTACTGCGCAGGCATTTGAAACCTCTGCAAACGTAACACTGACCACGGATTATAAATTCCGTGGCATTTCTCAGACAGATACAAGCCCTGCTGTTCAAGGTGGTTTTGATATCGCATTTGATAGTGGTTTCTATGTTGGTACCTGGGGTTCCAATGTTGATTTTGCTAAAAGCCTAGAGCTTGATTACTACGGTGGTTATGCCGGCGATCTTACTGAAAGCCTGAGTTTTGATGTGGGTGTTTTGTATTATGACTACCCTGGCACGAAGGGGGTCACCATTGTAGATGATGGGACACTTGAAGATAGAGATGATGATTATGCTGAAGTTTACGGTAGCCTATCCTTTGGGGATGCTACATTAGGTTTCGCGTATTCTGATGATTACTACCTAGAGTCAGGCGAGTTCTGGTACGTTTATGGAGATTATAGCTTTAGTCTTCCTTACGATATCTCCTTAGGTCTTCACTACGGTTACAACAGTTTTGATGTCGATTCAAACGACTCAAACGCAAAAGATGCAGATTCAGCATTTTTGTCTAATGGGGAAGATTCTTACTCTGATTATTCCATTACCCTTGGGAAATCATACTATGGACTAGATTTCGCGCTAAGTTGGATTGATACAGATTTGGACAAAGAAGATTATTTCGGTTCATCTGCTGTTGAAAGTTCTGTCGTTTTTTCTGTCAGTAAAAGTCTGTAATTAATCGAATGGTGCTTTCTTGAAAGAAAGCACCATTTTTTCTAAGGAGCAATGCGATGAAAATGATCACAGCAGTTGTTAAGCCCTTCAAACTCGATGATGTGCGTGAAGCTTTAGCCGCCATCGGTGTTCAGGGTGTGACCGTATCCGAAGTGAAAGGCTTTGGTCGTCAGAAAGGCCATACCGAGCTTTATCGGGGTGCTGAGTATGTCGTTGATTTTCTGCCTAAGGTGAAACTTGAGTTAGCACTGGCAGATGACATGGTTGATAGTGCAGTTGAAGCGATTACCACAGCTGCCCATACCGGAAAAATTGGTGACGGTAAGATTTTCATTTCCGATCTACAGGAAGTGATTCGAATCCGTACCGGTGAAGCCGGTGTTGAAGCCGTATAAAAACAGGAGATACGAACAATGAGTCCTGAATTAATTGAAGTCAAATATGCACTGGATACGTTCTACTTTCTCGTATGTGGTGCTCTAGTTATGTGGATGGCGGCAGGTTTTACCATGCTGGAAGCCGGTATGGTTCGTGCCAAAAATACAACAGAAATTCTAACCAAAAACGTTGCGCTATACGCTGTTTCTTGCACCATGTACTTAGTGATGGGTTACGTCATTATGTACGGTGGTAGTGATGGCGGTATCTTGCCAGATGGATGGTTTGGTAATGGAATATCGAATGCAACTGCAGAAGAGGTACTGGCTAGTAATGGTGATACATACTATTCCGGCGCAGCAGATTTCTTCTTCCAAGTTGTGTTTGTTGCGACAGCGATGTCTATCGTATCCGGTGCAGTTGCTGAGCGTATGAAGCTTTGGGCATTCCTAGTGTTTGCTGTTGTGATGACTGGCTTTATTTATCCAATGCAAGGCATGTGGAAATGGGGTGGTGGTTTCCTTGATGCTGCTGGCTTCCAAGACTTTGCTGGTTCTGGTGTAGTACACATGTGTGGTGCAGCAGCGGCACTTGCCGGCGTTATATTGCTTGGGCCACGTAAGGGTAAATACACCGCAGATGGTCGCACTAATGCTATTCCTGGTGCCAACATGCCTTTAGCGGCAATTGGTATGTTCATCCTGTGGATGGGCTGGTTTGGTTTTAACGGTGGTTCGGAGCTAAAAGTGTCTGATATTGGTGAAGCCAATGCGGTAGCCGATATCTTTGTGAACACTAATGCTGCAGCTTGTGGCGGTTTGATCGCGGCATTGATTACAGCGCACCTCGTATTTGGTAAGGCTGACCTAACCATGGCTGTTAACGGAGCTTTGGCTGGTTTGGTAGCGATTACCGCTGAACCTCTTAACTGGGGAGGCTTTGGGGCAACATTGATTGGTGCCGCAGGTGGTATCTTGGTGGTGTTCTCTGTCATGACTATAGATAAGCTGAAAATTGATGATCCTGTCGGTGCTATTTCTGTCCACGGTGTAGTGGGTGTGTGGGGTCTGCTAGCTGTCTGTTTGTCGGGCAATGAAGATGTCACATTGGTCGGACAATTGACTGGTATTGGCGTTATCTTTGCTTGGACTTTTGTCACTAGCCTGATAGCTTGGTTCATTATTAAGCAAGTGATGGGTATTCGTGTTGGTGAGCAGGAAGAGTATGAAGGTGTAGATATCTCTGAATGTGGTATCGAAGCTTATCCTGAGTTCGCTTCTAAGTAATTTTCTTTCACTCTATCATTTCTTCTTTTTTTAGGGGGGGGCTAAGCCCCCCTTTATTTTTGTGGTGAATTTTATCGAAGCTCCCCGTCGATAGTCTTTGTTCGTGGTGATGGAAAAACCTAAAACCTGGGTGCAATTTAATAGCAGAACGTGTATCTTTTCCCGAGGTAGATTGAGTGTTAATTAAGAGCCCTTTATTAAATATTAGGTAAGGTAGTCATATGAAGCTTATTACAGCGGTTGTAAAACCTTTCAAATTGGATGATGTTCGTGAAGCCTTGGCTGATGTGGGTGTACAGGGCATAACAGTCTCTGAAGTGAAAGGTTTTGGTCGTCAGAAAGGTCATACAGAGCTTTATCGTGGTGCAGAGTATGTCGTGGATTTCTTGCCCAAGGTCAAACTGGAAATTGCTGTGGATGATAGTCAGGTGGACCTTGTTGTCGAGGCTATTACTAAATCCGCCCAGACCGGGAAAATTGGTGATGGCAAAATCTTTATTACTACACTTGAAGAAGTGATCCGAATTCGTACCGGTGAAACGGGAAGCGAAGCGGTATAAGACTCCGTTTATTGGGGTGATTACCCACGCAAGGTTTTTTTGTGTAACAGGTAGCATCGCTCTATAAAAGTTTTACATTCCTGAATACAACTAAAGCAGCTTTCTTCCACGATGATAAGGTGGGGGAGAGCTGTTTTTAGTATTTCTACAAAGCGTCCATTTCCTGTACCCAGTAGACCGCCAGTAGTATCGTAAATTGGTGTCGATCCATAGCCACAACTGGGTGAGCGCGCTTTGACAATATAAGCGCACAAGTCTTTGCAGCGCTCTTTCACCAGTTGTTCCGAAGTCTTGGTTAAAGCTTTTGTGACGTTAAATGTGCTGTCTTCTACACCTAATGCGTGAATGCCTCTTGATGTTTGGACCAGTTGTATTGGAGGACGAGGCACGCCCAGTCGAGCTTCAACCTCAGGACAAATACTGTGTAAATCGAGCCAGGGTAATAATTCCTGTTGGATTAAATGATGGCCTTTACTGCAGCCGTCATAGCGTACGTTTTCACTACTTAGGCAGGCACTGATCCCGACCTTAGGTTGATGTTCTCGTAGCTTGGTTAAATTAAAGCTGCTGGTTAAATGGTGTGAGGTAGGCATACGAGGACTAAGTTTCTTTCTTTTTTTGAGCCCGAGGATGGGCTTTGTCATACACTTTGGCGAGATGCTGGAAATCCAGGTGGGTATAAACTTGTGTTGTCGATATATTCTGGTGCCCTAGTAGCTCTTGTACAGCGCGTAAGTCGCCACTGGACTCAAGTAGATGGCTGGCAAAGGAGTGCCGCAGCATGTGAGGGTGTACCTTGCCCTGCATTCCCTGCTTTATGCTAATTTTCTTGAGACGGTCTTGTATGGCCCTCGGTGATAGGCGCTTACCATGTTGACTGAGAAACATGGCGGGCAAATCGGTTTTCTTCAATTCTTGACGGCGCTTTAACCATGATTTCATTGCGCCCAGTGCTTGTCTGCCGATAGGAAGCTGTCTGGTTTTGTTGCCTTTGCCTGTTACCGTAACCATCGCTTCTCTTAGGTCCACGTCGGTGAGATTTAAGTTAGTTAGTTCAGCAAGCCTTAATCCAGAAGAATAGAGAAGTTCGATAATGGCGTGGTCGCGACAGTCAATCCAGTTGCTTTCCGGTAGTGATAAAAACTGATTGATTTGGTCAACATCCAGTGTTTTGGGTAATTTTTTTGGCGATTTTGGCGCGGCAATACCATTGGCGGGATTCGATGTTAGCCATCGATGTTTTAGTCCGTAATTAAAAAATGTACGCAGGGAAGAGAGCCAGCGCTGGATACTGCGCCCACCCAAACCTTTCCTATGTAGCATCGCCATACATTGTCGAATATGTTGGCTGTCCAGTTGGTCGGGGTGTAGCAGTGATTGTTGGGTACACCAAACGGCTAATTTATTGAGATCCCGTTTATAGCTGTTGACGGTATGTAGGGAGAGCCTGCGTTCAGTGCGCAGGTGCTGCTCAAATTCGATCAGACGTTGGCTGAGCGAGTGGCTCATGGGACGTGTTTTTATGACTTTTGTAACATGTTAGGTGTCACCCTATTCAGTACTTCGGCAATGTAGCTAAGAAATAGGGTACCCATACTGCTACGATAATAATTTGGATCAGAGTTGCCAATAGCCAACAAACCAAATGTGGCGCCATGGGACAGCGGTACGGCTGCTACAGAGCCTACTTCCGTCGCTTGATCGCCAAATAAGAAATTCAATTCATCGCTACCTAATATGCCGCAGATGGGACGATTGGTACGCAACAGTGTGCCTATTTGGCTGTTAGCTTGGTCCATCCCAACAACTTTAGTATTACAGGCCGGTATGGATTGCTTATCACCAAACAGAATCAGGCTGTGGAATTCCACTTGAAAATCAGTGCCGAGACTTTGAGACAGGGTATCAACAACCATTGCTAAATCGGTGGCATCAAGCAGCGAAATCACTAAGCGTTTCGTTTTTTCAAACATCTTGTCATTAATTTTGGCGGCATCCAGCAAACTATTGATACGCTGCTTCATTTCCAAGTTTCGTTCCCTCAACAGGGAGACTTGCCGCTCAACCAGTGAAATGGCTGCACCGCTGTCATGGGGTAAACGGATAAGCTCAAGTAGGTCGGGATAGTCGTCGAAAAAATTAGGATTATCTTGGAGGTAATCTTTGATATCGGTGGCAACTAAACAAAGGTCAGCTTTTGAGGTATCAGTATCTGTTGTCATATTTTTATGCGTCCGTGGTACACCGTTGTTGCGGGCCCTGTCATCATTACCGGTTGGCCTTTACCTGACCATTCAATGATCAGACTTCCTCCTGGTAAATTTACTGTTACGGGAGAGTCTAACAGGTCTTGTAACTGCCCTGCCACCACTGCGGCGCAGGCGCCAGTGCCACACGCAAGGGTTTCTCCAGCACCGCGCTCATAGACTCGTAAATTGATTTCGTGACGATTCAGTACCTGCATAAATCCCACATTGACTCGTTGCGGAAACCGGGGATGACGCTCGATAATTGGCCCGACAGTGGATACTGGCGCGGTGTCTATATTGTCCACCTGTAACACCGCGTGGGGGTTGCCCATGGATATGGCACTGATAACCTGTGCCTCACCATCGGTATCAATGCTGTAGCAAGTATCTTGTTGCTCAGCATTGAAAGGGATTGCTGATGGCTCAAGTATGGGTACACCCATGTTTACTTGTATTTGGTGATCACGCTGAACATTCAGTTCGATAATACCACTGGCCGTTTCAACCCGAATGCTATTTTTTCCTGTGAGACGATGGTCCCGGACGAACTTAGCAAAACAACGGGCACCGTTACCACACTGCTCAACTTCGCTGCCATCTTGATTAAAGATTCGATAGCGAAAGTCTATGTCTGGATGATTTGGCGGTTCTACCACCAAAATTTGGTCACAGCCCACACCAAAACGCCGGTCGCCCAATTTTTGGGCCAACTCGGATGTTATGGTTACGCCTTGGGATATGGCATCAATGACGACAAAGTCATTACCCAGGCCGTGCATTTTGGTGAATCGTAGTAACATTATAAAAGCAGCATTTAGGTTGTTATCGTTTATTTTAGTGGTTAATCAGTATGCTGTTGGCCTTCATCACACTTATGTTTTCATTATCTGTATTTTCAAATCTGCATAAGGTGTCGGCGGATTTTAATCATCGGATAGCAAAGATTCTCCGCGTATCAAATCTTCAAAGGTTTCTCGCCGACGAACCTCCTGCATATTAAAACCGTCGACCATGATTTCTGCCGCGCGGCCCCTGCTATTGTAGTTTGAGCTCATGGTAAAACCGTAGGCGCCGGAAGAGCCAATACAGAGCAAGTCACCTTGGGCAATGACAAGTGCTCTATCCTTACCTAAGAAGTCTCCCGTTTCGCAAACTGGGCCGACGATGTCCCAGATTGATGTCACTCCGGTTCTCGGGGCTACAGGGTCGATGGTGAGCCAAGCTTGGTAGAGTGCAGGGCGAATCATGTCGTTCATGGCGACATCGACAACGGCAAAATTTTTCTCTTGCCCGGGTTTAAGGTATTCAACTCGGGTTAATAGAACCCCAGCATTGGCAGCAATAGATCGACCTGGTTCTAAAATTAGCGTCAGGTCGCGCTGGTCCAAATGTTGCCTTAGTTCTGCAATGTAGTCGGCAGGGTGGGGTGGTTTCTCATCTTTGTAGCAGACGCCAAGGCCGCCACCGAGATCTAGGTGCTGTAGGTTAACTCCATTTGTTTCCAGTTCATCTACCAGAGCCAATACTCGTGTAAGAGCATCTATAAAGGGCGCTGTTTCTGTGAGCTGAGAACCTATATGGCAGTCCACACCGACGATATTGAGAGATTCCATTTCTTTGGCTCTCAGATAGACATCGAGTGCTTTATGAATATCAATACCAAATTTATTTTCACGCAACCCTGTGGAAATATAAGGGTGGGTGTTGGCGTCAACATCTGGGTTCACTCGCAGGGAGATATTGGCTGTTTTTCCACAAGCTCGAGCAACACGGTTGAGTAGGTCGAGTTCGGCTTCAGATTCCACATTAAAACAATGTATGCCTACTTCGAGTGCTCTTTCCATCTCAGTGGGTTTTTTGCCGACACCGGAGAAGATGATTTTTTTCGGGTCACCACCTGCGGTAATAACACGTTCGAGTTCGCCTACTGAGACGATGTCGAAGCCAGCCCCTAATTTTGCTAGAACATTGAGGACGGCAATATTCGAGTTGGCTTTTACCGCGTAACAAATCAAGTGAGCACAGTCTGCCAAGGCATTTTGGTAGGCAAGAAAATGTTCCGTCAGTGCGGCACGGCTGTAGACGTAGGTGGGGGTGCCGTAGCATTCTGCTATGGTGGCCAGCGCGACATCTTCAGCGAATAATTCGCCACTGCGATAGGAAAAATAGGTCATGGCTAATCTTTATTCTGATTCGGTGGCCTCGGAGTCTTTCGCTTCTGTAGGCTCTACAGTCTCTCCAGATTCCGATGTGATTTCTTGGACAGGTTCTGGTGGGAGGTATAATGGACCTTTGTTCCCACAGCCCGTCAGACCCACGGTGGATACTGCGAGTAGCAGTATCCATGCATAAAGACGTAATGCACAAAAACATTGCATGAAAAAAACCTGTATTTGATTTTTAAGATGTCTGCGAGTATACCGGCTGACACCTATAACACTCAATCGCATATACTCCGTACACAGACGAAATGTCCTAATGTGGGCCTATAAATATGAATGAAACTGAATTTAATCAATACTGCGATGAGATCATGTTGGCCATCGAAGAGGTTATTGATGACAGCGGTGAAGATATTGATTATGAGACTTCATCAGGAGTATTAACATTAACCATCGAGGCTAATGGTTCGAAAGTGATTATTTCTCGACAGCCTGCACTGGCTCAAATTTGGCTGGCGGCAAAGTCTGGCGGTTATTATTTCAATTACAGTGGCAATGATTGGGTTTGTACGACGACCAATGAAGTTTTGGGTGCACTACTGAACCGTGTTTGTCAGGAACAGCAGGGCGGAGACATAATGTTTGATCTTTAAGCGTGCAGGGAGAGCGCTTTGTATTGAGAAAATGGAGTTTGGTAGGTAGATATATATCTGGTGTTTATCGTCGTGACATCAAAGTCGTAGCTCGTAAACAGATTACTTGGTGCTAATCGTTTTTATATAGGGATCAAAGCGCCTCATTGCCGCTGGTAATCCGCTGAGTTGTTCTTTAGCTGCTTGGTACTTAGCGAATCTACCATAGGTTACTGCATAGAATCTTTGATTGTTCTTAACGGCTGGGTGTATAAAAAGCTGTTCTCCTAAGGGTTGTCCTGAGTATCTTTGTAAGAATTCTTCCAGTTCATTTTTATCTTTAGAATGGGTCGACATAATCTGAATGGTGTATCTCTCGGGACCGGGGTTGTTTAGCCAATGTTCAGTTTTAGACAACAGCTGATTTAGCTTGGGAGTATTTAACAGGTGCTGTGTTTCAAGAGCAGTTTCTTGTGGCTGTGGTTTCTGAGCTTGTCTCTTTCTTTTCTCTTCTGTTGCTAAAGGTGCTATGGGTGCTAAAGATAGCGGTGTTGTCGATATTGTAGGCATGGATATAAAGGCTGGTGTGGGTTCAGACTCTATTGTTAAGTTTGTTACCGCTGATTCGGCAAGGCCTGACTGCGCAGTGGGCTTCTCATCATTCTGTGGCTGAGATAAAGAAACGTTAAAAGGGGATGTTGATGTTTGCTCTAGAACAAGCAACCCAATACCCACAACAGCCAATATTGCTGTCAGCCCAAGTACTATGGGCCAGATCTTCTTGGTTGAACGAAGGGTTGTACGGTTATCACCATGGGCGATGTCGACGTGGGATTTAGCGACGGTCCGTAATTGTGACGCAAACGCGGCCAGCATGCTTTTGTCAGCAAGGATACTAAGTCGCCTAGGAAGGCCGTCAGAATACTTGGCAAGTGCCTTGAGAGCAGGTTTTGAAAAGAGTGGTGAGCCGTTGTAACCCGCTTTGTGAAGCCTAAAGGCCAAGTATTCATCAACTTCAGCCTGACTAAAGGGTTTCAGGTAAAGGTTATGAATAATACGCTCTTTAATTTGCCGAACAGAAGGGTGACTGAGATGTTCATCTAATTCTGGTTGACCAAATAAAACCAGTTGTAGCAGTTTGTCTGTCTCTGTTTCTAAATTAGTCAGCAGTCGTAATTCTTCCAGTGTGTCGAGGGGCATGCACTGGGCTTCATCAATAAAAACCACCATACGTTGATTGCGGGAATGAATTTCCAACAATTTAGTCTGAATGGACAGGAGAACATGGGTTTTTGTTTGGTTGTTATCTAACTCAAGGCCAAGCTCATGTCCGATAGCAAACACTAGGTCTTTTGCTGCAAGACTAGGGTTGGGTAAATAGATAATGGTTACACTATCAGGCAGTTTTTTTTCCAGCATCCTAGTGAGCATGGTTTTACCGCTGCCGACTTCACCGACAACTTTTACCATGCCGTCACCATGAGATATTGCGTAGACAATAGCGTTTAGTAGTGCTTCTCGTTCTCCCCCTGCATAGAAAAGTGATGTGTCTGGGGTGACACGAAAGGGTGCTGTTTTTAGACCAAAAAAATCGCAATACATTCTAGTGGTGTTCCCATAAAGAGCCCTTGTTTAGAAAGGCTAGGTTTTAAAAGAACTAAACTTAAAAGGTAAAAAGACCAAGTTTTAAAAGAACCAAATTTTAACAGAGTCAAATGGACCTTTTGGCGTGATTAGTATACTCAGCTTTGAGGGAAAGGGTGAAGCGGATGAACTTAGTCTTGCCTTCAGTTTTGATGTGACCTGATGATGATTTAGGCAGCAGTAGAAATCTGGTCGAAAGCGGCACAGATATGATTCAGCAAATCGACCAAGTTGGGTAACTGCTCACCCGACGAAAGCTGATAGATAAACTGTTGGTTATCCTGTTTTATTACCGATACTGATATTCGAACCACTTGATTTGTCGTTGCTAAAGAGAGAAAGCTGAGCCCACCTTTGGGGATAACAAAAAGCGTTTTATCGGGTATTGCTTGATTTCCTGAATCGTCTTTAACGCGAAGACCCATTTCACCTAAACGAATAGCCATGGCTTTAACAGCATCCAGCATCAGCTGATTTTGTTTCTTTAACTCAGGGTTGGGTATTTCCCCATTTTTCTGATGAATAAAGCGTTCGGCTAACTCTTCACCTAGGCGTTTAGCTTGATCTGTGGAGAGTAGGGAACCGTTTATAAGGTGATCAATATCTGTGTTGGCAGTAATAAAGAGTAAGCCGTATTTTTGCTGCAGACCGTCATTGCCTATGTGGCAGACAATGGCACTGCCCAATATAGTTTCTCTATCCAGTGTCAGTTCAAATTCTACTTTATTGAGTGTATTCAGATTCAAACTGCTAGAGGTAATAGAGAGGCCACTGGAGCTGACGTTGACTAGGGTGACATCATTATTCCAACGGTGAAAACCACCCCGTTTGCGTATTTTTACTTTAGCAGACGGCGCAGTTATACGATGATCTTGTCGACGGTTACTGGGTTGCATACTCAACTTAAAACCTTAACTCCGCAAAAAGTACGGTGGAGTTGCTAGTGGAATGCAAGTAATACCTAGCAATGTTGGCAGAATCACGCTATCACTTGTGTTTGTTACAGTTCAACAACTAAGGTAATGAGGCCTGTAGTAACATAGGTTGAAGAGCTGCCAGTCTGTGAAATGTTTCCACTGTTTCCATCACCGTCGTCATATTCATTGTCATAACGTTGGGCAACATCTCCTGGTACTGAATTAATATACATTTTATTCTTGGATATTCCATTGCCGCCGCTTGTATATAAAAAACTATCTACTGTCGTACCGTAAGCATGGGTTGGCCGTGCCGTTTGACCAGTAGCAGCAGGGTCACCAGGAATCAACCCAGCATAGCGCAAGTGTGACCATACTTTACAGGACTCCTCTGTAGCAGCAGTACATGTGTTGCCCTGAATGAGGCCGTCACCATTTCCAGGTACAGCAGATGCATCTAGTAATGCTGTATTTAGCATATCCCCAGGTAAGGCTTGATACATGTCTTGAAAAGTGTAATAGGCAGTTCGATAGCTATCTACTTCTTTCACAAATTTTTTGTACTTGGCATTTTCAATCATGGTTTGTCCTTGTAGGACACCACCTAAAATCAGGCCAATAATAACCAGAACAATGGCAATTTCTACCAAGGTAAAACCACTTTGCTTAGACTTTTTATTTGATCGGTTGTTAATGTGCATTCCTCTAATCTCCCAGTTAATCCTTGATAGCATTGCTTGTTTCTTTGTTCATCATACTAACGCAATAAAATACCTGAAATCCATTATACAACTCATTAATTACAAAGAATTATTTGTTTTTGCAATGTGGGTCATGGTAATCGCCCTGCAGATACCAGTTTGGTTTTCAGTATGTTGGAAGAAACCCACATAACTTGGTCGTCAAATGTGGGTGCGGTTTTCATGGATGGCCGTCTATCCACAAATGTTGTATCGGTGTCTGTGTTCTCATTTTCATCGACGCTGGTGGTTGTTGCCCAGTTTTTTCCATGGGCAATGACAACCGCGGGTATTAGGTTGGCTACGGGGTTTCCTGCTGCGGCATCTATCACATTGATATCAGCTACTGAGCAGAGCTCAAAAGACACTCCGACTGTTGCTATACCGCATCCAGTGCCATCTGTATTGTCGGCAAAACTGCCTGTAACACGGTAGGTAAACGGTTGTCCCCAAGCATCTTCTTTGCCAACGCCAAGATCCACCCAAGGGATGGTGCCTTGTACATTGGTGCATGTTCCAGCCATATCAATGATGCCGTCGCCATCGGTGTCTGGGCAGGGTAAGCGTCCATTTGTCATCGTGTAGCCAATCAGTGCATCCTGTATATCTTGTAATATTTTTTGGGTCTCATCTCTATCTTGTTTCTCTATTTGAGTTGATAGAGGTATTAGCATGCCGCCCAGTATCAAACCCAGTACAACCAGAACTACAGCCATTTCCAGCAATGAAAACCCTTGCTGGTTTTTGTTTCGAGCTGGAATTGTTTGCCCAGTGCTTTGTGGGTGTTCTATGGGCTTGTTTATTTCTGAATTCATGCTTTCTATTCGCTGGTTGAATACCACGTCACTATAACTCGGTACGCAATACCCAGCTAGCCACATCATTAAAGGTTGTACTACTGCCTTCGGGGGCCACAATAAAATCTGGGGCACTGGCATTGGTTATACCGGCAATACTGTCGAGCAGATTTTGATTTTGGTTAATGGCCGCGCCGAGACTTGTGCTGCCACATTCTGTTGCTATACCCGGAGTTACGTTTCTTGTTTGTCCGGCGAGGATGTCGTAGGGGGCAAAGATGATGGCGACCACATCATTTGATAGCAATTGGTTAGGATCACTTAAAGTAAATTCTGCCGGTGGTAAGGCTGAAATGAGGGGAAGCCCGCTTGACGGTGGTAAGGCTGAAATGAGAGGAGGCCCGCTTGAGCCCTGTTTATATTCTCCGGCAACGTAATATCGCAGGCAGTAGCCACTGGCGTCTTTTAACGGGGGGAGTCCCAGTGTTTGCCAAGGGAGCCAGCCGGTAGCAGCCGTAGAGCCGCAGGGTGTTTCTTCTAGCCCGTCACCGTCTGCGTCAGGGCAGGGAAGATATCTTTGTTGTAGGCCCGTTGACGTTTTGTCGGGATCTGATAATCGGGCGTAAGCGATGACAGCAGATTTTGCTTCGGATAAATGTATGAGTGTTTTTTCAGACCGTGCTAATTTTGTTGCATATGAGCTTATTCCAGTCAGCAGGGCTGTTGAGAAAGCCAAAACCATCAGTAGTACCAGAATAATCAGAGCGGCTCCCTGTTGATGATGTTCTGAGGAATAGCTCTTAATATCTAACCTCATTCATGCTCCGGTGAATCGTTTTCAGGTTCCTCTGCCTCTTGTTCGGGTTTGACAGAATGACTGCTTTGCGTTGTTGAATGTTTTTGGTAGTAACTTTCAGTAATCTCTCCAGTAACTTGGTTTAGCAGTTGTCCTGGTTGAAGTCTTACTGATCTTGATATTGCTGATGGTTTTACAGGTACGGAGGTTCCTTTAATGTTATTCAATTTGGCAGTTATACCGTTGTGCGGTGTGTTTTTATCCTTGTTATCCGTCACTACTTGATGGTTAGCCCATGCTGTACCTGGGCCAGATTTACGAATGACATAGCCATTAAAAAACATTTGTTTGGCGGGCGGTGTGACAGTTGGTGATAATTCTTGTCGCATCTCTGAGAACTCCTCACCGCTTGCTCGTCGCTGATCAAGAGCATCGCGTTGTTGAGGTGTGGTAAATAGGATACCAAAAGCATAGCTTTCCATCGATAGAACTAGAAGTGCTAATCCACCAAAAAGCTTAAATTTATTGACTTTGTTAGAGGTCATAACTCTTACTCCATGAAGTCATTTTCTACAAATTCATTGGTCTGTTCATCGTAGTTTGCGGTATACCAGTGTGTGTCGCATACCGCCTGAAAATTATGGCTAAAGGCTAATGTTGCCGTTAAGTCTACCCTCGTAATTTTGCAACTATCTACCACAAATAAGCCTGAATTTAATTGGGCTAAGTCGGCTACTAAATTGACAAGATCTCCCTCGTGAGTCAGTTCAGATTCCAGGGTTAGCTTGGATTCAAATAAGGTGAGACCGGGTGATTGTATGAAGTTTTGATTGGTCGATTTTTGTCTGGGAGAAATTTGATAACGCAAATCACGTAAGCCCAAACGGTTGGCCGTTTCTCCCAGGGTTTCTATCCAAATAAGTCTATGCTCTTCATTTAGAAAACCCTTTGCTTCATATTTTCTATAGTCAGCATTAAAGTTCTCAAACAGTGAGGCCAAGTTATTAAGGCGATTTATTCTCTCTTCCACATAGCCCATGTCTGTTTGTGTGGAACCCATCATTTGTTGTTGTTTGGATAATTGTGAGAAGCTAAACCACAGCATCAACATGCAGACTACCAACACACAAGTAAAAAGAATAATTCGATCCCGCAATAAGGAATAGTCAATATGATTCATTATAAGGCCTCCGGGTTGAGCTGAACTTCAAGCGCAAAGGCCGGTGCAGTTTGATCGGAGATCGACCGATTGATGTTTGTGGCTGGATTGATATCTAGCGGAAATTTAAGGACGTTAACCAGCTCAACCGAGGCTTGATTTTTTAGCTCATCAGCAAAAGTTTGTATGCGTTCAATAGCCTGTCGATAGTTGCCTTGAAAATTGAGCACTTCTCCTTCTAGTCTTATGAGTACCGTATTTGCAGAATGGGCTACCCCCAAACCATTCATATCTTCATTACTCAAGGCATTGTGGCTGTTTTTTTCTGATGCAGACACTCGTTCCCATTCTAGGATGTTCAGTGACAGATCGTTAAAATTCTCGTATCCGCGACTGATAATTTCAAATATAGGCTTGGGTAAGGGATTGTTTTCTGTGAGTTTTCTTGCCGTTGTTACGACAGTTTCCATTTTTTCGGGAGAGGTTTTTCTTGCACCAAACCAGGACTGAAGTGTCTCAACATTCGTGCTGTTATCTGACAGATTTTGATTCATCTGTAGATTGGTTTTCCCCATAGAATAGCTTTTTAGCAGGTTGTTACCCGTGATACCGAGAGTTGTGATGGCGAGCAGAATACTTGCCGCCAGCAGGTAGCGCCTTGTTTGCTGATGTAGTCGCACAAAGGCCAGTTTTTTTGGTTTGTAGTGGGGCTTTTTGTGTGCGGTTTTACCCAGTAAAAAGGCAGTAAACGAGGCAAAGTGGGGCTGTTGTATTTTGTTTTCAGCCTGATGAAGCTTGATCAGCTCTTCGAGTTTTACAAAAAGGTATTGGCAATGGGGTACCGGTGGCTGAGCTTTTAACGCAGATTCTACGTTGTCAGGAAGGATCAAGATGACTTCTAAATCAATACCGGGTGTTACCTCTTTCCTATTGTTGAGGTATTGCCAGGTGCGCTGTATTTCCCGGTTAAATTTTGTGGCCAAGTCATCCTGGTCATTAGATGTTGTAATGGAGGTCAGGCGATTAAAATGAATGAGATTACGGTTCAGGAACGTCTGGCGAAAGGGTAGACGATTTTCAGCCGGCTTGCCTGTGGCAATCACCAAAACCTCTGATGCATGTTCCAAGGGTTTGATGGCGTCATTGATGATTAACGGGGTAGAGTAAACACCAGAAATCTCTATTTGATATCGATTCATGATGTCAATATAGGGTTCAATGGCGGCAGTATCATTGATCCCTGAGAGCAGGAAGATATCGTCTTTTCGTCCTGTTTTTTTCCGTTTTAAAAAGTGGTAATGAGTGTAATCACTACCGGGAAATAGTTTGCTCAGTTTTCGTTCGAGCATGAGCTTGCGATCTTTTCCCAAAATATGAGGTAATTGTTCTTCGTGGTATTCCTCGCTGGATAGATTCATTAGGATATAACCTATGATCCCATTCCAGTCCTGAACATTTTGGGTAAACAGTTTTAGGTCTTCAGGGTTGTGGATGTAATAGGCAGAATCGGTGTACAGCTCACCACGGGACCACCGATAGACTGTGAGGGTCTTGTCGGTAAACTGAAAGATCATTTTTTGTTTGTTCAAAACTGTACCGTGCTAATCATATCGTAAATGGGGCCGAGTACCGCGAGCATTATCCATCCTAAAATCAACCCCATAAAAACGGTCATAAAAGGTTCGATCATGGCTTGTATTTTGTCGATCAAATCTGTCACATCTCGCGAATAAAAATCACTGACATTGGAGAGTGACTGCCCCAGTCCACCGGTCATTTCTCCTACCTGAACCATACGTAAGACTAGAGGGGGAAAGAGTTGCCCTCGAGAAAAGGCATCGGCTATGGTTGCGCCTTCCTCCACTTGTTTGCGGATATATTGAAGCTCCCCTGAGAGGTAGGTGTTTGTGACTGTTTCTTCGCTGATTTTTAGGCAATCCAGTACGCTGATACCTGCTTCATACAAAAGTGAAAAGTTTCGAGTAAATCGTGACAGCATAAGTTTTTGCATGGCTTCGCCAAGTAATGGCAACTTAAGTTTGTGCTCATCAAACCAGTATCGGGCAGCGGCACTTCTCTTTAAAATAAATTTCCCTGCAAAAAAGGATATAAGCGGTAGGCATAAAATAATGATCCAGTGGTTCACAAAAATGTCTGATACGGCAATCAATAATTTTGTCATCATTGGAATTTCTTGATCCATTGACAGGATAAAGGCCACCAGTTTGGGCACTAGGTAAATCATTAAAAAGCAGATAACAGCAAAGACAATAACGCCTACAAACAGTGGGTACGTCATTAACTTTTTAGTTTTGCGTATAACGTCTTCCTGCCATCGCAGTGTTTCTTTCAATTCTCCAAAAATATACCCCATATTGCCTGTTTTTTCGCCAGCAACAATGAGTTTCACCATCATTTCATTGAACACTTTTGGGTGGTTTGACATGGCTTGGGACAGTGTTTGCCCATTGGAAATATTATCAACTAAGCCTGTAGTGACTTCTCTCATGGCCGGTGATGAGGCGCTATCTCGAATCTCTATCAGGGAATCTACGATAGGAATACCCGCGACAGCCATTTGTTCTAGATCAATGAAGAAAACGATCAGGTCTCTGCGTTCTACCGATTTCTTGAAAAAGAGTGACCACTCTTTACCTTTTAAATTTGCACTGACCAGGTCCAGACCTCGCTTGTCCAAGCGAGATTCCAGATCTTCAATACCTGAAGCGTCATAATGACCGGAGATTTTTTTCCCCTTGCGGTCAATGGCTTTATAGGCATATTGGACCATGATTAGAGACCCAGTTTGGCGCTAAAGTCGACTACGCGCGATAGTTCGTCCAATGTGGTTTCGCCACACTTTACACGTTCCATACCGTCATCTACTAGGCGAAGGAAGCCTTTTGTTGTTGCCATTTTTCCCAGCTCACCAACGGACGCATTTTTGGTGACCAGCTCGTCAAGGTCTTCATCCATTTTGAGAATCTCTAATAAAGCAATTCGGCCCTTATAACCACGTTGTCCACAGCGATCACAACCCACCGCACGATATACATATTCAGGCGTATCACCTGCGGTGGCGAATAGCTGCTGTTCTATATCGTTGGGTACACTCTGCTCTCGGCAGTGTAGGCATAGTTTTCGTATCAGGCGCTGGGCTACGATGCCAATAATGTTGCCTGCGATAAGTCCAGATTCAACACCAATATCCAATAATCGAGGAAATGCGCCCAGAGCCGAGTTGGTATGCAGGGTTGAGAAAACTTGGTGGCCCGTCATGGCCGCTCGAAAGCCCATGCTGGCTGTATCTAAGTCTCTCATTTCACCCACTAGGATAATATCTGGATCCTGGCGCATAAGGGAGCGAATACCATCGGCGAAATCCATCTTAACCGATGAGTTAAGAGACGTTTGACGAATCAAGCTGATGGGGTATTCAACAGGATCCTCTAGGGTCATGATGTTGACCGTCTCATTGTTTAAATAATTAAGCAGCGAGTAAAGCGTCGTTGTTTTACCGCTACCCGTTGGACCTGTGACCAAAATAATGCCTTCAGGTCTTGCCATCATCAGCTTAAGGGTACTGCGGTGATGATCCCGAATATCGAGATCTTCCAATGGAATAATGGCTTTGCTTCGGTCAAGAATCCGGAGAACAATATTTTCACCGTGAATCGTGGGTTGGGTTGCGACCCTAAAGTCGATGGGGTGCCCAGTGATTTTTAGGGAAATATGTCCATCCTGCGGGGCTCGTGTTTCCGCAATATTCATGTCTGAAAGTACTTTTAGTCGGACCACAATAGAAGGCCAATATTTTTTGTGAAGACTTCTTACTTGACGTAAAACGCCGTCGATACGGTAACGTACGCGAAGAAAACCTTCCTCAGGTTCAAAGTGGATGTCGGAAGCATCCTGTTTGACGGCGTCGGTTAAAAAAGCATCTACAAGTCGGACGGTAGGGTGGCTGTATTCGGCCTCTTCGAGCCCAGCAATTTTGGTGGTATCTATTTCACCGGTTTCAATTTCATTCAGAATGCCATCGATGGACAGTTCGTAACCAAAAAATTGGTCGATGGCGGTGATAATGTCTGAACCACTGGCAAGAACAGGCTCAACATGAATCCCTTTCGGTATGGCTGCGGATATACGGTCAAGTACCAGAATGTCAAAAGTGTCCGGCATTGCGACCATCAAAATATTACCATCGGCCGAAAAGCTGAAAGGCATAATGGTGAGCTTTTTGGCCAGCGACTTATCAATTAATTTAATCGCTTCTATATCGGGTACTATTTCCGTGAGATTAATGCTCTCTTGACCGAGAGATTCACCCAAGGCTTCATTAAGAACAGACTCTGTTAAAAAGCCTAAACGGACAAGAATTTCGCCCAGCTTATCGTTAGAACGCTGTTGTTCAATGAGTGCAATTTTCAACTGATCGGAGCCAATAACACCTTTGTCGACCAGCTGTTCTCCGATGAGTTTGCGTCGGGGGGCCTGAGCACTCACGGGGCGATTCCTTTTAGTTTATGTCCTTTTAATTCATGAAGTCGTCGTTCGGCATCGGTCTTGTTAAAACGAGAGGGATTGGTCTCGGCTAACCCAAGAGCTTGTTCATAATATTTGATGGCAATATCAGGTTTTCCGATCTGATCCAGACTTACGGCCAGATTGAAAGCATGATCCGGATTTTTGGTGTCGAGAGCAAAGGCCTCAAAATAGGAAGCTTGAGCTGATGGCCACTCACCTCTGCGGGCATAAAAGTTGCCCAAGCTCGCATGGAGGTCGGCTTGTTTCGGATGTTGCACAAGTAATTGTTTGAGTTGGCTGCCGGCAGAGAGGTTGGATGGGTCTGCAGCCTGGAGGTTGATAAGCCCTATTTTGGCCAATAAATTCCCCGGGTCTTTGTTCAAAACCTCGTAAAACATACCTTGTCCTTCACGTATCAATCCCTGTTGCACAAAGGCTGTTGCCAGCCCTGCCATGGCCTCTACGTTGTTGGGGAATTGTTTCAGGATCTGGCGGTAGATTTGTTCGGCAGACGTCAGGTTGCCTTGTTTTAGCGCGTCAGATGCAGAAGCGAGCGAAGTTAAGCTGTAGTCTGGTAGCTGTCTCTTGGTTATCTGAAAGTCAGGGTTGGAGGATAAGTTGTTGTGATTGGACTCGCGTCCTGATGCGGGCTGTTTGCTGTTGGTTTCGCGTGCGGCAGGCTGATTTTTATAGGGTGCCGCTGGTTGTGTATTTTGTATAGGTACATTTTTCTGTGGGGAGTTGATCTTCTCCGTGGGTGCTTCTTGTTGAAAAACAGTAACGGGTTGTTTTTCAGATATCATCGATACGTCTTGAAGAGAGTTTTTCTGAAGGCTTGAGCTGTTATTGCTAAAAGCTTCTTTGTTTAAACTGTGCTCATTGGTTAGATTCTTCTGTGGTTCTGCTGTTAGAGGCAACGTATTTTGAATATGACCGAGCGGCTTTGTGGATGGCGACTGCCCATTGTCCATGCCGAAAAAAAACATGGCTAATACGCCTAGTAGCACCAGCAGTAATATGAGTAGTAGCAGCGGCAATCGAGGTTTGGTTTGTGTTTTTGAGTTTTCTCGATTCTGAAATACATCCGTAGCAACACGAGCATCCTTGATGGAATGGTACTGTAACGTAGGCGACACTGTTGCGGGTTTTATTGTGGGGGCTTCAGGTGCGACTGTCGTGTTGCCTGAATCGTTATTGGATGCGGAGGAGACGCTCGCCTCTTTTTTTGTAGGCTCTTCTTGTGAGGGTGTTTCAGACTGAGGTTCTTCTAACGTAAGTCCCTCTAACGTGGATACTTCTGTTTGGTCTAACTCAAGATTTAGAACGACGGGTTCTTCAGCTACCACAGGCGTTGCTTTGGGCGCAGTTTCAAGCCTTTTGCGACTTTTTTCAGCCTCTTTTAGAGCATCTAGTAAAAGGCTCACGATAAATTACTCCGCGGTCGTATTGCCTTGCTGAAGGTTTTCGGGCAGAAATTTCTTGTAGCTCTCAAGCTCTTTGCTGTTTAAATTTGCCTGTTTGATAATGGTTGGACGAATGAAAATAATGAGCTCTGACTTGGTATAATTTTTGTTTTTATAGCTGAAAAAATCACCAACCCAGGGAAGTTTGCTCAGACCAGGTAGGCCCGAGGTGTCGTCAGCGTGTTGGTCCTGCATTAAGCCACCAATAATGGCGGTATCTCCACCATTGATTTGCATCACTGATTCCATTTCGCGGACAGATATTTCAGGTATCAGGCTGGTTGTGTCGCTAATGGCTAATGCCGGGTTTGGATCCTCTACAAATCTGAGTACTCTTGAAATCGTGGGGCGGACGTTAAGTGTGACCGTATCTATATCCGAAATCTGGGGGGTGACGCTCATCACCAGGCCAACGGGAACACTATGAATTTCTGATGTAAAGGTACGGTTGATGACGTTCTCTTGTATATCTTCGTCCACATCGATGGTGAAGTAGATCAGGTTGTCTACAACCTTGAGTAAAGCGGTTTGATTATTCAACACCATCAGTTTTGGTGTTGATAGCACCTTGGCATGACCGAATTCACTCAGCAACTTAACGGTGGCATCAAGGCTGTGACTGCCATTGTTGTTGTATGTCAGTGTTGAAACAGGAGCGTTTGCCAAGTTGGTACCAATCAGGCTTTGGGTAAAGCTCAAGCCACTTCCACCGGCTTGAGCTAGGCGGGACCAATCAACACCAGCTTGATACTGATCACTGAGGTTGACTTCAACAATGCTGGCTTCAATTAATACTTGGCGTTTGGCGCCGTTAAGCACTTCATCCAAAAAGGCTTGCACTTCTTGATGTTTCTTTTGCGGGGCCTTAATGCTCAAGATGCCACTTTCAGCATTGGCAATAATACTTGTATCCGCTATTGGTGCTCTCGCTGTTTCAGATTCAGCTTCAGCGGAATTTTCTCCATCGGTGGAAATTGATTGGGTACTATCACCGCCATAGACAATAGCCTCTATGTTTTGAACCAGCGTTTGCCAGAAATGATAGTCAGATTTGTTTTCTATGGTTGTAGCAGAGTTGTTATTGCCACCGCCACCACTTGAGCTCCCCCCTACCGCGCCGACACCGGTTGTGGCTACTTCGGTGGAGATAGAAACAAATGACTGGCTGGAGCGGTCCATGTTGAGGTAGCCGATATCGTAGTGCACAAAATAAGGGCTATCTTTTTCTATCACCATTACATCATTTTTTATGCGGTATCGAATGTCCGTAAAGGTAGCTATACGATCAAGAATTTGGGGGAGAGTTTGGTCAACAGCATTGAGTGTAATACGGCCTTCAATATCTGGAGAAATGTCAATATTCAGAGAAGCGTCGCGGCTCAAGGCAAATAATAGTTCACGTAAGTCCACATCATTGACCACCACGGAATAGACATCTTCTGTCTTAGCTGGAGTGTTTAAGGCCTGAGGCGTGTGGTCGAGGACAGGTTTTGGAATGGCGCCGGACGCCGTCGATTTATTTGATGATATATGTTGCTCTGAAACTTCCAGAGGCAGTGGCGCGCAAGCTGCCAGTCCAAATATTATCAATAGCCATGCATTACTTATTATTTTTTGCTTGATCATATTTTGAGTGGTATCTGCAATATTAAATAGGTGTGACTTATCACAAAATCATAAAGTAACACATTAACATTGTGGCCACTAGCGGACAGCCTATTAATACACCAAATTGACCTAGGGATTAGTGTGTTATGGCGACAATCTATTGGGATAAATAGAAAATAAAAACCCCATTCAAAATGGGGTGTTGGGGGATTAGTTGTTACTGGCTAGGTAATCGTTGTCTTGCTGTTTGTATCGCAGTCCTAACTTGGTCGGGTGCCGTGCCGCCAATATGATTTCTGGCGGCAACAGAGCCTTCCAATGTTAATACATCAAAAACATCATTTTCGATGACGTCTGAAAATTTCTGAAGTTCCGTCAAGGTCATTTCTGACAAGTCTTTGTTTTCAGCTAAACCGTAGGCCACAGATTTTCCTACTATTTCATGTGAATCGCGGAAAGGGATACCTTTGCGTACCAAGTAGTCTGCCAAATCTGTGGCTGTTGAAAATCCTCGGCGGGCAGCTTCACTCATATTGTTTGGTCTTGATTGGATAGCGGGCACCATATCGGCAAAGGCGCGCAAACAATCTTTAACAGTATCGACGGTATCAAATAGTGGCTCTTTGTCTTCTTGGTTGTCTTTGTTATAGGCCAGTGGTTGTGACTTCATTAATGTCAGCAAGGCAACAAGGTGGCCATTAACTCGACCTGTTTTACCCCGAACCAGTTCAGGTACGTCAGGGTTTTTCTTTTGGGGCATAATGGATGAGCCGGTGCAGAAGCGATCGGGCATTTCGATAAAGTTAAATTGGGCAGATGTCCAGAGTACTAACTCTTCCGAAGCACGAGATAAGTGGGTCAGTAGGATGCTGGCAAAAGCACAAAATTCAATAGCGAAGTCGCGATCACTCACTGAATCCAGAGAGTTTTTTGTAGGTGCGTCAAAGCCTAATAATTCTGCCGTCATTTCTCGGTTAATGGGGTAGGTAGTGCCAGCGAGAGCTGCGGCGCCCAGTGGCGATTGGTTGAGTCGTTTGCGGCAATCCTGCAAGCGACTATGATCACGGACTAACATTTCAAACCAGGCCATCAGGTGGTGGCCAAAGGTCACGGGTTGTGCTGTTTGCAAATGGGTAAATCCAGGCATAATAGTATCGGCTTCACGTTCTGCCAGCTCCAGGATACCCTGCTGGAGACGAAGTAGTTCCCTGCTGATGGCATCAATTTCGTCCCGCAGCCAGAGTCGGATATCAGTGGCTACTTGGTCGTTACGCGATCGACCAGTGTGCAATTTTTTACCTGTAATCCCGATTTTAGCAGTGAGTGCCGCCTCGATATTCATGTGCACATCTTCCAGTGCCACCGACCATTCAAATGTGCCGTTTTCAATTTCGGTAAGAATTTCACCAAGCCCGGTTTGAATAGACTCAAGTTCGTCCTCAGTGAGTACGCCCACACGGGTTAGCATCGTAGCGTGGGCAATTGAGCCTTGAATATCGTGGTGGGCCAGCCGTTGATCGAAGTTAACGGATGCAGTGAACCGGGCTACGAAGGCATCGGTTGCTTCACTGAAACGGCCACCCCAGGCCTGGTTGGTGTCTTTTGGGTTGCTCATGAGTAAACTGGCTCTTTCTTTGTAGGTGCGGTTAGCAATTTATTATGTATGCTAGCGAGATATAAAGCAGCGAGATTATAGCAAAACGCGAGATACTGTGTATGAACAAGGTGGTTATGTTTTTAGGCAAGATGCCAGATAGTATGGTTGGGGGTTGTTTTGAGCGGGAAGATTGAGAGGGACAAGCCGATAAAAATGAAGCCGACAGAAGCAGCTGTAAGCAGCAGAGATTTCTTCTTGCCGGACCTTTGTCGAGGCCAGGGGTTAGGCGCAGTTTTAATTATTTCTGAGTTGTTGGCGTTATTGATCACTATTGCCGACAGTGGCCTACAGCATTTTGATTGGCTAAAAATGTCAAAAGTCTCTTTGTTGTCGCTATGGATAGCATTGCTCAGTGCTCTTGTTTTGTGCCTGTGTAATCGCCGGTTATCTAGGTTGAATCATGTTAGCGCGGCTTTTATAGTGCTTTTTTTGATTCTGTTGGTGACACTGTTTTGTGGTGCAGTCTCTGAATGGGTGATTTGGTGGTTTTCTTCACCACTGACAAGTCGTGAATATAATGCCGGAAATATTATTGAATATTTGGTCATGGCCGCTATTCCTGTCAGTATCCTTTTGTATTACCTCTATTTACAGCAGCAACTCAGGATACAAGAGCGAGTGGAATTGGAGGCCCGTATTCAGGCATTACAGTCACGCATTAGACCGCACTTTTTGTTTAATTGTATGAACATGATTGCGAGCCTTATTGGTTCTGATCCCGAAAAGGCAGAGCGGGTTGTTGAGGATATGTCTGACCTGTTTCGTTATGCTTTGTCTGATACCCAAACACTGGTTCCTTTGAGCGAAGAGTTGTCGCTGTGTCGTCGCTATATGGCATTGGAAAAACTTAGATTAGGTGGTCGACTTTCTACCCGGTGGGAAATTGGTGACTATGGCCATGGTGTAGAAATTCCTTCTTTGATGTTGCAGCCGGTGTTAGAGAATGCGGTTTACCATGGAATACAACTCCTTCGGGAGGGTGGAGAAATTTTTGTTTCTATTTCTCGGACAGATGACGTTATTGAGATTTTGGTATCAAATCCCCTGGGGCCAGTCAGTCAACACCATAAGGGTAATCAAATGGCATTACAGAATATCAGTCAGAGATTGCATGCCCATTTTGGATCCAGTGCTCGAGCCACTGCGGAGATTAAAGAAAATTGCTATATTACGCGCATTAATTATTCCACAGGCTATGGAGAGGTTAACAAATGAGAGTTTTGATCGTTGATGATGAACCTCTTGCTCGTGATAGGCTGCGTAGGATGTTATCAGCTGTAGATAATTGTACGGTTGTGGGTGATGCGGGTAGTGGTGAAGAAGCTTTAGCTGTGGCGAAAGAACTTGTTCCTGATTTGGTGTTTATGGATGTCAGAATGCCAGGGATGGATGGTTTAGCCGCGGCCCAACATTTGGCAAAAATTGAACCACCGCCAGCAGTGGTCTTTTGTACGGCCTATGATGATTATGCGGTGGAAGCCTTTTCTACCCAAGCCATCGGGTATCTATTAAAGCCTGTGAAGCAAGTTGAGTTGGAAAATGCTATTTCTCGCACTAGGCGTGTCAATAAAGCCCAGTTACATGAGCTGCAAGATTCGCGAGTTCTGAAAAATGGTAAGCAGAGTCATTTGGCGTCTAAGAGTCGCCGGGGAATTGATCTCGTAGCTATCAATGATATCCGTTTATTCCAGGCTGATGATAAATATGTCCGCGCGCATCATTCTCAAGGTGAGTCATTGTTAGATGAAACACTGAAATATCTGGAAGAAGAGCACGATGGACGTTTTGTCCGTATTCATCGTAATGCGCTGGTTTCTATTCCTCATATAGAGGGGATCGACCGCAACATCAGTGGCCAGTATTTTGTGCGTTTGCAGGGGCTGGACTTTCGTCCTCAGGTGAGTCGTCGTCATGTTGCCCCTTTACGCAAATTACTCGAACAAATTTAGTTGAAATAGTTTCTCGCTTTCGGATTGTCAGTTTTTGGTTCTCGTGCCTGCCCATAGGACAATTTGTTACAATTCCACCCTTATATAGTTTTGGTTGTTACTTCTCATGACATCTCCGTTATCTCATACCGCAACACTACGTATTGCAACACGTAAAAGTCCGCTAGCACTTTGGCAGGCAGAGCATGTGCAGACGCTGTTACAACAACGTTATCCTGGCTTAAAGGTTGAATTGGTCAGTTTCACTACCCGTGGAGACAAAATCCTTGATACGCCTTTGGCAAAAGTCGGAGGAAAGGGGCTTTTTGTTAAAGAGCTTGAAGCCGCTTTGCTTGATGGCCGCGCAGATATTGCTGTGCATTCCATGAAGGATGTTCCCATGGAGTTTCCAGAAGGACTTGGGCTCAGTGTCATTTGTGAGCGGGAAGATCCAACCGATGCGTTTGTATCCAATCACTATGACTGTTTGGATAATCTGCCTGTGGGGGGCCGTGTCGGGACCTCCAGTTTGCGTCGACAAACCCAGCTGCGGGAATGTTTTCCGTCACTGGAAGTTCTCGAATTGCGGGGCAATGTCAATACACGTTTGAGTAAGTTGGATAATGGCGAGTATGACGCGATTATTCTGGCTACAGCGGGTTTAGTGCGATTAGACATGGGTGAGCGTATTCGACAGCGCATCGCACCTGAAAATTCTTTACCTGCAGGTGGTCAAGGCGCTGTGGGCGTCGAGATTCGCCTTGATGATGACCGGGTGAAGTCACTACTTCAGCATCTGCATCATGCTCCTACCGCTCACTGTGTCATGGCTGAGCGTGCAATGAATCGTCACCTTCAGGGCGGGTGCCAGGTGCCTATCGCTTGTTATGCCATTTTGGTCGGCCAGGGAGAAGATGAAGTTTGGCTCAGGGGGTTGGTTGGGTCGCCCGATGGCAAGCAGGTTATCCGTGATGATATTCGTGGCAAGGCGGTTGATGCGGAAGTTCTTGGTGTCGAGTTGGCGAAAAAACTCCTAGCCCAAGGCGCTGGTAAGATTCTCGACAAGGTCTATGGGGATAGCTAAAACGTGTCTAATTTAACAGGATTGCGAGCTCTCCTTGTTCGTCCTGAGCAACCTTTGATTCAGGGTTCAAGTACCTTTGCGAATGTACTAATTAGCGACGGAGTGAGGCTTCACCACTGTCCTGTAATGAACATTTCGCCGCTGGTGGGTACTTTGGATACTGATAAAATCAAGCCCCATATTCTTGGTTTTTCTCGCTATGGCCGGGTAATTTTTGTGAGTCGTACTGCGGCAAGTTTGGCGCTGGATTGGTTGGATCGCTATTGGCCCGTGCCAGATGGGCTCCCCATTGGTACTCGCTACTATGCTGTAGGCAAAAGCACTGCAGCGGAGCTGGAGGCCTGGAATGTAAAAGCAGAGCTTCCAGTGGAGTTTTCCAATAGTGAAGGATTGTTGGCATTGCCCTCCTTACAGAATCTTATGGGGGAGCACGTATTAATTTTTTCTGGTGTTGGTGGTCGTCAATTGCTGACGGAACAATTGAGTTGTCGTGGTGCCGTTGTCAGCCAATGTGAGCTGTATCGCCGAGAATCAACGGCTGAATTTTCTCAAGAAATCAATCAACTGCTGTTGTCGGGCGAATTAGATTTAGTGATTGTTCATAGTGGTGAATTACTGAGCACTTTAATTTCCGTGGTTCAGAAAGAACGTCAGCATGCACTTAGGCAGCTCCCTTTATTGGTGCCTGGTGAGCGAGTCTGTGGATTGGCACGAGACACAGGTTTCAAAAATGTGATTTGTGCGGATACGGCATTGCCTGAAGACATGGTTTCGGCATTGCGAGGGTGGTACAGTAATAAAGGTTAAAAATGAGTCATCTGCAGGGATTTGGTCAGTGGATAATAAAGACGACAGTCAGGAACAGAAAAAAAATAATGGAGACAAGCTTGCCGATACAGTTAAGTCGGAATCTGTCCCCGCCGTGCAATCATCCGAGGTGTCATCAACCGCGTCCTCGGAAGTAGACAACGCAGCAGCATCACAAGAAAAACCATCCCCTAAAAAAGCAGTGAAGCCTGAAAAAGAGCCTGTGCCGACTAAAAAGGCATCAGGTAGTGGCGCCTTGGTGAAAACACTGTTTTTACTCTGCCTGTTGTTACTCCTTGCCGTTGCCGGAGCAGCAGGTTGGTGGTTTTATCAGCTCCAACAACAGGAGCCGGTTGCACAAAAAAACTTGGCTAGCCAGGAAGCTACCATTCAGCGCCTGGAGCAGCGTTTAAATGATGAGCGCCGTGAGCGGCAGCAGCAACAAGCTGAGTTGAATCAGACGGTTCAAGGATTCCAGTTAACAATTAATAGTCATTCTCGTCGCTTGCATGAGTTGTCCACAACGTCGAGATCTGATTGGTTGCTGGCGGAAGCTGAGTATCTCATTCGCTTAGCTAATCAGCGGTTGATTACGGAAAGAAACACCAAAAATGCGATTACATTGCTGGTAACCGCCGATAGTATTTTAAGGGATTTGGATGAAGTAGATCTGTTGGCTGTTCGAGCAGCGTTGGCAAAGAGCATCACTACGTTACGCTCTACGGCAATGGTTGATCGAGAGGGTCTGTATCTTCAGTTAGGCGCGCTGTCTGATCAGTTGGTCAAGCTGCCGCTGATAGCTATTGAGGTGGAGGCGGACAAGCCAATCGTTGCTGATGTTGATACGACAGCTGTATCTGATGGGTGGAGGAATCAATTACTTCATGGTTTTCAGACAGCACTGGATAGCGCAGGTGAGCTTATCCGGATTCAACGACGCGATACTCCCTTGACCCCGTTACCTTCGGCAGAAGAGGATCAACGTCTTCGTCATAATCTTGCCATCATGTTTGAGCAAGCCCAGATGGCTTTGTTGCGTGAAGAGCAGGTGATTTATCAGGCCAGCTTGGAAAAAGCGCAGCAATGGCTCAATAATAATTTTGAACTGAACGACTCAGTTTTACCCTTGGTAGATCAGTTAGCGCTTTTAGCGCAGCAGAATGTGACACAGGAGCTTCCTGATATATCTGAGGGGCTAGAAGTCCTCAGGGATTATATTGATAGTTGGCATAAACGGCATAGGATTCAGGCACCAGAGGAAACCCCTGAAGGAGACCAGCAGTGAGAGGTTTACTGTTGATCGTCGCGGTAATTGCTGTTGTTGGCGGGCTGCTGGCTTGGCAGATGATAGAGAACGGCGGCTATATTCTGATTGCCTACGGAAACTATACAATAGATATGAGTTTATGGACGCTCCTGTTAATTGTGTTGATCGTATGGGTGGTTTGGAGGCTGATAAAAAGCCTGTTACGAATGTTTGTTGAACCGAGCCAAAAATATTTCAAAGAGCGAGACTCTATTAGGCAGCAGCGGTATCGCACACAAACAGCTCGGGGACTGTTGCAGTATATTGAAGGACATTGGGATCAGGCTCGCCGATCACTTAAGAAATCTGCAAAGCATTCTGAAATGCCTCTGATTAACTATTTGGCGGCAGCAGACTCGGCCTATGAAATAGGTAGTCGAGAAGAAGCTGACCAATTATTGGCAAAGGCTCGGGAGGTAAGCCCCGGGGGTGAACTGGCCATTGGTTTGGCTCAGTCCCGAATGTATTTGCGAGAAGAGCATTATGAAGAGGCTTTGGCTATTTTACAGCGACTTCATGTTAAGGCTCCCGACCACCCGCTAATTTTACGTTTGCTTAATAACGCCTACAGAGGTCTTAAAGATTGGAGCAGTTTGGAAAAACTATTACCTGATTTCAGGCGTTATAAGGTATTTAACAAGCGGGCTATGCAGCGAGTCGAATCTGAGGTGTATTCTTCTTTATTAGCCGCACTTGTGGTACAGGCAAAAAAAACTGGTCGTTCAGCAGATACCGAAGCTGTCATTCAGTTATGGCATGACATGCCTAAAAACGTGAGGGCGATTAAACGTGTGCTGTTGTCGTATATCACTTGTTTGTATCAACTGGGTGAGGGGGGGCGTGCAGAAACGTTACTGCGTAAATCTCTGAAGACAGACTGGGATGATGCCTTGGTGAAGCTTTACGGTATTGTAGAGGGTGCTGACCCTCAGAAACAGCTGATTACTGCCGAGAGTTGGTTGCGTCAACGGCCTAATGATCCTGAGTTGATGCTGGCGCTTGGACGTCTTAGTCAGCGTAATCAATTATGGGGTAAGGCGCGAGATTATCTGGAGAGCTCTGTTGCATTGAAGGTGCAATCTGAAGCCTATGCAGAACTAGCCCGTTTGATGATTCAGTTGGGTGAGCATAAGAAAAGCACGGAGTATTATCAAAAAGGTTTAGCGTTGAGTACTCAGTTGGCTTAAGCCAATAAAAACAGGAAAATAAAAAGGCGGCTATGAAAGCCGCCTTTTTTTATAGAGCTATTTTTTGATGAGCTCTAGGGTTATATCTGCGGACCAGCCTGGAGAACACTTTCGGAAACATCAAACTTCTGAATGTTTTCAACAAATAGTTTTGCCAATTTAGCGGCTTGTTCATCATAGGCTGCTTTATCTTCCCAGGTTTCACGTGGGTTGAGGTAGTAGCCGTCAACACCCGGTACACTGGTTGGAATTTCTAGGTTTAGCCCGGGCAGTTTAATCGTTTCAACTTCTTCCAAATCACTATTTTGAATAGCAGCAATAATGCCGCGAGTCACCGGGATGGGAAAGCGAGAGCCGGCACCATCAGGTGCGCCTGAACCACCAGTCCAGCCCGTGTTAACCAGATAGACTCGACTGCCGAAGTCTTCAATATGTTTCATCAGTAATTCTGCATATACATTGGCAGGGCGTGGCATAAACGGAGCGCCAAAGCAGGTAGAGAAGGCCAATTGAATACCTTTGGCTCCCCCCATTTCTGTGGAGCCTACGCGCGCTGTGTAACCACTAAGGAAGTGGTAGGCCGCCGCTTCTTTGGACAGAATAGAAACAGGGGGTAATACCCCAGAGACGTCACAGGTTAAGAAGATGACATTCTTTGGTTCGCCAGCGCGGTTTTCCTTGCTGCGTAAATCCACATGTTCCAGCGGGTAGCTGCAACGACCGTTTTCGGTGAGGCTTGTGTCATCGTAGTCTGCCGTGCGATGTTCGTTGGTAGCAACATTTTCTACAATGGCACCAAAACGAATGGCATCCCAGATGACAGGTTCATTTTTCTGGCTCAGATTGATGGTTTTTGCATAGCAACCACCTTCCATATTAAATACAGCGCCTTTCGTCCAGCCGTGCTCGTCATCGCCAATCAGGTAGCGATCGGGGTCAGCAGAGAGGGTGGTCTTGCCTGTGCCCGATAAGCCAAAGAACAAGCATACATCGCCTTCTTTGCCGACATTGGCTGCACAGTGCATGGGCATCACGTCTTTTTCTGGCAGTAAAAAGTTTTGTACCGAGAACATCGCCTTCTTCATTTCGCCGGCATATTTCAATCCAGCAATCAGCACCTTGCGTTGACCAAAGTTGATGATGCCTACAGCTTCACTGTTGGTGCCATCACGTACAGGATCACAGGTGAAATTTGCAGCATGCAAAATCTTCCAAGGCTCTTTGTTTGAAGGGTTGTATTTTTCTGAACGGATAAACATATTGCGGGCAAACAGATTATGCCAAGCTGTTTCCGTGGTCACTTTTACGGCAAGGTAGTGTTCGGTATCCTGCCCAACGTGGAGGTGAGAGACATAACGATCTTTTTCTGCCAAGTGGGTTTCTACGCGATCCCACAGAGCATTGAATTTTTCCTGATCGAAGGGACGGTTGACCGGTCCCCAGCCAATGTCATTTTGGCTGCTGGGTTCTTCAACAATAAAACGGTCGGCAGGTGAACGGCCAGTTCGTTTTCCAGTTACTGAGAGAAAGGCTCCGGTGTCTGTGAGGTGGCCTTCTCCATTTTTAAGCGCCAGCTCTATTAACTCAGCAGAGCACAAGTCAGTGTATACATTCACAGCAGAGTCTTCGATTTGTGTCATCAGTATTAGTCCTGTCAGGGTATCCTATCTATGAGTTGAGTTCGTTTTCGGTATCATCGTTTATGTCCCATGCTCGCAAGGAAAACCTGTTGAGCTAAAAAGGTGCGCAATTATGCCAGAAAAATATCCACTAGTGGAGTGTTGGCGGGTTTTCTCCAAACAGTTCTGCTATATCGGTCTCATCGAAGCGGTATTGTTGATGGCAGAATTCACAGTTGATCGAAATGAAGCTGTTTTCTTTGAGTATGCTATGGATTTCTTCCTGGCCCATTGAGACCAAAGCGTTAGCAAAACGCTCTTCAGAACAACTACAAAAAAATTGAACCGGGCTTGGTTCAAAGAGACGTAATTCATCTTGATGAAATAATCGAAAAAGTTGCTCATCATGATTAAGTGTCAATTGCTCTTCGGGTGTAATAGTGTCGGCCAGTTGAGTGGTGTGCTCCCATAAACGCTGGTTCTCCTCAGGCGTAGCCTCCAGTTGGCTGGGTAATGCTTGAAGTAATAGACCTGCTGCTTTTGGGGTGTTGCTTTTTGTTTCTGCACTCAACCAAATCCGGGTTTTTAGTTGCTCTGAGCGGGCAAAGTAGTCCTCTAGGCATTCGGCAAGTGAGAGCGACTCCAGTGGGACGATACCTTGGTAGCGCTCACCTTCACTTGGGTCGATCGTTAGCGTCAGGATTCCCTTTCCAATCAATTCCGTAAGAGGAGTATCACTTTTATAGGAGAGTTTTGGATCGAATTTGGCAATGGCTCTCAGATTGTGATGGCGAGAACAGTCGGACATGATGAATGAAAGGGGCCCAGAACCCTGTGCCTGAAGGGTAATGACCCCCTCAAATTTTAGGGTTGCACTAAGTAACCCGGCTGCTGCAAGGAATTGACCAATCAGTAGTTGTATCGCTTCGGGGTAGTCACCGTTTGCAAGCACGTCTTGATAGCTTTTTTCCAGCGTCAGTATTTCACCTCGAATATCTGAGTGTTCAAAGATAAATCGTTGAAGTTGATCGCTGGTAGACATTATTGATGCTCCTCTACAAAGCGCGCGGAATGTAGGGCACTTCATGCGCTTTGTCTATATTTCCTTTGGTTTTGCTTTATGACTTAATACTGAAGCAGCGGTATGGGGCGTTGACGGTCAAGAACAATAACGCCGAATTTCTTGCTCTAACTGTTGAGCTCTCTCTGCTCGTTCTTCTTCACTAACAATGATTTCTTTACCTTTTTTGTCGACAAAGTATACGGGGCCCTGAAGCGTGCGTAATTTTTGTGTTGCTTGTTGGCAGGCTTTTTTTGTTTTCTGGTCCCGTTGTTGTTGTTGGTTTTTTTCTTGTTGTTGAAGAACTTTTTCTTCGGGTGTTTCTTGTTGAAAAACCTGTTGTAGTTTTTGTGTTTCCTGGGCGCTGGAATCACGATTGAGTGGTGATAGTTGACTTGACACTTCTTCGGAAGCAACTCGCTCCTCGGGCGGTTGGTCGGAAAAGTGTACTTTCCCTTGGGCGTCAGTCCAACGATAGATGCCGGAAAATGAAGGTGATGAACTAATTAGAAGTCCAAGCATTGTTAGTCCTAGTGTTGCTTGTTTGATGCTGATGGCGATCCCGTGCCTCATGATTGGTTGTCCTCCTTGAACCGGTGGATTTGACGCCTTTGCTTTTTGTTGGGGCGTTGATCCTGAAATGTAATGCCGTGGTTTGATGCCTTACGCTCTGCAGCATTTTTGTCGCGCAGGTCGATACTTTCTTGGGTTTCGTTATACAGTATTGATGCTTCGCTGGCACCGCGTCTCTGGTCGGAGAGAGAATTAACGACCACCGTTTTTTCGTCTAATCCCTGTCGAATACGGAGTGTTGCTCCCAAGGCAAGCTCTTTGCTCGGTTTTGCCTTTTGGCCATTTATGTGGATTTTTCCGCCTTCAATGGCAGCCTTTGCTAAGGTGCGTGTTTTAAAGAAACGTGCGGCCCACAACCATTTGTCTAAACGAACTTTTTGTAACGCTTCGCTCTGTTTAGGCATTTGGAAAAATCTCATCAAAATGAGTGATTGTGCTAAAGCCTTCTATTTCTCTGGGGGCTTGCTGGCTATCGGGCTGATTGATGCCGATCAGGTGACTAATGCCATATTGCTTAGCGGAATGGAGTACATCAATAGAATCATCAATGAACAGGGTTCTTTTGGGATCAAAGTGCTGCTGGTCGGCCAGTGCATGCCAAAATTTTTGAGATTCTTTGGGCTGGTTAAATTGGTGTGATGTATAGATATGATCAAGTAATGAATTTATGCCTGTGGTCGCGAGCTTTAGCTCCAAACTGTGTGGGTGTGCATTGGTAATTAGTACGCGTTGTTTACCATGAGCGCCCAATTGTCTCAGGAACTCTTGAGTAAAAGGTCGCTCCTGAATCAGGTGATCAATTTCTTCCTTTAACTGACGAATATTTAATGACAGTTCCTTGGACCAGTATTCAAGGCAGTACCAGTCTAGGGTTCCACGTTTTTCATTAAAGCGTTTATGTAACTCGCGTGCCGCTTGGTCTGGGCAGATGTTGTGATGCTCTGCATAACGCCGGGGTAAGTGGGTAAGCCAGAAAAAATTGTCAAAATGTAGATCAAGCAGAGTGCCGTCCATATCAAGTAGAACGGTATCTATGTTGTTCCAATTAATGTTCATGATTTAGGTCACATTTCATAAATACAAATTGTTCTTGTTTTCATGTGATCGAAGTATGCTCACAAAACGGGTGATGTTGAAATGGAGATACAAGCTGTAAGCTGTATGTAAAGCATCTTTAGCCTGCTGCATGTGAATCTCCGTTTAGAATAAGTCTTCTGGACGAGGTGTGTTCTGTGGGCTGTCCTCATTATTCATGTTTGGTGATTTATCGGCCATTGGCGGAACGTGGTCCTTACGGAAAATTTCAAACATTGCATTTGCATGTTCTGGTCCAACCCTAAGGCCTGTGTTTGGGTCTATTCGAATCATGACAATACCCTCTGGTTGCGCCCGTGTGATTTCGGCACTGCCAGCCAGCGCATCTTTCATAAAATCTATCCAAATAGGCAATGCTGCTGATCCGCCATATTCGCGGCGCCCAAGTAGTAAGTTGCCATCAAAACCCAACCAGGCTGTGGCTGCAATATGGGAGCTGTAACCAGAAAACCAGGCATCTTTGGGGCCGTTCGTCGTTCCTGTTTTTCCCGCAAGGTCAGATCGCTTTAGTACTCGTGCTCCTTTTCCTGTTCCTTTGCGAATAACATCTTTCAAAATTGAGTCAATAATATATGCCACCTGGGGAGAAATGACTTGGGGTGCTACAGGGAAGTTGTCGGAGGGTAATAATGTCTTATTGCTTTTATTTTCTGTTGTGGCTTGTGATCCTGCTGAGCCCTCTTGTTTTGAGGAAGCGGTTAAATTATGTTCTAAATTTATAGTCCCTATTTCATTTTTGGCGACTACGTTAGCTTCTGGATCACAATGCTCGCAAACCGTTAAAGGTGCAGCTTGGTAAACCACATCACCTTTAGCGTCTTCAATTCGTTCAATGAGGTAGGGTGCAACCCGGTAGCCGCCGTTGGCAAGAATGGCATACCCTGTGGCCACCTGTAGAGGGGTGACCGCGTGACTTCCTAGCGCTAATGATAGGTCTCGTGGAAATTCCGAAGTGTCAAAACCGAATCGTTCAAGTCCTTGAATGGCAGTTTTGGTACCGATGCTTCGTAAAATGCGAATTGAGACGAGGTTTCTGGATAAATAAAGAGCCTTGCGTAAACGTGTTGGCCCATAGAATTTGCCACTATCATTTTCGGGGCGCCAGGTGTTTTCAAGCAGCTTGTCGTCGAAAACGACAGGCGCGTCGTTAATCATGCTGGCTGCAGTGAAGCCATGCTCTAGTGCTGTGGTGTAAATGAAGGGTTTGAAATTGGATCCTGGCTGGCGCTTTGCCTGAGTGATTCGGTTAAAGTGGCTTTGGCGGAAATCGAACCCGCCTACTAGCGCCAGTATTCCCCCATTTTGAGGGTTCAATGCCACCACAGCCGCTTGGGCTTTAGGTAACTGGCTCAATTGCCAGCGGTTGTTTTTTTGTTGAATCCGAATTAAATCTCCAGATGAAAAGATTTCGTCGCTCGTTTTGATCGGTGCAGATCGGCTGTTGGGGCTATTGTATTGACGTAGTCCCTTCAATCCCTGTTCCCAGGAAATTTCAACTTCTTCATTTGGCCCAATGAGCACGTTAATAGATTGGTCCCGGGTTTGTGTCACAATCGCCGGAATTAAATCCCCATAGGCCGGTGTTTTACTGAGGGTGGTGGCCCATTGGGTCTGCTCTGTGATGTGTGACTCCGGGCCTCGGTATCCATGACGTTGGTCGTAGGCGAGCAGTCCTTTCTGAACAGCTTGCTGTGCACTTCGTTGTAGGCGGCTGTTGACGGTAGTGTACACCCGGTAACCATCGGTATAGGCCTGTGGTCCAACCATTTCAAGGATTTCTTTGCGTGCAATTTCAGAGACATAGGGTGCATCCAGTTCTACGTTGTAGCCGTGATAGTTGGCGGTGACAGGTTCAATTTTTGCTAGATCGTAGGTTTCTTTATTTATATGGCCTAAATCGAACATGCGCTTGAGGATCCAGTTCCGGCGTAGCAAGGCGCGGTCTGGGTTGGCAATAGGGTTGTATGCAGACGGTGCTTTTGGTAAGCCTGCAATCATGGCCAGTTGGGCCAAGTTAAGATCTTTGATGGTTTTTCCGTAGTAAACGTGGGCGGCGGCATCGATGCCGTATGCTCTATTACCTTGATAAATTTTGTTGGCGTAGAGGGTCAGTATTTCATCTTTAGAGAGCTCGTCTTCGATGCGAAGCGCCAACAAAATCTCGTTAAATTTTCGAGTAAACGTTTGTGTGTTGCTTAGAAAGAAATTGCGGGCCACTTGCATGGTGATGGTGCTACCACCTGTTTTTATTTCTCCCGAAGTAATTAATTGGGATGCTGCGCGCAGTAATCCTGCAATATCGACACCGCTGTGGCTGTAAAAGTGGTCGTCTTCTGCGGAAAGTAATGCTTTGACATAGAGTGGGGGAATGTCAGAAAAATTGATGGGGGTACGACGTTTTTCGCCAAATTCGCCAATAAGTTGTGAATCTTGTGAATAGATTCTCAAAGGAGTCTGCAGTTTAATCTGGCGAAGACTTTCAACAGAGGGTAATTTAGGGCTAAGGTATAGGTATAAACTGCCGCCTATGATTAATAGGCCACCTAGAGCTGCAAAAGTAAGCCATAGTGCACAGCGAAGAATTTTTAGGTGGGTTTTATTCATGATTGGGCCAGTTTTGTGACAGCCTCGTATTATAGGGCTAAAAAAAGTGGCAATACACTACTTGCAAACTTGTAAAAAATAGTTAAGGCTGCATATTAGATACTTTGCGTAACTCTGGGAAAAGAAAACAAAAATGGGAATTTTTAGCTTTCTAGATCAGCAGCCTAAAAGTCTGTTAGGGCTGGATATCAGTTCTTCTGCGGTTAAGTTGCTTGAGATCAGTCGAAGTGGCAGCCGTTATAAGGTGGAAAGTTATTTGGTGAGACCCCTTCCTCCTAATACGGTTGTTGAAAAGAATATCAATGATGTCGATGCGCTGGCTGACACCATTCGCAAGGTCGTTAGTCAGGCGAAGGCAAAGGCGAAGGATGCGGCGGTTGCAGTGGCGGGTTCATCGGTGATCACCAAAGTGATTGAGATGCCTGCTGAACTTAGTGATCAAGCCATGGAAACTCAGATTGCACTAGAAGCAGATCAGTATATTCCTTATCCACTTGATGAAGTGGCGCTAGACTTTGAGATTATTGGGCCTTCAGAGAACAACCCTGAGCAGGTTGATGTTCTCTTGGCTGCTTGTCGTAGAGAAAATGTTGATTCTAGAAGTGAAGCTCTTGAGTTGGCTGGATTGAATCCAAAAGTAGTTGATGTTGAAGTGTTTGCTGTCGAGCGGGCATTTGAGTTGCTTGCAAGCCAGATGGAAGGGTTGGAGGACCAGGTCGTTGCAATAGCTGACGTGGGCGCAACCATGTTGACACTGAGTGTTCTGGTTAATGGCAAAACAGTTTATACCCGTGAGCAATTGTTTGGCGGAAAACAAGTGACAGAAGAAATTCAGCGTCGCTATGGCTTGTCAGTTGATGAGGCGGGCTCAGCCAAGAAGCAAGGTGGCTTGCCAGAAGATTATGTGACTGAAGTCTTGGAGCCATTTAAGGATGCCTTGGTTCAGCAGATATCTAGATCATTGCAATTCTTCTTTTCCTCCAGTCAATACAATTATATTGATCAACTGATCATGGCGGGAGGTGTTGCGGCTATGGATGGATTGCGAGAAGAGGTGGAAGAAAAGTTGGGCCTGTCGACGCTGGTTGCAAATCCATTTGCCGATATGGAAGTCTCTAATAAAGTGAATGCTGTTGCATTAAGTAGTGATGCCCCGGCTCTACTGATAGCAGCAGGATTGGCATTGAGGGGGTTGGAGTAATGGCCAAGATTAATTTACTCCCCTGGCGCGAAGTACATCGTGCTGAAAAGAAGAAAGAATTTTTTAGTCTTGTGGGTATAGTTTTAATTGTAGCTGCGTTGGTAGCGTTTGGTTGGGGGCGGGTCGTAAACACTCAAATAGATAACCAATCTGGTCGAAACCAATTGTTAAAAGGTGAAATCACCAAGCTGGATAAAGAGGTTTCGGAGATCGAGGAGTTGACTAGGCGTCGCCAAAATCTGCTTGATCGTATTCAGGTTATTCAGAAGGTGCAGGGTAATAGACCAGAAATTGTCAAAATTTATGATGAGTTTGTTCGGTGTGTGCCTGGGGGTGTGTATTTCACCAAGATGATTCGTAACGGAGATAAAATTTCCTTGGTTGGTTTTGCTGAATCGAACAGCCGGGTCTCTGTGTTAATGAGGCGTTTGGATGCTTCCTATAAGTTTACTGAACCTAATTTGACCACGGTCGAAGCCAACGATGCGCTGGGTGAAAACGGTAGTCAGTTTGAGATGAATGTGAAGATTGTTCAGCCGGACGCAGAGAATGGTTCCGAGTTGAGTGTAGATAGAGTGGCTGAGGGAGAAGCGTAATGGCGTTAAATGATTCCTTTCAGCAATTAAAGAATCTGGACCTGGCTGAGCTTGACGTTGAAAGTATTGGTGTTTGGCCTTTGCCGGTTAGAGCATTCTTGCTTATTGTTGCATTTTGCTTGGTGCTTACTGGAGCCTATTACTTTTATATTAAAGATTTGGGCGCTGAGTTGAATGCCGCTCAAGATCAAGAAGAAAAGTTAAAGGTGACGTTTGAGAAGAAAGCATTCCAAGCGGCCAATCTTCAGGTTTACCGTCAGCAAATGGTGGATGTGGAGAAGTTGTTTGGTGCACTTCTCGCTCAACTACCCAGTGATACGGAAGTGCCTGGGTTGCTGGAAGATATTACCGAGCTGGGTAATGGCGCGAGCCTTAATATCACCAGTATTACTCTACAGCCTGAGAGGGCAACAGAGTTTTATGTAGAATTGCCCATAAAAATTGTGGCAGAAGGTGCGTATCATGATGTGGGCGCTTTTGTGAGTGGCATAGCTGGTTTGCCACGAATAGTGACGCTGCATGATTACAGTCTCACTTCAGATGATAAAAGTAGTATGCAAGCGCTAGAAATTGAGGCGAGAACATACCGCTATAAGGCGCAGGATGACTGACATGGCTAAAATAATCAGTTTAATTACATTAGCTTGTGTGGTTTTAACCTCTGGTTGCAGTGGTGAAAGCCAATATGGGGATTTACAAAGCTTTATGACCAAGGTTAGAGCGAAGCCGGCAGGTGAGGTGGAGCTTCTACCCACTTTTCGCTCTTATAAGGCATTTAGCTATGGGGCAATGGCGATGCGCAGCCCGTTTGAGCCGCCTATCGCTTTGGCCTCGAGTAATTCGATTTCTGGGGATAATAAAGTTCAAGCTCCGGATAAAAACCGTAAAAAGGAATATCTTGAGAGTTATAATTTTGCAGCGCTTTCTATGGTCGGTGCATTATCGAAAAATGAACAGATATGGTCGTTAGTTAATGATGGTAGTGGTGGTATACATCGCGTCACTACTGGGAATTATATGGGTAAAAACCACGGGCGCATCATTTCTGTCACAAATTCTAAGATTGATGTGATCGAGGTTGTTCCTGATGGCCAGGGTGAATGGGTAGAACGCCCACGAACTTTAGCTTTGAAAGAAAAGGACTAAAAAATGTTTGGGGAAACTTCAATGAAAGGGTATCTGAAGAAGAGTGTGCTAGTTCTGGTGGGGTGTTTTACCTTTCTCTGTGCTTCTTCGAATGCGTTAGCACAGGTTCTACTTGAGGATATTAGTTTTGCGACATTGCCCGGTGGTAGATTTGAGGTGCAATTGTCCTTCTCCGATACACCTCCAAATCCGGAGGGATATACTATTGAAAACCCAGCTCGAATTGTTTTGGATTTACCCGGAGTAGAAAGTGCGTTAGCACAGAAAAAGCATGCTTTGTCGTTTGAAAATGCTCGTAGTGCCGTGGTATTGGGAACATCGGATCGCACCCGTCTGATTATCAATATGCTTTCAATGGCACCCTATGAAACGGTAACAGAGGGTCATGTTCTTAAAGTTCTTGTCGGGGGGGAAGATGGTACGGCGGCAGTTCAAAAGCGGTCTACTTATGTTGAAGCGACAACAACCGCAGAAGATCGTACGAGTAAATCTGAATATAGTATTAAAAATATTGATTTCGATCGTGGTGAGGAAGGTGAGGGGCTGGTTTCTATCGAACTCTCTGATCCATCAGTTAGTGTTGATGTCTCCCAAGTAGGTAAGGGTATTAAGCTAAGCTTTTTCCGTACGAAATTGCCGGCGTCTTTGGATCGTCGACTAGATGTGATGGATTTTGCGACACCCGTAAAAGAAGTTGATGTGAGCTCTGATGGCTCAACAACAGTTGTGACGGTCGATACCGTGGGTGAATATGATTACATGGCTTATCAGATGGATAACCATTATGTGATCAGTGTTAAGAATTTAACGTCAGATGAGTTAGAGGCGAAAAAGGCAAAATTTTCTTATGTGGGTGAAAAGCTCTCATTGAACTTTCAGGATATTGAAGTGAGGTCAGTGCTGCAGTTAATCGCGGACTTTACGGAGCTCAACTTGGTAGCCAGTGATACCGTGTCGGGCAGTATTACATTGCGCCTAGAAAATGTTCCTTGGGATCAGGCCCTTGCCATTGTCTTAAAAGCCAAGGGCTTAGATAAACGTCAGGAAGGCAATGTTTTGATGATCGCTCCGGCAGCAGAAATTGCTGAGCGTGAGCGGCTGCAAGTAGAAGCTAATAAACAGCTTCAGGAGCTTGCTCCATTGCGAACAGAGTTTATTCGCATTAAATATGCTGATGCGAAAGAGTTGTTTGAGCTATTTGACGTAAAAAAGGGTGGGGCCGGCGCCGGTGGTAGAGATGATGACAGAACTGCTACAGCTACCATTTTGTCAGAACGAGGATCGGCAATCGTTGATGAGCGAACCAATACCGTCATATTGACGGATACAGAAGACAAAATTTTGGAGTTTATGCGTTTAATTGAAAAGATCGATATACCTATTCGTCAAGTGTTAATTGAAGCACGAATAGTCATTGCTAACACAGACTTCAGGAAAGAAATTGGAACGCGTCTAGGCTTGCAGGGAGCACGTACGCCGGGTGATGATGGGTTTGGTTTTAGTGGATCACTTGAAGGCTTTGTCGACCCCAATAACCCCATTGATATTTTCAATAATGGTACCGGTGAGATTTTGGTAAATAGTAATGCATTAGGCGTTGACCTTGGTGTTCAAAATCCCAACGGCAGCTTTGCCCTTGAATTACTTACCGGCAATACTTTCTTGGATCTGGAATTAAGTGCATTAGAGAACGAGGGTTCTGGTGAAATAGTCTCCCAACCTAAGGTGTTAACAGGCGACAAGCAAAAAGCGATTATTAAAACGGGTACCGAAATTCCTTTTGAGGAGTCTACTTCCAGCGGTGCTACTTCAATTGAATTTAAAGAAGCGGTTCTTAAGCTTGAGGTAACGCCTCAGATTACGCCTGATGGCCGAATTGTTATGGATTTGGTGGTGTCACAGGATTCTGTCGGTGAAATTCTTTCGGCGGGCGGTGAACCTACCATTGATGTTACTTCGGTTGAAACACAGGCAGTTGTTGGTGATGGTCAAACTTTGGTGTTGGGGGGATTGTTCCAGACGCAAACAGTTAACCAGGTAGAAAAAATTCCTTTACTTGGTGATATTCCTTACCTTGGCCGCCTGTTTAGACATGATATTGATGATGTTCAAAAGCGTGAAATTTTGATTTTCATTACACCTAAAATTATCAGTGAAGCCCTTCTGGATTAATGCTCAAAAATAATAACGTTTTTCTTGTCGGCCCCATGGGGGCTGGCAAGACAACCATCGGCCGCTTCCTGGCTGAAAGCCTAGATCTCGAATTTGTGGACCTCGATACAGAAATTGAAAATCGTTGTGGAGCTGATATTCCTTGGATTTTTGACGTAGAAGGGGAAGATGGGTTTCGTAAGCGTGAGTCTCGCATGCTGGATGAGGTGACGTCTCGGCGAGGCATCCTTCTCGCTACAGGAGGTGGTGCCGTTCTTGCTAAAAGCAATCGTGATGTGCTCAAACAGAGGGGGTATGTGGTCTACCTTAGTGCATCTGTTGGGCAGTTAGTAGAGCGCACGGCACATGATCGTAATCGGCCTCTATTGCAGGTTGATAACCCCCGGGAAGTGATAGAGAAACTGATATCAGATCGCGACCCTTTATATCAAGAAGTGGCTGATTTGGTTGTTGTTACCGAAAGAAAAAAACCTCAGTTAGTCGCTGAAGATATTGTGAGTGAAATTCGTCAGCTTATGGGTTGATGTGGTACATTTCTCAGTCAATCAATCCAATCATTAGAATCATTCATCGTGAAAAAAACCAGAACGCTTACAGTCGATTTAGGTGAGAGAAGCTACCCTATTTTTATTGGCGAGGGATTGCTGCAGACATCCGATTTGCTAGCACCATATATCCATGGCCAGCAAGTGTTGGTGGTGACAAACGAAACTATTGCGCCACTTTATTTGCAGTTTCTTATGAAGAGCTTGTCTTGCTATCAAGCTGAATCTGTCATCTTACCTGATGGAGAAATCTACAAAAATCTTGAAACGTTGAATACGATTTTTGACGCATTACTAGCTAAAAAGCATAACCGTACCACTACCCTAATAGCCCTTGGGGGTGGTGTTATTGGTGATATGACGGGGTTTGCTGCGGCCTGTTATCAGAGGGGTATTAATTTTATCCAGATACCCACAACCCTGCTTGCTCAGGTGGATTCCTCTGTGGGAGGAAAAACAGCTGTTAACCACCCCCATGGCAAAAATATGATCGGTGCTTTTTATCAGCCGCAATGTGTTATTGCTGACACGACAACCTTAAATACTTTGGACGATCGGCAGTTGCGGGCAGGGCTGGCTGAAGTGATTAAGTATGGTTTGATTGCTGATGCAGAGTTTTTTTGTTGGCTTGAGGCTAACATTCATTTGTTGTTGTCGCGAGATTCTGCTGCCCTGGCTTTTGCTATTGGACGGTCTTGTGAAAATAAGGCCAAAGTCGTGAGTCAGGATGAGCGGGAGAGCGGGGTTCGGGCCATACTGAATTTAGGGCATACGTTTGGCCATGCTATTGAAACGTTCCAGTCATACAGAGACTGGTTGCATGGTGAGGCAGTTGCTGCAGGCATGGTAATGGCGGCAGAGCTTTCTCAGTTGATGGGCTGGGTGTCTGAGGACGATGTTCGTAGAATTAGAGAGCTGCTAGCTCACTGTGACCTGCCTGTTTCCGCACCCAAAGCAATGAATTCAGAAACGTTTCTTGAGCTTATGTCCATTGATAAAAAGGTTCTAGATGGCAGTCTTCGTTTAGTGTTACTGAAATCTATTGGCCATGCAGTAGTGACAGCTAATTTTGATCAAAGCCTTTTAATAGACCTGCTGAAGCGCCCCGAATCAGTATTTAAAGTGTAGCCTTGCATTTTGGTCGTTTTCGTTCGTAAATACATTTTTTCACCTTGAGATATTTGTGGCGTTGCCCACGGATGTGTAAAATGTGTCTCCTTTTGCGCCAGTACACTCCCATTTTTGGGGTTGTTTCTGTAACTGGCTGTGTTTAAACGTATTTTTTTACCTAGAGCTCTATTATGCCGACTGGTCTCTATCGGTTAGATGAATTCAAAGATAATTGCGGATTTGGCCTAATTGCCCATACCAAGGGGCAGGCGAGCCATCGGCTATTAAAAACTGCAATTGAAGCGTTAACTTGTATGACTCACCGCGGTGGGATTGCCGCTGATGGCAAAACAGGTGATGGTTGTGGCCTATTGCTACAAAAGCCAGATACCTTTATGCGTAATATAGCCAAAGAGCTATTTAATGTTGAGCTGCCTGAGCTGTATGCCCTTGGTTCGGTGATGCTGAGTCAAGATATTGTTACGCGAGAGCATGCAAAAATTACTATGTCGGCGGCGCTGTCAGACCAAGGTCTGGATGTTGTTGGTTGGCGTGAAGTGCCTACTGATGATGCATGTTTAGGCGAGATTGCTCTAAAAACATTGCCTGTGTTTGAACAGGTGTTTATTACGGCAGGTCATCTCGATAGTCAAAACTTCAATGCCCGCTTATTTATTGCCAAACGTAAAATAGAATTAGCGTTGGCTGCGGATAGTGCGTTTTATATCGCGAGCCTGGCAGAAAATGTGATCAGCTATAAAGGGTTGATGATGCCAGTGGATTTGCCAAAGTTTTATTTGGATTTGGCAAACCCTGCATTAGAGACGGCTATTTGCATTTTTCATCAACGGTTCTCTACCAATACATCGCCTCAATGGCCTTTGGCACAACCGTTTAGAATGTTAGCCCATAATGGTGAAATCAATACCATTTCTGGAAACCGTAATTGGTCTGTCGCTCGTACGCCTAAATTTCAAACATCGTTGTTACCAGACTTACAAGAAGTGGCACCACTGGTCAATCGAACTGGTTCCGACTCATCCAGTTTGGATAATATGCTGGAAGTTCTCGTCGCCGGTGGAATGGACTTACATAAAGCGGTACGAATGCTCGTGCCACCTGCCTGGAATAACAATCAGGACTTTGGACCCAGTGAGCGGGCTTATTTTGAGTATATCTCCATGCATATGGAGCCTTGGGATGGTCCTGCTGGACTGGTAATTACGGATGGCCGTTATGCTGTTTGTACGCTAGACAGGAATGGGCTGAGGCCTTCTCGTTGGGTGCTGACGGACGATGATATTATCACCGTCGCTTCTGAGGTAGGCGTCTATAGCTATAAGCCTGAAAATGTTGTTGCCAAGGGCCGGCTGGGGCCAGGCGATATTCTGTCTATTGATACGCAGACAGGAACTATTTTGAATGCCGATGACGTGGACAAACAATTGGCTTCCAGCAACCCTTATCAGGCATGGTTACGTAAGGGCTCCGTTAAAATTATGTCCACTATGGACGATGAGAGTATTGAGGTAGAGGGTGCTTTAACTCGCAGCCAAATTCGAAAATATATGAAGATGTTCCTTGCTACCCAAGAGGAGCGAGACCAAGTTTTACGTCCTATGGCCGAAGGTGGTCAGGAAGCTGTCGGTTCCATGGGGGATGATACTCCCATGGCGGTACTCTCGAGAAAAAATCGTAGTTTCTATGATTATTTTCGTCAACAGTTTGCCCAAGTAACGAATCCGCCCATTGATCCATTGCGTGAAACATTGGTGATGTCATTGCAGACTCAGCTGGGCCGTGAATACAGTATTTTTTCGGAAGATGAAATACATGGAAAACGCATCAACCTGACCAGCCCTGTTTTGTCACCACGCAAATATTATGCATTGAAAAATAGTGGGTTAGACGGTTACCTAGTTAAAAAAATAAGTGTCAATTACGATCCGTCTGTTGTTGGCTTAAAGCAAGCCGTTCAGGATCTATGCCAGGAAGTAGAGGCCGCTGTTCGTGCTGGTGTTGTCTGTTGTATTTTGTCTGATTCAGATATTGAAGAAGGTAAGCTGCCTATACAAATGCTGATGGCCGTGGGTGCCGTACATCATCATCTCATTGCTGCTGGACTTCGTTGTGACACAAATATTATTGCCAGTACGGCATCGGCCCGAGATTCGCACCAGATAGCAACATTGATCGGTTGCGGTGCTTCAGTGGTCTACCCTTATTTGAGCTACCATATTCTTTCCGATTTGATAGAGTCCGGAGAACTTCTTTGCGATTTGGACTCTGCCTTTAAAAATTATCGCAAAGGCATTAACAAAGGGTTGCTAAAAATCCTGTCTAAGATGGGTATTTCTACCGTTGGATCCTATCGTGGGGCTCAACTCTATGAAATTATTGGGTTGCAGTCTGATGTTGTCGATTTGTGTTTTCTGGAAACGCCAAGTCGTATTCAAGGTGCCAGTTTTGATGACTTGCAGAATGATCAACAGCTTTTGGCAAATGAAACCTGGAGTGAACGCAAACCAGTGAGTCCTGGTGGCATCCTGAAATATGTTCATGGTCAGGAATACCATGCATTTAACCCCGACGTTATCCAGGCACTTCATCGTTCAGTGCAAAAAGGTGACTATAACGCTTGGCATGACTATGCTGCATTGGTGAATGAGCGTCCGGTAGCGACGTTAAGAGACCTGCTTAAGATTAGAGAAGACATTAAACCTATTTCCATTGCCGAAGTTGAGCCGATTGAAAAGATTTTACAGCGTTTTGATTCTGCCGGAATGTCTTTGGGAGCATTGTCTCCAGAGGCACATGAAGCATTAGCCGAAGCAATGAACAGCTTGGGTGGGCGTTCGAATTCAGGTGAGGGCGGTGAAGACCCAGTTCGCTATGGCACGATAAAAGTGTCTAAAATCAAACAGGTGGCTTCCGGTCGTTTTGGGGTAACTCCACACTACTTGTCCAGCGCTGAAGTTATCCAAATAAAAGTGGCCCAGGGTGCAAAGCCCGGTGAAGGTGGTCAGCTGCCGGGTGGCAAGGTTAATGATCTGATTGCTCGATTACGTTACTCAGTACCGGGTGTGACCTTGATTTCTCCGCCGCCTCATCATGATATTTACTCCATTGAAGACTTGGCTCAGCTGATTTTTGATTTGAAGCAGGTCAATCCCCGTGCGCTGATTTCTGTAAAATTGGTTTCTAGGCCGGGAGTAGGCACCATCGCTGCAGGTGTAGCTAAAGCCTATGCCGATTTAATTACAATTTCTGGCTACGATGGTGGTACAGCGGCGAGTCCATTAACGTCCATTCGTTATGCGGGTTCTCCATGGGAACTGGGTCTTGCTGAAACTCATCAGATGTTGCGAGCCAACGACTTGCGAGACAAAGTTAGAGTTCAAACAGACGGTGGTTTAAAAACCGGTCTGGATGTAGTGAAGGCGGCTATTTTGGGTGCTGAAAGCTTTGGCTTTGGTACTGCTCCAATGGTTGCTCTCGGTTGTAAATACCTCAGAATCTGCCATCTTAATAATTGTGCAACAGGTGTTGCGACACAAGACAAACAACTCCGTGATGGCTACTACAAGGGGACTGTTGAGATGGCGAGGAACTTCTTCCTCTTTATGGCAGAAGAAACTCGTGAGTGGATGGCTCGATTAGGTGTTCAGACTTTGGGTGAGTTGGTGGGGCGGGTTGACTTGTTAGAAGTTATCTCTGGGGATACTGAAAAACAGAAGAAGCTGGATCTCTCGCCGATTATCTATACGGATGAATTTTTGCAGAGTAAACCACAGACATGCCAAGTGGAAAAGAATGCCCCCTTTGATAAAGGGCGGTTAGCGGAACAAATGGTGGAAGACACCTTGTCTGCTATTGAAGCAAAACAGGGTGGTGAATTTAGTTATAACATTAGTAATTGTGATCGCTCTATCGGTGCTCGTTTATCTGGTGAAATAGCCAAACGTCATGGCAACCAGGGAATGTCAGATGCGCCGATCAAATTGATACTTAAGGGCGTTGCTGGGCAATCTCTTGGTGTATGGAATGCTGGAGGACTTGATATATACCTTCGTGGTGATGCTAACGACTACGTGGGAAAAGGTATGGCAGGCGGTAAAATTGTCATCGCCCCGTCGGAGGGCAGTAAGTTTGCTTCAAAAGATGCTCCCATCATAGGTAATACCTGCTTATATGGTGCGACTTCAGGTAAATTGTATGCTGCAGGTTGTGCCGGAGAGCGCTTTGCTGTTCGTAATTCAGGTGCGCAGGCTGTGGTAGAAGGTGCTGGACACCACTGCTGTGAATATATGACAGGTGGTGTGGTTGTTGTGTTAGGAGCAACCGGTTCTAACTTTGGTGCGGGCATGACAGGCGGTTTTGCTTATGTTCTCGATGAAAATCGCAGCTTTGTTGATAATTACAACATGGAGTTGGTGGAGATTCAGAGAATTACCAGTGAAGCCACAGAGGCTTATCGTTACCACCTAGATAGTATGATTACTGAATTTGTGGCTGAGACAGGTAGTTCCTGGGGCCAAGAAATTTTGGATAATTTTGAATACTTCCTCAGCAAATTTTGGCTGGTGAAACCTAAGGCAGCTAGTTTACAAATATTACTGGCACACACTCGCTCTGAGCCACAATAATCATAGGCTAAGTGACCGTAATAGACAGGCTTCTGCCACCTTAAGAGTTTATATTTATGAGCGATAGGTTAAATAACGATTTCCAATTTATTCAGGTAGAGCGCCTGGAACCTAATAAAAAAGGTATGCAGAGTCGTACTCAGGAATTCGTTGAAATATATGAGCCTACCGGACAAAAGCAGGCGGGTGAGCAGGCTCACCGATGCATTGAGTGTGGCAACCCCTATTGTGAGTGGAAATGCCCAGTCCATAACTACATTCCCAATTGGCTGAAGTTGCTGTCTGAGGGAAATATTATGGAAGCGGCAGAACTCAGTCATCTCACCAATACGTTGCCTGAGGTCTGCGGCCGAGTATGCCCACAGGACCGTTTGTGTGAGGGCGCTTGCACACTGAATGATGATTTTGGTGCAGTGACCATTGGTAATGCAGAAAAATATATTACGGACACAGCCTTTGCTATGGGTTGGCGTCCAGATATGTCCAACGTATCTTGGACAGACAAGCGTGTTGCGATTATTGGTGCTGGCCCCGCCGGATTGGGTTGTGCCGATGTACTGGTACGAAATGGCGTTAAACCTGTCGTGTTTGACCGTTATCCTGAAATTGGAGGTCTACTGACCTTTGGTATTCCTGAGTTCAAGTTAGAAAAGTCTGTGATGCAGCGTCGTCGTTCCGTGTTTGAAGAAATGGGCGTAGAGTTCAGATTAAACACGGATGTTGGTGTTGATGTAGACATGGGTGAGCTGACGGAAGAATTTGATGCAGTGTTCCTTGGTATGGGTACCTATAAATACATGAAAGGCGGCTTCCCCGGTGAAGACTTACCCGGTGTGTACGATGCACTGCCATTCTTAATTGCCAATGTTAATCGGAATATGGGGTGGGAAAAAGAACCGGGTGACTTCATTAGTGTTGCTGGCCAGCGTGTAATTGTGCTTGGCGGTGGTGATACTGCAATGGATTGTAACCGAACGTCTATCCGGCAAGGAGCCGGAAGTGTCACCTGTGCGTATCGACGTGATGATGCGAACATGCCTGGTTCTCGTCGAGAAGTTCAGAATGCCAAGGAAGAGGGGGTTCAGTTTCTATTTAACCGTCAACCCATTGAAATTGTAGGTAATGGTAAGGTTGAAGGCATTAAGGTGGTGACCACTGAATTGGGCGAGCCCGATGAAAATGGTCGTAGCCGGCCAATACCTGTCGTGGGTAGTGAAGAAATATTAGCAGCAGATATCGTGCTGATCGCATTTGGTTTTCAGCCGGATCCAGCACCCTGGTTGGTCGATCTTGGCGTTGAATTGAATGATTGGAAAGGCGTTGTTGCACCAGAAGAACAGCAATTTAAATTTCAGACCAGTAATCCAAAAGTTTTTGCCGGTGGTGATATGGTCCGTGGTTCAGATTTGGTGGTTACCGCTATATGGGAAGGTCGTCAGGCGGGTGAAGGCATTCTTGATTATCTCGCAATTTAAGGCGCTGTTTTAAGGTGTGTAGTTAATGACTGAGCTTAAAAATGATCGCTTCCTGAGAGCATTGATGAGGCAGCCGGTAGATATGACGCCGGTGTGGATGATGCGTCAGGCCGGGCGTTATCTTCCCGAGTATAGGGAATGTAGAGGAAAAGCCGGTGACTTTATGGCCCTTTGCACCAATCCTGATCTTGCCTGTGAAGTGACCTTACAACCGTTAGAGCGTTATCCTCTGGATGCGGCAATCTTGTTCTCTGATATTTTGACAATCCCTGATGCTATGGGATTAGGACTATATTTTGAAGCGGGAGAAGGCCCGCGTTTTCGCAAGCCTGTTCGTACCGAGGCGGATATTAATAAGCTTTCTGTTATTGATCCTCATCAAGACCTTCCTTATGTGATCAATGCTGTGTCCACTATTCGACGAGAGCTTAATGGCCGAGTACCTTTGATTGGTTTTTCCGGTAGCCCGTGGACATTGGCTACTTACATGGTGGAGGGCGGTTCCAGTCGCGACTTTGCGCGATGTAAAACCATGGCGTATAACCAGCCAGAGTTGATGCACCAGTTGCTTGATACATTGGCAAAATCTGTGATTGTGTACCTCAATGCCCAGATCGAAGCTGGAGCTCAGGCTGTTCAAATCTTTGATACGTGGGGCGGAGCATTGTCTCATGAGGCCTATCGGGAATTTTCATTGCAGTATATGGCCAAAATTGTTGATGGTTTGATTCGGAATCATGAAGGACGGCCAGTCCCCGTCATTTTGTTTACTAAAGGTGGTGGACAATGGTTGGAAGATATAGCTGATTCGGGTTGTCATGCGGTAGGACTTGATTGGACTACTCATATCGGAAACGCGCGTCAGAGGATTGGTGATCGTGTTGCTCTACAAGGCAACATGGACCCTGCAATTCTTCGTGCTACACCACAAAGAATTCGCCAGGAGGTTGAGACTATTTTGTCGCAATTCGGCCTTGGTGATGGCCATGTATTTAATCTGGGTCACGGTATAACACCTGACATCAACCCGGAGAATGCGGGTATATTTGTTGATGCAGTTCACGAATTTTCAGTGAAAAGTCATCAAAAATCTAAATAACTGAAGCAGTTAGCACTTTTTTGACCCACTGTTACAGTAGTTTTGCTATTGTTTACAGTCCGTATAGTCGTTGCGGTTTTCTGGCAAAAGAAAAAATAGAACGTATTCTGCCAGAATAGTTAATTCAAAAATGGGTGTCATACTGGTATGAGTATCAAGCAGGCCAAGGTTTTTACGAATGATATACAGGTAGGGATGTTTGTCTCCTGCCTTGATCGTCCGTGGAGCCAAACATCTTTTCCCATTCAGGGATTTCTTGTTCGCGGTCAGGAAGAAGTTAACGCGCTATGCTCCCAGTGTAATTATGTGTTTATTGATGTCAGCAAAGGGCGCGGTGCCATAACTGGCACGTTATCTCCAAAACCTCAATCGGTCCTTAAAAATAAAATTCCTATTGAACAGGAACAACAAGTAAAACCATGGCGTAACAGTGTGTCGCCTATAGATGTTAAATCTAACGTGTATCAACAGGTTGTACCTCTGAGGAAAGAGGTTGCGCATGCGGCTAAAGCTTTGCTTCATTTGCGTGGGCAATACACGTTAGCAGCCAAACAGATTTCTAAGGGTAAAGATTTCGATTACCGAAGTTTAAAAGATTCCGTGGCCGATATGGTCAATAGCGTTGTGAGGTGCCCTGATGCGTTCACCTGGTTATTGCGGTTGCGACTGAAGGATCAATATACCCATGACCACAGTATGCGATCAGCGCTTTGGGCTGTTCAATTTGCTCGTCATATTGGCATGAATAAAGAAGATATGTCAGTACTTTGCATGGGCACTTTATTGAAGGATATAGGCAAGGTTAAATTAGCCAATAGTTTGTTGCGTAAAAAAGATCGCAATGATGAAGAAATGGCTGAATACCAAAAGTTTGTTTCCTATGGTGTGGATATGCTGAAGCGTTTCAAGCGCGTCGATACATCAGTGATTTCAGTGGTTAAGTATCACTGTGAGCATCATGATGGTACGGGTTTTCCTGAAGGCTTAGACGGCGGAAAAATACCGTTGTTAGCACGAATTGCTGGTATTGCTACGGTTTACGATGCCTGCTCTAATCCTCGAGAGTCTGCTGACCCTGTCGCGCCATCACGCGCAGTGAATATTCTTTATAAAATGCGAGATAAACAATACCCTGAAGACCTTGTGATTAAATTTATTCAGTCAATTGGTCTTTATCCTACGGGTACCTTGGTGGAGCTTACTACAGGAGATATTGGAGTTATTGTTGAACAATATCCAAGCTCACGTTTATCTCCTAAAGTGGCCGTTCTTAATTTGGACAAGGCTTCAGACGGCTATATTCTGCTGGATCTGAAGGATGAAACTGCATCTCGTAAAGCATTGATGAAAGCAGGTCAAAAAAAGGCCGAATCGGTTGAAACGTTGGCTATAGCGAGAGATCTTGACCCTTCAGGTTATGATGTAGATTTATCGTTTATTTCGACGATTTTTATGAAAAATACTCGCAAGGTCTTGGGCAGCATTTTGGTCGACGGGGTAAAGGAAAGTATAAATAAAGAGGCTAATTTTATAGGTAGAATAAAAAGCTACTTACGCTCAACAGGCTAGGCTGTCCTAGCCAGTAACTTACCTAATCGAGTCGTCGAGCCAGGCTTATATTCTTCAGACCATAACGTTTTTCCCTGCTCAAACATCAAGATTGCTGTAGAGCCAAATTTGAATCGCCCCATTTCTTCACCCTTCTTGAGTACAACTTCTCCAGAACTAAACTGGTCTGTCATCACAGTATTGGGCTGGTAGTGCCCTTGCCATACTGATTCGATACCCGCGACCATCATCGCACCAACTAAAATCACGGCACAGCGACCGACGGGTGTATCAAACATGCAGACGAGACGTTCATTTTTTGCAAACAGGCCATCGACGTATTCGGTGGTGGTATTATTGACCGAAAATAGTTTTCCTGGGACATAGCGACTGTAAAGCAGCTCTCCATCTATCGGCATGTGTACCCGATGGTAATCTTTCGGTGAAAGATAAATAGTAATGAAATCCCCATGGAGGAATCGCTGACTATCCGGGTCATCGGAGCCAAGTAGTGATGCTGTAGAGAAGGCTTTGCCCTTGGCTTGTAAGATATTTCCTTCTTTGATTTTCCCTAGCTGACTGATAGCGCCATCAGCAGGGCAGACAATGGAGTTTTCGTTGTTATCCATTGGCCGGGCATCTTCTCGCAGGGCCCGGGTAAAGAAATCATTAAAATGCTGGTAGTCATCTAGTGAACTAGAAACTGCTTCGTCTAAATTTACGTTGTAAGTGCGTATAAATTGTTTAATCAGTGCATTTTTTAGCCAAGGTGTCTTAGCCTCAGCAAGTAACGAGCCCAAGCGAGACAAACCATGTTGCGGCACGATACGCTGAAGGGCAACAAACCATTCCGACTTTAAATGGTTCATCTATGGCCGCTCTACTGGGGTGTCTTTTAGGTTGCCCCATTCGGCCCAAGAGCCATCATAAGCTCGAATGCTATCAAACCCTAAAATCCTTCCCAGTAGATAGGTGAAGCCAGAACGGTGGTGCGATTGGCAGTGAGTAATAGTGGGTTTGTCCGGGGTAATGCCTAGTGCGGCAAGACGCTCTAGGGCATCTTCATAAATTCGCTGATTGCGCTTAAAGTCCATCATACTGGTCCACTCACAGTGGATGGCACCAGGAATATGGCCACCTTTTTCAGCAAGTACTTTTTCACCCCTGTATTCAGCTTCACTTCTAGCGTCCCAAATTTGTAATTCATCATTGCCCAGGCTAGCCATAATTTCTTCAACGTCAATGATGGGTGAACGGTCAATGTTGACATCACGTTCTATCGCTTTAGTTGTGGGTGTTTCGTCAGTAGTTGGGTGTCCTTCATTGTGCCAGGCAATAAGGCCACCGTTCAGATACGACCATTTTTTGTGGCCGATAATGTCTAGTGTCCAGATAAAACGTCCGGCCCAGCCACCCCCTTCGTCATCATAGACAATCACATGTTTGTCGTCAGTTAACCCGATACTGCTCGCCATAGCGGCCAATTTTTCTTGTGGTGGCAGTTTGTTGGGGCCAGGAATAGCCCCAGACATTAACTCCTGGGGCGATATGTGGACGGCGCCAGGGATGTGCATGCGGCTATAGAGAGAATCGTTACTCAGATCCACAACCAGTATATTGGGCTGGTCAAGTAAGTTAGCTAGGGATTCAGGTTCTAGTAATTTAGGTATTTCTGACATGGTGTTTCTCATTACATAAGTCGGCTTTTAATGAACCAGATTGTACCACCCATAAACCTTGATTCCACCTATAAACCCTGAGTTCTCTAATAGCTAGGGAGCCGTCGCTGCTGACTACTCCTGTTCCAGGCTATTGACGATATGCCAGTAGCTATCAATTCTTTCCGGCTGAATTTCGCCATTATCAACGGCAGCTTTTATGGCACATTCCGGTTCCTTTCGATGCTGACAGTCTCGAAATTTACAGCGGCCTAGAAGTGGACGAATTTCAATAAACCCCTCAGCAATTGAGGTGGGGTCAAGGTGCCATAAACCAAATTCACGTATGCCTGGTGAGTCGATAACATCTCCTCCATTTGGGAGATGAAAAAGCTGCGAATTGGTTGTCGTATGAGTACCTTTTGCTTTTGTGGCAGAGAGCGGGCCCACAGCAGTATTAATTTCTGGCGATAGCCGATTGAGTAAAGAAGATTTACCCACACCTGATTGACCAACAAATACGCTGGTTAGTGTATCCAGATAATCTTCCAGTTTTTCAATGCCTTCGCCAGTTTCTGCGGAAGCTAGGATGCAGTCGTAGCCCAGAGCAATATAGCGATCGACGAGACCAGTTAATGCATCGTAATTATTGTCATCGATTAGATCAGCCTTATTCATAATAATCATTGGCTGTATCCCTTGATGCTCCGCTGCAACCAGGTACCGATCAATAAGGTTCGCATGGGGTTCTGGGTAGGGTGCAACGACAATGATTATTCGATCGATATTCGCTGCTACCGGACGAAGGTTACTTCGATTATCTGGGCGACATAGTTCGGAGGATCTGGGGTGTTGAGCGATGACAACGCCGTGGGTATCGCCATCTAGCCAGGTGACCTTGTCGCCTGTGACAATGGTTGGCAAATTAGCTCTTAAGTGACAACGACGAACAGTATTTTCTAGGTGGACAGTGTTTTCTGAAAGAGTCTCTGGCTCTACATCGACTTGAGTGCCGTAACTGGCAATGACTTTGCCATTTTGTTCTAGGCCGGGATTAGTAGAGGATAAGTAGTCGTCTGCTTCTCGTTGCACGTTGACCTCAGCTCTGGCTTTTGCCTGATTTTGCTGTATACGTCGGCGTTGCTGCTTGGTCAAATGGCGCTTGGTCAACACTTCTCCTTCGTTTTTAATTAGATCGGGTCGATAAGTTTCTCTCTTTCTCTTGCCCGCCAGGTCACCACTGGACTGGCTTACTGAGCGGCAAGGATATAGCATATACAGAACGAGGGACAGGAGCGGCATATGTTTAATCTGGACGGAATTTACCCGTTATTGGCCCAGTTTGTGCCAATGCTGGTGACCATCACTATTATTGTCTTGGTGTTGTGGTTTGCCAATTGGTTGCTTATATATCGAGCTAGCCTGACCACGGAGTCGCGCTTGCCTGGCCAGGTCATCATGTTAATTTTGAGTGCTATAGCTCTGATTGCATTGGTTCTGTCATTACCTGTGAGCGAATCTACACAAGGGGAATTACTAGGCTTGTTGGGGCTCGTACTTACCGGTGTGATTGCTTTGTCCTCCACAACCTTTGTTTCGAATGCAATGGCCGGGTTGATGTTACGGTCAGTGAAAAGCTTTCGGCACGGAGATTTTATCCGTGCGGGCGAGCACTTTGGTCGGGTGACAGACCGAGGGTTGTTTCACACAGAAATTCAGTCTGAAGATCGTGATTTAGTTACTCTGCCAAATTTATTTTTAGCCTCCAGTCCCGTAACGGTAGTGCGTTCATCTGGGACCATTATTTCCTGTGAAATATCTTTGGGCTATGACATTTCTCATCACCAGGTGGAGGTGTTGCTAAAAGAGGCTTCGTTAGCAGCGGGTTTACAGGAGTCCTTTGTTCAGATTTTGTTATTGGGCGATTTTTCTATCACCTATCGTATCTCTGGTTATTATGCGGAGGTTAAACATTTGTTGACCGTGCGGAGTCGCTTGCGCGCGGAGGTGCTGGATAAACTCCATGGTGCGGGGATTGAAATTGTCTCTCCAACATTTATGAATCAGCGTCAGTTGATCAATGGTGAGAAATTTATGTCTACTCCGCAACAACGGAATCCTCTCGAATTGGGTGACGTGCCACCAGAATCATTGATTTTTGATAAGGCAGACCGTGCTGAAAAAATTCGTATTCTCAAGGACGAACGCCGGAGTCTAATTGAGCAAATTAAAGCATCGAAAGAACAGCTTGAAGGGTTAGAAGAGCCCCAGGCTTCTGAGGTAAAGGGCGAGATATTTAAGTGTGAAGCGCGCATTGAAAAACTCGAAAATATTATTCAGATTGCAAAAGAAAACCCCCATGAATGACATGACTGAAAACAAAAAAAATCCATTAAATCTTATTTGGATTGACCTTGAAATGACCGGGCTCGATACCGAGAATGATGTCATTATCGAAATTGCCACGATAGTGACGGATAAGGATCTTAATATCCTTGGCGAGGGGCCGATTTTTGCCATTCATCAGCCTGAATTCCTGCTCGAAGGGATGGATGAATGGAATACCCGGCAGCATGGTGGCTCGGGATTAACTGATCGAGTCCGCAACACTACAACCTCTTTGGCTGAAGCCGAACAGGCGACGATCAAATTCCTAGAGCAGTTTGTTGATGCTAAAACATCGCCGATGTGTGGTAATTCAATTTGTCAGGATCGCCGGTTTATGGCTCGGCAAATGCCGACGCTGGAGGCTTTTTTCCATTACCGAAATTTGGATGTGAGTAGCGTTAAAGAAATAGCTAAGCGTTGGCGGCCAGAGGTGTTAAAGGGAATTAAAAAGCAGGGATCACATCTGGCCATGGATGATATAAAAGACTCCATTGCCGAGCTAAGTCATTATCGAGAGGTTTTTTTTAACGGGGCAGAAACAGAAAGCTAAAGGAACAAACATCATGTGGCAGATTTATCTTTCTGGAGAAATTCATACGGATTGGCGGGAGCAAATTATTAAGGGCGTTAAATCGCTGAATTTGCCGGTTCAGTTCAGCTCGGCCGTGACAAATCACGACGCCAGTGATGCCGCCGGTGATGTGCTGGGTGAGGAGGAAAACGCCTTCTGGCGCGACCACAAATCAGCAAAAATAAATGCAATACGTATTAAGACCCTGATAGAGCAGAGTGATTTGGCGATCATTCGTTTTGGTGATAAATATAAGCAGTGGAATGCTGCTTTTGATGCGGGATATTGCGCTGCATTGGGTACGCCCTATATCACCCTGCATGATGAAACTATTATTCATCCATTAAAGGAGGTGGATGCCAGTGCCATGGCTTGGGCGGAATCAACAGACCAGGTGGTGGAAATTATTCGTTACGTGGTCGAGCAAAAATAGTCTTCCCTATAAATAACAGTACTCTTTAGTTTTTAGCAGCTGGGTTAGTAATTTTACGCTGACGTTTTTTCTTACCTGTTTCCGATATCAAATGTTGATTCAGTGCCCAGGCAACATGTTCTTGAACTAAGTCCGAAGGGTAACTTTCACGCGCTTTTAATGATGCAAGAATTTTGACGGAGGTAGGTGCATTGCCCAGACCAATTGCTAAATTTCGTAACCACCGCTCATAGCCAACACGTCGGATGGGCGAACCCTCGGTAAATTTTAAAAACTCGGCTTCTGTCCATAGAAATAAGTCGGCGAGTTCGCGGTTGTCGAGATTGTGTCGAGGAGAAAAATCTTTTTCTTGGGTGGTGGTGGCCTCTTTATTCCACGGGCAAATGGCCTGGCAATCATCGCAACCAAAGACTCTGTTACCCATGGGTTGTCGAAACTCTTCGGGAATACTGCCCTTATGCTCAATGGTGAGATAGGAAATACATCGACGGGCATCCAGTACATAAGGTTCAGGAAAAGCATCGGTAGGGCAGACTTTGAGGCAGGCCTTGCACTCGCCACATTGATTTTCCTCCGTCGATTGGTCTATAGGTAAGGGCAGGCTGGTATAAATTTCACCCAAAAAAAACCAGGACCCGGCGTCACTATTGATAACCAACGTGTGTTTACCCATCCAGCCAAGCCCTGCTTTCTCTGCCAGCGGTTTTTCCATAACTGGGGCACTATCCACGTAGGGCCGTTGAATAATACTGTTTGGTACGGCCTGCTCAATTTCTTTACCCAGGGTTTTCAGTCGCTGGCGTATCAATTTGTGATAATCACGGCCCAGTGCATAGCGGGAAATATAGGCTTTATCTTCATCTTTAAGCACCGCAATCATATTGCTGTCGTCGGGTAGATAATCCATTCGCACACTGATAACACGTTGAGTGCCCGGTAGCAGCTGTTCTGGGTGATAGCGTTTTTCGCCATGTTCACCCATCCACTGCATATCACCCTGATAGTCTTTTTGAAGCCATTGATTTAACCGCTCACCAGTTTCTGACAAGTCGATATCGGTAATCGTGACCTGTTGAAAACCTAATGATTTACCCCACTCTTTTATTTGTTGGGATAGGTGGCGGTAATCAATTTCTTCCATTGTCTGTGGCATAGTGGATGGTATTGTCGGATAGCTGTTTAAAGTTGGCGTATAATTTTGCCAGATATTTGCTGAATAATCGGAATTTTATGCTTCAGTCCCTACCAACAGCCCTGTATACCGCTGAACAAGTGCGCGAACTGGATCGTATTGCTATTCAGGAGCGTGCTATTCCTGGCATTAAATTAATGAAGCGTGCCGGGCGCGCTGTATTTCACGAGATCAATCATCGCTGGCCAGGTGCACCTGTTACCGTATTTTGTGGTGCGGGTAATAATGGGGGCGATGGCTACATCGTGGCGGCTTTGGCCGCAGAACGCCAGCTACCCGTTCAACTTATACAATTGGCATCACCGGATAAGTTAACCGGTGATGCACATACTGCCTACGAATATGCTTTATCAGTTGGGGTGCCTATGACACCGTTTACTGATTGTCTGGAGCTACAAGTGGGGGTGATTGTAGATGCTATGTTAGGTACAGGACTTGTGAGCGCCGGGCTAGGGGGCCAGGTACGAGAGCCCTATGCCCAAGCAATTCGATTGATTAATCATAGCGGCTTGCCCGTTGTGGCAGCAGATATTCCCTCCGGGCTTTGTAGTAATACGGGAGCAGTAGCGGGTGTAGCCGTAGAGGCAAGTCTGACAGTGACGTTTATCGGACTGAAGCAGGGTTTGTTCACAGCGAAGGGGCCGGCACTCAGTGGAGAAATTGTTTACTGCGATTTGTCAGTACCTTCGGATGTTTTTGATGGGGTGCAGCCGAGTGCTATTCGGCTGCACTGTGAAGATTTAGCAGAGAACCTGCCCGCTCGTCATCGGGATGCCCATAAGGGTGATTTTGGACATGTGATGGTGATTGGTGGTGACCTTGGGTTTGGTGGTGCTGCGGCCATGGCCGGGGAAGCAGCATTGCGGACAGGTGCGGGTTTGGTCAGTGTTGTTACTCGGCCAGAGCATGTAACCGCCATTTTGACTCGTCGGCCAGAATTGATGGTAAAAGGCGTTTCTTCCGGGCAGGAATTAGCCTCTTTCCTGGATGGCGGCGGCTCGATGCCGACGGTTTTGGTGATAGGCCCCGGACTTGGCCGAACGCCATGGTCTGAGCAGATGCTACAACAGGCATTGGCTTCAGAGTTACCCATGGTATTAGATGCCGATGCTTTAAATATTCTCAGTCAAGGTCGTTTGGTGGCGCCGCCTAATCGTACTAAATGGATTATCACGCCGCACCCAGGGGAGGCTGCTCGATTATTGGGTATGACCACGCCTGAGGTGCAGGCAGATAGATTTGTGGCCGTTCGATTATTGCAGCAAAAATTTAATTGTTCTGCTTTGTTGAAAGGAGCGGGTTCTTTGGTTTGTTGCCCTACTGATAGCTCCAGTACCACAGGCAAGACAGCTGATGATAGTGTGGTCGGCTTGTGTGATGCCGGAAGTCCGGGCATGGCGACTGCAGGCATGGGTGATGTGCTGAGTGGTATCCTAGGGGGGTTGTTGGCTCAGGGGTTGTCATCAGATGTCGCATTGTCACTTGGGGTTTGTCTTCATGCTAAAGCTGGGGAAATGGCGGCTAGCGGTGATGAGCGTGGTGTGTTGGCCACAGACTTATTTCAGCCTCTTCGCAAGTTGCTTAATGGGCATGTTGGTGAATAAATGAGCGCCTTTTTTCCAGCTTCAGTGTTTTCAAAAGAGGTGTTTGACGAAGACGCGACGGTGCAATTTGGTGAATCACTTGGCGGTGGTTTACGTATAGCAGAGGTCAAAGGTTCATCAAGCGCTATACTGGTTTTTTTTGAAGGAGATCTAGGCGCGGGTAAAACCACGCTTTGTCGGGGAATACTTCAGGCATTTGGACATAGCGGTGCCGTTAAAAGTCCTACCTATACATTAGTGGAATCCTATGAGTTGGGTTCTGCTCAGGTTCACCATTTTGATTTATATCGGTTAGGCGACCCGGAAGAATTGGAGTTTATTGGTATTCGTGATTACCTCGAACCGGGGAATTATTGTTTGATTGAGTGGCCTAATCGGGGCGCGGGCATACTGCCCATTCCTGATTTAAAAGTGAGACTTGACGTGACAAAGAATGGCCGACACGTAAAGATAACGGCAGAGACAGAGATGGGTGAGACTATTCTGTCTAAGTTGGCCGAAATAGAGAGTAAATAGCTTGTTGCTAAAATCATACCTACTACATTTTTTATGGATAGCTTTGCTGTTTATTGGCCAGTCACTTTCTGTTGCGGCGGCAACCGTTGATGGCGTGCGCGTATGGCGTGCACCAGATCATACCCGGTTGGTATTTGATCTTAGTGAAGCAGTCACTCATAAAGTCTTTCCTCTGACCAATCCCGACCGATTGGTGATTGATATCGATGATGTCAGTCTAAAAGCGGATACCGCTACACTGGATTTTAGTTCTTCCCCCATTGCCTCGATCCGAAGTGCTGTTCAGGAACAGAAAAATCTTCGCATTGTTCTCGATTTAAAAAAGGCTGTACAACCTCGTAGCTTTCCCTTGGCCAAAAATGAGCAGTATGGGGATAGGCTGGTAGTCGATCTTTATGATCGTGGCAAGGAGACGGCTAAAACGGTGGCTGATGTTACTGCTGACAACAACCGTCGGAATATTATTGTTGCCATTGATGCCGGGCATGGTGGTGAAGATCCTGGAGCTTTGGGTCCGAAACGGATCCGTGAAAAGCAGGTTGTATTGGCAATTAGTCGTGAACTGAAAAAAATATTTGATCGGACACCGGGTTATACCGCGATCTTAGTTCGTGATGGTGACTACTATATTCCCCTGCGTCAGCGCACCGATATTGCTCATCAAAAACGCGCGGACATGTTTATTTCCATCCATGCCGATGCATTTAATAAATCATCTGCACACGGTGCATCAGTATTTGCACTTTCTCGTCGTGGTGCGACGAGTGAGACCGCACGTTATTTGGCGAGTCGCGAAAACCGTGCCGATTTAATAGGGGGCGCGGGTAGTGTAAGCCTTGATGATAAAGATCATATGCTGGCCAGTGTACTGCTGGATTTATCGATGACAGCGACATTGAGCAGTAGCTTGGATATTGGCGACGAAGTGCTTAAGTCCATTGGCGGTGTTGCTCGACTGCACAAGAAAAAGGTAGAGCAAGCAGGATTTGTGGTGTTGAAGTCTCCAGATATCCCCTCCATTCTCATTGAGACGGGTTTTATTTCCAACCCGACAGAAGCCAAGCGATTGGCCAGTAGGGATTACCAACAAAAAATGGCGAGGGCTATCTATCAGGGTGTCAGCCGATACTTTTCTAAAAATTTGCCTGTGGGTACTTTATTGGCAGCCAATAACTCTGGAGCAGGCTCTTCTGGTCATCATTCCTCAAATACTTATGTGATTACTCGGGGCGATACACTTTCAGGTATTGCTGTGCGTTACAATATTACGGTGAAGGAGCTGCTTCACCACAATGGTTTGAGTAGTACCCGAATTCGGATAGGACAACGCTTGAAAATCCCGACTACTTAAAACTATCTGTATAGCGTAGTTTCTTTAAGACATAATCCCTTTAAGACATAGCCCCTTTAACATATGGCTACATAAGAAAATAATAATGCAAAAAATTCATCTTCTCAGCCCTCGGCTGGCCAATCAGATCGCTGCGGGTGAAGTGGTCGAACGCCCGGCATCTGTGGTTAAGGAGTTGTTGGAAAATGCAATTGATAGTGGCGCCAGACGTATTGATATTGACGTGGAAAACGGTGGCGTAAAACTGGTTAGGGTTCGAGATAATGGCTGTGGTATTGGTGAGGAAGATTTATCGCTATCCCTTAGCCGACATGCCACCAGTAAAATTGAACAGTTAGATGACCTTGAGTCTGTGGGGACGTTAGGTTTTCGTGGTGAGGCATTAGCCAGTATCTCCTCGGTTTCTAGGTTGGCTATCACCTCGAGTGACAGTTCCGGAAAAGATGGCCAGCATCATGGCTGGAAGGCAGAGACTGAAGGGCGTGATATGGCCGTCCAAATTTCGCCTGCAGCACACCCCAAAGGCACGACTGTTGAGGTGCGTGACCTGTTTTTTAATACGCCGGCAAGACGTAAATTTTTACGTACCGAGAATACAGAATATAAACGTGTCGACGAAGTCCTTAGAAAGCTTGCTCTGAGTCATTTCGATATCGACTTTACCCTGCGAAATAATGGCAAGGTAGTACATAACTTTCGAGCGGCGGCTACACAGCTAGAACAAGAGCGAAGGGTAGCCAACATTTGTGGTACGGCATTTATGGAAAATGCCCTGTATGTCGATGTGGAGGCCGCAGGGCTTAGACTGTGGGGTTGGGTCGGATTGCCGACATTCTCGCGCAGTCAAACCGACTTACAGCATTTCTTTGTGAATGGCCGAAGTATCCGAGACAAGCTAGTGACCCATGCCGTTCGGCAGGCCTATCAGGACGTGATGTACCACGGTCGTCATTCGGCCTTTGTGTTATATCTTGAACTGAATGCAGCTGATGTGGATGTTAATGTTCATCCGACTAAACACGAGGTACGTTTTCGTGATAGTCGTACGGTACATGATTTTTTGTTCCGCAGTTTGCACCGTGCTGTAGCAGATATTCGGCCAGGTGATCAGTCCTCCGAGGCATCAAGTATTCCCGAGAGTTCGACAGATGCTCATCCAGATGAGTCGGCCTCTATTTTTAAGCAACCCTCCATGGCTCTTTATTCTCCTCCGCCATCTGCTGGGACTGTGGCAGAAAATATGTCGGTTTATCCTTCGCAATATCAGTCGTCACCTGAATCATTTCAGTCTGCCATGCCATCATTGGCCGGAGAGCCTTCTGAGCAGGTTCCTCCATTGGGGTATGCCATTGCTCAACTGAAGGGCATTTATATCTTGGCTGAAAATACTCAGGGAATGGTGTTGGTGGACATGCATGCGGCCCATGAGCGAATTACCTATGAGCAGATGAAGCAAGCTTTTGATTCTGACAGTATCCGCTCACAGCCATTACTGGTCCCGGTCACTTTAGCCATTAGTCAACCGGAAGCTGATATTGCCGAAGAACATCAAACACTATTTGAAGCTTTGGGATTCTCTCTACAGCGGGCGGGACCCGAGAGCTTGATAGTGCGGCAGATACCCGCCATGTTGCGGGATTCGGATGTGGAGCCTTTGGTGCGTGATGTGCTTTCAGATTTGATAACTCATGGTTCCAGTGACCGTATTCGGCAACATCTCAATGAAATTATGGGCACGATGGCTTGTCACGGCTCTGTACGGGCTAATCGCAAGCTGAGTATTCCCGAGATGAATGCCTTACTAAGGGACATGGAAGCCACCGAACGCAGTGGCCAATGTAATCACGGGCGTCCTACCTGGACCCAAATGTCATTGGAAGAGCTGGACAAGCTGTTTTTGCGGGGGCGATAATATCAGGTTTGATTCTAGGGGCTTGAAAAGCTCAATGTCCTCAGCCCTTTTTTCTAGGTTTACTTGCGACGCTCAATGACTCTCCAAAAAGTTTCGTCCCATACAGCATGAGCTTTCGTTGTTTTGATGCTGTAGGCATGATAGCCCACAAACAATGTTCCATCGTCTTCTTCTCGATAAATATTTGCTTCAATACCGGGATCTTCAGGGGATTGTCTAAGAATAATCCACTCACCTTTCTTAACTTCTGGGCGTTCCATAGTCTGTCCTGCGTCACTACAATTTAATTAAATTTTGATACTAGGCAATAATAAGAGCTATAAGCCTAATGAAAGGTTTGTGTTCTCAAGTGCCAGCGATAGCCGCGCATTATAGGGGGCTTTAATGAAAGTTTCTCGCTCAATTCAGTTTGTCTAGGTTTTTGGCTGGATGAGTAGCGGGTTGGGGAGGGCGTAGAATAAAAAAAAGACCACATCTTTGTGGCCTCAATGAGGGAGCTTAGTATGAGTTAGAAAGACGGAACGAGTTCACTCAAGGTAACGCAGGCACCAATGGCACAGATGACACCAGTGCCAACCCAGGCATCTGGGCCTTGGGCAAACATACCTAAAGAGGCCCCGAATAAGGTTCCGCATACAATCGCTAGTAGGCAGGCAATGTTCCGATTATTCATGATGGTTTTCCTCGGCGTTTAGTTCTAAAGCACAATTCTTTCTGACAGTGGGTCCATTAAAGACCGGAAAGAGGAGTGGAGCGAGGTGACGAGTCGCAATTCCAGTGTTAACTAGCGCCCAAACAGGGGTTAGGTGTTTGATTTTGTGAAGGGCATCAAGTTTTTTGAGACAAAACCTTGTTGCTAGGGAGTGATTGCTGAGGTTTTCAGGTTGAAATAACGCTGTTAGTCTTAGCTCAAGAATTGTAAAGGAAGGCTGTCATACTCGTAGAGCAAAGGATTGGTCAAAATAAGTATCAATTTTCTTTGTCTCTCAGTATTACCCATGAAAGACCTATACATTGAAAAGATAATTTTAAAGTTGACCCTATTTATGAAACTAATCTATACCCACGAAAACAGCTTTCTCGTCAGCAATATAAAAAATATTGTTGAGAATGCAGGATTGTCTGTATTTCTGAAAAACGAATTTGCTGCTGGTGGTTCTGGTGATTTGGCACCGCAGGATACTTGGGTCGAACTCTGGGTTACTAATGATTCAGATTATGACCAGGCCATGTCGATTATTGAAAATTTTCAGACATCAGATAATAAACCTGACTGGCTGTGTCAGTCATGTGGTGAAGAAAACTCCGGATCTTTTGAGTTTTGCTGGAATTGCCAAAAAGAGCCGTCAATATAGCTGTCCTGAATAATACTGCCGAATCCTTTCTCTACTCTATCTCTGATGTTATCTAAACCTGCGGGGCAGACTATCCTGATCCAACCCTATCTGGTTCATTGATAGGGTATACTCCGCCGCCATGAATTCTGCCCCTATAATAACTTCCGCCCAAAACATCCTTCAAACCGTCTTTGGTTACCCCTCTTTTCGATCACCACAGGATGACATTATCCAGACGGTGGTTGAGGGTGGTGATGCCTTGGTATTGATGCCTACGGGTGGGGGTAAATCCCTGTGTTACCAAATACCGGCGTTGCTTCGGCCTGGTTGTGGCATCGTGGTATCGCCCCTAATCGCTTTGATGAAAGACCAAGTGGATGCATTGCGTCAGGTTGGGGTCAGAGCAAGTTATTTAAACTCAAGTTTGGATGCAGCAACGGCTAACCAAGTTGAGCAGGCTTTGTTGGCCGGAGAGCTGGATTTATTGTATGTCGCCCCGGAGCGTCTTAATCAGCAGCGAATGCTCTCGTTGCTTCAGGGTTCATCTATTGCCTTGTTTGCCATTGATGAAGCTCATTGTGTCTCTCAGTGGGGTCATGACTTTCGTGCTGATTATTTGCAGCTTAGTATTTTGCACGAGTGCTTTCCCGATGTGCCACGTATTGCACTAACGGCCACAGCTGATGAGCGTACCCGCGCCGAAATTATTCACCGTTTGGATTTGGGAGAGGCTCGGCAGTTTATTGCAGGATTTGACCGCCCCAATATTCGCTACCGTATTGCGTTGAAACACAATGCCAAACAGCAACTGTTGCGGTTTTTGAAAGATGAACACCCCAAGGATGCCGGTATTATTTATTGTTTATCACGTAAAAAAACGGAAGAAACAGCCTCTTGGTTGCAGCAGCAGGGATTTAAGGCTCTGCCTTATCATGCGGGATTAAATGCCGCGACAAGGGCTGATCACCAGTCCCGTTTTTTGCGAGAAGAGAGCGTCATCGTGGTGGCGACCATTGCCTTTGGTATGGGTATTGATAAACCGGATGTGCGGTTTGTGGCACATTTAGATTTACCCAAAACGATAGAGTCCTATTATCAGGAAACAGGTCGCGGTGGACGTGATGGCGAGCCCACTGATGCCTGGATGATTTATGGCCTGCAAGATGTGATTAAACTGCGGCAGATGATGTCGGGGTCTGAAGGCAGCGAAGAACACAAGCGAGCCGAGCAGCACCGATTAAATGCCATGTTGGGGCTGTGTGAAATTACCAGTTGCCGTCGTCAGGTATTATTGAATTACTTTGGCGACGCTTTGCCCGAACCCTGTGGTAATTGTGATAACTGTCTGGAGCCGGTGGACACCTGGGATGGAACCGAGTCTGCTCGTATGGCTTTGAGTGCGGTGTATCGAACAGACCAGCGTTTCGGCGTGAAGCATGTAGTGGATGTATTGTTGGGTACTGAGACAGATAAAATTTCTCAATATGGTCACGACCAATTGCCCACCTATGGTATTGGCAAGACACTGGATAGTAATCAATGGAGTTCGGTGTTCCGTCAGTTGGTGGCTCGAGGGTACCTCTGTGTCGATATGGAACGTTTTGGTGCATTACGGTTGGAAGAAAAGTGTCGCCCTTTATTGCGTGGTGATGAACACATTGAGCTACGCCGGGATATAAAGAGAAAAGAAGCCAGACGCTTAAGCAAGACTTATCTTTCGGAAGATGTGGACGTTGCTTTATGGGAGGCGTTAAGAGAATGTCGACGTCAATTGGCTGGAGATCAGGGCATTCCGCCTTACATCATTTTTCATGACAGTACTCTGCAAGAAATGTGTGCCACTGTACCGCAGACGATGGAGCAGTTTAGTCGACTAAGTGGTGTTGGTGAGCGTAAACGAGATAAATACGGGCCTGCTTTTTTGCAGGCGATTAACAACCATTTGGCGCCCAACTAAAACGACTATTTATTTCCAAGTGTTGTTGGAGTGTTAAAAAGTGTCTTTGCCCATCGCGGCTTCACGTTCTTTTTGTTTTTCAGTCTTCCATTGATCGCCAATGATCAGATCCTCTTCTTCAAGTACATAGCCATTACCGGATTGTTGTTCCCAAGAATAAGTCTTTTCTTTGAGCTTGGGGTCCCTCTGCTTAAAAATAAAGGCACTCAGAACACCGCCCAAGGCACCGAAAAAGTGGTATTCGTAGGAGATATCAGGTTCACGTGGAAAGATGGTTAATAGCATTCCCCCATACATGAAAAACGCTATCATCAGTAGCACGATGGAGCGTTTGTCTCGTCGGAGTATGCCGCCAACAAATAAGTAAAAAAACATGCCGTGGGTTAAGCCGCTGGCACCGAAATGGTATGTTTGACGGGCAAACAGCCACACACCAACACCCGATACCAACCAGATAATGGACAGGGTCCACCAGCGTGACTTGGGGTAGCCGTAAAGAAGCATGCTGCCTAATAGCAGCAGGGATAGGGTATTGCCCGTGACATGAGCCCAAGAGCCGTGAATCAATGGCCCAGTGAAAATGCCTATAAGTCCGTTAGGGCTTTGGGGATAAATACCTAGCTGATGAAGGTCCCAGCCGAACATAACCTCACAGATTTTTAACCACCAGATTAAGGCGGCAAATCCGGTGGCAGTAAGAATACTCTGTTGAAGAGAGGAGTCTGTTTTTGTCATCCCTTAGATCTTGGGGCGAGGAAAATATTTTAAAGGGAAGAAGAAAAAACCTTCTTCCCTTAGGAGTAAATTAATTTCTTGGATTTAATCCACCAAAGAGGTGGAACAAAAGCTGCTAATTTCTGGCTTCGTGTCGGGTCTATTGTTACGGTTAAGGCTACGGCATTATTTTAACAGTGCGTGGTCTTCTGGTAGCTGCTTGGAAATCCACATGGCGAGTTTGTGTTTCATGTGTGGTAAATCTAATTGAGTTTTTGCCAAGGGTTGAATGAGCTTGTCATGAGCTAACAAGCGGTAGACATATTCAATTTTTTCTTTGGCAGAGTCTGTTGTATCAAATTTGGCAGCACCTCTTTTTTCGGCATAAATCATGCCGACTCTCAAGGCTTCTTTTAATAGTTCAACTTCATTTTTTAGTTTTGACATTGATTCTTTTCCTTAATAAATCAGTGGGATCTATTGGCCACAACCCGTCAATCCCTGGTCCATTTTCTCTGCGGGGGAACCATTTGCCATTGTCCCCACTACTGTGGCTGGCACCCCGGCGACGATTGAATGGGGAGGGATATCTTTTAGTACGACACTGGCCGCAGTAATCTTTGACCCTTCTCCAATTTCAATATTGCCAAGAATTTTTGCCCCAGGACCGATTAAAACACCGCGACGAACTTTTGGGTGGCGATCGCCGGATTCTTTGCCTGTCCCGCCCAGAGTGACGGACTGTAATATAGATACACAATCTTCTACTACCGCAGTTTCGCCAATCACAATGCCTGTGGCATGGTCGAACATGATGCCTTTGCCAATAGTGGCTGCCGGGTGAATATCTACACCAAATGTTACCGAAATCCGATTTTGTAATACCAGGGCTAAGGACTTGCGATCATTGCCCCATAACCAATGTGCTGCTCTCCATGCCTCTAAAGCGTGTAAGCCTTTGTAGTAGAGAAAGGCAGATGAGGGCCCTTGGCAGGCAGAGTCGCGATAATTGAGTGCCCAGATATCTTCGTTGATCTGTTCTTCAATGTGAGGGTCAGAGTTAAAGGCTTCATCAAAAACTTTTTGTAATATCAGTGCCGGTGTAGTCTTGCAGGCTAGTTTTTCTGCCAACAGGAAGCTGAGGGCCGCAAGTAGAGAGTCATGCTTGAGAACAGCGATCTGTAAAAAATTGGTTAAGACTGGCTCATCATCGGCAATGATTTGGATTTCTTGCTGTATTTGTTCCCAGAGGGATTGATGTACGAGCGTGCTGTGTTCCGAGAGTGGAGCCATAGAAATAGTATCTTGATGAAGAGAGTATTGTCACATTATCGCGGCCACATCATTATTTTTCCAGTGGTGTGCGAGCTAGGCACCATATTTCTACTTGAGCGGCGCCGGCTTTTTTGAGCAATAGGGATAATTCGGAAACCGTGCTGCCTGTCGTCACCACATCATCAACCAACGCGATATGTTGGCCATCCACGCGATGAGTGATACGAAATGCTCCCTTAAGGTTTTTTTGACGTTGTTTTCGAGTCATCCCCTGTTGCGGTGGTGTATGTTTTTGGCGGCTGATTATTCGGTTGTCGACATTAATCTTCAATCGTTTTCCAAGAAAATTAGCTAGCCTTTCGGATTGATTAAAACCACGAATAAACCGACGGCGCCAGTGAAGTGGTACAGGTATTATCACATCGGGTCGCCGATGTTGTTTTGTTGTAAGCGATGGGTCGGGCGTTATCAGAGAGCAAGTGGTTTGATATTGCTCGGATAGTCTACCAAATAGTACATGCGCCAAAATCGCACCTTGATTCAATTGGCCGTCATATTTGAAACGATTGATGAGTTTGTCGACAGGAAATTCATAACGCAGGGGTGCCGTACACTGATTGAAGGGCGGATTGTTGGTGATACAGGCGCCGCAGAGGTGATTTGAAGCAAGTGGTATGGCGCAGCGCTGACAACATGGTTGATTAATGGGCAGATCTGCTTCGCACGGTTGGCATAGGTCTAATGACCGATTTGAGTGTACGCCACAGAGTATGCAGTAGCCGGGAAACAGGTAAAAACTGAAATTTCGAGGTGATAGGGTCTGGTTTCTGAGTATTTTCCAGCTCTTTTGGATAAGAGCTGCGAGCACTTTGGCGGGATAATTTTTAAACATACGGTTGTTAACCTAAAATCCTTTTTTGGTTGACAGCGATTGAGCCTCACTTATCATAGGGGCCTAAGTAAGAAGAATACGAGAGATTTACTATGTCTGCTAGTCAAGTAACAGCTGTTCGCCAAGATTGGACAAGAGAAGAAGTGTTGGCTCTGTTTAACCAGCCCTTTAACGACCTACTGTTTCAGGCTCAGGTGACCCATCGGCAACACTTTAACCCGAATGAAGTGCAGTTGAGCACGCTGCTGTCCATTAAAACAGGGGCTTGCCCAGAGGATTGTAAATACTGCCCTCAGAGTGCTCGTTACGATACCGGATTGGAAAAAGAAAAACTGATGGCGGTTGAGCAAGTTATCAAAGAGGCGAGAGCAGCTAAAGAGACGGGGGCTACTCGCTTTTGTATGGGCGCAGCTTGGCGTTCGCCCAAGGATAAGGATTTGCCTTATGTGGCAGAAATGGTTCGCGAGGTAAAGGCGTTAGGTATGGAAACCTGCATGACGTTGGGGATGTTAAAGGAAGAGCAGGCACAAATGCTGGCAGACGCAGGGCTGGATTATTACAACCATAATTTAGACACCTCTCCTGAGTTTTACGGAGAAGTGATCACTACCCGCACCTATCAAGACCGGTTGAATACACTAGGCAATGTGCGCAAAGCCGGAATGAAGGTCTGTGCTGGAGGTATTGTCGGTATGGGCGAAGGCGAAAAAGATCGTGCAGGGTTGCTTATGCAATTAGCAAACCTCCCACAGCAGCCAGAATCAGTGCCCATTAATATGTTGGTCAAAGTAGCAGGTACACCTCTGGACCAAGAGCAAGATCTCGACCCTTTTGAATTTATTCGGACTATTGCTGTGGCACGTATCATGATGCCTAAGTCGCATGTGAGATTGTCGGCTGGTCGTGAAGAAATGAATGATCAAATGCAAGCCATGGCTTTTATGGCGGGTGCAAATTCTATTTTTTACTGTGAAAAACTGCTGACCACACCGAATCCCAAGGCCAATAAAGATATAGAGCTGTTGGATCGATTGGGCATCAAACCTGAAAAACATCATGTAGAGCGTGATTCTCAAGAAGAAGAAACGGCACTTCACAAAACCCTAGTGGACGCAGAGAACGATCATTTGTTTTACAACGCAGCTAATTAACGTGGTTGCATAGCGATGTTATCGATGGACCAGCAACTGCTGGCTAAATTGGCCCAACGCCGGGAAGAAAACCTTTACCGTCAGCGGCACTTGTTGGAGTCGGCACAGGCTCCTCAGGTACAGGTAGATGGTAAAGCCTGTGTGGCTTTTTGTAGTAATGATTACTTGGGCCTTGCCAGTCATCCAGCTGTTATTGATAGCTTTCGTCGTGGTGCAGAAACCTATGGTGTTGGCAGTGGGGCTTCACATCTTATCTATGGCCACTCCTATGAACATCATGCCCTAGAAGAAGAGTTGGCAGCATTTACCGGGCGACCACGAGCGCTGTTGTTTTCGACGGGGTACATGGCCAATTTGGGGGCTATTCTTGCGCTCACTAACAAAGGCGATCACATCTTTGAGGACCGGTTGAATCATGCTTCTCTCATTGATGGTGGCCTAGCGAGCCATGCTCGTTGCTCTCGTTACCATCACTCTGACAGCACTGATTTAGCCCGCCGAATGGAGCAGACTGACAGTGGTCGAAAATTGGTGGTGACGGATGGCGTCTTCAGTATGGACGGTGATTTAGCCCTATTGCCAGAGCTGGTAAAGACTTGTCGTGAGCAGCAAGGCTGGTTGATGGTGGACGATGCTCATGGTTTTGGTGTGATGGGAGAGAAGGGGGGCGGTCTTGCTGAGCATTTCGGTTTGAGCGTTGAAGATTTACCTATTTTAGTGGGTACCCTAGGCAAAGGTTTTGGCACTTTTGGTGCCTTTGTTGCGGGTTCAGATGCATTAATTGAAACCCTTATCCAATATGCACGAACCTATATTTACACCACCGCACTGCCTCCTGCTGTGGCATCGGCTACGCGAATTAGTCTTAAAATTATGCAACGAGAAACCTGGCGTCGGGAAAAACTACGCAGCTTGGTCTCCCGGTTTCGGGCCGGCGCTGAATCACTTGGTCTGGAGTTAATGGATTCGATGACACCCATTCAACCGGTGATGCTTCATGATGATGAGTTGACCCTGAAGGTCGGTGAACAATTGCGGGACAGGGGATTTCTGGTGGGCGCTATTCGGCCACCGACAGTGCCTGCAGGTACCGCACGACTTCGTATTACTTTTTGTGCGGAACACAGTGAAGAGGAGGTGGATAGCCTGCTTGATGCCATTGATCGCACATTGATTAACCTCAGGAGCACGGCTGCATGAGTGCTTCAGCGTCTCAGGCGGTACCTGTTCATGTGAAGCCGGTAGAAGGGCAGGCAATACCAAGGCAGTTGATGGTTTATGAATACCCCTGTGTCGGAAAATTATCGCAATCAGAGCCTTTAGTCCTTCTTCATGGCTGGGGCAGTGACAGCCATATTTGGCAAGCAGTACTTCCAGAGTTGACGCAGCATCTGAATGTGCTGGCAATTGATTTGCCCGGGTGTGGTCAAAGCCCCGAACTGTTACAAAATAGCCCTGAGCTTTCGGAAAACAGCCCTGAGCGCGCAAAAAACAGCCTAGATGATTGCTTGTATGCCGTTCTCTCGGTGTTACCTGAACGCTGTAGCCTGATGGGTTGGTCCTTGGGCGGAATGCTGGCAACATCGTTGGTGAGTCGTTACCCGGAACGGTTTTCCAGTTTGATGACCCTTGCGAGTAACGTCTGTTTTGTTCAAAAGATCGATTGGCCATCGGCTATGCCGAAAAAAACCTTTGATGATTTTTATCGGTTATTTCAACAGCAACCAACGTTGTGTCTAAAACGTTTTCACGGCCTGCAATGTCGGGGTGATAGCAATGAACGACATTTGTTGAAAACATTAAGAGAAACTTTAGCTGTTGAGCCAGGTGATATAGAAAACAACCATGTAGAACAACGGCATGTAGAGCAAGGCAGTGACCGTCATGCCAGTTGGCAAAAAGGATTGGAATTACTGGCAGAGATAGATAATCGTCAGGCAATACAATCCCTCAACGTTCGCGGATTACATCTTTATGGGGACGCCGATCAGTTGGTGCCTGTAGAAGTCGCCGCTAGTGTCAATACGTTAAATCCATCGCAACAGGTGGAAATATTAGAACAAACCGCACATCTGCCTCAGTTAAGTTGTCCTGAAAAATTAGCGTCGCACATTTTGGCGTTCTTAAAAAAAGGGCGCTACCACTTGGATAAACAGCGCGTGGCTGATTCTTTCAGCCGTGCGGCTAAAAGTTATGATTCTGTGGCACGGTTACAGCGTCAGGTGGGGGCGAAGTTGTTCGATCTTGTTTCTCCTCAACTACAGCCAAGCCAAGTTGTCGATCTAGGATGTGGTACAGGCTATTTCACGACACGACTAGCAGATAAATACGCGTCGGCTGAAATTGTGGGTGTCGATGTTGCCCAAGGGATGCTGATGTTTGCACGCTCAGAACATCCGTTGGCTGCGGCTTGGTTGTGTGGCGATGCAGAAGACTTACCCTTGGCTGATAATTCCGTAGATTTGATCTTTTCCAATTTGGCGCTTCAGTGGTGTGAACAATTACCCCAGTTAGCCACGGAGATAGCCCGAGTATTGAAACCCGGTGGTCAATTGGCCTTTAGCTCTTTAGGCGATACAACCCTTTGCGAACTGAAAAAATCCTGGGCAGAAGTGGATGATTATGTGCATGTGAATCATTTTTTGGATGCCGGAGATTGGCAAGACGCTTTTTCCCATGCCGGCATGAATTTAACGCATTTTGACGTTGAGCAATGTGAATTAAATTATCGTGATTTGCGGCATTTAATGGATGAGTTAAAGGGACTGGGTGCCCATAATCTCAATGCGGGGCAAAAGAGAAGCTTGACCGGCCGGGAACAAATACGCACCTTAATTCAGGCCTATGAAAAATTCCGAAACTCTCAGGGGCAGTTGCCGGCTACTTGGGAAGTTATCTACGGGGTCGCCACTCTCAATGTCTAAGGCCTATTTTATTACGGGTACGAGTACCAATGTGGGTAAAACATTGGTTGCGGCAGGATTGTTGGCGGCGGCTGCCAAGCAGGGTTTAAGTACGCTAGGTTTTAAGCCTGTTGCTGCCGGATGTAAAATGACAAGTGACGGTTTGCGCAATGAAGATGCGTTACAATTACTGGCCCAAACTAACCTGCCTGTTAGCTATGAGCAGTTAAACCCTGTGGCATTGGAACCTGCTATTGCTCCACATATCGCTGCTGCCGAAGCGGGGCGTCGTTTAAGTGCTGACCGGCTGGCGGGGTTTTATCGGGGTGTGATGATGCAGCGGCCGGATTTTACTGTGGTCGAGGGCGCCGGTGGTTGGCGAGTGCCCCTGAATGATAGGGAAACCTTTGCTGATCTGGCGAAAGTCATGCAATTACCCGTGGTGCTGGTGGTTGGAGTTGATCTTGGTTGTATTAACCATGCACTGTTGACGGCAGAAGCTATCCAAAGAGATGGTTTAATACTGGCTGGTTGGGTTGCTAATCAAGTAGTACCGAAGATGGATCGTTATCAGGATAACCTTGCGACCTTGCAACGTTGGATTCCCTGTCCCATGATTGGGGAGGTGCCCCATCAGCCGGGGGTGTCTGCTGAACAGGTGGCAGAGCGGTTAAGATTAAATATCCTGTTGGGAAGTACATAATAGTTAGTGGATATGAACAGTAATGAGAGCTTAATAGGGTGACGATGACCATGGGTATGAGAAGCAAAGAAGAATATAACGAAGAAGATTTAGTACGAATTAATGAGGCGCTTAATTCTGGGGTTAATTCGGTTGAGCGTAAACCCTTTCGATTTAAATTGTTATTTTGGTGGTGGGTTGTTGTCGGCGGACTGGGTAGTGTGAGCTGGTATTTGGCTAAGTTGGTTGGTGTTGTTTAATCCATGTTAGACCTTGGCCTCAACACTGCTCATAGGCAGCCACGGCATTTACCGTGACTGCCTACGACAGAGACGAATTTCTCAGGTGAATGCTACTTAAACGTCCTTTACCCGAACCATCAGTTTTCCATTATTTTCACCGGTATACAGCTTTTTAACCGTTTGCAGTGCTGTTTCCAGACCATCGGAAACATCTGTGCGGGCTTTCAATTTACCCTCAGACATCCAGCCAATCAGTGCTTCTGTGGCTTCGGGGTAACGATCCATATAGTCTAAAATAATGAACCCTTGGATTTTCAACCGATGCATCAATATCAGGTCGTAGTTATAGGGACCGGGAACGGGTTCGGTTGTATTGTATTGAGAGATCAACCCGCAAGTGGGAATCCGACCAAAAAGGTTCATTAGCTTTAGGCAAGCATCGAGAATCTTTCCGCCCACATTGTCGAAGTAAACATCAATACCGTTGGGGCAGGCGCGGGCCAGCGCTTCTGGTACATTCTCAGTTTTGTAGTTGATGGCCTCATCAAACCCTAGGTCTTCTTTGATCCATTGGCATTTTTCATCAGTGCCAGCCAAACCCACCACATGACAGCCTTTAATCTTGGCAATCTGGCCAACCAGAGAACCCACAGCGCCAGCGGCGGCAGAGACCACTACCGTTTCCCCCGCTTTTGGCTCACCAATATCGAGTAAACAGAAATAGGCTGAAGGGCCGACGAGCGCAAGGGTGCTGAAGGCATCGATCACGGGAATGTCACCCGTATCGCCTAATAGCCCAACGGTTTCAGGTGTACCAATTTGGTAATCTGCCCAGGTGCCGATTCCACTGACAATGTCACCTTCTTTGAACGCGGGGGAGTTACTCTTAATAACCGTTCCACAGACAACACCTCGCATGGGTGCATTCAGCTCTACGGGTGGCATGTATTGTTCGATATCACTCATCCAGATTCGATTGGTTGGATCGAGGGATAAGTAATTTAGACGGAACAGGCATTCCCCTGCTCCTGGTTCTGGAATGGTTTCATTTTCTAGACTGAGGACATCGTCCGTGATATCACCTACAGGTCGCTTACGTAAACGCCAGACTCTATTACTTTCGGACATAAACAATTCTCCTCATCGATTAGTTTTTATTAATGTTGTTTGTGACAGTATGCGTGATTAATTTGGTAAGAGTAGACTAATACGGCCCAGCCTGCTCTTTGCCTGAAAAATTATGGGGTTGGTTATCGAATAATGAATAGATCATATTTTACATAGCCTTTTTCACCAAACTGTATCTCAACCATTTTATTAATGGTTTGAACTTCATTGAGCCAGGCATATTTTTCTGAGGATGTCTGAAAAGTCGGTGCAGCAATAAAATAGGGGATATCTTTATCGGTTAGCAGTTCCCCGTTGTTGAGCCGCTCCGCGCTTTCTTCAGAATTTTTGATAATGCCGTTGTAGGATATATAAATATGAGCGCCGTCATCGGTTTCAATTAATCCCCTGACATCCAAGCGGAACACACCCGAGGGCATAATACGAAGCCAGTCAGCTCCGGGAGAAATAAATTTACCATTGATGTCGGGGCCTTTGACCCAGCCGCCGGGCCGGACGTTAACAATCATCATGCCGTCATCGATAGCAATAGGTGGGTCGAGGGGCGCCACATAGGTCATCACATATTCTGTTGTAACCTGAGTGCTAGGTAACGGTGAATCACTATTTTCCATGGTGAGTTCCTAGATGAATGTCTATTGAAAATAGTCTGTCCCTAGATAACGTGCGTCCGTAGTAAAAGTATTTCCATAAAAAAATGTGCTTGGATAGTAGTCAAGTCTTGGTCCGTTCAGCAAAAGACTTTTGTGACCAGCGGGTTCTTCTATTATTTTTTGTAAAATTTTACAGACGATTTTTTGATAGTTTGGTTCGAAAATTTCGTTTGATACATGGACAGCTTGGTTCGATAAGCTTGTTTACTTCATGGCCTCTGGGTTAAAAGTAAGGGGCTGACCCAGATAACTAAGCCGTATTATCTTTAACCCATTGTTTTAGTTG
>CAXBDQ010000001.1:0-282333 GCA_963974675.1 uncultured Porticoccus sp. | reverse complement strand
TGGGGCACCAATTGTTGGCGCTAGCGAGCGGCGGAAAAACTGTCAAAATGAAATTTGGCCATCACGGTGCTAACCATCCAGTAAAAGATCTTGATACTGATACTGTAATGATTACCAGTCAAAATCATGGCTTTGCTGTGGATGAGGCGTCTTTGCCAGAGAATTTGCGGGCCACACATCGCTCATTATTTGATGGCTCACTTCAGGGTATGCATCGTACGGACAAACCGGCGTTCAGTTTTCAGGGGCACCCCGAGGCTAGTCCGGGACCGCATGATGCTGCGCCGTTGTTTGATCACTTTTTTGAGTTGATTAAGCGCTATAGCGACAAAGTGTAACGAACATGTTTAGTTAGATTTGCGTTGAGAGACTATCTTCAGCGTAATAAGTGGCTCGCACCAGTTGATACCCTTATTGGTCGATTGGCGTAGGCATAGAAATATAACAAGGACACATCAGAACAAAACGATAACTTATGCCAAAAAGAACTGATATCAAAAGTATTTTAATCCTTGGCGCTGGGCCCATTGTGATTGGTCAGGCGTGTGAGTTTGATTATTCCGGTGCGCAGGCATGTAAGGCATTGCGAGAAGAGGGTTTTCGGGTCATTTTGGTGAACTCTAATCCTGCCACCATCATGACTGACCCTTCGATGGCTGATGCAACGTACATTGAGCCGGTAGAGTGGCGTACCGTTGCAAAAATTATTGAAGAGGAGCGTCCAGACGCACTGCTTCCCACGATGGGAGGGCAGACAGCTTTGAATTGTGCATTGGACTTAGCGCGAGAAGGCGTGCTAGAAAAGTTTGGTGTCGACATGATTGGCGCCGATGCCGATGCGATCGATAAGGCAGAAGATCGTAATCGTTTTGATCAGGCTATGAAGAAAATTGGTCTGGAAACGGCGAAGGCGGTTATCGTTCACAGCTTGGAAGAGGCGCTTCAGGTACCTGATCGTTTTGGCTACCCCTGTATTATTCGTCCTTCATTTACTATGGGTGGTTCGGGTGGTGGTATTGCCTACAACCGAGAAGAATTTGTTGAGATTTGTCAGCGAGGGCTCGACCTATCGCCCACCAATGAGTTATTGATTGATGAATCACTGATTGGCTGGAAAGAGTATGAGATGGAGGTGGTGCGGGATAAAAATGATAACTGCATTATCATCTGCTCTATTGAAAATCTTGACCCTATGGGAGTGCATACCGGTGACTCTATTACGGTTGCTCCCGCTCAAACCTTGACCGACAAAGAATATCAGATCATGCGTAATGCCTCGATTGCGGTGTTGCGTGAAATTGGTGTTGAAACGGGTGGTTCCAATGTTCAGTTTGCTGTGAACCCGGAAGACGGTAGGCTCATAGTGATTGAGATGAACCCGCGGGTCTCTCGTTCTTCTGCGTTGGCATCCAAAGCTACCGGCTTTCCTATTGCAAAAGTGGCGGCAAAATTGGCTGTGGGCTATACCCTCGACGAGTTGCAAAATGATATTACCGGTGGTGCGACACCGGCTTCGTTTGAGCCCAGTATTGATTATGTTGTCACCAAGATCCCTCGATTTGCTTTTGAAAAATTTAACCAGGCTAATGCCAAATTGACCACCCAGATGAAGTCGGTGGGTGAGGTGATGGCTATTGGTCGTACGTTCCAAGAGTCTCTTCATAAAGCACTCAGAGGGCTGGAGGTTGAGTCTGCAGGGTTCGAGTCTAAGGTCGACATTACGACGGAAGAAGGATTGGTCGAGCTGCGTCAGCAATTAAGAGAGCCAGGTGCTGAACGTATCTGGTATGTGGGTGATGCTTTCCGTGCTGGCATGTCAGTCGACGATGTTTTTAAGCTTTCTAAGATTGATCCTTGGTTTTTGGTCCAAATTGAAGACATTATTCTTGATGAAATTCGTTTGGACAGTGAGTCTTTATATAGGCTTTCTGCAGACCGGTTGTTCCGCCTCAAGCGCAAAGGGTTTTCCGATAAGCGATTGGCAGTATTGTTAAAGACTGATGAGAAAAGGGTTAGAGATGCTCGTCAATCTATCAATATACGGCCAGTGTTCAAGCGAGTTGATACCTGTGCGGCTGAATTTTCAACAGCGACAGCTTATATGTACTCCACCTATGAGCAGGAGTGTGAATCCCAGCCTTCGGGTCGAGATAAGATTTTGGTGCTAGGTGGTGGTCCCAACCGTATTGGCCAAGGTATTGAGTTTGACTACTGTTGTGTGCATGCCGCATTGGCCATGCGTGAAGATGGTTACGAAGCCATTATGGTCAACTGCAACCCCGAAACAGTTTCTACCGATTACGATACCTCTGATCGCCTATATTTTGAGCCGGTGACCTTGGAAGATGTATTAGAGATTGTCCATATTGAAAAACCTAAAGGTGTGATTGTTCAGTTTGGCGGGCAAACACCCTTGAAGTTGGCGCGGGCTTTGGAGGCAGAAGGTGTGCCTATTATAGGTACCACGCCAGATGCTATTGATCGGGCTGAAGATCGTGAGCGCTTCCAGCAAATGATTAATAAACTGGGCTTGTTGCAGCCGCCTAATGCCATTGTCCGTTCTGCGGAAGAAGCCGTGGATGCAGCGGCAGGCATTGGTTACCCATTGGTCGTTCGGCCCTCCTATGTATTGGGTGGTCGTGCTATGGAAATTGTTTATAAGCAAGAAGAGTTGGCGCGTTATATGCGGGAAGCGGTGCAAGTTTCAGATGATGCGCCTGTCCTGCTGGATTATTTTCTGTCCTCTGCTGTTGAGGTCGATATTGATGCTGTCTCTGATGGTGATGAGGTCGTTATCGGTGCGATTATGCAGCACATTGAGCAAGCAGGTATTCACTCTGGTGATTCTGCTTGTGCGCTGCCGCCCTACAGTTTGCCGGAAGATGTTCAAGACGAAATGCGTGCTGTGGTAAAAGCTATGGCCGTTGAGTTGAAAGTGAAAGGCTTAATGAATGTCCAGCTGGCCTGGCAGGATGAAAAAATTTACGTCATTGAGGTGAATCCTCGCGCTTCACGCACAGTACCTTTTGTCTCCAAGTGCATTGGCACCTCGCTGGCTATGATTGCGGCTCGCTGTATGGTCGGTGTGACACTCAAAGAGCAGGGTTTTACTAAAGAGATTGTGCCTAGCTTCTACAGTGTGAAAGAGGCCGTGTTGCCCTTTAATAAATTCCCCGGTATTGACCCAATTTTAGGGCCAGAAATGAAATCTACGGGTGAGGTCATGGGTGTAGGTGACACTTTTTCTGAGGCTTATGCGAAGGCAGAGCTGGGTGCGAGTGACCCTATCCCTACATCGGGTACAGCTTTTCTTAGTGTGCGTGAGCCGGATAAAAAAGGGATTGCTAATGTGGCGAGAAGTTTGATTAATTCAGGCTTTAAGTTGGTAGCCACAGAGGGCACGGCTAAAGTTTTACAAGAAGCGGGTTGCGCAGTAGAGCTGGTTAATAAGGTCCAGGAAGGTCGCCCCCATATTGTTGATATGATTAAGAACGACAAAATTGATTTGATTGTTAATACGACGGAAGGTCGTCAGGCCATTGCAGATTCAGCCACCATTCGTTCTAGTGCGGAACAGCATGGCGTGTATTACACCACCACACTAGCGGGTGGTGAGGCAGTTTGTATGGCTCTGGAGACGCAGGGTGAAATTAAAGTTCACCGCCTGCAAGACCTTCATTTGAGGAATAAAGGATGAATAACAAGATACCGATGACCGTTGAGGGCGCAGCAAGCTTGCGTAAGGAGCTGGATCAGTTAAAAAAAGTGGACCGTCCTCGAATCGTTGCGGCCATTGCTGAAGCGCGTGCGCATGGTGACCTTAAAGAAAATGCTGAGTACCATGCTGCCCGAGAACAGCAGGGCTTTGCGGAAGGCCGTATACAGGAAATTGAAGGTAAATTGGGTCATGTTCAAATTATTGATGTGAGTCAAATTCCCGCTGGCGACAAGGTGATTTTTGGTAGTACTGTGGACATCATTAATCTGGATACCGATGAGACGGTTACCTACAAAATTGTCGGAGATGATGAGTCCAATGTAAAAGCGAATAAGATTTCATACCAATCTCCTATTGCTAGAGCGCTAATGGCTAAAGAGATTGGTGATGTCGTCGTCGTTAGAACGCCGGCTGGTGAAGTTGAATACGAAATCGAAGGCGTTAAATATATTTAAATTGCACTGTTGATTTAAGCTGTAAGACTGAATGCGTATTTAGCGAAGCAGGTTGGAAAGCTTAGGGTTGGGTTTGTCGGCTTTTTTTAGTAGCAGGACGACATGGCCAATAGACTGTACGACTTGAGCGGAGAGTTGCTCGCAAATGGCATCAATTGCTTGACGTTTAGCGGCACTGTCTCCCACGGCTAGTTTTACTTTAATGAGCTCGTGGTCATTAAGTGCTCGATCAATTTCAGCTAATACGTTTTCGCTCAACCCATTTCCAGCAACGGTTACCACAGGGTTAATGTTGTGGCCTAGTCGCCTTAAATGTTTCTTGTCTTCGTTGGAAAGTTTCATTGCTTGGTGCTCTTTGGTTGCGCTAACTGTTGACTCAATGTGGTTGTCTGTAAATTGTCCACAAAACGGCGCGTATTCTATCCTGATTATAGTTTTGGGTGTTAAAACTTGTTTACGGCAGCAAGAAGTGAAGGAATATTACTAATTTAGCTGGGGCCAGAAGCAGTAACACGCTAAAATTTCGATTAGCTTACCTAGTAACACTGGCATCAGGGCAAAGGGCGACTGGGATATGTTTGGCGGTCGGCACTTTTTAAATAGAAGCCTTTTAGATAGGAACCTTGCAGAGTAGATATGGCAACACGCTCAAAAAGTAGTCAACGCTGGCTGCAAGAACACAATAGCGATCATTATGTAAAGCGCTCCCAGCAGGAGGGCTATCGTTCCCGTGCCAGTTACAAACTCATTGAGCTTGATCAAAAAGATCGTTTGCTTCGCCCTGGTTTAACGGTGGTGGACTTGGGTGCGGCTCCGGGAGGCTGGTCTCAAGTGGCTGCGAAGTTAGTGGGCAATAAAGGTCGAGTAGTTGCTTCCGATATTCTTGCCATGGATTCCATTGCGGGTGTTGACTTTGTGTTGGGGGATTTCACCGACGAGTTGGTGTTAAATGAAATATTGGATACGCTGGATGGTGATCTGGCAGACCTTGTAATTTCAGATATGGCCCCCAATATGAGTGGTATGAAGGCTGTTGATCAGCCAAAGGCGATGTATTTAGTGGAGTTGGCTTTGGAGTTAGCCTGTCAGATTTTGAAACCTGGCGGAAATTTTGTTGCCAAAGTGTTTCATGGTGAAGGTTTTGACCAATATATGCTTGAAGTGAGAGGTCATTTCCAACGGGTGGTTGCGCGTAAGCCTGATGCCTCCCGCCCTCGCTCGCGAGAAGTCTATATTGTTGCGACGGGATTAAAGCGTTAGTGTTAGAGAATTTAATCGGCTGGGTCGTTATTATAGGGTCCGGTAGTTTTTGAATATTAAGTTGTGCTGTCAGGTATAGCCGGCAGTAAAAAAAAGAGGATGTTCACTTGAACGACATGGCGAAAAATCTTGTTTTGTGGCTCATTATTGCTGCAGTGTTGTTGTCCGTGTTTCAAAACTTCAGTCCATCGGCTCCGGATAATACAATCAGTTATTCTGCATTTATTGAAGAAGTGCAGACGGGTCGGATTGAAAGCGTCATTGTTGAGGGGCCCATTATTGAAGGTCATCGGGCCGATAATTCAGCGTTTAAAACAACGCGCCCTGCCGTGAACGATACGGGTTTGATGGGCGATTTGCTGAATAACAATGTCAAAGTTGAAGGGCGTGAGCCAGAAAAGCAAAGTCTCTGGATGCAGTTGTTGGTGGCGGCTTTTCCCATCCTTCTAATCCTTGCCATTTTTATGTTCTTTATGCGCCAGATGCAAGGCGGAGCCAGTGGCCGAGGTGGTCCGATGGCCTTTGGAAAAAGTAAAGCCCGACTGTTAAGCGAAGATCAAATTAATACAACCTTTGCCGATGTGGCCGGTGTGGATGAAGCGAAAGAAGATGTTCATGAGTTGGTAGATTTTCTGCGCGATCCATCTCGATTTCAACGTCTGGGAGGCCGTATTCCCCAAGGTGTGCTGATGGTGGGGCCTCCTGGTACCGGTAAAACCTTGTTAGCTAAAGCTATTGCTGGTGAAGCAAAGGTTCCCTTCTTCTCCATTTCCGGTTCTGATTTTGTTGAAATGTTTGTGGGTGTTGGTGCCTCTCGTGTCAGAGATATGTTTGAACAGGCAAAAAAGCAATCGCCCTGCATCATTTTTATTGATGAAATCGATGCTGTTGGTCGTCATCGCGGTGGTGGTCATGGTGGTGGTAATGATGAGCGAGAGCAGACTCTGAACCAGTTGCTGGTTGAAATGGACGGTTTTGAAGGCAATGAAGGCGTTATTGTGATCGCAGCAACTAACCGTCCAGATGTTTTGGATAAAGCCTTGCTGCGTCCTGGACGTTTTGATCGTCAAGTTTATGTGGGGCTGCCAGATATTCGTGGTCGTGAGCAAATATTAAAAGTTCATGTGCGTAAAGTGCCGTTAGACGAGAATATTGATCTGAGTATTGTGGCTCGAGGAACACCCGGTTTTTCAGGCGCAGACCTGTCTAATCTGATTAATGAGGCGTCGTTATTCGCTGCTCGTGCGAACAAGCGCATTGTTACCATGGAAGAATTTGAGAAAGCTCGGGATAAAATCATGATGGGCGCGGAGCGTCGGTCTATGGTTATGTCGGAGAAAGAAAAGGAAAATACGGCTTATCATGAAGCGGGCCATGCCATTATTGGGCGTTTGATGCCGGAGCATGATCCTGTCCACAAGGTGTCTATTATTCCGCGTGGGCGAGCACTGGGTGTTACTCAGTTTCTTCCTGAGGAAGACCGATATAGCTTGAGTAAGCGCCAGCTGGAAGGCCAGTTGTGCAGTCTATTTGGTGGCCGGATAGCAGAAGAGATCGTTCATGGGTTGGATGGGGTGACCACGGGTGCTTCCAATGACATTGAGCGGGCGACTCAAATGGCTCGTAATATGGTGGGGCGTTGGGGCTTGTCTGACAAAATGGGGCCTGTTCTTTATGGTGAAGACGAGGGCCAGATGCCGGGTACGGGACATTTGACGTACTCTGCTGATACTGCTCGAGAAATAGACGTTGAAGTTCGTCGGATGCTGGATGAGTGTTATCAGCGGGCAGAGACAACACTAAAAGAGAATCTCGATATTCTACATGCAATGAAGGATGCGTTAATGGAATACGAAACCATTGATTCTGAACAGGTCGATGACTTGATGCATCGTAGACCGGTACGTCCACCCCACAATTGGCAGGATGGCGATTTTGGTAATTGGTCGGGCGGCAAGAAGAGTGATGATTCCGATGACTCCGGTGGGGCTGAGATAGTGGGCGGCCCAGCCAAAGAACTCTAACTTATCTCCCGGTCTTTGTGCCGGGAGTTTTTTTATCTTGATCCGTTCACAGTGGGAAAGTTTTTTGCCAAACTTCGGTTTGAATGAGACCTCTTTCACTCCTCATATTTTATATACCTTTATTCTATTTGTTGGTGTTGGTGTTGGTGTTGGTGTTGGTGTTGGAGCGGAATGTATTTTTTGATGGTGGGGATATTAAGTGAAGTTCGGTGATGTCGATTTTGACTTGTCATCCCCTCGCATTATGGCCGTGTTAAATACAACGCCAGACTCCTTTTCTGATGGGGGTAAGTTGTATGGTAGTGGTCAACTTGACCTGTCTGTGGTGTTGGTTCGTGTGGAGTCTTATCTAAAAGATGGGGCGGACATTATTGATGTAGGTGGAGAGTCCACTAGGCCTGATGCGACCCCCGTTGATGTCAATGAAGAGCTTGATCGAGTGGTGCCTATTGTTGAGGCGATTGTTGAGCACTTTGGCGCGTTAGTCTCTGTTGATACCAGTACTCCATTGGTGATGACGGAGGCTGCAAGTGCAGGTGCCGTCATGATTAATGATGTTCGCGCTTTGCGTCGAGAAGGCGCTGTTGAGGCTGTTGTTATGACCGGTCTTCCTGTGTGCCTTATGCATATGGCGGGAGAGCCAGGGAGTATGCAGAAAGCGCCTGATTATCAGGATGAGCTGGGAGAGGTTAGAGATTTTCTCATGAAACGGGTCAGCGTTTGTGAGAGGGCAGGAATTGCGCGAGAAAAGATCTTGCTTGATCCTGGTTTTGGTTTTGGTAAAACTCTGAAGCACAATTTAACATTATTTAGAGGTTTGAATGAGTTGGTTAAGCTAGGTTTCCCTGTACTTGTCGGGGTGTCTAGAAAATCAATGATAGGGTCAATTCTAGATAAGCCTGTGGAAGAAAGAGTCGTAGGAAGTGTAGCAATGGCGATGTTGGCGGCACAGCGAGGAGCCCGAATACTTCGGGTTCATGATGTGGCAGCTACAGTGGATGCACTTAAAATATTGAATGCTGTAGAGGGAAGATATGATGGGTAGAACCTTTTTTGGTACAGATGGAATTCGTGGGCGAGTGGGAACTCACCCCATCACCGCAGATTTTTTTCTCAAGCTCGGTTGGGCTGCGGGTAAAGTATTCAGTGAGCGATGTGAAGGCCGTAAGTTGATTATTGTGGGAAAGGACACTCGGGTGTCCGGGTATATGTTCGAGTCAGCTCTGCAGGCAGGGTTAATAGCTGCGGGTGTCGATGTGGCATTGTTGGGACCTATGCCTACTCCAGCTATCGCGTATTTGACGCGAACGTTTCGAGCTCAGGCCGGCATTGTCATTAGTGCTTCACACAACCCTTATTACGACAATGGCATCAAATTTTTTGGCGGGGATGGGTTTAAGTTGCCCGATGACATGGAAGAGGCAATAGAGCGTTATTTACAAAACCCTATTGTCACTGAAGACTCTTCAAAATTGGGTAAGGCTCACAGGGTCGCGGATGCTGTCGGTCGTTACATCGAATTTTGTAAAGGCACGTTGCCTGCAGGTAGTCATTTACAAGGTCTTAAGATTGTTGTGGATTGCGCCAATGGTGCTACCTACCACACTGCTCCAAGCGTGTTTCGAGAGTTGGGGGCAGAGGTGGTTGAGCTCGCTGTTGAGCCGGATGGTTTTAATATTAATGAAAATTGTGGCTCGACTAAGCCCGCGCTCTTGCAGGATGCTGTTGTGGCAGAGGGGGCAGATATGGGTATCGCTCTTGATGGTGATGGTGATCGAGTCATGTTTGTCGATCACAAAGGACATGCGGTAGACGGTGATGAATTGATATTTGTTATCGCAAAGCATCGTCATCAGCAGGGTGGCTGTAGCGGTGTTGTTGGAACCCTGATGAGTAATCTGGGTATGGAGGTTTCACTACGTGAACTGGGTATACCTTTTGTTCGTACCAATGTGGGTGACCGCTATGTCATTGAAGCTCTACGTGAGCGGAAATGGCAGCTGGGTGGGGAAAATTCAGGGCATATTATTTGTAGTGATTTGACCACTACGGGTGATGGTGTTGTGGCGGCACTACAGGTTTTATTTGCCATGCGAGAAACAGGAACACCCCTTAATACGCTAAAAAAAGGGATGAAGAAGTATCCGCAAAGCATGATCAATGTTCGTGTCGGAGAGAAATTCAACCTCGAAAAATTCCCAGTAATACAGGACGCTGTCGCTTCCGCTGAGAATGAATTGCAGGATCGCGGCCGTATTTTGTTGCGGCCCTCTGGGACCGAACCTTTGGTGCGGGTAATGGTGGAAGCCGAAGATGCTGACTTGGTTGAAAAGCTGGTTCATGAGGTTGCCGGCATTGTAGAGTCTGAGGTTGGGTAGAAGCACGGTGTGTTTGTAAAAACGTAGGTTCGTTTTGGGCCGAAAGGGCATAAATGTGCATACAGTATTGATTCGGTCACAGGTTGTATGTTGCTTATAACTCAGCTAAGATTGCGCCCCTTTTTCGGGGCTGGAATAAACATTCGATATGCGTCATTCGTTAGTAGCCGGTAATTGGAAAATGAATGGTGATAGTGAATCTATCGCCGCTTTAATGGCCGGTTTACTTGAAGTTCGATGCGAGGCTGATCTTGTTGTTTTCCCTCCCCATGTGTACATACCGCAGGTGATCGCGGCCGTTGGAGGTTCTGGTGTTGCAGTAGGAGGCCAGAATGCTTCTGAGTACAAGTCTGGAGCCTATACTGGCGAAGTTTCATGCCAGATGTTGCAAGATATTGGATGCCAGTACGTCATTGTCGGTCATTCGGAGCGTCGCAGTATTTACGGTGAAAGTAGTCAGCAGGTTGCAGAAAAATTTGTTGTCGCTCAGCGGGTTGGGTTGACACCGATTCTTTGTGTTGGTGAAACATTGGAACAGCGTGATCGCGGTGATACGCTTAGTGTTATATCTGCACAAATTGACGCCGTTGTCAGTCGCGCCGGTTTGGATGCTCTGTGCGATGGGGTGATTGCCTATGAGCCAGTTTGGGCCATTGGTACTGGAAAAACAGCGACTGCTGAGCAGGCTCAATTAGTGCACCAGAATATTCGTTGCCAGTTGGGCGAATCTGGCGCGAAGACGCGAATTTTGTACGGTGGTAGTGTTAAAGCTGCCAATGCGGCTGAGTTATTTTTGCAGTCGGATATAGATGGCGCGCTGGTTGGCGGTGCCTCATTGGATGTCGGCGAATTTAGTGAAATTTGTAAGCTGGCGTAACTTTTGTCATTAAGTAAATGTAGTTAACTAAAACTGGTTAAATTTGGCGAATGGAAAAGATCATACTGATTGTTCACCTTCTCACGGGATTGGCCATTATTGGCATGATTTTGTTGCAGCAAGGAAAAGGTGCTGAAGCGGGTGCATCCTTTGGTTCTGGGGCCTCGCAAACTGTGCTTGGTAGCGCTGGTGGCTGGAACTTCTTTAGCAAGGTAACGGGTATTCTTGCTACCGTTTTTTTTATCACCAGTTTTGGCTTGGCGGTAATAGCAAAGGATGCTGCGAAGGTGGGGGGAGACATACTGCCTGAGCTGGAGACTGTACAGCAGTCTTTGGAGACAGAGCTTCCGGAAGTTGATTCTGTGGTTGAGAACGATGTCCCTATGTTAGGTGGTGGGGAAGTTGCTGTACCTGCTAATGATGACTCTTTGGATGTGCCTGATCTGGGTTCTTCCGAGTCAAAAAATGAAGAATAAACAAGTTTTAGCCCAAGTGGTGGAATTGGTAGACACGCTATCTTGAGGGGGTAGTGGCGTAAGCTGTGCCGGTTCAAGTCCGGCCTTGGGCACCATCTTGAAGTCCAGAGTTATCTTAAACTTTGAATATTGATAATACAAAAAGCCCCTAATTAGGGGCTTTTTTGTTAATTAGCCTTTGGTGTCAAAACGGTAAAGTAGGTTTGGTTCACTTAGAATATAGAGTACTCCTTCGTTATCCAAAGTGATTCCTTCTGCTTGTGGTATTGATTTTCTAAGTCCGGCATGTCCAGCGTTCAGGTGTAGTTGGCTGTTGATCTGGCCATTCAAATCTACTTCCGTTAATAGTTTTGACTCATCACTTAAAAGCAGTAATGTTTGAAATTCAGCATTGAAGTAGATGCCTGAGAAATCTTTATTTCCCATAGGTTTATGTTCTAGGTCAAGGGGTATGGATACAGACAAATTGGGTTGGTTTGTTGTAAAGCCATCTATTTGAACAAGTTGTCGTGGTGATTTTTCATTGACGATGTACAGTCGTCCCGATGAGGGGTCTGTGGTTATCCCTTCAAAACCATTATTGTTGGCGGATGAAACAGGCAGTGCAATACTACGCTGAGATGCTAGTTCAAGCGCAATTGTCTGGGATGTGATCGAGACAATAATAATGACGCGTTTACGTTCTTCGATAATTGCGAACTGCTGGTTTCCCAGGTAGGCCAGTCCTTCTGTGTCTTCAAAGCCTTTTAGTGCGATCGTTCGTAAAACTTCCCCTTGAGTATTCAGTTCAATAATTTTTTCAGGGTTATTAATAATAGCGAACAGGGTGCCCGTGTCCGCATTAAAAGTCAGGCCTGATGCATTATTTGTAACCCCGGTAAGCGTGATGGGGATGCCTGTTAGTTTGTAGCGGCTTAGCTGTAAGCCTGTGGTTATGTTTTGTTTCCTCAATATTGATAGTTCTGAGAGATCAAAAAATTGTGCAGCTAGGGTTGTGAGTACAGGGAAAAATAAAAGCAATATGGTTAAGTAAAAACAGACCTTGTGTCTGTAAAGATGGGAGAGGAGAGCATTTGTGGGTTTGGGGGGGATAGCGTCAACTTGAAGTTTGTTTTGACGCATAAGGGCACCTGAGAATAATGTTTAGTACCATTTTGCTGGTTTGAATATAAAAAAGATGTCATGGCGATGTTAAGAAAACGTTAAGTGCTGGGTTTGTTCATCGTTACAATAAATGTGTTCCCCCGAGCTACATTGCTTTTTAATTCTATGCTTGTACATGCATATTTGGTGGGGTCTGTGTGGTGTTTTTATCATTCATTTTCGAACCATTATGTTAAGCCCACTATGAAGAATGGGTGTTTAATATGTAAGTCGTGTGACGGTATCATTGTGTGGGTATTTTTATTGTGGAAAAGCTGCTGAATAAAGGGGGATTCTCCTTGACCTCGACGTACCCCAGCCCTATAATCCTCGGCCCTTGAAGTAGCCCCTTAATAGCGGCTTGATAGGCGTAATCGGGAGTTATGGCTCGGTTGGAGATGATGGCTTGTAAAGGTCGTTATGGCTGGAAGTAATTTGTTGCGGGGTGGAGCAGTCTGGTAGCTCGTCGGGCTCATAACCCGAAGGTCGTTGGTTCAAATCCGGCCCCCGCTACCAAATTTTACATTGATGATCTTCATCAGTGTCAATGCGTGAAAGATGCGCGTTCGAAAGGCCCCTTTATAGGGGCTTTTTGTTAGGTGGCTTAAGCTGCCATTTGAAGTGGGCCTGGAGCCCATTTTTTTGTTAAGCGGGTTAAGTGGGTTGAGAGGTTTCTGTGACAACGAGACAGGATGCGCTCCAAGCGTTAATTGTTCCTGTGGTGGAAGCCATGGAGTGCGAATTTTGGGGGTTTGAATATTTATCCTCTGGCCGCAGTGCTATGTTGCGGATCTACATTGATAATGATCCCGTCACAGTAGAAGATTGTGAAAAAGTCAGCCGGCAGGTAAGTAGTCTGTTGGATGTTGAAGATTTAATTAGTAGTGAATATACACTCGAGGTTTCTTCCCCGGGTTTGGACCGGCCGCTGTATACTTTGGCCCAGTACAAGAGGTATATAGGTGAAGACGTTGCGTTGAAGTTGCGTTTCCCCTATGAAGGTAGGCGGAGATTTAAGGGCCGTCTAAATGGTGTAGAGGGGGAGGATATTTTGTTGATCGTTGAAGATCACGAATTTTTGTTTCCCATAAGTGGCATTGAAAAAGCGAATATCGTTCCACGATTCTAAGGGCGATGACGAGGCTGAGAGATGAACAAAGAAATTTTGATGGTGGCTGAAGCCGTCTCAAACGAAAAGGGTGTATCCCCAGAGGTTATTTTCGAGGCTATCGAACAGGCATTGGCCATGGCGACTAAAAAGCGTTATGACGAAGATGCCAATATTCGCGTAGTGATAGACCGTGAAACAGGTGAGTATGAATCCTTCCGTTGGTGGGAGGTGATGGATGACGACACCTTGGCGGAATTGGGTACCCAGTTTACCGTTGAGGAGGCCCATGAAAAAGATACAAGCCTGAAGCCTGGCGATGTCTTCGAGGAGCAAGTCGAGAATATCAGTTTTGGTCGTATTGCTGCACAGACAGCTAAGCAAGTTATTGTTCAGAAAGTACGAGATGCTGAGCGTGCATTGGTTGTTGAACAATACCGTGGACAAATCGGTGAGCTAGTTAGCGGTACGGTTAAAAAAGTGACACGTGATAATGTCATTGTTGACCTAGGTAACAATGCCGAGGCAGTGATGCCCCGTGAAGAGTTAGTGGGTCGTGAAGTTTTTCGTATCAATGATCGTGTGAGAGCTATATTGCAGGAAATTAATCCTGAAAATAGAGGCCCTCAACTTTTCCTCAGTCGCAAATGTAATGAAATGTTGATTGAGCTGTTCCGTATTGAAGTGCCAGAAATTGCAGAACAAGTTATCGAAATCCGTGGTGCTGCTCGCGATCAGGGTTCTAGAGCAAAAATTGCGGTAAAAACCAATGATGGGCGTATTGATCCTGTTGGAGCTTGCGTTGGTATGCGTGGCGCCCGTGTTCAAGCTGTATCTAATGAGCTGGATGGTGAGCGAATAGATATTGTTCTTTGGGATGATAATCCCGCCCAGTTAGTGATTAATGCGATGGCTCCAGCAGAAGTAGAGTCCATTGTTGTTGATGAAGATTCACGTGCTATGGATGTGGCTGTGGCAGAAGGTTCTCTAGCGATGGCGATTGGTCGTAGTGGCCAAAACGTCCGTCTTGCGTCTGAATTGACCGGTTGGAAAATCAACGTAATGACAGTTGATGAGGCTGAAGGGAAGCAGCAAGAAGAGTCTAATAATCTTATTGAATCATTCCAAGATAAGTTGGACATAGACGAAGATGTCGCTATGGTTTTGGTTGAAGAGGGGTTTACCTCCATTGAAGAGGTAGCCTATGTCCCTCTTGAAGAAATGGCAGGTATTGATGGCTTTGACGAGAACATAGCGGAAGAGTTACGCGCAAGAGCTAAAGATGCATTGTTAACAATGGCTTTAGCTTCTGAAGAAGGCGTTTCAGAGCCGGCTGAAGACTTATTGGCTATGGATGGTATGGATGAAGGTCTTGCTCGTGTGTTAGCTGCCCGTAGCATTATTACTATGGAAGACTTGGCTGAGCAGGCAGTTGATGACCTGTTGGATATTGATGGCATGGATGAAGGTCGGGCTGCTGAGCTGATCATGACTGCCCGTGCACCCTGGTTCGCTGAAGAAGGCGACGATAATTAATTCCGAAGGCGGAAAATCGAGGAATACTGATGGCTGAAGTCACTGTAAGCGAACTTGCCAAGGTTGTCGGAGCGTCCGTCGACCGCCTGCTGAGCCAAATGCAGGAGGCCGGTTTGCCACATAACGCAGCTGATGCTGCTGTTAGCGATGAAGAAAAGCAAACGTTATTGGCTTATTTGAAGAACCTGCATGGCGATAAGTCGCGTGAGCCAAAGCAAATTACGCTTAAGCGAAAGACGGTAAGCACACTTAAAACGGGTGCTGGTCGTAAAACGGTGAATGTTGAGGTTCGTAAAAAGCGAACCTACATGAAGCGTAGTGCTGAAGAGCTTGCAGACCAAGCAAGTGTAGAGAACTCTGCTGCACAAACGAGCACCCCTACGGAAGCTACATCTAGTCGTACTGATGATGCTGAAGAGCAGCGGCAAGCAGCGATAGAAGCACGCAGAAAAGCAGAGGAAGAGGCGCTGCAACAGAAAGCAGCGGAAGAGCTCCAGCGTAATTCTGATGAACAGCAGAAGCAGTCGGCAGCAGAAAAGCCGAAGCCGGTTACCCCCGCGTCTGTTGCTCCAGTTGACGTGCCTGCTGAACCTAATAAGCATGCGAAAAAGCATGTTAGAGCTGATGAAGATGGATCCGTCGACAAAGACGATGCAATCAAAAAATCTAAGAAACGCGGGGCTATTAAAGAACCCAAGCGGAAAAATGAAGATTTGTTACAAGCTGTTGCAGAAGAGGAGGATGATGAGAAAAAACCTCGTCTTCGTACCGCTGCAAAAGTTGCTAAAATAGTCAATAAGCACAAATTTAAAAAGCCTACAGACAAAGTTGTTTTTGATGTCGAAATTCCTGAAGAAATTTTGGTCAGTGATTTGGCACAAAAAATGTCAGTGAAGGCGGCGTTAGTGATTAAAAGCTTGATGAAGATGGGTACGATGGCTTCAATTAATCAACCTATTGATCAAGATACTGCGACGCTTGTAGTGGAAGAGCTCGGCCATAATGCGGTACCAATCTCTGATGCTGAAGTAGAGCAAAATCTTATTGAGGCTTTACAGGCTAGCATGGAAGAAACATTAGAGCCTCGTGCTCCAGTGGTAACAGTCATGGGCCATGTAGACCACGGAAAGACCTCGTTGCTTGACTATATTCGTGAAAGCCGTGTTGCTTCTGGTGAGGCTGGTGGTATTACTCAGCACATCGGTGCTTATCATGTAGAAACACCAAAAGGTATGGTGACCTTTCTGGATACACCGGGGCACGCCGCGTTTACAGCAATGCGATCTCGTGGTGCGCAGAGTACAGATGTGGTTATTCTAGTCGTCGCTGCAGATGATGGCGTAATGCCACAAACTGAAGAAGCTATTCAGCATGCACGTGCCGCAGGGGTACCGATAGTAGTTGCTATCAACAAAATGGATAAAGAAGCAGCTGACCCTGAACGGGTGACCAATGAGTTGTCTGCTAAGGGTGTGATACCGGAAGAATGGGGTGGTGATACTCAGTTTGTGAAGGTTTCAGCTCACAGTGGAGAGGGTATAGATGAACTGCTAGAAGCGATCTTGTTGCAAGCTGAACTGTTGGAGCTTCAAGCCCCTAGAGATGTACCTGGTCGAGGAGTGATCGTTGAATCACGGCTTGAAAAAGGACGTGGCGCTGTTGCAACTGCGCTGGTTCAATCCGGTACCTTGCGTAAAGGCGACTTGGTCCTAGCCGGAGAAAGCGTTGGTCGAATTCGTGCCATGAATGACGAAACAGGAAGGCCAATTATTGATGCTGGCCCATCGATTCCGGTAGAAATTTTAGGGTTAGATTTCCCCCCGGCTGCTGGTGAAGAGTTCCTAGTGGTGGAAGATGAGCGTAAAGCTCGCAGTTTGGCTGAATTGCGTCAGGATAAAGCTCGTCAGGCAAAAGTTATTCGTCAGCAGGCTACTAAACTAGAAAATATGTTTGCTACCTTTGAAGGTGGTGAAGAGAAAGGTCGTTTGCCTATTATGGTTAAGGCGGATGTCCGAGGTTCTCTGGAAGCAATATTGTCTGCTGTAGGTGATATTGGTAATGAAGAAGTGGAAGTGGAAGTGATTGGTTCTGGTGTTGGTGGTATCAGCGAATCAGATATTAATTTGGCGATCACTTCCGGTGCTGCTGTCATTGGTTTTAACGTGCGAGCAGATGCATCAGCACGTCGTTTGGCAGAAGATGAAGGTGTCGACCTCCGTTACTACAGTGTTATCTATAACGTTCTGGATGATGTGAAGCAGGCGTTGAGTGGGTTGCTGGCTCCAGAAAAACGAGAAGAAATTGTAGGTATTGCGGAAGTGCGCGATGTCTTCCGGTCACCAAAATTTGGCGCAATTGCTGGTTGTATGGTGATAGAAGGGACTGTTTTCCGTAATAAACCGATTCGTGTACTGCGTGATAATGTCGTGATCTACGAAGGTGAGTTAGAGTCACTGCGTCGTTTTAAAGATGACGCTAACGAGGTTCGCAACGGAATGGAGTGCGGTATCGGGGTGAAGGATTACAACGACGTTAAAGCCGGTGATCAAATTGAAGTTTACGATATTAAAGAGGTTGCACGGCAGCTATAACTAGCGGCTAATAACTATGCCTAGAGAGTTTACCCGCAAAGACAGGGTGTCCGATGCCTTGCAGCGTGAGCTGGCCGAATTGATCCGTGATGAAGTGCGTGATCCTCGGCTGGCGATGGTTAATATAACCGCCGTGGAAGTCAATCGTGATCTTGCTAATGCCAAGGTGTATGTCACTTATGTAGGCACATTCTCTGAAGAGGAAAGTCTTCAGGCGACTGAGGTTTTAAATGGTGCCGCTGGTTTTTTGCGAACGAGAGTTGCTCGCCGAATGCAGTTACGTATTACGCCTCATTTACGCTTCATCTATGATCATAGCGGCAAGCGAGGGCAAGATCTTTCAGCCCTGATTGAACATGCCGTACATACTGATAAAATGCGCCATGCTAATTCTTCTTCGGATACGTCCGAGGAGGACTGAGTTTGGGGCGTCGTCGTAAAGGCCGTCCGGTTGACGGTATTCTGTTGTTGAACAAACCGCTAGGCATGTCATCTAACGGTGCGTTACAAAAAGTCAGATATTTATTTTTTGCTGCTAAAGGTGGTCATACGGGTAGTCTTGATCCGTTGGCAACGGGTGTTTTGCCTATTTGTTTGGGAGAAGCAACAAAATTTACTCAGTTTCTTCTGGATGCGGATAAGCATTACCAGGCAACGTTTCGTTTTGGTATGGCTACGGCCAGCGGTGATGCTGGTGGTGAGGTGGTAAGTGAAAAAGGTGCCACCGAGCTGACAGCTAGCCAAGTCGAAGCAGAATTAGCGGATTTTCGTGGTGACATTGCACAGATTCCGTCCATGTATTCGGCACTGAAACATCAGGGGCAACCACTTTACAAGCTGGCTCGTGAGGGCATCGAAATTGCGCGGGAAGCTCGTCCAGTCACCATTTATTCCCTAGTGTTAACAGACTTCCGTCCCGGTAAATTCGCTGAAGCAGATGTAGAAATCCATTGTAGTAAAGGTACCTACGTTAGGACCTTGGCGGAAGATATCGGCGCTCAACTTGGGTGTGGTGGTTATGTGTCAAAGCTGCATCGTAATATTGCCGGGCCTTTTGATGAAGCTGATACGGTCACCTTAGATGAGCTTGAGAGGCTGCGTGAAGAACATTTGGCCGAAGAATTAGATTATCTACTCAAGCCGATGGACGCTGGAATTAAACATTTGATGGCAGTGGATTTGTCAGAAGATACGGCCTTTTACTTCCGCCAGGGGCAACCGGTGATGGCGCCTCAGGCCTATCGCGAAGGCGAAGAAGGCGATATAGTGCGCGTCTTTGAAGCCGAAGGTCCTTTTTTGGGTGTCGGTGAAGTAACTGATGATGGACGGGTAGCCCCGAAACGTCTGGTTGTTTTTTAGATACAGAGTTTTTAGAGTTAAGTTCAGGTTCTAAAGCTCGTGAGAAGAATTTGCCTGATAAGGCAAAAATGGGATTGATTCCAGATAACTGAGATCAAACCAAAAAACCGTAGGGTCCCTGTAAATATGCACGGGTATCCCGAATCTTAAGCCGCATATTGGAGAAATAAACTATGTTAAATGCAATTGAAAAAGAAGCGATTGTTAAAGATAACGCTCAAGCTGAAGGCGACACTGGTTCACCAGAAGTTCAGGTGGCCCTGTTAACGGCCAATATTAATAAATTGCAAGGTCACTTTGGTGATCACAAAAAGGATCACCATTCACGTCGTGGTCTGATCCGGATGGTAAACCAGCGTCGTAAATTGCTGGACTACTTAAAGAGTAAAGATGCCGCTCGCTATACGCAATTAATTGCGAAGCTTGGCCTGCGTCGTTAAGAGAATCACTAGCGGCTCCTAAGGGAGCCGTTGTTGATTATGGTGAAGCCAGAAAATAACACATCTGTAGTTATGGCTGATCGAGTTACCTATGATGACCTGAAAGGTTGTCAGCTAAGTCTTTCGAGAAAGCACTCAACTGATTAGGTCATTATTGGTAACCCGAGCAGCTTTTTGCCGGTGTTTTATTAGGGCTTCAGAAGATAGAAAAACTAATAGGAAATAAATTTTATGAACCCTGTAACAAAAACATTTCAGTATGGTAACCATACCGTTACATTGGAAACTGGGCGTATCGCACGCCAGGCCACTGCTGCGGTTTTGTGTACCATGGATAAAACTTCTGTGCTTTGTACCGTTGTTGCCGCCAAAGAAGCTAAAGACGGACAAGACTTTTTCCCTCTCGGCGTTCACTACATCGAAAAAGCGTATGCTGCCGGTAAAATTCCGGGCGGCTTTTTCAAGCGTGAAGGGCGTCCCAATGAAAAAGAAACACTGACGTCTCGTTTGATTGATCGTCCTATCCGCCCACTATTCCCGAATGGCTTCAAGAATGAGGTGCAGGTTGTCTGTACCGTGATGTCAGCTGAAAAGAACATTGATCCAGATATTGTTGCCTTGATGGGTGTGTCTGCTGCGCTGTCTATCTCAGGTGTGCCGTTCAATGGTCCTGTGGGTGGTGCTCGTGTTGGTTATAATGCTGATAAGGGTTACATGCTAAACCCAACCTATTCAGAGTTGGTCGAGTCCGACCTAGACATGGTTGTTGCCGGCACCAAAGATGCAGTATTGATGGTTGAGTCTGAAGCCAGTGAATTGCCAGAAGATATCATGTTGGGTGCTGTCCTTTTTGCCCACCAAGAAATGCAAGCCGTTGTTCAAGTTATTGCTGAGCTAGCCAGTGAAGTCGGTAAACCTCGCTGGGATTGGCAAGCAGCGCCTGAAAATCAAGTATTGGCCGAAGCACTGATGGCCAAAGTGGGCGAAGGCCTTGATAACGCATACCGCACAACAGATAAGCAACAGCGTGTGGCACAGCTTGATAGCCTCCGCAGTGAAGCGTTGAGTCTGGCTGATGAGGCGGCAGGTATCAGCGAAGAAGATATTCGTGATGGTTTTAAAAAGCTAGAAAAGAAAATTGTTCGTGGCCGTATTACCCGTGGTGAACCACGTATCGATGGCCGTGATAGCACGACCGTTCGTGCCATCGATGTGGAAGTTGGTGTGTTGGCTAAAGCTCACGGTACTGCGTTGTTCACTCGTGGAGAAACTCAAGCGTTGGTCGCGGCTACTTTGGGTTCCATGCGCGATGCTCAGTTGATTGATGCGCTGGAAGGCAAACGTGAAGATCCCTTTATGTTGCATTACAACTTCCCTCCCTATTCTGTCGGTGAGTGTGGCCGGATGGGCTTTACCGGTCGTCGTGAAGTTGGTCACGGTCGTTTGGCTCGTCGTGGCATTGCTGCGGTATTACCTTCTCCTGAAGAATTCCCTTACGCTATCCGCGTGGTGTCTGAAATTACTGAATCCAACGGTTCCAGCTCAATGGCTTCCGTGTGTGGTTCAAGCCTGGCGCTAATGGATGCCGGTGTACCGCTGAAAGCACCGGTTGCTGGTATCGCTATGGGTTTGGTGAAAGAAGAAGATGGCTTTGCCATTTTAACCGATATCCTGGGTGATGAAGATCACTTGGGCGATATGGATTTCAAAGTGGCTGGTACCGCGAAAGGTGTGACCGCTTTACAAATGGATATCAAGATTGAAGGCATTACCGAAGAAATTATGGAGATTGCTCTTGAGCAAGCGCTGCATGCGCGCCTTCATATTCTTGGAGAAATGAACAAGGTCATCTCTAGCGGGCGTGATGAAGTGTCCGATACGGCACCTCGTTACCATACAATGAAAATTGATCCAGATAAGATTCGTGATGTGATCGGTAAAGGTGGTGCGACCATTCGTGCGTTGACTGAAGAGACAGGCGCAACGATTGACATCAGCGATGATGGGAGTATCCGCATTTACAGTGATGATGCTGATGGTCTTACCAATGCGATCTATCGTATCGAAGAAATTACGGCAGAAGCAGAAGTTGGCCGTATTTACGAAGGTACTGTCGCTCGTATTGTTGATTTTGGCGCATTTGTGACGATTATGCCGGGTACAGACGGTCTGCTACACATTTCTCAAATCGCTCAAGAACGTGTGGAGAAAGTAACGGATTACCTGAAAGAAGGTCAGCAAGTCCGTGTGAAAGTGCTCGATGTGGATGCCCGTGGGCGGATTAAGCTATCCATGAAAGAGGTGGTAGCAGAAGAAGAAGGTGGTGCGCCTGCGGAAGCAGAGTCAGCCCCTGTTGCAAATGCACCCGAGACCACTACTGAAGAATGAATGAATTGACGCTAAGAGCGTTCTAATTCGTCTCTTTACATTAATGTTCTCTAAAAAGCGGGGTTTAGCCCCGCTTTTTTTATGGATGTTTGCTTTGCAATATGGCTATGATTATAGACAACCGGCTTCTCTATTCGGTTGAATTGTGCCGTTAATTCGGTATAACAGGCCGAGTTTGCAATCCTTTGGTGAAAAATCCCAACTTGCCGGTACAATCCTCTCTCATGAATGATGACCACACTTTAAAAAATCCTCAGCTTGAGTTTCGGCTCTTTGTGAGCCGCTTGCTGTTTTCCGTATTAATAGTTCTGCTGATGGCGGGCATTTTGCTGGGGCGTTATTACTATTTACAGGTGGTTCGTTATGAGGGCCTGGTCACCCTGTCAGATCGAAATCGGGTGTTAGTCGAACCAATACCTCCAACACGCGGGCTGATCTATGACCGTAATGGCATATTGTTAGCCGATAATAGGTCCAGCTTTAATCTTTCCATTGTGGAAGAACGCGTAGATGACCTGGAAGCGTTAATAGAAGAAATCGACACATTGGTCGGTGTGTCTGATAGTCAAAAGAAACGGTTTTATAAGCAGTTGGACCGCCGCCGCCGTCCTTATGAACCGGTACCATTGCGTCTTGATCTAAGTGAGCAAGAGCAGGGGATACTAGCGGTTAATGAATATCATCTTCCCGGTGTCATCGTGACAGTGCAGTTGCTGAGACAATATCCTTTTGGCAAAGAGACAGCCCATGTTCTTGGTTATGTGGCGCGTATAAATGACCGCGAAATTCAGGAGCTAGACCCTGTCCTTTATAGTGGTACTTTAGTGACGGGAAAGACGGGGTTAGAAAAAAAGTATGAGAGCGAACTGCTTGGCAAGGTCGGTTATCAGACGGTAGAGACAAATGCCCGTGGTCGGGTGATGCAGCAGCTAGAGAGAGAAAATCCCGTGGCGGGCAAAGACCTTCACCTTTATTTGGATAGTCGCCTTCAGCATGTGGCATACGAATCTCTTGGTGAAGAGCGCGGTGCAGTAGTGGCGATAGAAATTGCCACCGGTGGTGTCTTGGCCATGGCGAGCGCCCCTACCTTTGATGCCAATGATTTCGTGACGGGTATAAGTTTTGAGGATTATGATGCTCTGCTGAATTCGCCAGATAGGCCTTTATTTGATCGAGTGTTGCAGGGGCAGTATCCACCGGGGTCTATCATTAAGCCTTTGTTTGGTTTGGCTGCTTTAGAAAGCGGCGTCATTAATAAAGAGTATAAAATTTATGATCCTGGCTTTTACCAACTAAAAAACAAAAAACATAAGTACCGGGATTGGAAAAAAGGTGGACACGGCAGCAACATTTATCTGCGCGATGCCATCATTCAATCCTGTGATACTTTTTTTTATAACATCGGTGTGCAGATGACCATCGACACCTTATCGCTTTATGGTTCTCGTTTTGGCTTGGGTCAAAAAACCGGGATAGATATGCCAGCGGAACGAGCCGGCATTATGCCATCGCGAGCATGGAAGAAAGGGGCGAGGGGGCTGGCTTGGTATCCGGGGGATACCGTAAACGCCAGCATTGGACAGGGGTTTACCTTGACAACGCCGATGCAGCTGGCCGTAGCAACGGCAAGGATGGCCAGTCGAGGAGAAATACGCGCTCCTCAACTGGTCCGTAAGCAACATACAGTGTTGCCACCTACCGGATATATTCAAGCTTCAGAAAGCAATTGGAATTACATACATCAGGCGATGGAGGATGTGGTTCATTACCGCCGAGGGACTGCCCATAAAATCAGTCAAGGGCTCAGCTACCATATCGCGGGAAAAACTGGGACTGCCCAGGTGGTGGGTATTAAACAGGATGAAGAGTATGACGCAGAAATGGTCGCAAAGAGGAATCGAGATCACGCTTTGTTTATTGCCTTTGCTCCGGTCGAAAATCCTAAAATTGCAATATCAGTGATTGTGGAAAATGGTGAACATGGCAGTTCAATCGCAGCACCCGTGGCGCGAAAATTCATTGATGCCTATATGTCCTATTATCCCGAAGCTTTAGGGGTTGAGAGTGTTACACCATGAAATGTTGGGAGATGGAAATACCTAAGTATAAAAATGTGAACACAAGTGTTGAGGGGAGCTGATGAGCCGGGGTGATTTTGTCCGACAAATGGACTCGGGTAGCTCCGCTTTTTATGGTGCTTCCAGTCAGTGGTATAAAATTAATATGGACCTACCTTTGTTGGTGCTATTGATGGCTTTAGCCGGGGCAGGGTTGTTTGTTCTTTACAGTGCCAGCGGTCAAAGTGCTCATTATGTCAATCGACAGCTAACCTATTTTGGTGTTGGTTTGGTAGTGATGTTGATTACCGCACAAGTTCCCCCTCGTTTTTTAGAGCGATGGGCTGTCATACCCTATGCGGGTGGTATCGTATTGTTAGTTGGGGTCTTGTTTTTTGGCGTTGGGGCAAAGGGTGCTCAGCGTTGGTTGGAGGTAGGGGGGTTTCGTTTTCAGCCATCGGAAATTCTTAAAGTTTCTGTGCCGCTGATGTTGGCGAGTTATTTGGCGCCGAGGATATTGCCGCCTAGCTTCAAACATGTATTTTTTGCGCTAGGGTTTATTGCTCTTCCTCCATTACTTGTGGGTTTGCAGCCGGATCTGGGGACGGCAATTTTAATTGCTGTTTCAGGATTTTTTGTGCTTTTTTTGGCAGGATTGCCAAAGCGCTATTTAGGTTTTGCTTTATTAGCTGCTGTTGTTGTTCTGCCGTTGATGTGGTTTTACGGACTCCATGATTACCAAAGGCAGCGAATTCTTACCATGTTTGACCCTGAGGCTGACAGACTGGGTGCTGGGTGGAATATTATCCAATCAACCATTGCCATTGGCTCTGGTGGCTTGCATGGTAAGGGTTGGATGCTGGGAACTCAGTCTCAACTGGATTTTCTTCCCGAGAGTCATACCGATTTTATTATTGCGGTGTTGGCCGAAGAGTTTGGTTTGGTCGGTGTTTTACTGCTACTGAGTTTATTTTTGTTGATTATTATCCGTTGTGTGATGATCAGCTTCAAAGCGCAGAGTATGTTTGGGCGTTTACTTGCAGGGAGTATTACTCTCACTTTTTTTGTCTATATTTTCGTGAATATGGGAATGGTGTCCGGTATCCTACCCGTTGTTGGCGTCCCGCTTCCTTTTGTCAGTTATGGTGGTACTTCAATTGTGACCCTGATGTTAGGGTTTGGTATGCTAATGTCAGTCAGTACCGAAAGAAAACGCTCAGGTTAGCTTGAAAAGGGTTCTCCGGCACATTTACTGTTAGCATTTATGCATTGGTCTGTTATGAGAAATGGCACGTTATGAAATTACGAGTAATAACATCAACAGTCTTCACTGCTTTAGGTTTAGTGACAGGCTTATTGTTTTCTCTCGCCGCCGCTGCTGATTATTCAAAGCATCCAGGCGCGCAAGCATTTGCTGACCGTATGGTATCTGAGTATAACTTTGATCGTACAGAAGTTGAGTTGTTGCTTAAAGACGCGGAAAAACAGCAGTCCATCATTGATGCTATGAGTCGGCCCGCGGAAAAAGTTAAACCCTGGAAGGATTACCGTAAAATTTTTATCCAGGAAAAACGTATAGATGAGGGTGTCAAATTTTGGCACGAAAATCGTGATGCGCTAAACCGCGCCTCTGCAAAGTATGGCGTTGCTCCTGAAGTGATTGTTGCCATTATTGGTGTGGAAACTTTTTACGGCCGAATTAAAGGAAATTACCGGGTTATCGATGCGCTTGCCACCTTGTCATTTGACTATCCTAAACGGAGTCCTTTTTTTACTAAGCAGTTAGAACACTTTTTGTTGCTGTCCAAAGAACAAAAACAAGCACCCTTAGCCCTAAAAGGTTCCTATGCCGGTGCGATGGGTTATGGCCAATTTATACCCAGTAGTTATCGCAATTATGCGGTGGACTTTGATGGCGATGGTTTTGTCGATATCTGGAATAACACCACCGATGCCATTGGTAGTGTGGCCAATTATTTTTCTCGCCATGGTTGGGCGTTAGATGGCGAGGTTGTTTTTCGAGCAAGAGTGACCGCAAATTATGACGACTCTGCTTTGAATAAGCTCAAGCTAGAAAAGACGATCGACGAATTGTCGGTAATGGGATTTACGCCTACTCAGCCGTTAGCGGGTGATCTAAAGGCCATTCCTATACTCCTGCAGGGTAACCGGGGCGCTGAATTTTGGCTGGGGTTAAATAACTTTTATGTCATTACTCGTTATAACCACAGCCGACTCTATGCGATGGCTGTGCATGAGTTGAGTCAGCTGATTTTGGAGCGAGTGGGTCAGGGTGATCAATAATCATCCCTGCTTTTCAATGTTGAGGCTCGTAGCGCTTCAGCCTTTGGCGCTTAAAAGTACACTGCTCTTGTTGGTAGCGATGTTGCTTCACGGTTGCGGTAGCAGTGGTAGTGGCAGCAGTAGCAGTAGTAGTGGGGGGTATGGCTATGGAGATGGGCCCCCTCCGAAAGATATTGATGTTAGCAATCTCCCCGATGCCGTTCCCAAAGCAGAACCTATCAGAAAGGCGGGTAATACAAGCCCCTATACGGTATTGGGTAAAACTTATCGGGTTCTTCCTTCTAGTGTTGGTTATCGTGAGCGTGGTATCGCCTCCTGGTACGGCAACAAGTTCCATGGCCGAAAAACATCGAATGGCGAAACCTATAGTATGTACAACATGACGGCAGCCCACAAAAGCCTGCCGATACCCAGTTATGTGAAAGTGACGAATCTCGATAATGGTCGTGCCGTGATTGTACGTGTCAATGATCGCGGCCCATTTCATGGGGAGAGGATTATTGATCTCTCCTATGCTGCGGCAAAAAAATTGGATTATTCTGGCAAAGGCACGGCAAATGTTGAAGTCGTGGCTATCAATCCACAGGACTATCAAACCAATTCGGTAGAGCAACCTCATCTTCAAGAGAGGCCATCTGACACAAAACAGGTGAGAGCAACTGAAGAGCCTAACTCTATGGCGGAGCATGAACTTCCAAGTCATGCCTTCTTACAGGTTGGTGCCTTTAGTTCTGAAGCGGCCGCCACTAGCCTTTCTACGCGAGTGCAGGGCTTATCTTCCTATCCAGTGGTCATTCGTCGATTATCAGAGCCTAAGCCGCTGTTTAAGGTGTTAGTGGGGCCAGTCAGCAATAGTCTTAAATTATTGGATCTGCGGAATCTGCTCAGTCAGGTGGAGAATCTAAGTCCATTTGTTGTCTACGAGTAACTTTCCCTGAAAAGGGTGGTGGGGGCATGTTAGAATTTACTTATAGTTTAAGTTCGTACCCTGTTAATTGCGTGATTTATTAATCAAGTGCTTCGTTGATGTATTTTTTATTCTTTTTATTTATCGTCCATTCATTTTAAGTTAAAAAACGGTTCATTATGCTGATAAAACTTTTTCCCGCCTGGATACTGTTAGCACTATTGGCTATGGCTACGCCTTCCCAGGCCAAGGTGTTGATTCCTGCCTCGCCCCAATTGGCCGCCAAAGCTTGGATTTTGCTGGATGCAAACACAGGCAAGGTTCTGGTTGAACACAACGCAGATGAACAGTTGCCTCCCGCCAGTCTGACAAAAATGATGACCAGCTATATTGTTGCTTCAGAGCTGCATAGTGGCAAAATGAGGGAGCAGGATCTGGTGCCGATTAGTGTCACAGCCTGGAAAATGGGTGGCTCTAAGATGTTTGTGCGAGAGGGCACTTCAGTCCCTCTTGTCGACCTGTTGCGTGGGGTTATTATCCAGTCAGGCAACGACGCCTCCGTGGCTTTGGCTGAATACCTTGCGGGTAGCGAAAGTGCTTTTGCCGACGTGATGAACCAGCAGGCCACACTGCTTGGTATGTCCAGTACCACTTATCACAACGCGACTGGCTGGCCTGCTGACGGTCATCTAACGACGGCCCGTGATTTGTCATTACTTGCCCGTGCATTAATTCAGGATCATCCTCAGCAATACAGTATTTATGCGGAAAAGTACTTCGAATATAATGGCATTAATCAGCCTAATCGCAATCGCTTACTGTGGCGTGATAGTTCTGTGGATGGTCTGAAAACTGGCCACACAGAAGAGGCGGGATACTGCCTTGTTGCCTCCGCTGTACGTAAGGGAATGAGGCTGGTTTCGGTGGTCATGGGGGCAAAAAGTGAAGAGTCTCGTGCGCAGGAGTCGCAGAAGCTGTTGGCCTACGGCTTCCGTTATTATGAAACCGGTAAAGTGTATTCTGCTGGTGACGTTATCCAAGAGAATACTCCGGTTTGGTATGGTGTTGAAGACAAGGTCAATCTTGTTGTCTCTGAAGATGTCTATTTGACGATTCCTCGAGGAGCTAAAGATGATTTGGATGCCAAAATATTGGTAGATGGCATTATCAAAGCACCCTTGATGGATAAGCAGGAGCTGGGTAGGTTGTCTGTGAGTTATGAGGGTGAGTCGGTATTGGACCTGCCTTTGGTGGCCGATCATGCGATAGACGAAGCTGGTATCTTTGCGCGGTTATGGGATGCCATCTCTTTGTTCATTCATGGGCTGTTTAGTTAATGGGTGATTTAAGCGAAGCAAAAGACGCGTCACAGGAGGCTCCAAAGATTGAGTTTCCCTGTGATTATCCGGTAAAAGTAGTCGGCAAAGCAGGAACTGGGCTTCATACATTGGTGATAACCGTGATGGAAACCCATGCTCCTGGATTTGATCAAGCTAGAATTTCAGTACGAGATAGTCGAAACGGTAACTTTCAGGCAATCACAGTGACTATCACGGCAACGGGTGTCGACCAGTTACAAGCATTATTCGATGACCTGAAAGTCAGCCCCTTGGTTCACATGGTTTTGTAGTGAGTATGGGACAGGTCCCCAATTTACCATTAATTGTCCGCTATTTAGGTTGTTGCCAGTACCTCGATATCTTCGAGGCAATGAAATCCTTTACCTCTGACCGTAGTGAAAATACGCCTGATGAAATCTGGTTGCTGGAGCATTTCCCCGTTTTTACTCAGGGCCAGGCGGGAAAAGAAGAGTACATTCTTGCTCCCGGCGATATCCCTGTAGTTCAGAGTGATCGTGGTGGCCATGTGACCTATCATGGCCCTGGTCAAATTACGGGTTATCTATTGATAGATCTAAAGCGGTTAGGCTTGGGGGTGCGAGATCTTGTGACCCTGATCGAGGCGTCGTTGGTTGAAACTTTGGCACACTGGGGTATCAGTGCCGCCCCGCGTTCGGATGCTCCTGGCGTTTACGTGGAGAATTTTGAGAGCGGCGACATAAAGGGCAGTAAAATTGCCTCCCTGGGATTGAGGGTCCGTCGTGGCTGTAGCTACCATGGCCTCAATTTTAATGTGGATATGGATCTTGGCCCCTGGTCTCGGATTAATCCTTGTGGGCTGGATGTCCCTATGACCCAGATGAACAACCTATTAGATATTCCCGTGTCAGTGGAGGATGTGGCTGAGCACCTTGCCGATATCTTGACTAAAAAGCTAGGGTATAATGGTCATCGTGTTGAGACGGCTCCACCACATTAATTTCGTACTAATTAAAAATAGCTGACAACGAAAAAATGCTACCAGAGCGATCTGGTAAATCATCGTTTGAGTAATTCCGATATGACAGACTCTAATGTAGTTCCCCCCAAGCGTACTCGCCGTATTAAACAGGGCGAAAAGTTACGTAGTGCGGATAAGGTAGAGCGTATCCCTGTGAAGGTTATCCCCACGGTGGACATTCAACGCAAACCTGATTGGATGAGGATTCGTATTTCGTCCTCACCGAAGGTTCAGGAAATTAAGGATATTCTGCGTAAACATAAATTGGCAACGGTTTGTGAAGAAGCGGCCTGTCCCAACCTTAGTGAATGCTTCAGCCACGGCACCGCTACCTTTATGATCATGGGAGAGATCTGTACTCGTCGCTGTCCATTTTGTGATGTAGGGCATGGCAAGCCCAACCCACTTGATCAGGATGAACCCCAAAGCTTGGCGCAGGCAATTCATGAAATGCAATTGCGGTATGTGGTTATTACCTCGGTGGATCGTGATGACCTACGTGATGGGGGTGCGCAGCACTTTGCTGATTGTATCCGGGAGGCCAAGGCACTCAGTCCAAATTTGAAAGTTGAAGTGCTGGTGCCAGATTTCCGAGGGCGTATGGAACCGGCTCTGGATATTCTCACAGCAACTCCTCCTGACGTGTTTAATCACAACATGGAAACAATTCCCAGGCTGTATCGTGAGGCTCGCCCCGGAGCAAACTATCAGTGGTCGCTAAAATTATTGCAGGACTATAAGCGCCTCAATCCTGCGGTGCCAACCAAATCTGGTTTAATGGTAGGGTTAGGTGAAACGAAAGAAGAGCTACTGCGAACCCTCGATGATCTCCGTGAGCATGATGTGGAGATGATTACGGTGGGCCAATATCTGCAACCTTCTAAAAATCATCTGCCGGTTGATCGTTTTGTACATCCTGACGAATTCGCTGAATATGCAGAATACGGCCACAGTATCGGTTTTGCTCAGGTAGCTTCCGGGCCGTTGGTTCGCTCCTCATACCATGCAGATAAGCAGGCCATGGGTGAGGAGGTAAAATGATAAAGAAGTTAAATAGTTTGGCCAGTTATAGGGCCCAATAATGACATACCCCAAGCTCCTCGATATCCATAACGCGACCGTGTATCGCGAAACTAAAAAAATATTCGATGGTTTTTCCCTCTCAGTAGAGCAAGGGCAAAGTACTGCCATTATTGGTCCCAATGGTGCCGGTAAAAGCACCTTGTTGAAATTGTTGTCCCGGGAGCTTTATCCGGTAGTTAAGGATGACTCACATGTGAAAATATTGGGTATGACGCGTCCGATACTTTGGGAGCTGCGGGAAAAAATAGGGATGGTGTCGGCCGATTTACAGCAGGACTTTGTGCCTGAAGTGAGTGGTTTGGGTGTGGTCATTTCCGGATTGCACAATTCCATTGGGTTATTTAATTTTCAGGAAATTACCGAGTCCCAGTTGAAGCGTGGCCGAGAGGTGCTGGAAGAGTTGGGTATAGAAGACCTGGCAAACCGCCCATACCGTCAGATGTCCACAGGACAACAGCGCCGTTGTTTACTGGGGCGGGCGTTGATTCATAACCCGGATCATTTGATCCTTGATGAACCGACAAGTGGCCTCGATTTGAATGCAACTTACTATTATCTAAATATCCTTCGCCAACTGCTGCAGCAGGAAAAAACTATTTTGCTGGCCACCCACCATATCCACGAAATTCCACCGGAAATTCACCGTGTAGTGTTTATTCAAGGTGGCAAAGTAGTGGCAGACGGTGATAAGGGAGAGCTGCTCACTGATCAATGGATGTCTCAGTTGTTTGAGATGTCTTTAGCGGTGACGGTATCCAATGGTTTTTATCAGGTCTTGCCAGCGTAGGGCTGGCACAGCATAATTCGCAACTTTTCCTTGGCTAAGGTTTATCCTAAATAGATGGGGTTTAACCAAAACGGCCAGGGTTTAACCAGAACAAGCAAGGTTTGATTCGTCATGAAGATTAAAAACAATGCTGTGGTCGTTTTTCATTACAAAATGACCGACGAGCACGGGGAAGTTATTGAAAGCTCTATAGGGCAAGAGCCTACGGCCTATTTGCATGGCTATAAAAATATGATTGAGACATTAGAGCATTCGATGTCAGGTAAAGAAGCGGGTGATAAATACAGTGTGACATTACAGCCGGATATGGCTTATGGCCGACTCCGCACGAACAGTGAGCTAAGAGTGTCCATGAAAAATATCCAGCACGAAGGAAAACTTGAGCCAGGTATGATGGTTCCCCTAAAAACCGTGGAAGGCCTTCGCCCTGTTACCGTAGTTAAAGTTGGTAAGTTTAATGTGGATGTTGATTACAACCACCCGTTGGCGGGAAAAACATTAACCTTTGATGTGGAAATTGTTGATGTGCGTGAAGCGACCCCTGAAGAGTTGAGTCAGGGGTGCCCTCAGACTGGAGGCGGGTTACAGCATTAATAATCAGTGCTTCTAATAAAACTGTAGCATCAGGCCTAATGTGACGGTGTCTGTATCGTTGCCAGCGTAGCCGCTGGCATTAGCATCACCAGTAACATAATTTAGGTTCACACTCATTTTATTGCCCAATATGATGTAGTTCAGTCCCCACTCGGTGGAATCACTTTGACCGGTATCGCTGGGGTTGTTTTCCATATAGCGCACGTAGGGTTGGACTTTGCCCAGACCAACAGGTTTTGGGAAAATATAACCAGCGGTGGCATAAAAAGATTCACCGTCAAACAGGCAAAAGCACTCAGTCAGTCCATCTACGGGTGGTGATGCTAGGGTAAAGTCTACGTCGATTTCTTTATAACCCGCTTCAAAGTTGAAAACACCGTTATTTGATAACACTCGCTCTGAGAAGATATCAAAAGCATAGGCATTAAAATCGCCAGATTCAGTCCGGCTTCCGGTGCCGTCTGATTGGGATTGAAGGGCGATTGCAGTCGTCAATATATTGCCTTGAGTTCCGTAATAGGTCGCACTTGTCCAGTAACCAGGGTTGCTTTCTACGTTGAGGAAGCTATAGGCCAATCGACCAGCAAAGAGCAGGTGGTCGGAATCATTACCATAGTCATCTTCCAAACCCTCAAAGGCACCCAATAGGTAATGAAATTTATTTTTCATTCCCCAAAAAACAGCGCCTTCACTACGCCCTAGCTGACCTGCCGGGCCATCGTAGTCGGCAGAAAACAAGGGCTGCCGGTATTGATTCCAGCTCATTCCTGTGTAAGGCCCATTCAGATCAGGGCGGTCAGAAGGAACTAGTGTTCGACCAACCCAGAGATTAATGGCTGGGTTGAGTTCGACAGCAAGTATCGCATCAATGGTCATCATCGAGTCGCCTTCATATTTCTCTGTATTCAGATAGAACTTAAGGTACTTGTGAAGCTGACCCGAGACATAGAAGCGATAGCTGTTAATGGAAAATTCTGAGCTGTCATCGACATCACTATTGCGTGATGCCGTTTGTAGGCGAAGTCCTCCGCCTATGCTGATCCATTGGGTGTCATTATGGGCTAATGTAATACCGTTCAGAGGTGCATCCGCCGAGGCGGGTAGCGTTATCAGGGTAGTGCATACCACGGCTGCTCTGACAAAATACATTACCAGCATTTTTAGTGGCAAAGGCTCCCATCTAACACATGGTGTGCTCATTCCATCCCCTTTTTACGCATAACGCACTTCTTTGGTGCGGTTCAGTATATAGAGCGTTATCGCTTTATTGACGCTCTACCCCACACATCATTTTTTATGGGGTGATAAACCCGAATCACAAAATCTATTTCTGTGTTCAACGTGTCAGAGTCGTCCAGCTGGGCTTTGGCTGCACGATCTCCCTTCCAGTAAAAAGGTGTCATGGATAACAATTGTTTGACGGCATCTTTGCCCTGTATTTCAAGTTGATAATTAACCTGTTGTTCATCCAGTAGTTGAAAGCCCTTTGGTCGATCGGGAGGGGTGTGCTTTTGAGCTTCTTTGTAAATTAATGACTTGAGTGAAAATAAATGTTGTGGCCCTGGCGATACAACTACAAAAACCCCTTCGGGTATAAGTACTCGAGTCACTTCTTCAATATCACCTGGTGCAAATACCCGTAGTAGTGCGTCAACGGATGCGGGTAATACAGGTAAGTTGAAACTGCTAGCTACCGCAATAGCAGACTCTTTGAGTTGGCGGCTAGCCAACTTTGCAGCATCTCGGGAAATATCAATACCAAACAGATGAAGGTCGCTCCGTTGCTTCAATAGCTGTTGTAGGTAGTAACCTTCACCACAGCCGCTATCCAGTACAGAAGCTTCAGGTTTTAGGTGATGGCTTAGTATTTCGGTGAGTTTTTTTGCTAATGGTTGATAATGGCCTGCCGATAAAAAAGCCCGGCGACTAGCTGCCATCATTTTGGTATCACCAGGATCTGACGAGCTTTTTTGGTGAGCAAGCAAAAGGTTAGTATAGCCTTCCTTTGCAATATCAAAGCTGTGATTGTTCTCGCAACGCCATTCTCGTTGCGGTATGAGTGTCAGTGCAGATTGGCAGACGGGGCAGGCCCAAATAGATACATGGCTATTGGCGATCATGGGGCCTCGTTCATTCCAGTTAAATTCAGGCTGGTGGTTTTTCAGCTAGGTTTAGCTAACCTATCAGTAGGGTCGTACAACATAGAAAGCAAATTGTACTCTATATTACTGGGGTCATTTTAACTTTGGGTAGTTTATCCTGCGTAAAGTACCTAAAATACGCGCCCCTGTTTTTTGCAAGTTTCGTTGTTGCAAGTTCAGTTTTAACGACATCAGTATCATCGAGGGTCTCACTTGGCAGTAACTCAATTTATACCCGGCCAACGCTGGATTAGTAATACCGAATCTGAGCTTGGTCTGGGTATTGTGGTGGAAAATTTAAACCGACGTGTGACGTTAAGTTTTCCTGCTGCCAGTGAAGTTAGAACCTATGCTGCAGATAGTGCGCCGTTGAGTCGTGTTGAATACCCTGTGGGTGAAAATATCACGAGTGCTGATGGCCAGCAGGTGATGGTGACAGAACTCCGTGAGGTCGATGGCTGTATTCTCTATATTGGTAAGAATGCTAATGGTGACATGGCGGAGGTTGAGGAAATTGAACTCCACAGTTTTGTCCGATTCAGTAAACCACAAGACCGTATGTTTGCTGGGCAAATAGAGAAAAACAGTAGTTTTGAATTGCGTGTGGCAACACTTGAGCATCGTCACAGCTATCAGAAGTCCGATGCCTTTGGTTTGCTGGGTGGTCGGGTTCAACTGTTGCCCCATCAGCTCTACATCGCGAATCAAGTGGGACTGCGTCATGCTCCCAGAGTATTGCTTGCCGATGAGGTGGGGTTGGGTAAGACCATTGAAGCGGGGCTCATCCTGCATCAGCAGTTAGTCTCGGGCCGAGCGGCTAGAGCATTAATTGTGGTTCCCGATAGCCTCATTCACCAGTGGCTGGTGGAGATGCTTCGCCGGTTTAATTTGCGTTTTACCATTTTGGATGAAGCGCGTTGTCTTGCGCTGGAAGAACCCCTCGTTGAAGACGACATTTTCGACTTAGATGAGCCTGAGGATGTGTTGTCGCTGGAAATAGAAAATCCTTTTGAAACAGCACAGTTAGTCCTGTGTAGTTTGTCCTTTCTGACGAAATACCCTCAGCGTCATGAGCAGGCATTAAAGGCTTCATGGGATATGATGATTGTCGATGAAGCGCATCATTTAACATGGTCGGAAGAGCAGGGGAGCCCTGAATATACTTGCATCGAAGCACTGGCAAAGAAAATACCCAGTTTGCTGTTGCTCACAGCCACACCCGAGCAGTTAGGTGCAGACGGGCATTTTGCTCGATTGAGACTGTTGGACCCGGACCGTTACTTCGATATACAACAATTCCGAGAGGAAGAAGCGGGTTATCGTCCGGTCAGTGATCTGGTGCAACAACTGTTGGCGGATGATGTTGTGAACGCGTTGCAGAATAATACCGAGCTGAGTCACCAGTTAACCCACTATCTGGGTGAGGAGACTGTTGAGAGGCTAACAGCTGTTGCTGCTTCTGAGATGACACCGGAACAGGTCAGCTTAGAAGTTCAAGATGCCATCGATGGTCTGCTGGACCGTCATGGTACCGGTCGTGTGTTATTCCGTAATACCCGAGAGGCGGTACAAGGGTTTCCTGAGAGACGATTACATGCGCATCCTCTGGAAGTCCCAGAACCATTTATTGCTGCCAGTCTGGGCGCTACATTGGATGAATTGTTACACCCTGAGCTTCTCCTCTCGACGCCAAAATTAGGTGATGAGTTCTGGACCTTGGTGGATACGAGAGTGGCTTGGTTGGTTGAGTGGTTGGCAGCAAATCGCGATGAAAAAGTACTGGTAATTTGTGCCAGAGCCAGTACCGCTCAAACACTTGAAGAGTATTTGCGGTTGAGAAAGGGTGTACGTTCTGCGGTATTCCATGAGGGGATGGGTTTAGTCGCAAGAGATCGTGCCGCCGCCTACTTTGCAGACGAAGATGAGCGTGCCCAAATATTAGTGTGTTCAGAAATTGGAAGTGAAGGGCGTAATTTCCAGTTTGCTCGCCATTTGGTACTGTTTGATTTACCGCTTAACCCAGACCTTCTGGAGCAGCGTATTGGTCGTTTGGATCGAATAGGTCAGCGTCATGATGTTCATATTCATGTGCCGTATTACCTGTCGGATGGCTTTACCAGTGCTCAGGAACATCTGCTTAATTGGTATCATCGGGGGCTTAATGCTTTTGAACGAGTGTGTCCTATCGGCCAATCTATCTATCAGCAATTTGAAACACCATTACTTCAGTGTTTAGAAGCGGGTGATGACGGTGAGTTAGATGCACTGATTAAGCAAACGCAAACGGCCACGGAAGCGACATTACAGGAGCTACATAATGGGCGCGATCGCTTGTTGGAATTGAACTCCTGTAATACGCGGAGGGCAGAAGCTGTTGTCGATCACATATTAGAAGCCACCCGAATGAAAGAGCTGGCGGAATATATGGACCGATTGTTCGACCACTTTGGTGTAGAGCAAGAGTTTCACAGTGCGGACAGCATCGTGTTGCATCCCGGTGACCATATGGTCTGCCATAGCTTCCCAGGTTTGCCGAGCGACGGGCTGACAGGTACTTACCATAGAACCAAAGCTCTCAGCCGAGAAGATATGCAATTCCTGACATGGGAGCACCCCATGGTGAGCGGTGCTATCGATATGGTGCTGGAAGGTGACTTTGGTAACACCGCATTGTGTACCATCAAGTTACCACCGCTGAAGCCGGGTACATTATTGCTGGAGACAATTTATACTTTGCATTGTCCTGCGCCTAAGCACTTGCAACTACACCGATATTTACATCAGCCGATGGTCCGTATTGTCGTGGATATCAAGGGCAACAATTTGACCAAAGTACTTACTTTTGAGCGACTCAATGGTTTGGTTAAATCGGTGAAAAAGCGCACTGCGGTAGATTTAGTTCGTCATGCCCGCCCAGATATCACTCAAATGATTGCTCAAACAGATGTCGTAGCACAGAGCCAGCAAGATGAAATGGTCGCAGCAGCGATAACCCAGATGAACCACGATCAGCAGATGGAAATACAGCGTTTGACGGCACTGGCAAAGGTTAATCCGAATATCCGTCAGGATGAGATTAAACATTTACAATCCAGTACAGAATTGCTGGCGCAGTATTTAGAAAGTGCACAATTGAAACTGGATTCACTGAGAGCAGTGATTGCCGTATAACGGGCGATAGGTTGCCAGACCTATACAGTTCCTATAGCTAGTCAAAAACAGACAGAAGGTTCTAATGAATATAAAACATAATACCGTGGTGCGTTTTCATTACCGATTACGCGATGAAGCCACAGGCGATGAAATAGAAAACTCCCACGATGGCGAACCCAACACCTATTTACATGGCCGCAATGGTATTACACCAGCACTAGAAACTGCTATGACCGGCAAAGAAGCTGGTGATGTGTTTAGCGTGACCTTGTCGCCAGAAGAAGGGTTTGGCGTTCGAAAAGAAGACCGGCAGCAACGTGTTCCCATTAAACATCTAATGGGAAAAATAAAGCCTAAAGTGGGCATGGTCGTCTCTATTCAAACTGATGGCGGTCCTCGGCAGGCCGTTGTTCTCAAGGTGGGCAAGTTCAATGTAGACTTGGACATGAATCATCCGTTGGCAGGAAAAACCGTCACCTTTGACATTGACGTTGCTGACGTGCGTGAAGCAACGCAGGAAGAAATCGATCATGGTCATGCACATGGTGCCGGTGGCCATCAACATTAGGGCTTCCCTAAAAAGGCATTTGTCCCGCGACGAGTTTGTCAGCTCCGCGCTTGAATACTTCTGTCTGTTCTGTACACGCCGATTTACTAAAAAATCACTATTTTAAGCGCCACCCTTTTTGTAAAGTTGTCTGTAATCAGGAGAGATATATGCCAAAAGCCAGTGAGTTAAAAAAAGGGATGGTGGTAGAAATTAATAGCGCCCCCCATGCCGTCAAACAGGTAGAAGCCAAAAGTCCATCGTCTCGTGGCGCTGCAACACTGTATAAGGTGCGTTTTACCAATCTTAAAACCGGACAAAAATTGGACGAATCTTATAAGGGGGATGACTTTCTCAAAGATGCAGATTGTGTGCGTGTACAGTTGCAGTACTCTTACCTGGACGGAGATAGGTACATCTTCATGAACTCGGAAGATTACAGCCAATATGGTTTGAATACTGGAGAGATTGAAGACCAATTAGGATATATCACAGATGGTCTTGATGGCATTATTGGTTTGGTGATGGACGGTGCATTGCTCGGCATTGAATTACCTCAGTCAGTAACGATAGAGGTTACTGAAACAGCGCCTGCTACCAAAGGTGCGACTGCCGCTGGTAGGACTAAGCCTGCAACTTTGACTACCGGCTTAGAAGTTCAGGTGCCAGAATATCTTGAGTCAGGTGAAATAATTAAAGTAAATACTGTGACTGGAAAGTTTATGTCGCGGGCCTAAAAGGGGACTGGGTGGTAGGGGGCGGAGACAAATAGAAATAAGAGTTATATTTCGCAAGTCACGCCGAGCCCTCATTTGGCGACCACATAAAAGAAATCAATGACGTATAAACAATTTGAAATCGGAGACAGATCTAATGCTTAGGCTAGATGGGAAGACAGCGTTCATAACTGGAGCAACTGGTGGTATTGGTGAAGCCACTGCCAAGAGATTTTTGGAAGAAGGTGCTAATGTGATGCTTGTTGGTCGCTCCGAGGAAAAACTGCAAGCACTAGTCGAGAGTCTTAATGGTGGGAAAGCGGTTGCCAGTTTTGTCGCTAATGCCACCGACGAAAGAGCACTATCATCGGCCGTTCAAGCCACTCTAGATACTTTTGGCCGTATTGATATTCTTTTCGCTAATGCAGGAACAGAAGGACAAGCAAAACCTATAGAAGAGCAAAGTCGGGAAATGTTTGAGTATGCTCTGCAAACTAATGTTGTTAGTGTTTGGCTTGCAATAAAACTTTGTATCGGTCCAATGAAGGAGCAGGGCAATGGTTCCATGATTGCTACTAGCTCTATCGCCGGTTTAATTGGCACTGCGAATGCGTCTGCCTATGTGGCGAGTAAGCACGCTGTTTGTGGTTTAATAAAAGCTGCAGCATTGGAATTGGGCGAGTTTAATATTAGAGTCAATGCAATTGCCCCAGGTCCAATTGACAATAGGATGATGCGATCTTTGGAAGCACAATGGAATCCTGAGGATTCTGCGGCTGTTAAAGCGAATATAGAGCAGAGCATTCCGTTGAAGCGATACGGTACAAATGCAGAAGTTGCAAATCTAGCACTATTTCTTGCTTCGGATGAGTCTACCTATTGTTCTGGCACTGTTCATTCTATCGATGGTGGATATATCGCCGCATAAGATGATCAGAAGACTTGTCAGTTTGTCTGAAGCCGAGAAGAAGCTTTCCCTAGCGAAAGAAAAAAGTACTAAAGCAAACGTTTAACAAAAGCATCAAAAACTGGCCGCAAAAAAAGCGGCTTAGAACGCTCCTAGCGTCGCGCCTTTATGGCGACGTTATATGTTTAATACCATCATCACTTATATCCGAGCTAACGTAGGAGAATATTAATGGCAAAACCCAATTATTCATTTGAAAAAAGACAGAAAGAAATTGCAAAAAAGAAGAAAAAGGAAGAAAAGCGACTAAATAAGATAGCGAAAGGTGTTGAAGAAGATCAAGTCTCATTAGTTAAGGATGAAGATAATACTCGTAAAGATGATACCTGAAGTTTGAATGTCATTGCTTTGATTTCAAAATGGGTAATTGGAGTCGTGTTGTCTATTGATTTTTACCCTAGCGTCAAAGAAAGCAATATGAGAAAAGGGGAAATTAAGTGGCTCAGCCTAGACAAAGGGTTTGGTTTTATTGCCCCGGAGGATGAAAGCAAAGGTCTTTTTGCGTCTCATGCTGTAATTTAAAGTGTCGGAGTTGTTATCGCTGAATGACAGTCAAGTCATAGTGTATTAACACAGCTAAGGCCAGCAGGGGCTATGTGCTAACAAAGTTGTCCCGCTTTAACCAAAGAATGGGGCTGCCTTCGTAGCTGCTGTTGTGGGCTTTAACCTTATAGGTAACTTAAGGAGTTATATGCACACGTCAAAAAAACCAATTGGGTTCTGGTCAGCTGTATCTATGGGTATAGGCTCAATGGTTGGAGCGGGAATTTTTGCATTGCTTGGTGAAGCGAGTGCGATTTCTGGAAGTGCAGTATATATTTCATTTATCATCGGTGGAATTATAGCGTTATTTAGTGGTTATTCTTTGGGCAAGCTGGGGGCTCGTTATCCCTCTTCTGGGGGGATGATAGAATATTTATCACAATCCTATGGTATTGGTTTTTTTACTGGTGCAATGGGCCTTATGCTTTACTTTTCTGCCATTGTTTCCTTAAGTTTAGTTGCCAAAGCATTTGGCAACTATGCCGTCACATTTTTACCGACTAATGTTAAGTCACAAATGTGGGTGAATTTGTTTTCGATAGGAATCATTGTTCTATTTGTATTGGTTAACCTCAAAGGTGCAAAAGATGTTGCTGTTTGGGAAAGGATAACAGTAGGAATAAAATTTATTGTCTTGGCAGGCTTGTCTATAGCTGGGATCATTTATTTAACACCAGACTTATTGTCCCCCAGTTACTACCCACCAAAAAGCGACATATTTTTTAGCCTAGCGATTACCTTTTTCGCTTTTGAGGGTTTCCGAGTTATTACTAATACAGCGGAGGATATGCCTGACCCCTCTAAGACTCTTCCCAGAGCGATTATGACAGCTATTTTATTAGTTATGATACTTTACGTTGCCATCGCATTTGCTGTTTTTGGAAATTTACCAGTTTCACAAATTATTGAAGCAAAAGATTTTGCCTTGGCCGAGGCGGCGTTGCCTATATTTGGTGAAATAGGTTTTTCTATTGTGGCTATAACAGCGTTAGTTGCGACGGCATCATCTATTAATGCTAATTTATATGCTGTTACAAATGTGACTTATCAATTAGCTAAAGACGGGGAGCTTCCTGCTGAATTTGGAAAACCCATTGGGCACAGTAGAGAAGGTTTAGTTATTAGTGGTATTTTAATCATTGTTATATCTCTATTATTTGATTTATCTGAAATAGCTGCAATTGGTTCAATATCGATTTTATTTGTTCATACTATTACCCATGTTGGGCATATAAAAATTATTTCTAAAACAGGCGGCTCGCTAATCTTAGTACTTGTTGCCGCGTTGCTGAGCTTTGTTGCTATGATTCTTGCCTTCATTTATGTGAGCCAAAACTCTAGTCATATTGCGTATATTCTTATCGGATTTATCCTGGTTGCTTCAATTACAGAAGTTGCGTTGCAAAAAATAGCGAAAAGAGAAGTGAAGCCGAGAGTCGCATGATACTGGCAAGGTTAACAAGCGCGGGTATTAGGTAACTATATGAACCCAGATAAAATGAAGGAAGAAAATAAAGAAATAGAAATCCCTATATTTATTAGGGGTACTTTGATTTTTATTGCTTCAGCCCTGTGTTTTCCTATGTTGTCACAAGGGTTTAGTGCCGAAAACCTAATATATTTTGCTTTCATTCTGGTAAGGAATATTCTTTTACTTCCTGGCTTATTTGTTATTGTAGGAATATTGCTAAGGTTAAGCGATAACACTTTTAAGTTATCCAATGCCTATTATTTGGGTGTTCTTATGGCAATTGTATTATCGGTTCAGGAAATAAAAAGTACGTAACCAGTAAATGTTTCAGCTTCGGTGAGAAAGTCGTCTCTCTGAAAATGTGAACACTAGGCGCCAACGAAGTGAGGACGACCTCACCTCTCATACAATAATAGGGTCGACCCCGTAACATGAGAGATATTGATGAACTGGTTCATTTTAGTGACGGCTGGATTTCTTGAGATCGCTTGGGCTATCGGCCTGAAATACACAGAGGGATTTACAAAATTATGGCCCACAATAGGGACAGGAATTTCATTGCTTGCCAGTTTTTTGTTGCTAGGTTTTGCAATGAAAACATTGCCCGTTGGCACTGCATACGCGGTATGGGTGGGTATTGGTGCGGTCGGCACTGCGATTCTGGGAATTGTATTGTTTGACGAATCTACCGAGATACTTAAGTTGGTGAGCCTAGGTCTAATTTGCACCGGTATAGTTGGTCTGAAATTGGCTCATGGCTAACAAGGCGCTGTTGCCGTTAATACACTCGGACGGCTTACGTTTTTGCTGAACTGCACCACTTTAGAGGACAGTTGTGCGCTGTTAACTAGAAAGGTGTTGAAATGAGACTGTGTCTTGGGAGGTCTAGTTGTAATGCGTGCTTTTGCATGGATGTTGGGAACACTGGCTTCATTCTCGTTGATGGCTGTAGGAGCCAGAGAGTTGGGTGGGGAGGTATCCGTTTTTCAGATCCTATTGTTCCGCAGTGTTATAGGCCTGCTGTGTCTTTTATTGTTTATTCTCTTTTCAGGGAACAGGGTTAGTCTGCAAAGTGAAAGGCTTGGGCTGCATACGTTTCGTAATGTATTCCACTTTGCGGGCCAATACGGTTGGTTTTTGGGCATAGGTTTGCTTTCTTTAGCAGAAGTTATTGCCCTTGAATTCACCGTACCAATATGGACGCTAATCATAGCTGCCATTTTCTTAGGTGAGGCAATCACAAAACCAAAATTAATTTCTGTTTTCTTGGGGGTCGTTGGAGTTCTAATGATCGTCCAGCCAGGCTATGCCATTATAGATTCAGCCTCCTTTATAGTACTGGCAGCGGCCATTTGCTATGCGATATCACATACCGCCACCAAGTCATTAAGCACATCTGAATCGGCTTTTTCTATATTGCTTTATATGTGCCTACTTCAGTTGCCGATTGGGCTGTTACTTTCTCTTGCTAAATGGTCATGGCCAGTCGATGAGCAATGGTTATGGCTGGCCGTCATTGGACTCAGCGCGTTGTCGGCTCATTATTGTATGGCGAAAGCCATGCTATACGCAGAAGTGACCGTGGTTGTGACAATGGATTTTCTGAGGTTACCCTTAATGGTATTGGTTGGTATTTTCTTCTACGCCGAACAATTTGAGCTGTCATTGATTTTAGGTGGTGTTCTAATGCTCATGGGGAGTTTGATGAACCTTAAGCAACCGCGAGAGGCAGCACAAATAGTCAGTGCAGCTGAACGTTAGCGCATCGGTTGAGGTGTAACGGTTTGCTAATAGGTTCATTAAATTCGCTTCCTTTCGCCGTCAGGCACTTGTTTGCTTGTGCCGTTACCCGCTGGCTGCTTTGTTCTTAGGCGTATGTTTGCCCAGACAGGCGTTCAATATCAGATAGCCCATAATACCGGATGCCAGTGAACCGATAATAATACCCAGTCTTTCATCAAATAACATATTCACTGAAGTTTCTTCAAAGGCCAGTGAGCCGATAAATAAACTCATAGTAAAACCAACGCCACAAAGAGCTGCGGTACCGTATAGGCTTCCCCAGGAGATGCCTTTTGGCAAACTTGACAGTTTTAATTGGATAGCCAGCCAGCAAAACCCAAAAATTCCTACCTGTTTTCCAACAAATAAGCCGGCTGCAATGCCAAGAGGCACGGGGTGAAGAATTTGGTCCACCCCAACACCAGATAAGTTAATGCCTGCGTTAGCAAATGCAAAAATAGGTAAAACAATAAATGCTACGGCAGCATGTAAGTCATGCTCTAAGTCTTTTAACGGCGAAAATCCGGGTGTCTTTTTTGATGTTATTGGAATAAATATAGCCACCAATATACCTGCTAGTGTGGCGTGTATACCGGACTTCAGCATGGCTATCCACATGATCATGCCAACAATAATATAGACGGTTTTGGATTCTACATTTTGTCGATTGATAAAGGCCAAAATGGGAATACAGAAAGCTACAATAATTAATGCCGAAAGGGATATTTTGGAGGTGTAAAAAATGGCAATAATTAAGATGGCTCCAATGTCATCAAAAATAGCCAGTGAGGTGAGAAATATTTTAATACTGGTGGGTACTCTTTTGCCCAGCAGCGACAGAATGCCCAGAGCAAAGGCAATATCTGTGGCCGCAGGAATGGCCCAGCCGGATATAGCCGAATCATCGTTGAGATTGAAATAAACATAAATGAGGGCGGGAATGGCCATGCCGCCGATTGCACCGATTCCCGGCAAAATGATATTTCGTTTGTCTGATAACTCACCTTCAATGAGCTCCCGTTTTAATTCAAGCCCGACCAAAAAGAAGAACACAGCCATCAATCCATCGTTAATCCACAGCAGCAGGGGCTTAGCAATTTCTAGTGCACCTACACGTATTTCAACGGGTGTATTGAGCAACAAAGCATAATAAGGTTCGAGGGGGGAGTTGGCGACAATAATGGCCAGAGTGGCTGTTATCATCAATAAAATACCACCAGAAGACTCAAGTTTAAAAAAATTGTTGAGAAAGGGTGGCGTGGTGACAGGACTTTGGTTTGACATCTTATCCATATTTTTTATGCACGTGAAAGTGTGTGTTTATTGACTCGTTATGGCGCACGAGCCATGGGAAATTATCGAATCTTGGCAGACTGTTTTCAGTCAGAAAATATAAGTTCATCCGTGTCAAAGACAACGGGGTGACATTTTTTTGGTTCGCCTTACATTTTGATGTTGTGATGGTTGTAGCATCTTTTGGATCAACCCTATGTCGTCATGTAAGCGTTTTTTGATTGGGTTTAAGCTCTAAAAATAAAGATTATGACAGTTTTTCGGTGTTTTAAGAAACCTTAATCCTTTATTGAATCCACCTTTTTATAACTTTTTAATGAATAGTTTTTTACGTGAGAATGAACTCCTCGTCCCAGACCTTTTACATGTTTTTCCAGAAAATCTATGCCATATAAGATGGTTACAACTAAAACCGATAATTTAATAGCGGCTAATAAATGATTGGTAGCGATAACCACACCAATGGAGGCAAGTATCCAGATTGTCGCCGCTGAGGTGACGCCCATTACGGCCCCATCTTTTGCCAGCATGACGCCAGCACCAAGAAAACCAATGCCCGTGATGATCTGGCCAATGACGCGTGATGGGTCAACGTCTCCGTTGTTGAGCAAAAAAGTTGTTGCAAGAAACAAGTATGTTCCCAGTGTAATAAGAGAGGATGTCCGAATACCTACGGGCTTTCCCCTTAGCTGTCGTTCAAGCCCAATAATGGTTCCACAAAAAACAGCAGTGCCTATGGAGTGCCATGTATAGGGGGATACGTCTAAAAGCGTTGCCCACATCATAAAGAAAGGTCTCCCTGTAAAAGGGGTTGGGTTGCATTAAATTCAATGCCTAGCTGAGAAAATGTTCTCATCCCTATTTGGCGAATAGCACTCGCATTATCCTGCTCCAGTGCTTGTTGTGAGAAGTATTTTGCATCTTTTAATGAGATGGAGCGAATAATCCATTTGATTAAAGGTAGTTTGGAGGAACTTAGGCTGAAGCGTCGAATGCCTAATCCAATCAGCAACATAACGGCGACAGGGTTAGAAGCTAGTTCTCCACATAAACTAATGGGTAATGAGAATTTTTCTGCGATATTAACGATACGATTGATTTCGTGAATAACGGCAGGATGAAGTGGCTCATAGAGTTTCCCTACCAGAGGATTGTTGCGGTCAATGGCTAATAAATATTGAGAGAGGTCATTGGATCCAATGGAAATAAAATCCAGTTTGTTGTGTAAAAACGGCAAAAGAGAAATGGCAGCAGGGACTTCAACCATGATACCCATTTTGGGCCGTTGTACAGTTCGTCCTTCCCCAATTAATTGCTGGCATGCGTCATCTAGCAGCGCAATACATCGGTCTAGTTCAGCGGTAGAGCTCACCATTGGCAATAATATATGTATATCATCCCGGTCTTCGGCTGCTCTTATAATGGCGCGCAATTGCGTCATCATTAACTGAAGATTGTCTAGGGTGAATCGTACTCCTCGCCAGCCTAATGCAGGATTTTCTTCCTCCACCACCGGGAGGTAAGGTAACGGCTTATCACCGCCAATATCTAATGTTCTGATATAGACAGGTTTGTTTGCATAGGCATGAAATAAATGTTGATAAACTTCCACCTGCTCATCTTCCGACGGTAGGCTGTTTCGAATCATGAAAGGGATCTCTGTACGGTAGAGCCCTATACCATCTGCACCATTTTGAATGCCAGGCATCACATCTGCTTGCAAGCCTGAATTGGCTAGTAGTTTGATATGCGTCCCGTCAGTTGTTGTCGCAGGAAGCTCACGCAAGCTATGAAGTTGTCTGTCAAATACCATTTGGGTGTTTATGATACTTTGATATTCGTCAATAACATGGGTAGACGGACGCCGAATGATTCGTCCGGTATTACCATCGACGATGATAGGCTCACCTTCTTCCAAATCTTTAAGTTCGCCCACCCCCATCACGGCTGGAATTCCTAATGCATTAGCGAAAACAGCAATATGTGATAATGCTGCGCCGGCAATACAGACGATGCCCACTAATTTGTCAGTGGGTAGGCTGACAATATCTGAAACGCTAATATGATTGCCGATTAATACAATTGGATCATTAATTTCAGTGGGTTGTACGATGACATTTTTTCCCAGCCAAGCCTGATAGAGTTTATCTCCTAAGTGATTAATATCTTCGTTGCGTGCTCTTAGATAGGGGTCATCCATGCTGCGAAACAGTTCAGAAAAGTAATGAATAGTATGTTTTATGGCTGTTAATAGACTTTTCCCGGCATAAATTTCGTCTTCGACCCTCTTGAGGAAGGTTGGGTCTGCCAATAGCATTTGGTAAGCATCGATGATTAATGCCAGTCCTTCTCCCAAGGTTTTTTCAACGGTATTGCGTTCTCGTTGAATTTCCGCAACGACCATTGAGTGTAATTCATGCCAATGGATTAACTCCTGTGCTGGATTTTCACTGTGTTTTTCCGGCGCATCCATAATATGTACGGAAAGACTTAATCTTGCAGCACCTATAGCGATACCGGATGCGCCGCTGATGCCGTCGTAGCGAAGATTGTGGTTTGATTTGTGCATTTTTTGTTTTGGCAGATTAGGCGCCAACAAGGCTAAATGGGATGCTAACGTTGTGAGAAAGGCTTCCTGCTCACTGCCAAGTTTTACAGGTTTACAACTCTGTACGGTCAATACACCAATAACATCTCCTCTGAATACGAGAGGAACACCACAATAGCTATGAAAAATTTCTTCATTAGACTGCGCCACGTAAAAGTAATCAGGGTGTTTTTCGGGATCAATTATATTGATGGTGTGGCGCGATTGCACAACCAGGCCAACGATGCCTTTTCCCATAGGTATGATTACAGGAAGGTGAGAGGTAAGGCCATGACTGGCTAACAGGGCCATATCATTATTTTCATTTTTGATATAGAGGCTGCAAACATCAATTTGAATAACCTCACTGATCGCATCGACAATCATGTTCACCTGAGCCTCAGGTGTTTCTGCTTGTGCTACCTCCTGAGTGATACGTGTCAGTTCCAGCATGACATTGTTCATTATCGAGAGACTCCCAGTTTAGATTGATCACGCAGAGTTATATCCATTTTTAGGGCGGATTCTCCATCTTCGTAATACTGAGGTAGGTGGTTAATTTTGACAAACCCCAATTTTTGGTACAAAGACTGCGTGTTTAGCTGAGATTGGCGTACCTCGAGCCGACAATGCCGGTACCCTAGCGAAAACAGCATCGAGAGTAGATGCTTCATTAATTGCTCTGCAATCCCATTGCCTTGCCATTCGGGTGATACAGCAAGGGAATAAAGCCTTGCAGGGCGAGGAGCAAGAGGCGTCAAGCAAACACAGTAAGCGACAACATGTTCGTTTATTTCAGCAACCAGATTGATAGCTTTTGCCTTTTTAAGGAGATAGTGTATCTGACGCAAAGGAATTTTATCCGTAACAAAGCAACTGTTTTCCAACACAAACATTGATTCGGCATCCTCTAGGACAGCTGGACGTATCATCAATTCTTGCATAATAACGTTGACCTTAACGTCCCCTTAATTCAAGGCGTCGTTGAAACTCTGACATGATTTGCATATACAGTTCATCGCCGAGGTAAGCATCTTCTACTTTGTGATCCAGGCTGGGGTTGTCGTTAACCTCTAAAACAAAGGCCTGGCCCTCATGTTGTTTGATGTCTACACCGTAAAAGCCATTGCCAATAATTTTGGCTGCTTTTAATGCGGTATCTAGCACAGATTTTGGCACCTCAAATGTGGGGAGTGTTTCAAAATCACCAGAGAAAAAACGTTTCGCGCTATGGTTATAAATTTGCCAATGATCTCTTGCCATCATGTAACGGCATGCGTAAATAGCCCGGCCGTTGAGGACGCCGATACGCCAATCAAATTCTGTATAAAGGTATTTTTGTGCTAAGACTAACGCGCTATTTTCTAGCAGGTTATCCAGTTGTGTCTTCAGCTCCTTGCGGTCATTTATCTTGTACACACCTTTGGAAAAAGAGCCTTCGGGCATTTTAAGCACCAATGGATATTGAAGCATGTGTTCCAATTTATTGAGTGTGTCTTCATCACTTTGGCTCACGATCTCTGTCTGTAAGCTAGGAACTTTTTGATAGTTAAATGCATCATGAAGATAGACTTTGTTACAGCACCGTAAAATCGAAGTGGGATCATCCATCACGACCAGACCATTGTTTTCAGCTTGGCATGCCAAAAGATAGGTGTAGTGATCAATGGCGGTGGTCTCTCGTATAAATAAGGCGTCATACTGAGTAATCTGATGAAGTTGATTGATGGTTACCAATTCAGCATGAATGCCGTGTTTCCCCGCCGCTTTTACGAAACGATTGAGTGCTTCTTTGTTACTTGGGGGTACTTTTTCCGCTTGATTCACCAGAATAGCCATATCCCAACGATAGCGTTTTTGGTTTTTCCCAATTTTCCAAATGGTGTTTGTGAAATTAGATAGTTGTTCTATAAAAAGAACACGCTGGGCTGCATCTAAAGCGGCAAAAGAAAACCGTTCAACGCTAAAATTCAATTCATCTCCCGTAGGGTGGAGCGTTAATTTTAGAATAGGATCCGGATAACGGTTGAAAATATTGTCGGCCATTTTTTTAAGCGTTGGCTCTTCCGTTTTACCAAAATAGACCATGTGTTCTTTCATGCCCGAGGGCATGTCGAGTTTGTTCATGACATGTTTGAAAAACAGAAGGTCTTCGCTGTCTCCCTTCAGATTTCTTAACCCGTTAATAGTTTTTACACTGGGCAAAACTTGATGATTGCGTGCTTCCGCCAGCAATGAACAGTAATAGCCTTTGCTGAGATAATATTCGGTGTCACATAAATTGATAATCCGAGTCTTCTGCTCATTCAGTTTGGGGTAATCTCTTAAATACCGCTCAAAACTTATGACCCCAGGGAAGATTTCATCTGAGCATATCGTTTCATTATCAACAACAATCAGGGTTTTATACACGTTCATTACCTTCGGTTATGCCAGCCAAATGGGCTAATACGCAAATAAATGCGGCTACGGCTTCAGTTGGTGCTGTTTCTGATAGGGTGTGATAACCCGATGTAGGTATTTGTAATGTCGTGCCATCCACCAAACCATTCGATGAGGCAATGATTCGTCCCATCTCAGTTGAACCCAGCGACATCGGGGTTTCATTCTGACTGATGCGCTTGATATTTAATTGTTCAACATATTGGTCTTTATAAAGCGTTGATAGATTTAATTTTTTGCATAATTGGGATACAGCCTTAGTTAGCTCTTGGTTAAATGGGGCGTTGGCATCTTTGTTTCTCAGTACAAGCTGTTGCTCCGCGGCAGTTTCTGCATCCGGGAAAGGGCTCGTGTCGACGACGATCAGTTGGTTCGTTGAGTTACCAAAACGACGAAACCACTCGAGTAAATAACGCCAGCTTTTCCCGGCTTCTTCCTGCGCAGTAAAAAAGGCTGTTCCTTGGTAACCCAGTTCAAAGAGATACACTAAAACTGCGGCTGTGAGTACGTTATCCAGTTGCCCGGAAATAGTGTTTTTTGTCATTTTTAATTTGTCGAAAAAGGCTACAGGTGTTCCCGCGACAGTGTGCTCCAGTCCTATCAGAGAAAAAATGAGATTGTTGCGAAACTCACAGATATAGGCGTTGGTTATTTTCCCACTGCCACGGTATGCGCCTGACCAGGGTTCATAGGCAAATACTTGCTCTCCATCGAAACGGTCAACAATTTTACGCATGAATTGTTCGTCTACTGAATTTCCCAAAAGGTCAGATCGAGCCCCGGCGACAAACGAGGCGTATTGAAATTCATTAGGGCCTGTACAGATTAAGCCGTGTCGATCGATGTGTGCCGATAGGTACAGGCTATCCGGATTGTTGCCTTGTGCGACCAAAACCCCTTCATACCAGGTGACTTTCGCGCCACGCTCTTCCAGTTCGCGTTGTAATACCCTGAAAAAAGAATGCTCTGCCCCCACGACACTGGGGCTCCGCATCAATAGAGATAACAGATTAACAAAGGCGGTTGGCAAAGTTGCATGAGTGATATTGGTATCACTTTTCAGTGCAAATGTTCCATCATTCATTTATGGCGGCTCATCAAGTGGGAGGTGCATGCTGGCGCATCAAAAGCTGATGGTTTTGCACCCGAAGAACAAGGGTTTAAAGATTATCTGTATATGCTTATTTTGGGTGTTCGACAAGACTTTTTTTGCCGGTATTCATGGCTACCGAAAAAAATTATTGGGAGGTCATGACTGGGTATTTGGGGTGTGAGGTTTATGTTTAAAAAACAATTCTTTCATGTTTCAGTAGCCAGAATTTTCGCTCCAAACCCCAAGCATAGCCTGTTAATTTTCCATTGCTGCCAATTACCCGATGGCAAGGCACAATAATAGAGATAGGGTTTTTACCATTGGCAGCACCCACAGCACGAACAGCTTTTGGGTTGTTGATGACGTTAGCAATATCTCCGTAAGAAACAGTTTTACCAAAGGGTATATCTACCAGTGCTGACCAAATGGATTTTTGAAAGTCAGTGCCTTTTGGATCCAATGGCAGAGAAAAGCTTTTACGTTTCCCTGAGAAGTATTCATTAAGCTGTGTCTTGCATTGATTAAGTACGTTACAGGTGTTGATGGGGCTGTTCTTTTTGTCAGTAAAAACCAAGTGTGTTATGCCGTGTATTGAGGCTTTAATTTCTATGGTGCCGATGGGGGAGTCCATATAGTCAATGTGCATCAGTGTTGGTTCCATAGTTGAAAGGTTAAATAGCTTCGCCAAGGAGATGCTAGCGCCGGATTAAACGCGTGTAATGAATTTCCCACGGCTTTTTTTACACCTAAATCGCCGCCGAGAAAAACATCAGGATCACTTAAACCACGCATACGTGCGTAATCCACCGTCCAGGTATACCTTTTAATAGCAACCACTTTTCAGGATTATCTGGTAACGGTTGGCCCATATAATGCTGTGCAAGATGATGAAGAGTTTGCTTGCGTGCCCCGGGCATTTTTATAAAGGATAGGTCACTGTCTGCTATTGCTTCCGGTGTGGGAAATAAATAGTGGTTGTCCATGGGTTTACCGAGAACCTCAACTAGTTTGGCCACCAATTTGTGTGCGGCAGTGACTGACACCTGTTGGCCTAGTATGGCTCGAATGCCGGCTTCAAACATACTCCAGGTGCCGGGTAACCGTAACCCTTTGTGAAGTGCGATCTGGGTGTTGTAGTGTTCCTTTAAATTTTGTTCTACAGCGTGAATGTTTGTGTCGAGATCAAGGATTCGTCGTATGTTATTGACGATAGGTTTTAAAACCCTGAGATTATCTACCTCAATGGCAACATCGAAACAATTTTTCTTGGCTAGGTGCTGCGCCGTAAATTCTCCCGTGCTGCCTAGCCATTCAAAGGTTCTTCCATAGCTGTTGTCGTCAGCCCATTCGAGGCCCGGGATAATTCGTGGCATAAAAAAACGCTGCATCAGTGGCCAGTTGTAAGGTGGCCGATAAAAGAGTCTGAGTTGTAACGATTTTTTTTGCGCTGTGTCTTTGGATTTGCGAATCTGTGAAGGCGTTAGGCCCATATGTATTTTAAAGCAGTCATTAAAACGTCGAACACTTTTAAAACCAGTGGCTAGAGCAATGTGTGTGATAGGTAATTCAGTTTGGTGGAGTAGTTGCTTGGCAAACATGCATTGTTGATAAAGCGCAAATATTTTTGGTGAGACGCCTAAGTGTTGATTGAAAAGTTGTCGCAGGTACCGGTCGCTAATGCCGAGCCTTTCGGAAAGACTCAGTAGAGAGCCGTCTTGTAATGCCCCCTGGTCAATTAAATCAATGGCTCTGTTCAGAGTCGTATCTACTCCCCTCCATGCCGGGGACCCTGGCGCACTGTCGGGTCTACAACGTAAACAGGGTCGATAGCCCGAATTGGCGGCTTGAATGGCTGAGCCATAGTATTCAACATTCTTTTCTTGCGGGGGAGAAGCCGGACAAATAGATCGACAGAAGATGCCAGTAGTTTTGACGGCGGTAAAGAAACGACCATCAAAGCGGGCATCACGTGATAATCGAGCTTTTCGGCAGATAGTGGGAGATAGCATGATGACCTCATTGTGCGTGTCATCATTGTAGTGGGAAAGAAAAGAAAGACTAGCCAGAATCGGAAGTGAGCGTGTTGAAGACGTTTGTCACCAAGCCTGTGGATATACCCTAGAAAAATAAGGGGTTGATGCAGTCTCTTTTACAGGCGTTGGCTCTTTCGTCATGGTTTTTGCACGCAAATTTTTACAACCTAATCTTTCGAAGGTGTGCCATTAAACATCGCTGCTAAATCCACCGTCGATTTTTTTCCGATGTGTTTAAAGTTTTCCTCAAGCCAGCACTCTGCTGTTTCTCTGCCGATGTCCCTGAGGTGTTTCAGAAATTTCCACTCCACATTCATTTTTGAGGACACGCCCAAGGGGATAAGTTCATCCTGATTTCCAATGATGTGAATGTGGTTATCTCGATAGTCCTCGTCAGAAAGCACGCCTCGCTTAATGAGCCTGGAAACAAATTCTACGGAACGTAAATCTTTCAACAACGAACTGTTAAAGCCAATTTCAGTAATCCGGTCAGTAATTTCCTGAGTTGTTTTCGGCGTGCCTTTGCGTTCAATGGGGTTGATTTGAACGACGATAATATCTCGGCAGTGGGTGCTCTCAAAAAATGGAAACAAGACAGGGTTACCCATGTATCCGCCATCCCAATAGGGGATGCCATCAATTTCAACAGCCTGAAATACCATCGGTAAACAGCAGGAGGCCATGACCATATCGACAGTCAATTCTTGATGGTCAAAAACTTTTACGCGCCCAGTTTCCACATTGGTAGCTGAGATAAATAATTTGGTTGTGGAGCAGCAGCGCACTTGGTCAAAATCCACAGAGGATTTCAGCAAATTTTTAAGAGGGTTTATATTGAGAGGATTTAACTGATAGGGTGAAAGAACTTGAGTTAATAATTGATTGAAGCGGAGCCCCAGCGATTTATTGAAACTCCAGTTGCCCGTCAACTTATCCAGTAGACCCCGTTTAGCCGGACTCCAATGACCTGCCATACTTAATTTATACCAAAAGTCGTGAAGTGCTTGTCGGGCGCCATCGGACCCGCCCTTCATCATGCCATCTGCGAAGAGTACGGCATTTATGGCCCCGGCAGAGGTGCCAGAAATACCCGAAAAGGTTAGTCGGCCATCTTCCAATAGTCTGTCGAGAACCCCCCAGGTAAAAGCGCCGTGGGAGCCTCCGCCTTGTAGGGCGAGGTTAACGTCTTTGGTCTTTGTGGCCATAGTATGGTTGTCCAATTTTGATCTGAGTTAAAACAGGAATAGTCTGACCTTAAGCTTGGAGTTTTGTTCGCTGCACGAATGATCGAGAAACGAATTATTTATCCACCCAAACTTTTCTCAGGGGTTCACCAAAGTCATCGTAAATAATTTTTTCTTTGGTGATGGGCTTGTCTGTTTTTTTATGGCTAGATTTTTGCGTGCGCCGAGAGTCCAGCGCTGCCACTACTTCAGGGACAGGCGTTCGGTCAGCCCTTGGCTCGTTAAATAGGGGGGTTTTAAGGCTTTCGTGCGGATTTACCCGGCCACTCAGGCCAGTAGGTATTTGCTGTATTTCACCACCTTTATGGGTGTAGTTATTAATCTGATGTTGTAGTTCAACCCGCAGGTCAGCTTTGGTAGGTATTTTTTTCACAATGTTTGGCCAGTCCTAAACCGAGTAAGTATACCACTGGAGAGCACCAGTTCTACCAATGTTCCCATATAGGCGAGCAGATTGGGGGGAATTCAGGAGATTTTCCTAGTTCAGCCCAAGGTTGGCCGGGTTGGTGAAAGTCTGAGCCGGAGGAGGCGAACAGGTTTTTCTCACGACAAATATTACTCATATCCCTTGTGACGGCGGGGATTTGTTTGCCTGAGACCACTTCCATACCTTGGCCCCCGGCTTCAATGAAATCATCGAGCAGACGTTTTAACTTGGTGCGGGTCAGTTTGTATTTTGTGGGATGCGCTAATACCGCGGTGCCCCCGGCTTGCCGAATCCATTGAATGACTTGTGGAAGATCGGCCCAGAGCTGTTTTATGTCCCCGGCTTTTCCAGCGCCAAGATATTTTTTAAACGCTTGGGCTATATTGCTGACAGCACCGATATTGACTAGGTGTTGAGCAAAATGTGGCCTGCCCACATTGTCATTGTTCGCAATGGCCGTCGCTTTAGCCAAGGTGTTCTCAAATCCCATTTGATGCAGCTTTTCTGCAATGAGTACTGCCCGTTGAAGTCTGGCCTGATGTTGGAAGGCAACGCCTTCTTTTAACGCATCGCTTTCAAGTTGAATATTGAGTCCAACGATATGCACATTCATTTTTTGCCAGTGGGTTGAAAACTCAATGCCGGGAATAATTTGAATGGGTTGCTGATCGAGAGGACCGAGCTGTTGGTAGGCGTTAGTGGTGTCGTGGTCGGTAATGGCCAGCGTGCTGACCCCCATTTCGGCAGCACGTTGAACCAGCTCCGCAGGCGTTAGCGATCCATCTGAGCAGGTGGTATGGCAGTGCAGGTCATATTTAATGGGTTGATTCATATTTGCCTGTGTTAGTGGAGCGTTAGTTGGTATCTACCATTAAAGGAGGTTGCGGAAGGGTAGTTCATTGGCAACCTGAATGAGAGTCATTATAGCGGTTATTGATTTGAAGCTGCTTTTTGCCTCTATAATGCTGCGATGGACACACCGTTTACTCATGTACCCCTAAATGCAACGCCTACCAGTATAACGCCTATTGGCGAAACTCAGCAGAAAGAGGTTATTGAGCAGACTGAGCATTTTATTCAGCTGGGTACCCAGTTGTTTCAACAAAATTTTATGATTATTCCTGTGGTCTTTGATTTACGTGGCCGTGCTGCGGGTATGTATAAGGTGACAGATAGTATGGCAAGCGCGAAAAAGGGTGTGCGTAAAAGCGGGGTTTGGGCACGTATGAGTACCGCGGGTCGGCAGACACACCGACAAATTCGCTACAACCCATGGATTTTTGCCAAATATTATAAAAACAACCTGTCTGTGACTGTACCCCATGAGGTGGCACATTATTTGGTGGATTGTCTCTATGGATTGAGTCGAGTACGCCCCCACGGTTCTGAGTGGAAGGCGGTGATGGATGCCTTTGGTGTGGACAGCAGTGTGACAGCTAGATTTGATCTTACGGGGATTCCCACTCGCCAGCATCAGCAGTTTGAATACCGTTGTGATTGTAAAATTCATCAGCTGGGTCTTCGCCGACACAATAAAGTGGTGCGCGGTGAAGCTAATTATTTATGTCGGCATTGTTCTGTGGCTTTGGCGTCGGTTGGGGAAACCTTGTGACTGGAAAGGCTGCCCCCTTTTGGCATGTTTATATGATACAGGCCAGTGATGGCTCGCTTTACACAGGTATTACTACCGATGTGGAACGCCGTTTTAACGAGCACTTAACCAGCAAGCAGGGCGCTAAATATTTTCAGGGTAGAAAGCCTGAAAAAGTGGTGTATGTGGAAGCGGGGCATGATCGCAGCAGTGCCTCGAAACGAGAGGCAGAGATAAAGCGTTTACGGCGAGAACAAAAGTTGGAGTTAATGGCCGGGAGCAAAACCATATGAACATTCACCATAATCCAGATGAGGCTAGGTTTTATATAGAACTGGAAAAGGGGCAGGCGGTACTAGAATATCAATTGCTGCCAGCCGGGAGGACTTCTGCGGTAGATAAAACCGTTGATTTTACGCGAACCTATGTGCCAGCTGAATATCGAGGGCGGGGATATGCTGAAGCGTTAGCTAAACATGGCTTGAACTGGGCAAAAAAGCAGGGACTTAAGGTGAAAGCCTCCTGCTGGTATGTCAGAGGTTTTTTATAGCTAGGGATGCTTGGTCCCGAAAAGTTTATTCATACGTGCAAATTATTCATACGTGCAAAGATACGCTGTATCCGCCGCCACTTTTAACTGGAAGCTTGCGCCAGCGGGAACCACAAAACTGTCACCTTGACGATAAGTGTTCCATTCCGTATTACCGGGGAGTTTGACTGTCAGTGCACCGCTAACAACCGTCATGGTTTCTTTATCGCTGGTACTGAATTCATATTCTCCCGGTGCCATCACACCTACAGTGGCAGGAAGGGTTGCAGTCTGAAAGCCGATGGATGCCACCTGGCCGTCAAAGTACTCATTCATTTTAAACATGTTGATATTCCCAATAAGTCAGTTGGTCCTGTTAAACAAGCCAGGTCAAATAAAGAAGGGCGGCTATAGTACCTTGTGTCTCTGGCTTATAGAATGCGCACTGTCTGATTTTAGGTTGAGATGGCTATTTGAATACTTGGGATGTGGTGGTTGTAGGCGCAGGAGCTGCGGGCCTTATGTGCGCTATCACGGCGGGCAAGCGAGGTCGACGGGTATTGGTGCTGGACTGCGCTAATAAACCGGGCAAGAAAATTCTGATGTCCGGTGGTGGTCGCTGTAATTTCACAAATCTGTATGTTGAACCGGATAATTTTCTGTCAGATAACCCACACTTTTGTAAATCTGCGTTGAGTCGTTATACCCAGTGGGATTTTATAGAACTGGTGCAGAAACATCATATTGCTTACCACGAGAAAACCCTTGGCCAGTTATTTTGCGATAACTCGTCGAAAGATATTCTCGAGATGTTATTGAATGAAGCGGAACATGCAGGTGTAACCCTGAAAACCCAATGTGCGGTTAAGAATTGTGAGGTCCAGAAAGATTTTGGCGGCAGCTATAAGCTACAAACCAGTCATGGAGAAATAGTGGCAAATTCATTGGTGGTGGCCTCTGGTGGGCTGTCGGTGCCGACATTAGGTGGTTCTGACTTTGGCTACCGATTGGCTGAACAATTTGGCCACACATTGGTACCACTCCGGCCCGCTCTGGTGCCATTTATCTTTACCGATGGTTTTAAGTTGTTGTCCGAAAAATTATCTGGTGTTTCTGTCCCTGCCTGTATCACCGTGGGCAAGCAGGCATTTTCAGAGAATATTTTGTTTACTCATCGAGGTTTAAGTGGTCCGGCAGTATTGCAGATCTCCAGTTACTGGCGTGAGGGGCAATCTGTACAGGTGGATTTATTGCCATCGATGATTTGTTTGGATTATCTGGCCCAACAAAAGGCTGAGCAGCCCAAGGCCTTATTGCGGACAGTGTTATCCCCGTTGTTGCCACGTAAACTGGTGTTGGAATTAGAAGAATTATGGTGGCCAGAGCAGGCAGAAAAGCCATTAGCCGAACTGCCAGATCTATTATTGGCGGACCTCTCCGGTAAAATGCATTGCTGGGAATTAAAACCATCGGGTACCGAAGGTTATCGTACGGCAGAGGTGACACTTGGTGGTGTAGATACTGGTGAAATTTCCTCCAAAACTATGGAGAGTCAAAGGCAGGCTGGTTTATATTTTGTCGGTGAAGTGTTGGATGTCACCGGACATCTTGGTGGGTTTAACTTCCAATGGGCATGGGCTTCAGGATATGCCGCCGGACAGGTAGCATAAAATCTTCAAAGAATTTTTTGGCTTCATTTTAGATATTATTATTTAGGGCTTATGTATGCAGCGAGAAGAATTGAATGCTGAAACGGCAAAAATTCCCTGGAAGGAATTGGAGCGGTTTTTTGCTAATGGCACGACAATTTATGTATCACCAGACCTTGATCTTATTGATGTAGCTATGGAGATATGCCACGACAATAAGATGAAAATGGAGCAGTGGATGGCCAGTGAAGCTGTGGGTCAGGTGAGTGACGACCAAGCTATTGAGTGGTTGGAAGCTGGCGCAACTGTGTGGTCCCTGGTCGTCAAGCCATGGGTGCTAGTTCAGCCAATAAAAGCTAAGCCAATAAAAAATTCAGACGCTGAAGCCGTCATTTAAGGGTTGTTCGTTTTCCAAGTTTCCGGTGAAATCATAATCGTATTATTTTCTCCCCCCAACCAAATGTCGCCGTCTTGAATCGTCGCTTGCAATGACATATTGCGTCCGGCCATAGCGGCTATTGCTGTAGTGTCTTCTGGCTGCAGGTAATAGATAGAGATGTTGTCAAAGCGGGTAAGATCCCCCTCGATATTTTTCCACCAAATGGGTGCGGTGCGTTCTCCGTAGGTATAAATAGCCACCTGCTCGGCTTGGTTGCAGCCTTTACGAATACGGCGTTCATCCGGTAAGCCCACTTCAATCCAGTGTTCAATGCCGCCATGAAGGTTTTTTAGCCAAAGGTCTGGCTCGTTATCGGAGGACAAGCCTTTTGTAAATTGGAGATTTTCGTCAGCATTCAGAGCAAAGGCCAGTAGCCTAACCATCATGCGCTCATCGGTTTCAGAAGGGTGCCGGGCGACGGTTAATGAGTGTGACTGAAAATAGCTCCGATCCATGTCGGAAACCTGAAGGTCGACTTTAAAAACAGTGGCTTTTTGTGCCATAAGTGTTGTCTGCTGTTGAGGGGGTAAGCGTGGAGGAGTGATGGATTGAGGGTGGAAGGCTGCCCCAAGGATGATTCCATCGGGGCAACAACTAGTGTGCTTGGTTAACGTCGGTGAGCTGCGTTCTTAGGTAATAATACCGCTGCCAGGCAGGCCACCCTTTCCTCCCATGCCACCGATTCCTCCCATGCCGCCTTCCTGTCCGGGCACCACAATTTTGGAGGCTTGTTCACGGCGCATTTCTTCTAGCTCTTTGGCAGTGCGTTCAAAGGCCAATTCTGCCTCAGGGCCAAATTTTTCAGCCGCTTCACCAATGGTGCTGGCCTCAAGATTAAAGTTGATGGGTAAGGCTCCCATGGGCGTCATTACTTGAGTTGACCCTGAGTACAATACTTCGCGATGGGTATCAACTTCACCTTCAGGTGTTACGGGCGTTAAGCGTCGAATAGTGCCAATTTTTTGGTCGGTAAAAATCTCTTCGCGATAGAGTTCTGCTGGGTTCATGTTGGCGTCAGTTTGTTCTTGGCTCATGTGATTTCGTTCGGTTATTTAAAGTAGGTCGCACACACTATCAGATTTTTTTTCGTGCGTCAGTTGCGGTTGTTTTTATGCCCTTGGTGCAGACCTCATCAATAAGGGGAAAGGTATCACTGTTTTCAGTACAATTCTTTTCTAGGGTGTTGTGATCTGGTGTTTTAAGGTTTGTACCATGGCCTTGGCTGCGGCGGAAAGAGGGTAACGTCGACGGGTAAGGATACCGACTCGACGCGTTACTGTGGGATGTGTTAATGCTCGACACTCCAGTCCTTGCGTTTCCATCTGTTGAATGGTGAGGGACGGCATCACACTGATACCTAAGCCATTGACGACCATTGAGCTAATAGAGGCCAGTTGATTTGCTTCTATCTCTACATTCAGTTGTATACCTCTGGCAAGGGTTGCGTCGTCCACCATCTGACGCATGGCCGAGGGACGTTGTAATGCAATAAAAGGGTAATCCTGCAGATCTTTCCAGGTGATGTTTTGAATTTCCAGTAGGGGGTGTTTCTTCGGGGTAACCAAAAGAAGCCGGTCTTCGAACAGGGGTTCAAAATTAAGGTCTTCAGATTCTTCCGGGTCAAAGGTGACGCCAACTTCGACCCTTCCCTTTCTTACCAGATCTACTACACTTTCAGCGATCACATCCTGTATGGCAATGTTGATGTCTGGATGCTGGACTCGATAATGTGACAACGCTTTGGGTAATTGGCTAATAGAGAAAGAAGCCATGGTGGCAATGGTTAGTTTGCCGCGGTGCATGGCAAACAGGTTGTGTAAATCCGTCAGGGCGTTGTCCCAGTCGGCGAGCAGGCGTTGTGCGACAGGAAGAAAGTCCTCACCTTCCGGGCTTAGAGACAGAGTCCGTGTGGTGCGAGATAGTAGTTGTCCGCCGACGATTCTTTCCATGTTTTTTATCGCAATGCTGAGAGCGGGTTGTGATAAATGGAGCCGCTCTCCAGCCTCGGCAAAATTGCGGGTTTGGGCGACAGCCACAAATGCTTTAAGTTGTTTAATCGTTATGTCCATACAGGCTCTATTTATAAGTATTGCCAATTAAACTATTAAAATTTTACGCTTGATAAATATATTATCCTATAGGATGCTTACCGACGTTTTGCAAGACTTAATTGAAAGCTCTGTGATTATAAGCTTTTGAGTGAAGGTCTTTGGGACTCATACCTGTTGGTGTAGTACCTAGAGGTAATACAATAATTAATGAGGAGTTTTGTTCATGGCGGGTTTCGATAAGGTGGTAAACACCTACGAAGAAGCGATGGCGGGTCTGGAAGATGGCATGACCGTAATTGCTGGCGGTTTTGGCATTTGTGGTATTCCTGAAAACTTGATTAAAGAGATCAAGAAGATGGGTACTAAAGAGCTGACTATTGTTTCCAACAATTGTGGTTGCGATGGTCTTGGTCTTGGCATTTTACTAGACGACCGTCAAATCAAGAAGATGGTGTCTTCTTATGTGGGTGAGAATAAGTTGTTTGAAGAGCAGCTTTTATCCGGAGTTTTGGAAGTAGAATTGACGCCTCAAGGTACTTTGGCTGAGAAAATGCGTGCTGGCGGTGCGGGAATTCCTGCATTCTATACCGCGACTGGATATGGCACTGATATCGCTAAGGGCAAAGACGTTCGTGAATTCAATGGTCGGAAATATATTCTTGAGGAATCTGTTACCGGTGATTTCGCTATTGTGAAAGCGTGGAAAGCAGACCGTTATGGCAATGCTATTTACCGCCACACTGCCCAGAACTTTAATCCAATGGCTGCCACCGCGGGCAAGATTACAGTGATGGAAGTGGAGGAAATTGTAGAGCCGGGTGAGCTGGATCCAGCTCAGATTCATACCCCTGGAATCTACGTAGACCGTCTGATTCAGGGTACTTTTGAAAAACGTATTGAAATACGTACCGTCCGCGAAGGCTAACAGGAGAGACAATAATGGCACTTTCTCGTGATCAAATGGCTATCCGTATTGCCCGTGAGTTACAGGATGGTTATTACGTTAATTTGGGCATTGGTATTCCTACCTTGGTAGCAAACCATGTTCCTGAGGGTATTGAAGTTATGTTGCAGTCTGAGAATGGACTGCTGGGCATGGGGCCATACCCCACAGAAGATGAAGTCGATGCTGATTTGATTAATGCTGGTAAGCAGACAGTAACAACGGCTAAGGGTGCATCAATTTTTTCATCAGCGGAGTCGTTTGCCATGATTCGTGGCGGCCACGTGGACTTGACTGTCCTTGGTGCTTTTGAAGTGGACGCCAAAGGTGGCATTGCTTCTTGGATGATTCCAGGCAAGCTCATCAAAGGTATGGGTGGCGCAATGGATTTGGTGGCTGGTGCAGATAATATTATTGTGACCATGACCCACGCTGACAAATACGGTAATTCCAAATTGTTACCAGAATGTACGTTGCCGTTAACGGGAGCTGGTTGCATTAAGCAGGTTTTGACTGACCTGGCTTATCTGGAAATCTATGATGGCAAGTTCCATCTGGTTGAGCGTGCACCCGGTGTATCTGTAGAAGAAATTATAGAGAAAACTGCGGGTGAACTGGTTGTTCCTGACCATGTTCCAGAGATGGAATTTTGAAATCTCGGACTGTATAAAAAAAAGGCTCCCAAATTAAGGGGCCTTTTTTTATTCGGTTTTATCATGTTAGGTCGTATTTTCTAATTTTCACCTGTAGCGTGTAATGAGCCATTAGAAACTTTCTATTATCGAGGGAAACATTATGTTGTCGGGTAAACTGTTGGCAGGAAAAACAGCATTAGTCACCGGATCCACCAGTGGAATTGGCCATGCTATGGCATCAAAGCTGGCTGAAGCGGGTGCCAATGTCGTATTGCATGGCTTAATGGACCCAACAGAGGGTGAGACACTGCGACAGGACTTCGAACAGCAATATGATGTTCAGTGTCTATTCAGTGGTGCGGATATTTCTACGGCTGAAGGCAATGAAGAGCTAGTAGCGGTGTCTGTGGAAAAATTTGGTGGCGTGGATATTCTTATCAACAATGCGGGTATCCAGTTCACCGCCCCTATTGAAGAATTTCCAGTAGCAAAGTGGGATGCCATTATCGGGATTAACCTAAGTTCTGCATTTCACACCACAAGGTTGTTGATCTCCGGTATGCAGCAGCGTGGTTGGGGGCGAATTATTAATATTGCCTCTGTACATGGGTTAGTCGCCTCTTTAAATAAAGCCGCCTATGTAGCAGCCAAACATGGCATTGTGGGGTTGACCAAGGTGGTTGCTCTAGAAAATGCGGATAAGGGTGTGACAGTTAATGCGATCTGCCCAGGTTGGGTAGATACTCATCTCGTAGCCGCACAGTTTCAGGCGCGGGCTGATCGAGATGGGGTGAGTCTCGAAGAAGGTAAGCGTAGCGTAATTGTCGAGAAGCAGCCGATGCCCAAGGCAACGCCACCTTCATCTCTGGGTGACCTGGCGTTGTTCCTGTGTTCCGATGCGGCAGCGACAATTACTGGAATTAGCCTACCGATAGATGGTGGTTGGACTGCACAGTAGTTTGTTGGTTTGTACAGCGTTCTACCTTTAGATAGAACGCTGATTCACCCGTTGACTTTGTTGTTCGGCAGTTTCCACCCGTTCGGAATAACGGTCCACTAGATATCCCTGTTGACCTCGAATCAGCAGGGTGAACTTCATTAGCTCTTCCATTACATCGACGATGCGGTTGTAGTAAGCCGAGGGTTTCATTCGTCCATTATCTTCAAATTCTAGAAATGCTTTGGCGACGGAGGATTGATTGGGGATGGCGATCATCCTCATCCAGCGGCCCAGTACCCGCATCTGATTGACGGCATTAAAGGATTGAGATCCCCCGGACACCTGCATGACCGCCAAGGTTTTCCCCTGGGTGGGTCTAACCGCACCGAGTGTCAGTGGCACCCAGTCAAGCTGGGCTTTCATAATGGCGGTCATGGAGCCGTGACGCTCGGGTGAGCACCATACATGCCCTTCTGACCACGTCATGAATTCCCGAAGTTCCCTAACTTTGGGGTGGTCGCCATCGGCATTGTCATCAGGTAATGGCAAGCCCGAGGGGTTGTAGATGCGAGTTTCTGCTCCCATGTGTTTTAACAGTCTGGCACATTCTTCTATGACTAGTCGGCTATATGAGCGTTCACGTAAAGAGCCGTATAACAACAGAATGCGCGGTTTGTGAGCAGATTCTGGTTGTTTGAAATCAGACTGTTTGGGTTCATAAAATTGATCGTGGTCCACATTGGGTAAACTGATATCACTGATGGTCATTATGACACTGCCCCTAATTGGTTAAGGGCTGAACGCAGCTCATCCTGTGTCAACTGTTCCGATTCTAGTGCTAATAACTGGATGACCCTCTGCTGGATTTCATCAATGGTTTTACGAAAAGCTTGAGCTTTTGTTGTATCACTGCCCTCAACCTTAGATGGGTCCGCTAAACCCCAATGGACTTTGACAGACTGACCAAACCACAGTGGGCAGGTTTCTCCAGCTGCAGAGTCGCAGACGGTCACGACTACATCGGGTGCAAACGTTTCCAGTTCATTCCAGGATTGGCTGGTTAGATCTTCTGTGGCGATACCCGCTTCTCGTAAATACTGGATGGACAGGGGGTGTACTTCTCCAGCGGGGTGGCTGCCGGCACTTTTGGCCTGGATTCTGCCATTGGATAAGTGATTGGTAATGGCCTCGAAGAGAATACTCCTACAGCGGTTATGGGTGCAGACATATAAAATTTTCATAAGGGTCGCTTATTTGTACGCAGATTTAATATACGAAATATCATATATATGATATTTCGTATGTCAAGGCATGGATATACATGTGGTCCAGTGGTTCCGCAAGGTTGGCTTTGGTTAGTCTTCTGTTGTTAGATTCTATGTTGTTGAGAGCAATGTTTTTGTACAATGCATCCTCCCACATCTTCATTCAGACGATACCCTTTTATGTCCCAGTCTTCCGAAACACAAAAAGTCGGTTTTATTTCCCTTGGTTGTCCGAAAGCGCTGGTGGATTCCGAGCGTATTCTCACTAAACTCAAGTTAGATGGCTACGATATCAGTCCTAATTATGAGGATGCCGATGTGGTGGTGGTAAATACCTGCGGCTTTATCGATTCGGCCAAGCAAGAGTCCATGGATGCCATTAGTGAGGCGATGAAAGAAAACGGCAAAGTCATCGTCACTGGTTGTATGGGAAAAGGGGCTGACGCTGAAGCGATTAAGGCGGTGAATCCTGATGTGTTGAGTGTGAGTGGCCCAGCGGATTACGATACTGTACTGAATGCTGTCCATCAGTATGTGCCCTTTCAGCAGCAAGCAGGAGAAGAGGCGGGCAGGCAAAATAAACCCCATAAACCTTACGAAGATATATTGCCACCGGTAGGCATTAAGCTCACACCGCCGCACTATGCCTATTTGAAAATTTCCGAGGGTTGTAATCATCGATGCACCTTTTGCATTATTCCCGATATGCGCGGTGACTTAGTCAGCCGTCCTATTTCTGATGTGGTGGATGAAGCGAAAAAATTGGTGGCGTCGGGGACCCGTGAGTTGCTGGTGATTTCACAGGACACCAGTGCCTATGGTGTTGACGTCAAATACAAGTTAGATTTTGTTGAGGGTAATGCACTGGAAACCCGTATGCAGGATCTCGCCGTAGCGTTGGGCGAACTGGGTGTTTGGGTGAGGCTACATTACGTCTACCCTTACCCTCATGTGGATAAAGTCATTCCGCTGATGGCTGCGGGGAAAATTCTGCCTTATCTGGATATCCCCTTCCAGCATGCCAGCCCCAAAATTCTGAAGTTGATGAAGCGTCCTGGCAATCAGGAAAAGGTGCTGGAACGCATAAAGACCTGGCGGACTATCTGTCCGGAACTCACTATTCGCAGCACCTTTATTGTGGGCTTCCCCGGTGAAACTGAAGAAGATTTTCAAATGTTGTTAGATTGGCTAGAAGAGGCCGAGTTGGATCGGGTGGGCTGTTTTAAATATTCACCGGTGGATGGTGCGAAGGCCAATGATTTGCCAGATCACGTCCCTGAAGATATTCAACAGCAGCGTTGGGAGCGATTTATGGAGACTCAGCAAGCCATTAGTACCCGTCGGCTACAGCGTAAAGTGGGGCAGACGCTGGAAGTGTTAATTGATGAGGTCGATGAAGAGGGTGCCATTGGCCGCTCTGCGGCAGATGCGCCTGAAATTGACGGTAATGTCTTTATTAATGATATGGAAAGTATTGAGAAGTTGGGGCTTCAGCCTGGAGATATGGTGGAAGTCACCATTGAGCATTCCGATGAATACGACCTTTGGGGAAGTATTGTCTATTCGTAGCTAGCGTTGATTGCTCACAAAATGAATGCGGAGTTAAACCTTTCCCTCTACCTAAATAAGGATGAATTTTTGGGAACTGCTTTCAGGGCTAAACAAATTAATAAAAAAGGGCAACCCCATAAGGCTGCCCTTTTTTGTCTCTAGCTACAGAGTGTCCAAACTTCGCTCAAGCTATTTGGACGTCATGTTAATTAGTGCTGATGACCACCTTTTCCATGTACGTGGCCGTGGGCAAGTTCTTCCTCAGAGGCTTCACGAACAGTGTCAATTTTGACATCAAAGGTTAATGCTTTGCCTGCCAATGGGTGATTGCCATCCACGGTGACTGTTTCGTCAGTTAATTCCGTGACAATAACGGATACAGGTCCATTGGGTGTCTGTGCCTCAAAACGCATACCAACTTGCATGTCTTCAGTTTGGAACGATGTGCGAGGAACTTGCTGTATCATTTGTTCCTGGCGCTCTCCGTAGGCTTCTGCGGCTTCGATGGTCTCAATCATGACATCGCCTGATTTTTTCCCTTCCATTGCTTTTTCAAGACCGGGAATGATGTTCTTGTGACCGTGTATATAAGCTAGGGGGTCTTTGCCTGTGGATGAGTCAAGCTCGTTGCCTTCTTCATCGGTAAGGGTGTAGTGGAAAAGTACCACTGCATTTTCAGAAATGATCATGGGGGGGTCCTTTGGGTCAGTAGGGTTAAGCCAGTATTGGGGGAACTTGTTTGTCTAAGCGCCTAGATACGGAAGCACTCAACAATAGGGAAGTACCTGAATATAGGGAAACACTTAGATCAATAAGTGGAGCATTATCCTTGAAGCGGTATGTTTTTCCAAGAAGCGGGCCTTTTTCTGATGAATGATCGGCAAAAATAATTTTTTCTGACCATTTTGGGGTGGTCTGGTCATAGAGGAGATCGAATGCTTGGTCGCGTTAGTGCGGCTTTTTCATCCCCATCGTATGTAATCCTTTGTTTGCTCTGGGTTCGCGGAGAAGTAACGACTATCAAAATTTTATGGTTGGATTGAAATTTACCACCAATACAACCTGTAGTGTTTTATCTGGAAAGAAGCACTATATCTTGTATACTAAGCCTCGTTTTACCGTATTCCCTCATAGCCAAAAAGACTGAAAAAGAACAGAAAAAATTTGTCTAAAAACTGGTGGGAGGGACGGAAATGTATAGAGTGTCTCGGATTCAGGCTGTTCCGTACAGCCCCAGTCACTTATGAAACAAGGATAGAAACAGGGGATGCCGCACTATTATGTCGATTGAAGCCTTAAAGACCACCGATGAACCCGCTGCCATAGAAATTAAACTGCAGGATGCCTCAGCAGATATCTGGGATAAAAAATACCGATTGAAAGATAAGCATGGTGACCCGGTGGACGAAACCATCGACGCCACTTATCGTCGAGTTGCACGAGCACTGGCTGATGTAGAAGACAAGGGCAAGCAAGATGTCTGGTATGAGCGTTTTTTATGGGCACTGCGCAATGGTGCCATTCCCGCTGGACGAATTATTTCCAATGCCGGCGCTCTCGAACATAAGCCTTCCACTTCCACTATCAACTGTACCGTGTCCGGTATTGTCGAAGATTCCATGCAAGACATTCTTGAGAAAAACCTCGAAGCGGGTCTGACCCTGAAAGCCGGTTGTGGGATAGGCTATGAATTTTCAACACTGCGTCCGAAAGGTGCTTATGTTTCTGGCGCTGGAGCCTATACCTCTGGCCCCCTATCCTTTATGGATATCTTCGACAAGATGTGTTTCACCGTATCCTCTGCTGGCGGGCGTCGTGGTGCACAAATGGCCACCTTTGATGTCAGTCACCCAGATGTGGTTGACTTTATTCGTGCCAAGCGTGAAGACGGTCGTCTGCGTCAGTTCAACTTGTCGCTGTTGATTACCGAAGGATTTATGGAAGCCGTTAAAAGTGATGGCGATTGGTCCCTGAGTTTCCCTGTGCCCGCTAAAGAGTTGGAGCAGGGTGCCGTTGACCCAACAGACGAGACTTTGTTGTGGCGCGAGTTTCCTACGACCAAGGGTTATATCACCAACAGTGAAGGTTTGGTGGCCTGTCGGATTTACCGCACAGTTAAGGCCCGTCAGTTGTGGAATGTCATCATGACATCCACCTATGACTATGCTGAACCCGGCTTTATTTTGATTGATAAGGTTAATCAGCAAAACAATAACTGGTTCTGTGAAGATATCCGTGCCACTAACCCTTGTGGTGAGCAACCTCTACCGCCTTATGGCAGTTGTTTGTTAGGTTCCATTAATCTGACCAAATTTGTCTTGGACCCCTTTACTGATAATGCCCGATTTGATTGGGGTAACTATCGTGAAGTGGTCTCTGTGTTCACTCGGATGTTGGACAATGTGGTAGAAATTAATGGCTTGCCACTGGAAGGCCAACGAGAAGCGATTTTGAACAAGCGCCGTCACGGTATGGGCTTTTTAGGTCTTGGTTCGACCATGACGATGTTGAAAGTACCCTACGGCTGCCCAGAGTCTCTGGAATTCACCGACCAAGTGTCCCGTGAGTTGGCTGTGGCAGGGTGGCGTACTGGTTTGGATTTAGCCAAAGAAAAAGGCGCGGCGCCTATTATGGACGAAGAGTTTGAAGTCACCGAAGCCATGATGCGTTTACGCCCTGAAATGGCGAAAGACGGTATTGTCGTTGGCGATAAGCTCAAAGGTAAGGTGCTACATGCATGTTACAGCAAATACATGCAGCAAATGGCCGAAGTGGATCCAAAGTTAGTTAAGGAGATTGCCGAGGTGGGCTGTCGCTTTACTCACCATTCTTCTATTGCTCCTACCGGGACGATTTCTCTATCCCTAGCTAATAATGCCAGTAATGGTATCGAGCCCAGTTTTGCCCATCACTATTCACGCAACGTCATTCGCGAAGGCAAGAAGTCTAAAGAAAAAGTGGATGTGTTTTCTTACGAGATGCTGGCCTACCGCGAGTTAATCAATAAAGATGTAATGCCTTTTGCTGAAAACGATGCTCAGAAACTGCCTGACTATTTTGTGGCCAGTGATGACATCAGGCCGAAGCAGCATGTGGATGTTCAGGCGGCCGCTCAAAAATGGATTGATTCCTCTATTTCGAAAACCATCAATGTTCCGACAGATTGTGACTTTGAGGAATTCAAAGATATCTATCTCTATGCTTACGAAAATGGCCTTAAGGGTTGTACTACCTTCCGTTTTAATCCGGAAGCCTTCCAAGGCGTATTAGTAAAAGAGAAAGACTTGGAAAATACCACCTACCAGTTCACTCTGGAAGATGGTTCAACCGTAGATCTGAAGGGTAACGAAGACGTGGAATACGACGGTGAAATGCATACCGCGGCTAACCTTTTCGATGCCTTGAAAGAAGGCTACTACGGCAAATTTTAATTGGAAGAATAGACATGACTGTAAAACTAGATCAAAAAATCGTGGGCTATAAGGTGGTATCACCTTCCAATGATGAGTCCATCCCCGAAGGTCAGACCGTTCAGCCATCGGAGAAAGAGTTGGAGCGTGCCATTGAGCAGATGACTGAGAATGTCAGCCGTCCTGAAGAGCTGCATGGTTCTACCTATAAGGTTAAAACCCCTCTGTCAGATCACGCTTTGTATATCACCATCAATGATATTGTGCTGAACCCGGGCACTGACCATCAGCAACGTCGTCCTTTCGAGATTTTTATTAACTCGAAAAATATGGATCAGTTTCAGTGGGTTGTTGCACTGACCCGCGTTATTTCAGCGGTATTCCGCAAGGGTGGAGACTGTACATTCTTGGCAGAGGAGCTAAAGGCGGTATTTGATCCCCAGGGTGGGTACTTCAAGCGTGGTGGTAAATTTATGCCTTCGCTAGTGGCAGAAATTGGTGAAGCCATTGAAGATCATTTGACCAAGATTGGTATGATGCAGGGCCCTGAGTTGGGCGATCATCAAAAAGCAATTCTGGCTGAAAAACGTGCTGAATATGAAGCCGCTAGTCACCCTGTCGCAGAGGCTAATGTCAGTGAAGCCAACCCCTTTCCCGAATCAGCCCAGCTGTGTTACAAGTGTATGACCAAGGCATCTATTTTGATGGATGGTTGTATGACGTGCTTGAACTGTGGTGATTCCAAATGTGGATGATAGTTGTTGTGGCTCATGGCTTGTAGAGCCAGTTGTAAGTATTCCAAAGTGCGGATAAAAAATTACGTAGTATAAAAATACCGCACAGGGATAGGAGATTAACCGGGTATTACCCGGTTTTTTTCTGCTGAAATTCACTGGATCATTTGTCATGATCCAGTGAATTCAGGATACATGTCACTATATCTTCCGGTGATTGCTGGTCACAGTGAACGGTGATGTCGGCATATTGGTTATACAGTTTGCAGCGCTCGCTAAACAAATCGTCAAAGCTTTGTTTTGGGTGTTTGGCTATTCCCCGAGTTTCATAGTCATTGATACGCTGTTCCAGCGTTTTTAGTGGGGTTTCGAGATAAACGATAGTCCCATTTTTCTTTAGTGTTGCCATGCCAGTGGTGCTATAAACAGCGCTGCCCCCGGTGGCGATCACCGTATTATTTAAATCAATCTCGATGAGTGCCAATTCTTCGATCTGACGCAATTTCAGGTAGTCACTGTTGTCCAAAATTTGTTGCAGGGTTTTGCCTTCCCGGACCTGAATCAAGACATCAGTGTCCACAAAATCCTTCCCAAGAGCTTTGGCAAGCAGTAGGCCGTTGGTGCTTTTCCCTGCGCCGGGCATACCTATGAGTACAACGTTATTTTTCATGAAAAAACTTCCGTTTGAGTAGTGGCATCATAACGATGCTTTAACAAACTCCATTAAGCGGGTAATTGCTTCACTGGATTCGCTGCTTTGATGAATCAGGCTAATACCCACCTTCCCCAGTTTGGGTAGCTTTTCCGAAGGTTTCAAGATCCGTAAATTCTCAGGAACGGTACTCTTGGCCAGAACTGTGACCCCAAGCCCTTCATTGATGGCGGCTTGAATACCTGTTAGATCGGGAATAGTGTAAACGATACGCCAGTCACGGTGACTCTCTCGAAGTTTGTCCGCACCACGCTTTCGGTAAATACAGCCTTCGGGTGCAACGATTAATGGCAAGGGCAATTGTAGGTGGGCATCGTGATCGGTGCCGGTGACCCAGACCAAGTCGTCTTCCTTAACGAGGTTATCGCCTGCTGTAGATGGCTCATCGTGAAGGGCGAGAATTAAATCGTAACGATGGCGCTCTGGCTCTGAGAGCAGTTGTTTACTTAGCGCACAGTTCACTTCAAGGGTGACGTTGGGGTAGGCTTGAGCAAAACGCCCCACAATTTTTGGCAGTAATGTGGTGGCGAATTCACTGGGAATACCAAAGTGAATCCTACCGCTCACGGCGGTTTTACTGAACTGAGCGATAGCTTCATCATTGATGGCCAAAATTTGCTTGGCATAGCGAAATAGCAAGTGCCCGGCTTGGCTTAGCTCCAATTGTTGGCCGCTGCGAATTAACAGAGTTTGCTCCAACAATTGCTCTAGGCGTTGGATTTGCAGACTGACTGCTGGTTGAGAGCGACCCAGCCATTCGGCAGCCTGGGTAAAACCACCCAATTCGATGACGGTAACAAAGGACCTGAGTAAATTTGTGGGTAGGTTTTTCATGGTATTTGTATTGGTTGTCTTGGTATTAATATTATTAATGTAAGAATTTTAACTATTAATTTTACCAATTCAACTGTGGCCGCTAACATGTGCTGCCTTAATCCCTTATCACCCAGAAAAATAGTTATGACAATAGATAATACGACTGACCTGAAAGTCACGCCCCTCAAGGAGTTACACTTGGAGCTAGGGGCTCGAATGGTCCCGTTTGCCGGTTATGACATGCCGGTACAGTACCCGGCAGGCATTAAAACCGAACATTTACACACCCGTGAGCATGCGGGTTTGTTCGATGTCTCTCATATGGGGCAAGTGGTTATTACTGGTGAGGGTATAGCGAAAGCACTTGAAGCATTGGTGCCGGTGGAGCTGGAAACATTAGGTATTAATAAACAGACCTATGCATTGTTTACCAATGACCGTGGCGGCATTCTGGACGATTTGATGATTGTTCGCTGGGCGGAGGATTGCTTTTTTCTGGTGGTGAACGCGGCCTGTAAAGAACAGGATCTCGAACACTTGAGAAATAACTTGCCCGGCTTTGATATTGAATACCTTGAAAGACAAGGGTTGTTGGCACTACAGGGGCCTGCGGCTCTAGAAGTGATGGCTAAGCTGGCACCAGAGGCGCGGGAGTTGGTCTTTATGACCGGTGCTCGGGCCACCCTTGCTGGAGTGGATTGTTATATCACTCGCTCAGGTTATACCGGTGAAGATGGTTTTGAAATTTCTGTTCCTGCTGAGTCAGCCGAATTATTGGCACGTAAGCTCTTGTCCTTTGATCGAGTGAAAGCCATTGGGCTTGGTGCTCGGGATTCTCTGAGATTGGAAGCCGGGCTGTGTTTGTATGGTCATGATCTTGATACAGAAACTACGCCCATTCAAGCATCACTGCTGTGGAGTATCAGTCAATCCCGCCGTGCCGGTGGTAACAAGGCGGGTGGTTTTCCCGGTGCTGATATTATTTTTAATGAACAAGCTAATGGTGCAGTCCGTAAGCGAGTAGGACTGAAAGTTGAGGGTCGGGCACCAGTGCGAGAAGGTGCGGAGATAGTTAATGCCGAAGGTGTTCAGATTGGTGTTGTGACCAGCGGTGGATTTGGGCCGAGCTTAGATGCTCCGTTGGCAATGGGGTATGTGGCAGCAGAATATGCAGCTGTGGGCACCCAGTTGAGTGCAATGGTTCGAGGAAAAGCGCGTCCCGTGACCGTGGAAAAAATGCCCTTTATTCCCCAGCGTTATTATCGCGGGTAAGGGGGCGCGGGTAAGTATGTCTCCAGCAAGAATGGCATGGGCAAGCATGTAGCGGGCAGGAGCCTAGGTGAATCAAGCCTGACCTTAAGAGTAACAACTAAAACGAATGAGAGATTGAAGAAGGTATGAAATCACTGGCAGAACTGGCAGATAGTAATGAATTTATTCGCCGTCATATTGGCCCGTCTGAGTTGGACCAGCAGGCCATGTTGGAGAGTATTGGTTATGAGAGTATGGATGCGTTTATTGGTGCGGTAGTTCCGAACAATATTCGCTCTAGTGATCCACTTGGTTTGGGTGCTCCCGCGACGGAACACGATGCTCTTGCAGAACTCAGTGCTATTGCCGGTCAAAATCAGGTGTTAAAAACATTTATTGGCCAAGGTTATTACAATTGCATTACGCCTAACGTAATTCTGCGAAATGTATTGGAAAACCCTGCTTGGTACACGGCTTATACGCCTTATCAGCCAGAAATTTCTCAAGGGCGATTAGAGGCACTGTTGAACTTCCAGACTATGATTACGGATCTCACGGGTATGGATCTGGCGAGCGCGTCTTTACTAGACGAAGCCACTGCTGCTGCTGAGGCCATGACGCTGTGCCAGCGCATGTCGAAATCAAAAGGAAAAGTCTTTTTTGTAGACCAACATTGTTTGCCACAGACCATTGCAGTGGTAGAAACACGCGCTGAACCTATGGGATTTGATGTGGTTGTGGGTGATCCGGCAGATGTTGATGCCCATGATTGTTTTGGTGTTTTGTTGCAGTACCCCGGTGTCGATGGTGCAATTCGTGACTTTAGCGATGTCATAGAAAAGGCTCACCAGCAGAAGGCTTTGGTGGTGATGGCAGCGGACATTCTTAGCTTGATGTTGTTACAAAGCCCCGCAGAATTAGGTGCAGATGTCGCTATTGGCTGTACTCAACGTTTTGGTGTGCCTCTGGGCTTTGGTGGCCCTCACGCCGCCTATATGGCGACAAGGGACTCTTTCAAGCGTTCGTTGCCCGGCCGTCTTGTGGGTATTTCTCTCGACAGTCGAGGCCAACCTGCTTACCGTTTGGCGTTGCAAACTCGCGAGCAACATATACGTCGTGAAAAGGCCACCAGCAATATCTGTACAGCACAAGTGTTGCTAGCGGTAATGGCGAGTATGTACGCGGTCTATCATGGCCCCGTCGGTCTGAAACGCATTGCAGAAAGAGTGCATTGCCTTACCGTTATCCTAGCGGCAGGTTTGGAGCAGCAGGGCTACAAACCTGTCAATGACAGCTTCTTTGATACTCTGACTATTACTACGGGTGAACAGACAACATCAATTCATCAACAAGCTGTCGTACAGGGTCTTAACCTGAGAGTGATAGATGACAGCCACGTGGGTATATCCCTAGACGAAACCACCTGTCCTGACGATATAGAAACACTGTGGCGACTCTTTGATAGCAGCACTACTCTGATGGTTTCATCGATAGAAAGTACAGTCATAAAAAGTACAGCGAAGAGCGGGTTGCCAGAAGCACTATTGCGTACCAGTAAGCCCCTGACGCACTCAGTCTTTAACCGTTACCATTCTGAAACTGAAATGCTGCGTTATCTGCGTAAGTTGGCAGACAAGGATATTGCGCTGGACCGTGCCATGATTCCCCTCGGCTCCTGCACGATGAAATTAAATGCCACCGCAGAAATGCTGCCGGTTACCTGGCCTGAATTTTCCAACATCCATCCCTTTGCGCCAAAGCAACAAACCGTGGGTTATGTGGAAATGATTGAACAGGTGGAGTCGATGCTATGTGCTGCCACGGGTTATGACTCGGTATCGCTACAGCCTAATGCGGGTTCACAGGGAGAGTATGCTGGATTGCTAGCGATTCGTGCGTATCACGCAAGCCGTGGTGAATCCCATCGTCATATCTGTCTTATTCCCAGCTCGGCTCATGGTACCAACCCTGCCTCTGCACAGATGTGTGGTATGCGTGTCGTGGTGACTAGCTGTGATGATCAGGGCAATGTGGATCTCGATGATCTGCGTACTAAAGCGGAACAGCACAGTGAAAATCTGGCGGCCATTATGGTGACCTACCCTTCTACACACGGTGTATTTGAAGAGGGGATTACCGAGATTTGCGACATTATTCATCAGCATGGCGGTCAGGTGTATATCGATGGCGCCAACCTCAATGCCATGGTGGGACTGTGCCAGCCGGGTAAATTTGGTGGCGATGTATCACATCTAAACTTGCATAAAACTTTCTGTATCCCCCACGGAGGAGGTGGTCCTGGTGTCGGTCCAGTGGCCGTGCGTGAACATTTGGCGCCATTTCTGCCTGGACACAAAAACCTAGGTAAAGACATGGCAGTGGGCGCTGTCTCAGCTGCTCCCTGGGGCAGTGCGAGTATTCTTCCTATTACCTGGATGTATATCAAAATGATGGGCGCGCAAGGGCTGAAGCAAGCCACGGAGGTGGCCATTCTTAATGCCAACTATATGGCAGAGCGGCTCAAAAATGCATACCCCATCCTTTATACCGGAGCTAATGATCGGGTCGCCCACGAATGTATTGTCGACTTGCGTGGTATTAAGGATAGTTCTGGTGTCACGGTGGATGATGTTGCCAAACGCTTAATCGATTTTGGCTTCCATGCTCCCACCATGTCATTCCCGGTTCCCGGCACATTCATGATTGAACCCACGGAAAGTGAATCAAAAGAAGAGCTGGATCGTTTCTGCGATGCCATGTTGCAAATCCGTGAGGAAATCGCCTCAGTGGAGCGGGGCGAATATCCGCTGGACGACAACCCTCTCTGCCACGCACCACATACTGCGGATGTAGTCGCAGCTGATGACTGGAACAGAAGCTATTCGAGAGAGTCTGCGGCCTATCCGTTGGCATCGCTGCGAGAAACTAAGTATTGGTCTCCGGTGGGTAGAATCGATAATGTCTACGGTGATCGTAACTTGGTGTGTGCTTGTGTGCCGCTTTCTGACTATGAATAGAAGATCAGAATAATACATAGAAGGTCGGAATAATGAATAGACCAGGTAGGAGTAGCCGATAGTTGTCCTCTATGTAAACCTTAGACGTGGTGCGTCTGCAGTCAGGCATGGTGGTTAGCTGACAGCTTCCATGTACTGTTTCTTCATCAATGGTGTTTCAACCAACAACTGATTGGTCACCGGCTTGTCGTGGCCACGAATACCGAGCAGGTCGCAGACGGAGCCGCAGATTTCAGTTTGCATTGGAGCACACTCAGGCTGATGGGAGAAAGACTCACCGATTACAAATAACGGGATGTCACGTTCTTCGGGGAGGGCGCCACCATGGCTTTTGTCAGCATTCATTCCGTGGTCAGCAGTGATTAGAATTTGATAACCCTCGTCAATCCACGTAGGTAGGTATTTAGACAGCTCGCCGTCTGAGTTGCGTACCGTATTACGATAATGCGCGCTATCAGCTCCCTCGCGGTGTCCTGCATTGTCTATATTCATCGGATGTATCAACAAAAAATCAGGGTCGTGTCGACGCCTTAAGCATTCAGCATCGAGGTATAAATAGCTATCCGGATAATGATCTCCATGATAGAAGCGGCCATGTTGAATCAATTGTTCGGGGTCCTCGGTATGACGATCCCGTACAGCATCATAAGGACTACGGTTATACAACTCACTAAACCAATGGAATGCGGCGGCAGCAGTTGTCAGTCCTGACTTGCGGGCTAAACTGAAGACACTTTGTTGGTTGGAATTACGTATCACGTCGTTATGCACGATGCCGCTTAGGACAGGAGGAACCCCCGTGAGAATAGTTTCATACAGCGGACGAGATTTAGACGGCAGCTCACACTGTATCTTATAAAGCGTGGATGTCCCCTGTGCCTTTAAGCCATGAAGAAAGCCCATACATTGCTCGGCAGTTTCGTAGGCAAGACCATCAAGCACTATTAATATCACTTTGTTAGACATGTTTTTCTACCAAACTTATGGAGCATTAATCACGGTCAACAGTCGATTAAGGCAAGAATAGGTTATTAAAACCAATTAATGCAAGAATAGATGGGTAATATGAAGGATATATGACAACAAAAAGATGTTTTAATTTTAAGAGGGGCTATAACCGTTCATATCTTTGATGGATCTAAAATAGGTTTGATCGTTGGCTCTGAACTAGCACCACTTTAGTGGACGGCCCTCGTCGTCGATCGAGAGAAATGCTGATATGGCACGTAAGATATGAAAAAATCAAATTATCAGTGTCTTTATTCATATAATAAGAATTCACTGTGGATAAAAAATATTTAAAATCAAATAGATAAGTGTTTTTAATTGAAAGTATTATAAAGGGCCGTATCCCCTAGGTTCGAAGTAAGGCATGGATGTCCTTGTTTTTGATACAAGCGCCACAAGTATTCCAGAGCCTTTAAGGCTTGCTTTTCTGGTGCTTGGTTTGGCGAGAGTCGGGGTTTATAAGGAAAAAGAAAACAGTCTAAAGCAACTTACAGCTCTATTTAAAAGCTTCGCTATTTGCCGGGGCTTTTTTTGTGCCGGATAAAAACTATAGAGCATATTTCTTTAGTAGGCTTATGTTTGCATTAATCACAAGCAGCACTCTATATTTAAAGCGGTTAGGCGTGGTGTGCTAATTTTACAATTACACTAGCAACAGCAGGTGAATCATACTTAATTAACTACATAAATATAAACTCAGATGAATTCATCGAGTAAAGGTGTAACAAGGCAAAATCCCCCAGCGGACTGGACGCGCTAAGGCGCGCTGTTTTGAACGTTAGCTGCTTAAATAATTCAATAGGAATACTGTTATCATGGAGTATCCAATCAAAGGTTCTTGCCAGTGTGGGCAAGTGACTTTCAGGCTGGCTGAAGCGCCAAAAATAGTTCTCGCTTGTCATTGCACTGAGTGTCAAAAACTATCTACGAGTCCGTATAGCGTCACAGCCATAGTCGCAAAGAATGCTATCGAATTCAGTGGAGAATTAAAAGAATGGAGTCGTTCTGCAGAGAGTGGCAATAAAAATATCGCAAAATTTTGCCCCTGTTGTGGAATTCGTGTGTATCACCTCAACCCTGACGACGAATCAACAGTAAAACTGAAGCTCAAGCCAGTAAAAATGACTGATGATAGTATATTCGAACCTACCGCGCATGTTTGGGTGAGTGAAAAGTTAAGTTGGTATCGTATTCCAAGCGGGGTAGAGGTCTTTGACAAACAGCCATAGCTCTACAGCTAACAATCGGGTCAAAAGTGACTCTCGTTCCCCTCGCGCTTTATGTTCACGTCATGTGTTTATAAAATTAATATGAGTTCCCAAGAAATTATTCTTATCTACGACAAAGAGTGCCCCGCTTGTAACAACTATTGCCAAGTTGTACAAATTCGAAAGACTGTTGGCGAACTTAAGATTATTGACGCTCGAGAAAACAGCGAAATAATGAATGAAATTACTGCCCAAGGTTTAGATATTGATCAAGGTATGGTTCTAAAAATGGGAGGGGCGCTATATTATGGTTCTGATGCCATCCACGCGTTATCTCTAATTAGCAGCCGCTCAGGAGTTTTTAACCGGCTTAATTACTGGATGTTTAAGTCAAAAACCATTTCAACATTTTTATATCCCATATTACGTTTTTTTCGAAACCTTCTGCTAAAAATGCTTGGTAAATCTAAAATCAACAATCTAAAGCAGCCGAATAATGAAAATTTCTAAACAAACACATAACAAGTGGGTCGTGTGGGATTGCGTTCCGTTTAGCCGCACTTCTTACGCTCTTCCTAAATATTAGGCTGTGTGATTGAACTGAAAGAGGATGTTTTGTGAGAATAATTGCAACACTACTGGCATTGATAATAGTAGGTTTCCTTATATCTAAGCAGTTGGGCTCTGGTTCTGTTCAGCAGAAGCAAGAGACACATGCCGTTTCTGACTTGGGTGCTCCTAAAGTACCTGCGAACCCAAATGAGGTTAAGCAGTTCGGCACTCAGATGAATAGCTATATGAAGGAAGAGTCTGAAAAAAGAGCAGCTGCTATTGAAGATGCTGAATCGTACTAAAACTAAAATTATGCAATTTAAAAGAATCGCGCATTGCAGGGTGATTTTGCCCGTTCTAGTTTGCCCATGTTTAGGCGTTATAGCTCTCTGAAAATATAAAAAAGTTGTCAACTTCTAGTGAGTTGGTTGAGAAAAAATAATAGTAGAGGACTGCATAAAAGATGGCCATATATGAATAATAACCGAGATATCATTGTGCGACTGCGCGAGCGCATCCCATCGTTCGAATGTGTGTCGGGTTGTCACGATTGTTGCGGCCCGGTAACTACTTCCTCGGAAGAAATGTCGCGCCTGCCGGTGAAAACTGACGCCGAACATGAAGCAGCATTAAATAAGCTTGCGTGTGTACACTTGGGACCTAATGGTTGTGAAGTGTACGGGGAGCGCCCGTTGATCTGCCGATTGTTTGGCACAACACCACGTATGCCCTGTCCAAACGGTCGCCGCCCAGAAGACATGGTTGATGCCAAAATTGAGCGTCAGGTTCATCATTACATCGCTAACACACGACAAGTGTTGGTGTAAGTTATCAATAACGTGCTTTAACGTTAGTAGAGTGCGTCGTAGCCAGAACAATCGGAGCACGCGAGCCCACCAACAGCATTTACAACTCGGTTGATGCCTTAGGTATGAATACATGCGACCACTTGGGCCCGATACTGCTTCTTTGCTCCTAGACGCCGTTGGCTCTTAGCCACTTAGCAGGTCATATTAAGCATCTTGCAATAACATACATAATGACCGATATAGGGGGTCGTTACTAAGAAGTATTGGTTTGAATAAGCCTCGGTGAGGCAATGCCATTTGCTAGTTTGTTTGAGAAAATAGAAGATACTCTTTTGTCAGCCTATACTCTGTTATGGGATATCCAATAGAAAATGTGCGCCTTTTTTTGTCATGAGTTGGATGGATATTTTTAGCTCTATGAAGTTTATTTGTAAAAGTAAACGATAGTCGTGGTTTTTTCGGCATTGATGAAGTGAGCCTGAGAGTTTTAAGTAATGAATTTGAAAAAAATATTAGGAGTAGATCTACCGATTATTCAGGCGCCTATGGCTGGCGTGCAGGATAGTGCTTTGGCTATAGCTGTTTCCAATGCGGGTGGTTTGGGTTCATTGCCTTGTGCCATGTTAGGTATGGATACTCTCCGTGAGGAGTTAAGGACGATAAAGGCACAAACGGATCGCCCGTATAACGTCAATTTCTTTTGCCATGAGATGCCAAAAACTAATCAAAAGGCTGAAATGATTTGGCGAAATGCACTCAGTCCTTTTTATAAAACCCAGGGGATTGACCCAGAAACCGTTGCGGTTGGGACCAATCGCGTACCCTTTAATTCAGATGCTGTCGATGTGCTAGAGGAGTTCAAACCACCCGTGGTAAGTTTTCATTTTGGTTTGCCAGCGGATGAATTATTGGTGCGGGTAAAGTCCTTTGGCGCCAAGGTGATGAGCACGGCAACTACTGTTGAAGAGGCTTTGTGGCTTGAAGAATATGGGGCGGACATCATTATTGCCCAGGGGCTGGAAGCTGGAGGCCATCGTGGTATGTTTCTGTCACATGATCTCAACTCTCAGATGGGTTCGTTTGCGTTGTTGCCACAAATCATTCAAGCGGTAAATGTTCCTGTTGTCGCAGCAGGTGGGATTGCGAATGCAAAGGGTGTTGCTGCGGCAATATCGATGGGTGCAGTGGGGGTGCAGCTGGGAACAACCTATTTACTTTGTCACGAAGCTCGTACCAGTAAGGTGCATCGTGCCGCTCTGAGAAGTGAGGTGGCAAAACATACAGCATTAACTAATATTTTTACAGGAAGACCGGCTCGGGCTATTGTTAATCTTGCTATGAAAGAGCTGGGACCTATGCATTATGGTATTCCTGAATTTCCACTGGCTGCAAATGGCATTGCTCCTTTGCGTGCTAGATTTGAATCTCAGGGCTCTGGAGACTTTTCTCCACTTTGGTCAGGCCAAAACGCGACGGGGTGTAAGGCTGTGTCCGCTGCTGAATTGACGCACGAATTGGCAGTAGGTTTTCTGTAAACTCGATAGTTTGTACACTGAGTTAAGTTCTGAAAATAAGAGTGATCAGTATTAATTCTTAACATAAAAATTTCTGTAGAGAGTGAAGCTAGATATGAAACTTGAATCTCTGGCGTTACATCATGGGTATGAATCGGAAGCCACAACTAAAGCGGCAGCAGTTCCTATTTATCAAACCACCTCCTATACCTTTGATGATACCCAGCATGGCGCAGATTTGTTTGACCTGAAAGTACCCGGAAATATTTATACCCGGATTATGAACCCCACTACTGATGTATTGGAGCAGCGGATGGCGGCTATGGAGGGTGGCATTGGTGCTCTGGTTGTGGCATCAGGCATGGCAGCAATTACTTACGCCATACAGTGTATTTGCAGTGTAGGGGATAATATTGTCAGTACCAGTCAGCTTTATGGGGGCACTTATAATCTGTTTGCGCACACCCTGCCAAATCAGGGCGTTGAGGCGCGTATGGTGTCAGGTGATGATTTTGATGGGCTTGAGCAGGCTATTGATGAAAATACCAAGCTGGTGTTCTGTGAGTCCATTGGCAACCCGGCGGGTAATATTGTTGATATTGAAAAATTTGCTGAAATTGCACACAAACATGGTGTGCCGCTGATTGTTGATAACACCGTAGCCACCCCTTTTTTGTGTCGACCATTTGAGTTGGGGGCAGATATCGTCGTCCATTCTTTAACAAAGTATATTGGTGGACATGGCACCTCCATTGGCGGCGTGATTATTGATTCCGGCAAGTTTGATTGGCTGGCTAATAAAGAGCGGTTCTCAGTGTTAAGTGAGCCAGACTCCTCCTATCATGGAGTTGTCTACACGGAAGCTTTGGGTGCCGCTGCTTATATTGGCCGTTGTCGTGTGGTACCACTTCGAAATATGGGTGCTGCTATTTCTCCTACGAATTCGTTTTATATTTTACAGGGGCTGGAAACTCTGGGGCTTCGTATGGAACGGCATTGTGAAAATGCGGAAAAGTTGGCCAGTTACCTGAGTAACCATGACAAAGTATCGTGGGTAAATTATGCAGCATTACCCGATAGCCCTTATTTTCAAACATGTCAGAGAATTACTGGTGGCAGGGCATCGGGTATTCTGAGTTTTGGAATAAAAGGTGGCTCAGAAGCTGGAGCACAATTTATTGATGCGCTGGAAATGATTTTACGATTAGTCAATATTGGTGATGCCAAGTCCTTGGCATGCCACCCAGCGTCTACTACTCATCGGCAGCTGAATGATGAGGAGCTGGCTGCGGCGGGTGTCAGTGCCGATTTAATTCGTATTTCGGTAGGGATTGAAAATATTGACGATATTATTGCGGATGTCAGTCAGGCTTTAGATGCAGTGAAATAATATGTGAAGTAAAAGCTAGGTGGTTGCCAACAGCCCCAAGTTGAGAGTTGGCTGTTAATTTGATGCCTATTTTTTTAACGGAGAAAGTTGCCGACAATTTTATTAAATGTTTCTGGCTTTTCTGCATGCAGCCAGTGCCCGGTGTTGGCTATGATCTTAAGTTGAACATTGGGAAAGAGTCGTAGTATTTCACTGCGATGTTTATCTTGAATATATGCGGAGTCTGCACCCTTGATAAATAGGGTGGGGCCGAGGAATGGGCTCCCCGTTGGGGCCAATGTAAGCGTGTTGTCGTAGTTGGCAACAATGCCGTCCATATAGAGACGAAGGTCAAATTTACCGTCTTTGCTACGAATGAGGTTCTTCAACAAAAAAGCGCGTACGGAAGCTTCGTGAACATAGGTTGCCAGAAGCTGATCTGCGCTTTTTCGAGACGTTGGTCTTGTCTCAGTCAGAGCAGTTAGCCCTTCTAATACGCCACCGTGCCGGTCTGGTTTATATTCCACCGGGGCTATATCGGCAACGATCAGTTTGTGGACTCTTTTGGGGTGATTCAGCGCCACTTGCATGCCAACCTTTCCCCCCATGGAGTGACCAATAAGGGTTGCCATGCCAAGGTTAAGAGTGTCCATTAATTCGATAATGTCATTGGCCATGCAAGAGTAGTCCATCTCTTTGCTGTGAGGGGACTCGCCATGATTGCGTAGGTCAACTGAAATGACGGTGTAGTTCTCTGATAGGGCGCGGGCTATGAGTCCGAGATTACTTAGTGAGCCGAACATGCCGTGCATCAATAGAACGGGTTGCCCTGAGCCCTGGATGGAATAATTTAATTTCAAAGTAACAAATCTATTTTGGTTGATATCAGAAAGCCACTATTCGCTTTGTCCCACTTACTCATTCACACAAACTTGGGTCATTAAATAATGATGAGGCATTAAATGTTATCGTCTTTTTCATAGTACTAGCCTAGCTGATTTCGGAGGAAAGCAGCAAACAGCAGAGTAGGAGGCTACTGAGGTGTTTGTTATGACTCTGAGCTTACACTAAACGATATTATTAAAGCTGGTTTCATATTGGCGTTTTTGTAAATTCTTATGAGACGTTTGCGGCCGGCGCGTTTACTCGTTGAAGGATGGCTGTGGCTTGCTCCAGTTCACTAAGAATTAAACCTTGCTCGGAATAAGTAATGGCATTGACTGATGAGGCTATTTTGGTAAGCCTACGGGTTTGAAGTAGTATATTGAGAAGTTGTTCGCGATCTTTGTTGGTTAGTTGCACAGTTCCGTTGCCTCAGATATAAATCCTTTAATATACGCGTATTATACGGCGATCGGGCTTTTGCAACAACTGTAGTTGTTTTTTGGTAAAAGCTATATTAAGTCTTCTTCTTTGTTTGCGCCTAGTTTGCTGAGTTCAAGAATGTATTCACAGACATCACCCTGTTGTTGGTCTGTGAGGGATTGCCAGGCATTGTGTACTGTTTCATTACTATAAAAGAGGGGTGTGGAGATTGGGTTTTCTTTGCCCAACCATAACCAGTGGGCGGAAACGTTCAGGGCCTTGGCAATGGCTAAAATTGCCGAAGTGGACTGTGATGTACCACTTTCCAGTTTGGATATCATTTGTTGGGTCAGCTGGGTCTGAGCGGCCAAATCTACTTGCGATAGGCCTGATTTTAACCGGGATGATTTTATTCGTTCTGCCAAGGTCTTCATTGTGCGCCATATTACAACGACTGTTGTGATATGGGGGACAACTTTAGTTGTAATGAGACCTGCGTCTAGTTATTATTTTGGGTATAGAAACAGGGAGTACTATATGACCCCGCAAGAGGCATTGCATAAAGTTGTCGAGATTGTTGGCGGGCAAACGGCTCTGGCTAATGCTCTTTCAGAGAAAACGGGTCGTAGTGTTAGGCAGCAACATATTTGGAATTGGTTGCATCGCGATGGTGGGCTGCCCGCAGAGTATGCTCCGCTTGTACAGACATTATGTAAGGAGCGAGGTGAAGAAATTTCTTGTAGTTTTTTATGCCCTGATTTTTATCCTGTAAATAGGTCTGTATAGATTTTCTAGCGATCGTTTCGTAAGCCCCTTTTTTATTCCTATGACATGTCTTTATTTCTGCCGCACTACCTAGAGACTATTTTTTCTGGTGTTGTTGATAGTCTTTGTCTTCTATGTCTGTGCGGGAAGATAAAAAAAGCGCTATAGTTTTGCTCCGCAAATGGAACACCATTATGAAGCTTTACACTTTTCCTCCGGCCCCGAACCCCAAGCGTCTCAGTATTTTCATAGCAGAAAAGGGGATTGATCTTGAAACAATCACTGTTGACTTGATGTCTGGAGAGCACCGAAAGGAGCCCTTTTTAACGATTAATCCTTTGGGAACAGTGCCGGCCTTGGTGTTGGCTGATGGCACTGTCATGTCGGAAGTGATAGGGATTCTGAGTTATTTGGAGGAGCTTTATCCTCAGGTTCCGCTGCTTGGGACTGATCCACTTTCTCGCGCTGAGATTTTGGGCTGGGATCACCGCTGTTTTGTTGAAGGCATTGTTGGCGTCGCTGAAGCGTTACGAAATTCATCCGAAGCTTTTGTTGGTCGCGCCTTGTCGGGCCCGGTTTCCTATGAGCAAATTCCTGAATTGGTCGATAGAGGGCATAAAAGAATCCAAGCGTTTTATCATGTTCTTGATAAACACCTTGATGGTTGTGAATTTATGGTGGGGGATACGTTTACCGTAGCTGATATTGCTGCTTATGTTTTTGTAAGCTTTAGTGGCTGGGTCAAAGAGACCATCCCTGAGGAATGCGTCCACTTGGCTGCTTGGCATCACCAAATTTCAGTTCGACCTAGTGTGCAGTCTTGAGTTGTGGAATGAAACGATGATTGTGATGGATAGACTTGGGTAATAAGTTGATGAGCAAAGTGACAAACAAATTGTTTGAAAAAGTGGCATTAGTGAGCGGCTCCGGCAGGGGCATTGGCCGGGAAGTTGCCCATAAACTTGCTTCGGAAGGGGCAAGTGTCGTGGTCAATGATCTGGATGCTGACTTGGCTAATCAGGTGGTTGAGGAAATAGTAGCTCAGGGTTCCAGAGCTGTAGCCTGTGTGGGTAGTGTGACCGATAAAGATTTTGGTGAGCGTTTTGTAGCAACAGCGATAGATACCTTTGGCGGCTTGGATATTATCGTTAATAACGCGGGTTACACGTGGGATAACGTGATTCAAAAAGTGGATGATGAGCAGTGGTATGCCATGATTGATACGCACATGACGGCGCCTTATCGCATTTTGAAAGCGGCTCAGCCCTACATTAAAGAACTATCTTCTAAAGACAGGGAAGCGGGGCATGACGTTTTCCGCAAAGTAGTGAACATCTCATCGGTTTCTGGTTTGAGCGGCAACGCTGGCCAGTTGGCTTATGCCGCGGCAAAGGCCGGTGTTGTTGGTATGACAAAGACGCTATGCAAGGAGTGGGGACGTTATAACGTCAATGTGAATACGGTTGCCTTTGGGTTTATTGAGACCCGGCTGACTGCAGCTGTCAGCGATAATTCGATGATTCATGTGGAGGGTCGAGATATTCAAGTGGGCATCAGCGAGCAGGTATTGCAGCAAGTTGATACATTGATTCCACTGGGTCGTCCAGGTACGCCAGAAGAGGCGGCAGGAGCGGTCTATTTGTTCTGCACACCGGAATCTAACTATATTAGTGGGCAGACAGTTGTTGTTGGTGGTGGGTTTGAGCTGTAGGCCAAAGTGATTTATTGGTTGCGCTGGTATTTGCAATAATTTTTGGGTGTTAGCCCCGTCCAGTGTTTGAATGCGCGAGTAAATGATCTCGGCTCAGCAAAACCAACAATTTCTGATACTTCATCGACCGAAAGCTTTCCTTTAACTAGTTTCTTGATGGCGACTTCTCGTCGAATATTGTCTTTGATTTTTTGGTAGCTTGTGCCGTCTTGTTGTAGCCTCCGATACAGCGTTAAAGAGCTGATATTCATTTTTTCTGCGAGAGCTTCTGCCTTGGGGAAGGTGAGTCTATGGGTGCTTAGCCTAAGGATTTCTCTTTCGATCTGAGCTTCTAGGCGATGATCCTCCCCTGGAATCGTCATAATATCGGTAGGGTGGTTGGTAAGAAAATTATCCAGTTCCCTCGTCGTGCGAACGAGGGGTTTTTCCAAGTATTGGGCATCGAAAAAGAAGCCATTGTTAAGCTGGTTAAACGAGAGATTGCCTGGAAACATAATACTAAGCTCGTCCCGATGTGGGGGGGCGTAGTGAATGAAGCGTGTTTCCCGTAAACGAATGGCTTCTGCGATATACCAGCTAGAGAAACGGTGCCATATCACCATCAGATACTCGGTTAAAAAATGTCCTTCATCGAGATCTGGTTGCTGTAGATTAAATCTAAGTTCAGCGGTGGTTCCTTGTACCTGTAACTGGATGTCTACAGCATCTGTGACCAGATGATAAAAGTGAATCATTTTCTTCAGTAATTCATCTAATGTTTTACATTGGGCCACCAACTCACAGGCCACTTTAAAAATTCCGTACTTACAGGGTTGTGCTGTAAAGCCCATAAATTCATCATCTAGCTCTTGTTGAACCAAGCGGAACAGTCGTGCCACCTGATCCGTATGGACTCTATTGGTTGTCTGGTCTATTGAGGAAGGGTTAATGCCTGCGCGCGCCAACAGTACTCTATGGTCCAGATGGTGTTGGTGGATACCATGAAGGCAGGTCAGTACATGATAATGCGAGATGGTAGCGATAAGCTTGTATTCACTTGGTGTGTTATAAATTAGTGAGTTTGATGTTTTTGTAAGCAGTATATTAGCTTGAATTCTAGTTTTTGTGAAATAATTGGTGAGTTTTTGAGATTAATTTGGACCTTGCACCCACTTGTCTGCTCCCCCATAGTAGGTCTCAATAATACTCGCTACAGCGAACGAGCACTGTTGTGGGTAGATAGAAAGTCGTTACCGAACAAGTTTGCCTGTGGCGAGTCGAGGGAATTTCGACCATAGTCATAGACTCATAAAGCCAGTTTTAGCTTTGTGAGGGCATGTTTGAGGTGGAACCCATTTGAGGAAGCTTTCAATGACAGATATTTCTAAACCCTCCTATTCTGACTGGGTTGACTTGGCCACGAAAGAGAGCAAAGGGAAGTCCCCGGACGATTTGGTGTGGCAAACCCCAGAAGGGATTGCCGTCAAGCCACTGTACACCGCGGCAGATGTAGTCAATCTGGAGTATCAGGATAACCTGCCAGGTTTTGCACCCTTTAAACGGGGTCCCAAAGCGACGATGTATACCGGTCGCCCGTGGACTGTTCGGCAATATGCTGGTTTTTCTACGGCGGAGGCGTCTAACGCTTTTTACCGTCGTAATTTGGCTGCGGGGCAGCAAGGTTTGTCGGTAGCATTTGATCTCGCTACTCACCGTGGTTATGACTCTGATCATGAGCGCGTACAAGGTGACGTGGGTAAGGCTGGCGTAGCCATTGATTCTGTGGAGGATATGAAAATCCTTTTTGGTGGTATTCCGCTGGATAAGGTGTCTGTGTCCATGACCATGAACGGTGCAGTGTTGCCGGTTATGGCCAGTTATATTGTGGCTGCCGAAGAGCAGGGCGTTAGGCCTGAACAGTTAGCTGGCACCCTTCAAAATGATATTCTCAAAGAATTCATGGTTCGAAATACTTATATTTATCCGCCTGTTCCCTCCATGCGTATTGTTTCCGACATTATTGGTTACACCGCGGAACACATGCCCAAGTTCAATTCTATTTCTATTTCCGGCTATCATATGCAGGAAGCGGGTGCCACTAATGTTCAGGAGCTGGCCTTCACCATTGCCGATGGCATTGAGTATGTGAGAACGGCAATTGGTAGCGGCTTGGATGTTGATAAATTTGCCCCCAGGTTATCGTTCTTCTTTGCTATTGGTATGAATTTCTTTATGGAAATCGCCAAGCTGCGTGCCGCCCGCATTCTCTGGGCGACGTTAATGAAAGACAAGTTTGATCCACAAAACGAAAAATCTTTAATGCTGCGGACCCATTGCCAAACGTCCGGTGTCAGTCTGACCAGCAAAGACCCCTATAACAATGTAATGAGAACCACCATCGAGGCAATGTCAGCTGTATTGGGTGGCACCCAATCATTACACACCAATGCATTGGACGAAGCGCTTGCGTTGCCAACAGAATTTTCTGCTCGTATTGCTCGGAATACGCAGTTGGTTATTCAAGAGGAGACCGGTATTACCAACGTGGTTGACCCATTAGCGGGCTCTTACTACGTAGAAACACTCACGGACCAGCTAGTACAAGAAGCTCGTGTGTTAATTGATGAAGTGGAAGCTCTGGGTGGTATGACCAAGGCTGTCGAGTCGGGTATGCCAAAACTCCGTATCGAGCAGGCCGCAGCATTGCGGCAAGCACGCATTGATCGGGGTGAAGAGGTCATTGTAGGTGTAAATAAGTACCAGCTAGCAGAAGAGCCTGAGGTGGATATTCTTGATATCGACAATACGGCTGTTCGTGACTCTCAGGTGGCGCAATTGAAAAAAATTCGTGCAGAACGTGATGATGATACTTGCCAGAAAACACTGGATATATTGACCGAAGCTGCGGCAACGGGGGAGGGTAATTTGTTAGCTCTCGCTATTGATGCTGCCCGTGCTCGCGCTACCGTAGGTGAAATTTCTTCAGCTCTTGAGAAGGAGTGGGGTCGGCACCAAGCGGAAACTCGTACCATAAGCGGTGTTTATGGTTCTGCGTATGAAGGCGATGAAGATTTTGCTGCAATTCAGGCAGATGTGGCATCTTTTGCTGCAGACATGGGTCGTCGACCACGTATGTTGGTGGCGAAAATGGGTCAGGATGGACATGATCGCGGTGCTAAAGTGATTGCCACAGCATTTGCTGATATCGGTTTTGATGTTGATATAAGCCCTATGTTTCAAACGCCGGAAGAAGCGGCTCGCATGGCGATAGAGAATGATGTCCATGTCGTGGGTGTTTCTTCTCAAGCTGCCGGGCACAAAACTTTGGTGCCACAGTTGATCGAAGCTTTGACCAAAGAAGGCGCTACCGATATCAAAGTAGTTTGTGGTGGAGTGATACCTCCCCAGGACTACCAAGTTCTTTACGATGCAGGCGTAGCCGCGGTCTATGGTCCAGGTACCAATATCCCCATAGCAGCAGCTGAAGTTTTGGCGTTACTGCGTAAAGGCTAACAACTTGGCGGGACAGATTGTTCCCCTCGTTAGACAGATAGAACAATAAGAATTTGCCTGACCTTTTGGCAGTAAAACAGGAGAACATCATGTACGAAATTATCGAGCAGCTAGCAGAGAAGCGTGAAAAGGCGCTCCTTGGTGGCGGTCAAAAGCGTATTGATACCCAGCATTCTAAGGGTAAGTTGACAGCGCGAGAGAGAATTGACTTGCTGCTCGATCCTGGCACATTTGAAGAGTGGGATACCTTTGTAGAACACCGCTGTACAGATTTTGGCATGGAGCAAGACCATATCCCCGGTGATGGCGTGGTGACAGGTTACGGTACCGTCAATGGCCGGTTAGTGTTTGTGTTTAGTCAGGACTTCACCGTTTTCGGAGGGTCGTTATCAGAAACCCATGCTGAAAAAATATGTAAGGTGATGGCGCAAGCCATGAAAGTGGGTGCGCCGATTATTGGTCTCAATGATTCCGGTGGTGCTCGTATTCAGGAGGGTGTCGCCTCTCTGGGTGGTTATGCCGATGTGTTCCAACAAAATGTTATGGCATCCGGTGTTATTCCCCAAATTTCCATGATTATGGGGCCTTGTGCCGGGGGTGCAGTGTACTCACCAGCAATCACCGACTTTATCTTTATGGTGAAAGACAGTTCTTATATGTTTGTCACCGGGCCAGATGTTGTAAAAACCGTGACTCACGAAACGGTGACGGCTGAAGAGCTGGGAGGAGCAGTGACTCATTCCAGTAAATCAGGTGTTTCTGATATGGCTTTTGAGTCAGATGTGGATGCTTTGGTGAAACTACGCCGTTTTATCAGCTACCTTCCTGCCAATAATCGGGAAAAGCCACCAGTGTGGCCAACAGATGACCCAGCCGATCGCGCTGAGCAGTCATTGGATACTCTCATTCCCAATGACCCCAACAAACCCTACGACATGAAAGAGCTGATCGTTAAAGTGGCTGATGAGGGCGATTTCTTTGAGATTCAGCCTGATTATGCCGGCAATTTGGTGATTGGCTTTATCCGCATAGAGGGTTCTACGGTAGGTGTTGTTGCCAACCAGCCGATGGTCTTGGCAGGTTGTCTCGATATTGATGCCTCCAAAAAAGGCGCACGCTTTATCCGTTTCTGTGATGCCTTCAATATTCCTGTTCTGACCTTTGTAGACGTGCCCGGCTTTATGCCCGGTACCAGTCAGGAATACGGTGGCATTATCAAGCATGGGGCAAAACTGCTGTATGCCTATGCAGAATGCACGGTACCCAAAGTGACAGTGATTACCCGTAAAGCTTACGGTGGTGCTTATGATGTGATGTCGTCAAAGCATCTTCGAGGTGATGTAAACTTTGCTTGGCCTACCGCAGAAATTGCTGTGATGGGCCCAAAAGGCGCAGTAGAAATTATTTTCCGCAAGGATATCGGAGACGCTGAAAAAATTGCCGCACGTGAAGCTGAATACCGTGAAAAATTTGCCAACCCCTTTATTGCAGGAAAACGTGGTTATATTGACGATGTGATTATGCCCCAGAACACACGTAAGAGAGTGGCTCGTTCACTGGCCATGTTGCGTGATAAGGATATAGAAAATCCGTGGCGTAAACACGGCAATATCCCTTTGTAAAAAGCCGTTGTAAGCGATGATTGTCGAGCGCGTTAGTATCGTTGAAAACAGAATTTCTAGAAGAAGATTAAATTATGTTTAAAAAAATTCTTGTGGCTAACCGGGGTGAAATTGCCTGCCGTGTCTTTCGTACAGCAAAGGCTATGGGTATAGGTACTGTTGCGGTTTATTCTGATGCAGACCGAGATGCATTACATGTGACCATGGCCGATGAGGCTGTGCATATTGGCCCTGCGGCTTCCTCGGAAAGCTATCTGGTCATAGACAAAATTATTGAAGCCTGCAAACAAACGGGTGCCGATGCCGTGCACCCTGGCTACGGTTTTCTCTCAGAAAACAAAGATTTTTGCCAAGCCCTAGATGCGGCGGGCATTGCCTTTATTGGTCCTGGGGTAAAAGCTATCGAATCAATGGGTGACAAAATCACCTCTAAGTTGATTGCTGAAAAATCGGGTGTAAATACCATTCCCGGCTACACAGATGTAGTGCGCGATGCGGATCAGGCGGTAGAAATTTCCTCAGGCATTGGTTATCCAGTGATGCTGAAAGCCTCTGCCGGTGGTGGTGGTAAGGGAATGCGCGTAGCTTGGAATGAAGAAGAGTGTCGCGATGGTTTTGAACGAGCCACTAACGAGGCTCGTTCAAGCTTTGGTGATGATCGAATTTTTATTGAAAAATTTATTCAAGAGCCTCGTCACATTGAAATTCAGATCATGGCGGATAGCCATGGCAACGTGATTTACCTGGGAGAGCGTGAATGCTCTATTCAGCGTCGTCACCAAAAAGTGATTGAAGAAGCCCCTTCTCCCTTTTTGACCGAAGACGTACGCAAAAAAATGGGCGAGCAATCTGTTGCTCTCGCCAAGGCTGTAGATTACAAATCTGCTGGAACCGTAGAGTTTATCGCCGATGCGAACATGAATTTCTACTTCCTTGAAATGAATACTCGACTGCAAGTAGAGCACCCCGTCACTGAATTTGTTACCGGCCAGGATTTGGTTGAGCTAATGATTCGAGTTGCCGCGGGTGAAAAGCTTCCGCTGGCTCAAGAAGACGTCACGTTAACAGGCTGGGCCATGGAAACCCGGGTGTATGCAGAAGATCCGTTCCGAAATTTTATGCCTTCAACAGGTCGTTTGGTTCGTTATCTTCCTCCGGAAGGTGAAGGTGTTCGTGTTGATACCGGGGTCTATGAAGGTGGTGAAGTCTCCATGTTCTACGATCCTATGATTGCTAAGCTCATCACCTATGGTGAGGATCGTAAACAGGCAATCGATAGAATGGTCGATGCTCTGGATGCTTATTATATCCGTGGTGTAAACCATAATATTAGTTTTCTGAATGCGCTCATGGTGCACCCGCGTTTTGTGGCGGGAAATCTAACCACTAATTTTATTGCTGAGGAATATCCAGACGGTTTCAATTCTGATTTAGTGCCTCAGGATGACCCGGCTATCTGTGTTGTTGTTGCAGCCGCTATCAATAAAAAATACCGAGATCGATGTGCCATGATTTCTGGTCAGTTACCTGGCCATGAATATTACCCCACTGCAGACTGGGTGGTGATCATGGATCAAGGTGAAGCCGAGTATCAAGTTACGGTGGAGAGTGGTGGCGATACCATCAACGTAGAACTTGATGAAAAGGATTACCAGATTGATACCAATTGGTCTTTTGGTGACCCTTTATTTAAAGCAACAGTGAATGGTCAAGCGGTATGTGTTCAGATAGATGTGGTGGATTCATCACTACGGATGTTCCATCGAGGAGCACAGAAAGAAGCGTTGGTCGTCACCGCCAGAACCGCTGAACTTAACCAGCATATGCTGGTTAAAGAAGCGCCGGACATGTCTAAATTCCTTCTATCGCCAATGCCCGGATTGTTGGTGAAATTGGCAGTACAAGAAGGCGACACAGTTAAAGAAGGTGAAGAGCTGGCCGTTGTCGAAGCAATGAAAATGGAAAACAGTTTGAGAGCTATTGCTGATGGTGTGGTAATGAAAATCTCTGCTGAGATCGGCGATAGCCTGATGGTAGATCAGGTCATAGTTGAATTTGAATAAAAAGCTGAGTTTGAATAAAAGTTAAATTTAAGCAAGCGTCGAATGTGAGCCAGTGTTGAACTTGAATAAAGGCCAGCCCCAAGTAATAAACTCGAGTTTACGCAGAGGTAAAGTGCTCAGTGGTATAGTGTATCGAAGCTGAACTAAGCCATGAAGATGAATACGTGCAGATGACAGTCAACGAACTTGCCGAAAGTCTCCGACAGGGAAATCGCCGTGCCCTTGCCAAGGCGATTACCTTGGTCGAGTCCACAAATCCAGTGCACCGTGAGCAAGCTGCGCAGTTGTTGGACCTTATTATGCCGTACACCGGCAACACCATACGGATTGGTATTTCCGGTGTACCCGGTGTAGGTAAATCTACATTTATCGAAGCTTTTGGCGGACACGTTATCGACCAGGGCCACACGGTGGCAGTGCTTGCTGTGGACCCCACTTCAGCGGTTAGCGGTGGTTCAATTCTTGGCGATAAAACGCGAATGGAAACGTTATCACGAAACGATAACGCATTTATCCGGCCATCCCCGGCGGGTAAAACGTTAGGGGGCGTGACCCGACGAACCCGTGAAACGATGCTGCTTTGTGAGGCGGCGGGCTTTGATGTGATCTTTGTCGAAACAGTAGGCGTTGGTCAGTCAGAAACAGCCGTCGCGGAAATGACAGATATGTTCGTGCTGATGTTGCTGCCCGGTGGCGGCGATGAACTGCAAGGGATCAAACGCGGAATTATGGAACTGGCAGATTTAATTCTTGTGAATAAATCTGATGGCGACCAGCAGGCTGTGGCGAACAGAACAGTGTCTGATTATCAGATGGCCCTGCATTTTCTCCATCCTCGTAGTCGCAATTGGCAGGCAAGGGTTCAAGCTTTGTCGGCTTTGAAAAGGCAGGGTGTCAATGAGGTTTGGGACACGGTAGAAGAGTACCGTTCGGCATTAGGTAATGCCGGTGAGATAGAGTCGAGACGATCTGCCCAGTCACGAGCATGGATGTGGAGTGAAACAGCAGACGCGCTTTTAACAGAGTTAAAAGAAAATAAGGCAGTTAAATCCCTAGTGGAGCCGTTAGAGCGTGATGTGATGCAAGGTAAAACAACCCCAACCATTGCAGCACGTAAATTAATTGATGCTTTTAGAAAACGGTCGTAGAGCGCTGTCAAAGTTAAAAAGTTAAAAAGGTAAGAAAATGATTGGAGAGTTAAACCACGTAGCCATTGTTGTTCCAGATTTGGATAAAGCCGTAAATGTTTATCGAGATGCTTTAGGCGCAAAGGTTTCAGAACCAAATGATCTTCCCGAGCACGGAGTCCGGGTGGTTTTTGTGGAATTGCCCAATACAAAAATAGAATTGTTATTACCCATTGGTGAAAATTCACCCGTGGCAAAATTTTTGGAGCGCAACCCCGATGGTGGCATGCACCATATTTGTTATGAGGTTGAAGATATCTTAGTAGCGCGGGATAAACTTGTGGCTGAAGGTGCTCGTGTACTTGGTCATGGTGAACCTAAACTGGGAGCTCACGGTAAACCTGTTTTGTTCCTTCACCCCAAAGATTTTTGTGGCACTCTCGTCGAATTAGAGCAGTGCTGAGTTAGAGCCCTATTGAATTAGAAAGAAGTTGAATTAGAAAGAAGTTGAATTAGAAAAGAGCTGAATTAGAAAAGAGCCGAATTAGAGCAAAGTTGAATTAAAAGGGAATTGAGCCGGAGCAGACGCAAATCGTACTCCGGTGCTCTCGCCGTTAAAAAATGAAAGTGACTATTTCGTCATTTAGTCATCATTGTCGCATCCAAAGCTATACAGTATTTTTTCTTCCCTCTCCCCCTCCCAATTGATCTACGTACAAAATCACAAGCCATCAGGCTTTGTATCAAGGGAAATCAAATGCTAACGCATTGATTTTTTTAGGTTATCGATTATGATCAATTGCCTAATGGTTGAATAAGAACATTGCACGGAGAATCGTTTTGTCAGTAATTACACTCCTTGATAAATTGTCTAATCCTTTGATTGTAAAGTTAAATTTATCAAACTTTAGTGTCGACTTTCCTCTGATACAGAGCCTTCTAGTTATAATGCCTTCGGGCATATTAATTAGCAGTTAGGCAGCCGTAGGCGAACATATAAATATAATCACGGAAGTAATATATGTATCAGCATGATCAGAAACCAAATACCACACTAACCACCGAAGCTAGGGCTTTATTGGATAATATAAAGAACAATGACTTTGTTGTTTTGTGTGGAAGGAATAATTGCGGGAAGTCATATTTATTAAAGCTTATGACTCAAGCCATAGGAGAAACAGCTTCCTTCCTAGGGCCTGCAAGATATCAAAATTTCAACATGCTTACGCCATATGCTCCAGGAGCAAACAAGAGGAGTGAGAAATTTCAACAATGGTTACGACAATGGAAACAAAGCACGCAAAATCTCGACAATTCACCATTTAATTTACAACAGGCCATTGCGGAGTTAAGCAATGTTAAAAGGGAGCAGTTAATTGAAATAATGCATGCGCTCCTAGATTCAAAAATGGAGATTTTGCATACAATTCCTGAAAACTCAATGTCTCAACAATACATATCAGTAAATGGGCATAATATTTCATTTACTAGCTCAGGATACCGCCTAATTGCATCGCTAGTAACATCACTTTTGAATGAAGACTACGATATTTTTCTGATTGATGAACCTGAACTGGGTGTAAGCCCAGAAGCTCAGGGAATATTTGCAGATTTTCTCTTTGATACAAAGATGCGTGCAAAATACTTTAGCCATGTTAAAACGTTAATAGTTGCAACTCACTCAACAGTTTTTCTTGATAGAAAGAATATAAATAATAACTATTTTGTTTCAAAGTCTGGAGACGAAGTAGATGTAAATCAAGTCTCGTCAGTTGCTGATATAAACAGAATCCATTTTTTTCTGCTAGGGAATCGGCTCGAATCTTTATACATGCCATCCGCTATAGTAATCGTCGAGGGTAAATGTGATTACGCATATATAGAGCGTGTTTTGCATACAAGATATCCTGACACTAGATTTAGCATTATTTCAGCCAATTCCGACTCAAGAATACGAGAAGTGTTTAGTATTACAAAAAGCCTCTTCGGTGATATCCAAAAATCACCATATCAGAATCGTATATTTGCAGTAATAGATTCTGTACATGGTTCAGGCCTACCTCAGAAACTGGAGAAAATGGGGATACCTAAAGATAATGTTGTTGTATGGTCAAAAAACGGCATTGAGTATTATTACCCACCACAAATAATAAATGACATTTTTCATTCCGCTGATGAAATAAGCATCAATGGAGATCAGATAAGCTTAAACAATCTCACATATACGAAAAATGATTTGGTTGAAATGGTTATTCCTAAGATAAATCCAGCCACAGAGTACAACGACGAATTTACTAAAGAGTTTCTTAATAAAATTGAGCAAGAAATTGCCTAACAAGCGCAGGCCTTCGGCCATTTTTGCGCCTGGTTAAACGAAGCAGTGTCGCCATTTAGCAGAACGTTAGGTGAATAGGGAGAATCATAAATGACATATAAGATTCAATGTAAATGTAATAATGTTCAAATTTCTTTACATAACAAACCGATCGTACATGCTTATTGTCATTGTAACGATTGCCGTGATTTATTAGATATACCTTATCATTCAGTTGCTGTTTGGTCAGAAGAAAATGTTTCAATAGACAAAGGTCAGGGCTCAATTACGATCTATCAACATCCATCTCTAAAAATGCAAAAGCACTTTTGCACTAACTGCGGCGACGTTCTGTTTAATACAAACAATATGGGCTGGCGAGTAGTTTCCCAGTTTCTGATTGCTCGATGTAGCAACAATACATTACCCGCCGAATTAGCCTCAAATAGACATTTTTTCTATGAGCAGCGCATTATTAATGTCAATGACGATTTGCCCAAATATTTACGAGGCTCAAATGGAGCACTATTTGAGTAACGTTATTAAATTGCCTAACAGGGTAAATTATTTCGCACACACGTTTGCTGGACTTGCTACGCAACCAATACCGGACATTAAAACTATGAAGGTCGAACCGTTGGTCATCGTTTCTAGTGTCGAGAAATCCAGTAAGTTCTATCAGAATGTACTTGGTTTAAAGAGCGCGCGTGGCGGTGATGAGTACGAAATGCGTACCATGAGGTGAAACTTGTGTTGCCATTGCATTAGCCGGATGTGCATGAGCATCCGACCATTTTGGTGATGCGGCGTAGCAATACATCGGCGACACAGACTTAGCGTTATACAGCAAGGGTAGGTATGGATATCAAACAGTATATTGATTACTTCGATGAACTTTCTCATTTAAAAAGGGATCAACAATTTACCCTGCTTGAACAGGCACGAAATGACATTCATGCAGGTTCAAAATTTCCAATACTTGGCCTTATCCCATACTTTGTTCGTTTAATATTTATAGTTTTATTGACGGGTGGAAGTTTTCTTTTTTTTGGTTATTCAAATTGGATTCTTATACTGTCTATTTTTCTAAGCTTACTTTGCTCGAGGCTTGTAATAACAGAAATCAATGACTCGCTCATGTTGAAAGCCATCAAAAGAAATTTGAGTAAAAATTCTGTATAAAAAATCGAATAAACACGGACTAAATTTTTTAGCTATTTTTTAGCTACTTATTAGCGTGTTAAGAAGACTTCATATTAAAACGATCAATTTGGCTGCCTTAAATAACCTTGCCGCAATTCAAAATATCTTTTGGGTCAAACAACTGCTTTAACTGTTTCATGATTTCAATTTCGGTATCGGTTCGGCAGATAGAGAGGTAGGGTTTTTTCTCCAAACCGATACCATGCTCTCCCGAAATAGACCCCTGCCTTTTTGTTAAGGGAGCATAGACAGCTTGTTCTATAGCGTGCTTTCTTGCTTCAGTATTACTTTCCTCTGCGTTCCCTAACGCTACTTGCCCTAGTTCAACCGCAACGTGCAAATTACCATCACCCAAGTGCCCCAGTGTGGCCACAAACAGTTGGTCATCAATGGCTGTAATATTATTGTGCATTTCCTTTAAATAACCTTCCATTTCGCTGATAGGTAGGCTGACATCAAATAAGATCAATGGTTGGTAGGCAAACAAGGCCGGAATATTATCTCTTATTGCCCACATGGTTTGTTGCTGTTGAATGGATTCTGCCAATACTGCATCGGTGATCAGTTCTTGTGACATGGCGCTTTCCAATGCTTGGAGAAATTGTTCGTTGTCGATTTCTGTATTTGCGCCACAGCCTTCGATCAAAATATAAAAAGGATGTTGATCATTTAAGGGCGGGGTTCCAATATTCTCACCCTGGCAGGCAATGCGATAATAACTTTGCCATAGGGTTTCAAAGGCGCTGAGTGTGCCGCCCAACGCTTGCTCCATATGGTTGAGTAAGCGGGGCATGTTGGAAAATAGGTCAGTAGCCACCAGCGCGGTGGTTTTACTTGGCATTTGTGGCCTTAGCCTCAGCACTGCTCGGGTAATGATTCCCAGTGTTCCTTCACTGCCAATAAATAAATGCTTAAGGTCGTAGCCTGCATTATTTTTCAGCATTTGATTCATGCAGCTGAGAATGCGGCCATCGGCCAATACCACTTCTAGTCCCAACACTTGTTCTCGTGCCATGCCGTAGCGAATGACTTGGTTGCCACCTGCATTGGTAGCAATATTACCGCCAATGGTTGCTGTGCCTCGTGCGCCAAGATCTAGGGCAAAAAAAAGGTCTTTAGCGGCAGCCGTTTCTTGTACAGTTTGCAGAGGAACTCCTGCCTGAACTGTCATGGTTCGGTTGGCAATATCTACGGATTCAATGGTCGTCATTCTTTCTAGTGAAATGACCAGCTCATTTTTTGAACTGACACAACCTCGTGTCATGTTGGTACAGCCACCATGGGTGACAACTTTTTGTCCCACCTGATGGCAGAGCTTCATGACATCACTAAGTTGCTGGGTATTTTCGGGGCGGATAACGGCGGTGGATTGGCATTCCTGAGCCCCCCAGCCATCGGTTGGTCGGAGTTTTATGCCATTATCTGCATGTTGCTCAAGGAGGCCCGCTGGGCCAAGCAGAGATCGAAGTTTTTCTAGGAGTGCCGACATTTATCCTTCCCGTGCAGACAAACTTTAACAGTAGCTTTCATGGTGGCAGCTGACAATTGTTAATTTCTTATCAATGGGTGCGATAGTAGTAGAGTTAATTTTAGGAAGAATATTGTGTTTCAAAGCGCTCAATAAAGGTATTTAACATGTCTTCTGGTAAGTCGTTTATTCCTGCTGCGGCTTCGCGGCCACCCCCGGTTGGGAACTGACGGCAAAGGTCAGCTGCTCCGGTTTTGTTGTTTAGTGGGGCTCGTATGCTCACCAAATAGTTGCCGTTATCTTTTTCGGTGAGAACCGCATGGGCGCGGTTTGGGTGGTCATTGGTGAGGTCATTACTGAATACCCCGCTCACACGCCTAGCCCATGATTGGTTAGGAAGAATGAAGATACCCGTTTGTTCGGTAGCTTTTTCGGGGAGGATATTCTTGGCCGAGGACATATCGGAATGATAACCAGTTTCTAGTTTTTCAAATGGTTGTTGGCTGTCTCGGATAAAATCTAGTGGGTTTTTATACGGACTCACCAAGTTATACAGCTCTTCTGGTTTAAAGTGCAGATCTTCAAGGTCGGAGCCGTATCCATTGTAGTTAATATAGATGCCGAGATTTTGTAGGGAGGTTAATTCTGCTTCTGTAAGATTCAGGTTTTTGGCCATGCCATAAGCGCTTTTATTGAGGTTGTCACCAAAAGCGCCGACCACTGCCCATGCCGCATAGGCATCCTTGAGGTACGTATTGACCAGAAGGCTAGTACAGACTTCGGATGCTTCATTGATGATGGCGGTCAGTTGTGTCGATTGAGGGATATCGCCAGAAAAATGATGATCTACATAAAACACCTTAGCATCGGCATTAAGTAATCGAAGCAAGTCATCGTGATTTTTGTCCATAGAAACATCAAGGACAGTAATCCTATCACCACTGCCCGCATCCACTTTTTTTAACAGGTTGATGTCCCGCTTAACACCAGTGACCAGTGTGGCTGATCTAGGCTCGGCAAGTCTGAGTTGTGTCAGAGCGCAAATGCCATCGGCATCACCATTGAATACATCGAAGTCAGCCATTAGGGTACCTGTTGATATGAAAGAAACAGGGGAATAAATATATGCCCCTGTCTTTAGCTGTGTTAGCCGTTCTCAGACTGATAGTACTCCATCAGGATTTGTGCCACTTCAGGACGGGAAAATTCAGGAGGTGGTGCAATACCTTCACCCAGTATTTTCCGAACCTTGGTGCCAGATAGAATCACAAAGTCATCTTTTTCGTGGTCTTCGGCTTCATTCATCATCACGACGCGATTCAGCTTTTTGGAATAGGCGGTGTGATCCGCGCGGAAAATCTCGATATCCAATGAGCCTGCGGGTACTTTTTCATCAAAAATTGTCTGGGCATCAAAAGCACCATAATAATCACCAACACCAGCATGGTCACGACCAACAATTAAGTGAGTAGCTCCCATGTTTTGGCGGAAAACGGCATGGAGTACTGCTTCTCTTGGGCCAGCGTAGAGCATGTCAAAACCGTAGCCGGTCACCATGACAGAATTTTTGGGGAAGTAGAGTTCTACCATTTTGCGGATACAGGCGTCGCGCACGGGTGCAGGAATATCCCCTTTTTTCAGTTTACCCAACAGCATATGTACGACAACACCGTCAGCGCCAAGGCGCTCCATGGCCATGCGGCACAACTCTTCGTGTGCGCGGTGCATTGGGTTCCGGGTTTGGAAGGCAACCACTTTTTCCCAACCACGTTCGCTGATTTTATTACGAATTTCCACCGCAGTGTGGAACGTGTCAGGGAAGTCACTCTGGAAATAGCTAAAACTTAGAACTTGGATTTTCCCTGAGATAAGGTTGTTACCCAGGCTGGTAAATGTAGCGACACCTGGGTGTTCTGGATCTAGAGTGCCAAAGATTTCTTTGGCCATCATTTGAATCTGTTCATTGGAGACGGTTTCGATGTTGTCCACGTCCATAATGGCCATCACCGGGTTGCCCTCGGTATTGGGGTCTCTTAGTGCAATACGGCTAGCCCCCTCAATTCCGCTTATATCCTGAGCTAGGTTGATAATAGGTGTTGGCCAGAACAGGCCCCCCGTTGTGTGGAGGTTTTCGGCCACGCTTAAGGCATCGGCCAAGTTCATGTAGCCTTCCAGAGGATTGAAATATCCTGCACCCAGCATCACAGCATTGGCGGCGGCAGCAGAATTGAGCATCAGAGAGGGCAATGATTCCGCCTCTTGCATGAGCTGATGGTGTTTTTCTGTGTCGTATACAAATAGTGGGTTCAATGTGTCTGAGCCATGGGGCTTGATCACTACGCCTTCTCCTGTGGTTGGGTTTTAGTGCGATGTTTAAATCATTTGAATTTTGTGCAGTGAGATTAGATGCCCGCCAATAATCCCTTCTCTTTAAGGTAATTAATGATTATGGCGACCTCTTCTTCTAACGTCATTTGGTCGGTGCGCAAATGAATTTCGGGATTCTCCGGGGCTTCGTAGGGATCGTCAATACCCGTAAAATTTTTTATTTCTCCAGCGCGTGCTTTTTTATACAAGCCTTTGGGGTCACGTTTTTCGGCTTCAGCCAGAGGGCAATCAACATAGATCTCAATGAAATCATACCCTGATTCATTGTGAAGCTCTCGCACCTTGTTGCGGTCTGCACGGTAAGGACTGATAAAACTGGACAGCGCAAAGACCGCTGAATCTACGAATAGCTTGGAGATTTCACCAATGCGGCGGATATTTTCTGTGCGATCTTCCGCGCTGAATCCAAGATTTTTGTTGATGCCCAAACGAATATTGTCACCATCCAGACGATAGGATAGCTTCCCATGTTGATTTAGTGCACTTTCCAGCGCTACAGCTACCGTACTTTTGCCGCTGCCCGACAGTCCGGTGAACCACAATGTGGCACCTTTTTGCCCCATAAGGTTACAGCGAGCTTCACGAGAGACTTCGCCGTCGTGCCAATGAACATTAGTTGCTTTTTGTTCCATGATATTTAGTCCCTGTTTACACTAACTTGTAGCGGTGGTATGAGTGAATTGATCAACATAGGTGCGGCAGCCTCGTAAGGTCAGTTCCGTACACTGCTCGATGACTTGTTTTAAATTTAGATCTGGTTCTCGGCTGAGCATAGCTCCCCAGTAGTTGCATAACCCAATTAATGATAGCGCTGTAAAATGGCAGTCCAGGTTGGTCTTTAACTTACCGCTTTTGACACCAGCCATGAAAAGTTCTTCAAGTTGTTTCCTGTATGCCGATCCAAGGGTTTTCAGTTTTTCACGTTTTTGTTTTGGCAAATAGAGGCGCTGTTCAGTATGGACTTTTAGTGCTTCATTTTTTGCTCTATAGCTGGCTAGGTGAACAGTAATGATGGCGGACAGTTTTTCTTCAAAGAGCATCGACTGTCGGAATATGTCGTCCATGCCACCAAGATAATTTCTTAAGGCGGTATGACAGACTTCCTCTAATGCTGTTTCTTTGGATTTGAAGTAGTAATAAAGGCTGCCCTGACAAATACCTAAATGCGTGGCAATGTCTTTGGTGCTTGCACCGTGATAACCTTTTGTCGCAAAAACTGAAGCTGCTGCCTCAATAGCCTTTTCTCGCTGGCGCTGGTACCTCGCAGTGCTTTGAGCTGAAGAGCCGTGAATATTTGGGATAACGGATTGATTCATGCTGTGTATGCTAATTCGTGATGAAGAGATAATCTATAGAGTTATAGAAATAGTGGGAAGTAGAGCTGCTTTTTGTGACAGGGTCTTTAGACTAGCGTCGTGTTGAGGCTTGGTTCAAACGCTCAATCGCGTTTGTCGAAGCTGAGAGGTTTTTGTCAGCCCTCAGGTTTGCCAGCCATAAAAAAGCCTGCAAGTAGCAGGCTTATTGTACTAGGTATGTTTGAGAGGATTGACTCAAAACAACTTGTGGCCGTTTTGACCCCTTCGGGGCGGCGCCGTGTTACGGCTTGGTCCAAACGCTCAATCGCGTTTGTCGAACCGGAAAGGTTTTTATCAGCACTCAGGTTTGCCAGCCACAAAAAAGCCTGCAAATAGCAGGCTTATTGTAACTGGCGCACCCGAGAGGATTCGAACCTCTGACCTCTGCCTCCGGAGGGCAGCACTCTATCCAGCTGAGCTACGGGTGCTTGAACGGTCGCAATAGTAAAGCTTCCGAGTGTATTAGTCTATTTCCTCTGTGGATGGTTGCGCGAGAAATAGCACTGCTTTTGGGCAGGCAGCATAAGGTATACTTAGCCCATGCGATTGTGGATGAATAAATGGATAATATGTTGGTAAAAATTGGATTTAAAGGCTTAGCCGTTACAGGCTTATTGCTGATTGTCGGTTGTCAGATGCAGCCTCAAGTGCAGCCTCAAGCAGAGTCACAAACAGAGTCACAAACAGAGTCACAAACAGAGCCTCAAGCAGAGTCACAAGCAGAGTCACAAGCAGAGTCACAACTACAACAAGTGCAGGTGCCACCGTCTCAAGTTTGCCCCCCATCGCTCGAGTGTCCAGTTTGTTGGCCCACGGCAGTGTGCCCTGCACCCAGGGTGATTGAAAAAATCGTTACTGTAGCTCAGACAGGGGGTGAACTGAATCTTCCCATTATTGGTGAGGTGGAAAGAGTGGAGGTCAACCCTCCTGGTATCCAATATGACGCGCGTATTGATACCGGGGCCGAATCGTCATCCATTCATGCCGAAAATATTCAGTTAGTTGAGAGAGATGGGGACAAGTATATTCTCTTTTCTTTGGTGACACCGGATACGAACACATTGGTAGAGCTGGAAAGAAAACTTCAGCGTACAGTGTTAATTAAGCAAAAATACGGTGAGCCTGAGCGGCGCTTTGTGGTAAAGCTTTGGCTGACATTGGGCGATATTAAAGAGCGCGTAGATGTAACACTTTCTGATCGCACCGATTTTACTTATGGATTACTTGTGGGGCGAAATTTATTGACTGATACAGCAATTGTTGATGTTAGCCGTCAGCACACTATTAAACAGCACAACACTAACCAACACATAAAAGAATAGATGAAAATTTCCTCGAGGTTACAGATAGGCTTGGTGGCAGGGATATTAATCCTTATTGGGCTAGGCCTTACGCTCTATAAAAAAATAGAATTGGGTTTTCCCCTATCGCCGGGCCAAAGACAAGCCGTCTGGACATTGGAGTCAAAAATAAGTTTTAAGCCTGCGAAGGGGGCTGTGGCGATATCCTTGGCCATGCCTGAAGCCCAAGCGGGATGGGTTGTGCTGGATGATCACTTCGCCTCTTCAGGGTTTGATTTTTCAATTCAAGAGACCGAGGGCTCAAGGCATGCTCAGTGGTCTCGATCATCACTAGATCGCACCACAACACTGTACTACAAACTGGAAGTCTATCGGCCGGATAACGATGGCCTGAGTGATGCCCCAGTGCCAAAGATTGTTATCCCAGAGTTAACGGTTGATCGATTGTCCGCTATGAAGCGGGTCGTGGAGTCATTGCATGAACGTTCTTCCACACCAGAAAGCTTTACGGCTGCATTGTTACAGCAGTTGGTTCAAGGTCAGATGGGTCAGGATGCTGCCTTTCTATTTGGGAGTCGTGAAGAGACTAAATTGTCGGTGGTTATGGATGTGCTTGCTTTTGCGGGTATACCCTCCCAGCCGGTCAAAGGTGTTTTTCTGGAGGATGGCCGCCGCCGTCAGCAAATGGATACGCTGTTGGAAATACATGATGGCAAGCGTTGGCACATTTTTGATCCAAAAACAGCACAGCCAGGGTTGCCTGATAATTTCTTTGTTTGGCAGCGTGGAACAAAATCTGTGCTTGATGTTGTGGGTGGGAAAAGCTCGCAACTGGAATTTGCCATTGTTGAGAATACGTTGCCCATTAAAACCGTGCTGTTTATGGAGCAGCAGGTAAAAGATCGGTTGTTGCTTGATTTCTCCATTTATTCTTTGCCGGTAGAGCAGCAAGGTGTCTTCAAAGGCTTGTTGCTGATCCCTGTGGGAGCCTTGGTGGTGGTCTTGCTTAGAGTGTTAGTGGGCATCAGAACATCGGGTACGTTCATGCCTATATTGATCGCGCTGGCATTTATTCAAACAACCTTGTTGACGGGGCTGATTATTTTTCTGATAGTCGTTGGCGTTGGGTTATGGATACGTTACTACCTAACTTATCTCAATTTATTGTTGGTGGCCCGAATAACCGCCGTGGTTATTGTGGTGATTTTGTTGATGGCGGCACTGAGTATTGTCAGCTACAAGTTTGGCTTTGATCAGCTGCTCACCGTGACTTTTTTACCTACGATTATCCTTGCCTGGACCATAGAGCGAATGTCCATTCTTTGGGAAGAGGAGGGGGGGCATGAAGTTCTCATACAGGGGGGAGGCAGTTTATTTGCTGCTGTTCTGGCTTATCTGTTGATGTCCGTAGATTTTATTGAGCACCTCACCTTCAACTTCCCGGAACTGATGATTAGTTTGCTGGGTGTTGTACTGTTACTGGGGAAATATAACGGTTATCGATTAGTAGAGTTATACCGCTTTCGTGATTTTGGTAGGTCCGACCAATGAGGTGGATAACGCCACGAAAATTGCGGGAGCAGGGTGTACTTGGCATGAATAGCCGCAATATCGATTACATTGGTCGTAGCAATAATCGTAGTCGTTTTCCTTTAGTAGACAATAAGCTGAAAACCAAAAAAATCGCTGAACAACATGGTTTATCTGTGCCCGCTTTGTTTGGTGTGGTGAGTATTCAACGAGAAGTTCAGACCTTAGGCAAGCTTATAGCCGGCATTGAAAAGTTTGTGATCAAGCCGGCTCAGGGGAGTGGGGGAAAAGGTATTCTGGTGATTACAGAGCGCCGTGGTGAGGACTTTATAAAGTCCACAGGAGCTACGCTGGATTACCGGGATCTGAAACGACATACCTCCAACATCCTTAGTGGTCTGTACAGTCTGGGGGGGCGTCCAGATGTAGCTATGATCGAGGACATGATCGACTTCGACCCAGTTCTAAGTAATTTCAGCCATGAGGGTGTGCCAGATATTCGGGTCATTGTTTATCGAGGCTTTCCCGTGATGGCGATGATGCGATGTTCCACCCATAGCTCGGATGGCAAAGCGAATTTGCATCAGGGAGCCGTTGGGGTTGGTATTGATATTGTCACTGGGCATAGCCTTTATGCCATTCAAAAAAATCAAAAGGTGGAGGTACACCCGGACACGGGTTTTAGGTTTGATGAACTGGAGATACCTTATTGGGAAAGCATTCTTAAGCTTGCTGCTGGTTGTTTTGAAATGACCGGGCTTGGCTATTTTGGTGCAGATATTGTACTGGATAGAAAAAATGGACCTATGATCTTGGAACTAAACGCGCGTCCTGGCTTGGCGATTCAGATGGCTAATCAAGCTGGCTTGAAAAAACGTTTGAAAATGGTCGACGAGCTACGTCCAGTTGAGCGTCCTGTGGAGGAGCGTATCCGGTTGGCAAAGCAGATGTTTGGTGTTGTTCTGGTCTGAATTAGATTAAAACGGCACCTGTGCCTTAAAAGTTTCATAGAAACAGCGTTCACGGTAGACGCTTATGTCGTTATAATGCGAACCTGAAATGCGGTGCTGAATCTTTTCGAGACCTTATCGATTTTTGCCGCTACTACGAATAATTTGGAGACGAGAATGAGCCAATTGAAAAAAATAGGTTTTGCTGTTGCCGCTCTGGTAGTAGTTTTGGGGCTTGCGGGCTGTAGTTCTGATACAGAGGAGCTTAAGCTCACGGCACAACAAGAAGCAGAAATATCTGAGCGTCTCGCTCCTCCTGGTGAGGTGGTGCTGGAAAAAGATGTGGGCTCGGCGCCTGCTGCTAGTGCTTCTACAGGGCCTCGTTCTGGTAAAGACATTTATACTAAGAGCTGTACGGCGTGTCACTCAACTGGAGCGGGTGGCGCACCAAAAGTTGGCGCTGCTGCTGACTGGGCTGCTCGTGTGGATCAGGGTGTCGATACACTTTATGCCCATGCCATTAATGGTATTCGTGGTATGCCAGCTAAAGGGCTGTGCATGGATTGCTCAGAAGATGAGCTGAAGGCCACGGTTGATTATATGTTGGAGCAAAACTAACTTTTTGTTGCATAGATAATTGTTCAGAAAAAACCGCGCTATAGGCGCGGTTTTTTTGTATTGATTGTTAGTATAGGTAAGTTGATTTTTGGTATAGAGGGATTAATATCCCGAAAAAATATGGGTAGTATTTGATGACATCCTGTCACGGTTTAATTTTAGCAGGTGGATTATCGACCCGGATGGGTACCGATAAAGCTCAACTTCGCCGAAACCAGCAGACTATGCTGGAATATACCCAATCACTTCTCCATTCACTTGATTTGGCAATGTTTATCAGTGGCGGCGAATCAGGGCTGCCGGATAGAGTCCCTCAAGCAGGACCGCTGGGGGGCATTTATACTGTCACTCAGCAATGTCAGTTAGATGCCCCGTTGTTTGATGCGCTATTAATTGTGCCAGTTGATATGCCGTTATTAACAGCGGAGCTACTGCAGAATTTGATGCGTGTAGGGGAGGAATCCGGTACTGCTGTCTGTTACAAGGATTGTTATCTGCCGTTATATTTGCCCATTAGTGATGGGCTATTAGATTATCTTGCGCAGGTATTCACAGAGGGGTCAAATAGACCTCGTTCCATCAAAAAAATGTTGTCTGCTGTGGGTTTCATGCAATTACCCATTATTGATGCCCAAAGGTTAGCCAATGCCAATACGCCCGAAGAGTGGGATGCTATCAAATCATTGATAGAGCGTGTTGGCGGGGGTGATAGGAGTCGTGATGCTGAGTGATCAGGAAAAGAAGCGCTATAGCCGTCATTTGTTATTAGGTGATATTGGTGAGGCTGGGCAATTAAAGCTTTCTCGTGCAAAGGTGCTGATCATTGGCTTGGGCGGGCTAGGTTCACCCGTTGCCCTTTACTTGGCTGCTTCGGGTATTGGTCGGATGCTATTGGCCGACGGTGATACCCTTGATATCACCAATTTACAACGGCAAGTTATGTTTGATAGTCGTGGCGCGGGTGAATCAAAAGCTGTTTTGGCAGAAGCTCGGTTGTCGGCGTTGAACCCTGAGATTGAGATAGATGTCATTGATCAGGCACTAACGGCAGAAGATTTGGCCGAATACGTACCAGAGGTAGATCTAGTGCTGGATTGCAGTGATAACCTAGAGACACGTAAAGCGGTTAATCGTGTCTGTGTTGAACATAGTGTTCCGTTGGTATCTGCTGCAGCCATTCGCTGGGAGGGGCACTTGATGATGTTTGACTTTCGTCAGCCGGAAACGCCTTGTTACGAATGTTTGTATCCGTCCGGCGCTGCTGAGCCAATATTAAATTGCAGTACCAGCGGTGTGGTGGGGCCATTACTAGGGATTTTGGGTTCCATGCAGGCGCTGGAAGCCATCAAGTTATTGTTGGGGATGGATGCTGATTTAAACGGCAGGTTGTTAGTTTTTGATGGAAAATACCATCAATGGCAGAATTTTCGTATTTCGAAAAAACCAGATTGCCCAGTTTGCGGCGTTCGTTGACTGTTATTAATAGAGGCTTTGCCGCTTAATTTAACGATCAAAAGAGATTGTTGATCTGGCCTCGAACCTGTTATTTATAAGAACAAACCTAACCGTTTTTAAAAGCTATTCTCCGCGTTTGTAAGTCAATAAAAACAATCACCGCTTGACATAAGGACTGATCGGTCCATAATAGTTGCCATGACTTATGGAAGACCAAAAGAATTTGATGTCGATCACGCACTCGAAGCGGCTACCCAGCAATTTTGGGCCGCGGGCTATGGAGCAACCACGCTTCAGGATTTGTTGAAAGCCATGAGTCTTTCCAAAAGTAGTTTGTACCAGACTTTTGGTAAAAAATATGACTTGTTTCTTCGTTGTCTTGAGCATTATCAGCAGTCTATGACTGATAAGTTGAAGGCTCAGCTAGCGAATAGCATGACGTCCAAACAATTTTTTAGTGATTTTTTTGAAGATGTTATTTCTGAGGTTACAGTCAGAGGTACAAGAAAAGGGTGCCTTCTTGTCAATACTGCTAATGAGTTATGTCAGCGTGATGCCGGGGTAGCAGAAGCCGTTTCTAACGGTACAAGCAATCTGGCAAAAGTCTTTTATCAGGCCATTGAGATGGGTAAGACGAATAAGGAAATCACTACCACACTGTCTACGGAGAGCTTGGTGGACTACATACTCACGTCTGTCAGCGGACTTCGGTCTATGATCAAAGCGGGAGCAGAAGAGAGCACACTTAACCCAGTGATCAATATCATCATGAGGACACTTTATATCAGCGAGGAGGCTTATAAATAACCAGTTGAAATTTTTTAACTATTTATGGACCAATAGGTCCCAAACTGTCATCGCAAAATAAGGAAGGTATCATGAAATCTGAATATAAAATCTCGTTGCCACCGGTCACGATCGAAGCCGCTAGTGATTCTGTAAAAAGTACGTTGGAGCAACAGCAAGCCCAATTTGGATTTTTGCCCAATATGTACCAAACCATGGCCAATGCGCCGGGCCTGCTAAACACGTATCTCTATGGTTACGAACAGTTCCGGAAGGAATCTGAATTCACATCCTGCGAGCAGGAAGTTATTTTTCTGGTGCTTAGCCGTGAAAATGGTTGTAGCTATTGTGTCGGTGCCCATAGTTTTATTGCGGATAAGATGTCTGGTGTTCCCAAGCATGTAACCGATGCCATCCGCGACGGGAAGAGTATTGACGATGTAAAACTGCAAGCGTTGGCTAACTTTACCAAAATATTATTGAACACCAGGGGTCTTCCAACTAAATCTGAAGTGGAAGATTTTATTAAGGCGGGCTATTCAGAACGTCAAATACTGGAAGTCATTTTGGCCATTTCAGTGAAAACCCTAAGTAACTATTCAAACCACCTATGTGATCCAGTGCTTGACGATGTTTTCGCGCCACGAGCATGGTCTGAATAAAATCAGCAAAAAAACAAAAGGACAAATAAAAATGCCCGGTGAAAGTGTTCACCGGGTTAAGTAACAGTCACCTATACAGGTGACTGACTTTAGTGGAGATAAAGTAATTACTATAAAAATTAGAAATTGATCGTTAACTGCAACCAAGCTTTTTCAGTGTCAGTACCAAAATCATCGGCATTGTAGTTGGCATACTTAAATAGCAGGTGAACATTTTTATGAACCTGCTTTGCAATCACTACATCAATTTCATCACCGTAATTTGCACCACCTTCGTCGGCTTCAAAATCATGGTAAATCACACCTGCTTTAGCACCGAGTATGTTGGTAAATACTGAAGCATAAACATCTTCGATCCCATCCCCAGGGGTAGTCAAAAACTTGTCGGCAAAACCCTGGAAGCTATGTAGGGTTGCTAATGGGGTAGAGAAAGCCCCTTTGTTGTCATCTGCACCTAGCACTTCAATACCTAGTTTTGCCGTAACACCTTTCGCTTGAACGCCACCTTCTAATGTATAGTAATCAGCGTCATAGCTATTGGGGTTATCTTCGTAATCCGACTGGCGGGCGTACTCAGCAGTATAGAGGAGCTTGGTTTTATCGCCTTGCGAGCCGTTAAAACGAGCACCAAAGGTTTTAGTCGACATTGCCGGTACATCATCTATATCTAACAGATAGGCATAAGCTGAAAGCGTACCAAAACCTAAACCTTTATAGTTCAGGTTAAGGATGTTGGCGCTGCTATCCCAATCAACGTCGGCAGCGGGTGTTCCCGCTCGACCGTTATTTGGCCCAAAAATTCGATTAACGTTATCGACAAAGGCATAAAAAAACGTGGTGTCTTTCAGCGAGTTGTTTACAACCGTAACGCCGTCGTAAGTCTGTTCATTTTGTCGCCACCCAACGCCACCAACGAAACGCTCATTATCTAAGTTGATCCGTTGACGACCCGCTTTAATGGACGTGTTGTCAATGCCGGTATAGGCAATCCAGACCTGATTGACCTCAGTACCTTCAGGGTCTGTTACAACTGCATAGTTAGTGTTATTACCATTGAGATCATCATAGTTTTCGCCACCAATAACGCTCAGATCGTCTATTTCTACACCAACCTGAAAATCACTAAAAGTTTTTGTGGTATAGGTTAAGCGAGAGCGGAGTGTTGAGGCGTGTGCTTCTTCAGGTCGTGCATCATCATCGACATTTTCAAAGCGATAACGAAAGTTTATATCAAGCTTCCCTTCTTTTATGGCATTTTCCAGCGTAAGTTGTTCATCAGCAAGCGTATGACCAGCAAAACCAACAATAATGACAGACATTGCCGCAGTTAATAGTTTGCACTTAGGCCTTTTTGCAACAGCATTTTTCATGAGAGTATTCCCCAATACTAGGTAAATCGTTAGAGCTGCCACTAAAGTGGTATAATTGGTACCAGTTTGGTAGTAACTTCATGTTTTATAACAGCTTTTAAAGCTTGGTCGCCAAATTATCAGCTCTTAGAGGAAAGTCTCTTGACCTTGATCAAAGAATCCTCAAGCTCAACATTTAAACTAGCACTGAGTTGATATGTGTTTATAAAATTACAAGCTGCGAGCTATTTCGGCTATTATTAGTACGCAAGCAATGGGCCATTAAATGTCACAAACTAAGTTATCACCGCTCACAGATAAATTTGGGCGCACAGTTGATTACCTCCGGTTATCGGTGACAGACCGTTGTGACTTCCGTTGTATCTATTGCATGTCTGAAAATATGACATTTTTACCCCGCCAGCAGTTACTTACCCTTGAAGAAATGGCATATCTTAGCCGGGCTTTTGTCGAGCTGGGCGTGAATAAAATTCGTCTCACTGGTGGTGAGCCATTGGTTCGGAAAAATATTCAAGCACTGATCACCGACTTGGGTAATCTTGATGGCTTGGATGAGTTGTTACTCACCACTAACGGCTCACAGTTAGAGAAAATGTCGACTCAGTTAGCTGATGCCGGTGTCTCCCGTATCAATATCAGTATCGATTCTTTATGCCCCGAACGATTTGAAGAGATTACCCGTACGGGAAAGCTGGAAAGGGTCTTAAAGGGTATAGAGGCAGCACAAGCGGCCGGTATCGAACGAATTAAGCTCAATAGCGTGATTGTTCGTGGAAAAAATGACGACGAAATTATTCCGCTCGTAGAATTTGCTTTGGAAAAAGGGCTGGATATCAGCTTTATCGAAGAAATGCCCATGGGTGATATTGGCAGTCGTGACAGGCAACACACCATGGTTACCAGCGAAGAAATTAAAGAGGTCATCAGTGCCGTCTATTCCATACTTCCTAGCGCTGAAACCAGCGCGGGCCCCTCTCGTTACTATCGGATAGCAGGCAGCGATATTCGTATTGGTTTTATCTCGCCCAATAGCCACAATTTCTGTGAAAGCTGTAATCGGGTTCGTGTCACCAGTGAGGGACGGCTATTACTTTGCCTAGGTAATGAGCACTCTGTTGATCTCAAAGCGGTAATACGTCGTTATCCTGGCGATATGGATAAGCTTAAAACCACGATTGTTGAGGCGATGGATATCAAGCCAGAGCGCCATTATTTTTATGATGATGATAAACCGCAGGTTGTGCGGCTAATGAATGTAACCGGCGGTTGATGTTAGTTTTGAGCGTTGGCTTGCGTACTAACCGTACCCTACTATCCTTTCCTTGTCGTTTCCTCATATCTTTAATAACCTACATTTAGTCATCGATATTTTTCAAAAAGGTAATTGCCCATGAGCGTGTCCAGTTTTAAGTCTGCCCATCAGCTGATCACGGGTAAAGGCGCTGCTCAAGAATTGTCCGGTCAATTGATAAAGCTGGGTGTAGAGAATCCTTTTATTGTGACAGATAAGGGTGTTAGTAACTCCGGCACATTAACCATTATCACGGATCAATTGTCTGAAAATAGCTATGCAATCTATGACAATATCCCGCCCGAGCCTGAAGTGTCTGTTGTCCAAACCTGTGTCGATGCATTTCAGCAGGGAAATCACGATGGCCTAGTGGCCGTGGGCGGTGGAAGTGCTATGGATACTGCCAAATGTGTAGCGGTTATGGCTGAACATACGGGTGATTTGGAGAGCTTGTTCGGCGAAAACATGATAAGCCAGCGTAGCATGCCGTTAATTGCGATACCGACCACGGCAGGGACAGGATCGGAAGTAACCAATATTGCCATTTTGGCTGATCCTGAGGCGCAGGTTAAACGCGGTATTGTGAGTGATTTTCTGTTGCCAGATGTTGCTATTGTCAGCCCGGAAATGACGCTAAGTTGTCCTCGTCATGTGACGGCTGCTAGCGGTGTGGATGCATTAGTACACGCCATTGAAGCGTACTTATCAAATTTTTCTAGCCCCATCACCGATGCTTTAGCGATTAAGGCAATGACCTTAATTATTCATGCGCTGCCTAGAGCATTTTCCGAGCCCGACAATTTAGAGGCCAGAGAAGACATGGCTACGGGCAGCTTGTTGGCAGGTCTGGCATTTGGCAATGCAGGGGTAGGGGCCGTACATGCACTGGCATATCCTCTGGGGGGTCGTTATCACATCTCCCATGGTGTCAGTAATGCGTTGCTGCTGCCCTATGTGATGGAATACAACAAACCGGTTTGTCTAAAGCGCTTTTATGATATAGCCCAAGCTTTTGGTGAGCCTGTGCATACCATGACGCAACTACAGGCTGCTGATCGGGTTATGGGCCGTTTGCGTGAGCTGTGTCATAACGTAGAAATACCTAAAAACCTCAGTGAATTGAATATCCCCAAAGAGGACATCAACCAAATGGCCGAGGAAGCCTTTAATGTGAAACGGCTATTGCGTAATAATCCGAGAACCCTGACCATCGAAGATATTACTGCGATTTACCATGCAGCTTTTTAGTTTTTAGTCAGTGGATGCCGAATAAATAAAGATAACAATAAAAAATAGAGAGTGATTATGAGTGCTTGGAAAAATCGTCCCTACGGAGATGAAACGCCCTATTATGCACTCGGTCCCTTTAAAATCAGACTCCCTTTTCTTCATTACCGTTTTGAGCTACCGGATTACCTTCAAGGGTTGTTGATGTGTGCCGTTGACCTAGCCGCGATTCCTTTAATGGTTGAGCTGCTGGGTATGCCATTTGAAGCAGCTATCGCCATTGTGATGATTAACGGCTTTTTATATTTGTTGCATCATATTTTGGGTGATCCTGTTATTCCTGGTTGGATAACCCCAGCGATTCCACTCGTGATGGTCTATGTGCAAACTTTTGATATGGGGGTGGATAGGGTTCATGCTCTCATCTCTTTTCAAATGATGTTGGGTTTTCTGTCTTTGGTGTTGGGTCGCACACACCTAGCTTCTAAAGTCGTTCATATGATTCCTGCAGCCATTAAATCCGGGGTTATTATGGGTGCGGGTATTGCCGCCATTGCCATTGTCTTTAAAGAGGGCGGTCGTTTTGATCAGTATCCCATCACCATTAGTGTCGCCGTGGGTATTGCCTTTTATTTGATTTTTTCCCGCCATTTTTCTCAATTACGTCAGCGCGGAAAATTATGGGCAACCATAGGTAAGTTGGGTATTTTCCCTATCATTGTTTTGGCGATAATTATCGCACCCTTAGTCCATGAAGCCCCATGGCCAAACATTAGCTGGGGTTTTACCAAACCTGATTTTGTACTGATGTTTAGTGAATACACTATTTTTGGTGTTGGCATTCCACCCTTTATGATGTTTCTGACGGCATTGCCTACGGTGCTGGCTGCCTATATCGTATTGTTTGGTGATGTACTGCAAAGTAAGGCAATCTTGGCGGAAGCAGATGTCATTCGTGCTGACGAAAAAATTGATTACGACCCTAATCGTGCGCATTTAATTTTTGGGGGACGTAATTTTTTAATGAGTATTTTTGGCCCAGATGTGGTGATGTGTGGACCATTATGGGCGGCCATGCATGTGGTGGTTGTGGAACGCTATAAACAGGGGAAAGAGGCCATGAACTCTATATTTGGGGGGGCAGGGTCTTTTCGTTGGGGCACCAATACCGGTTTGCTGCTCTTACCTATTGTTACTCTGGTGAAACCCATTTTAGGGATTGCCCTGGCACTGACACTCCTGATTCAGGGTTTTGTTAGCGTGCGAATAGGTATTATGGAAGCTCGCAGTCAGCGAGATTTAGGTATTGCTGGCGTGATCGCCGCTGTATTGGTTATTAAAGGTGCTGCTTGGGCCTTTGCCATCGGCGTGATACTCACAGCACTTATTTATGGTAAAAACTTTTTTGTGGGCGAAATAGACCAAACATTTATTAAAGATATGAAGAAAGATGACATGGCTGGGGATAAGTAGAGTAACTGATATTAAAAAACCTATTTATTTATAAAACCTGAGCCGCAGCGTAACAAGGAATTAATATGGATTATCAAGCATTTAGTTTTTTCAAAAATCAATGTTATGTCGGTGGGCAATGGCTTGAGAATGGTGAGTCAGTAGACGTAATGAACCCCGCTAGCGGCGAGGTGTTAACCCAAGTGCCACTGTTCGCAGAAAAAGAGACACAGCAAGCTATTACTGCTGCGGCAAACGCATTGCCTGGTTGGCGTGCTTTGGCTGCCCACGAGCGGGCCAATTATCTGAAAGCCTGGCACCAGTTGTTGATCAAGAATCGTGAAGAATTGGCTTATCTTATGTCCCTAGAGCAAGGCAAACCCCTTGCTGAAGCATTAGGTGAGATCAATTATGCGGCCAGTTATGTTGAGTGGTTTGCCGAAGAAGCTCGGCGTATTTATGGCCAGACTATACCGGGGCATGATCGAAATAAGCGCATTGTCGTATCCCGTGAACCCGTAGGGGTGTGTGCTGCCATTACTCCCTGGAATTTCCCTGCCGCCATGATTACCCGGAAAGTAGCGCCAGCATTGGCAGCGGGTTGCACTATTGTCGTCAAGCCCGCTTTAGAAACACCATTAACCGCACTTGCCATGGCTGCGCTCGCTCAACAGGCGGGTATTCCCGATGGCGTATTCAATGTGATTACAGGCGACTCTCAGAAGATAGGTGAAACGCTGACGGCAAGTCCTGTTGTTCGCAAACTGAGTTTTACGGGTTCGACACCTATAGGCTCTAAACTAATGGCTGACTGCGCGCCGACGCTGAAAAAAATCTCCCTTGAGTTGGGGGGGAATGCACCCTTTATCGTGTTTGATGATGCCGATATCAATCTCGCCGTTTATGAGCTGATAAAAAGTAAATTTCGTAATGCGGGGCAAACCTGTATCTGTGCCAACCGTATTTATGTTCAGCAAGGTATTTACCAAAACTTCTCACAATTATTAGCTACACGTGTGGCCGAGTTAAACGTGGGAGTAGGAACAGAACCCAATATCGACATTGGCCCGTTGATCAGTGAAAGTGCAGTACAAAAAGTAGAGAAGCAACTCGCCGACGGTATAGAAAAAGGCGGCGAAGTTATCATTGGGGGCAAGCGTCATACCCTCGGTGGTACATGGTTTGAGCCAACGGTGTTCATTAATGCCAGCGAAGAAATGTTGTGTGCCAAACAAGAAACCTTTGGGCCTATGGCTCCCCTGTTTAGTTTCGAGACTGAAGAACAGGTGATTAGACAGGCAAACAATACTGAATTTGGATTGGCAGCCTATTTGTTTGCCAATAATATCAATGTGGTTACCCGTGTTTCGGAAGCGCTGGAATACGGTATGGTCGGTATTAATACGGGCGTTATCTCAACCGCAGTCGCTCCCTTTGGTGGTGTTAAATCCAGCGGTGTTGGTCGTGAAGGCTCACATTTTGGTATCGATGAATATACTGAGTTGAAATACCGCTGTTATAGCATTAGTGATCAATAACTATAAAAAGGAGTTGATGATGTTTAATTTTTCCTTAATAAATAAATACAAAATCCCTCTCAGTATTATGCTGGCCATGAGCCTAACTTTACTCAGTGGGCTCACTGTGGCTGATGAACTATCTGGTATGGAGGCATTACAAAAAGATGCACCAAAAAACTGGGGAAAATGGGGCGATGATGATCAAGTCGGCGCATTAAACTATTTGGATAATGCTCAGGTGCTGCGTGGTATTGCCACCATAAAAACAGGTGAACGGTTTACCCTGCAAATACCCATGACCCATGGTGTTGGCCCAGTATTTCCCGGGCGTGTACCGGTGCAACATTTTATGTCTCAGGACCAAAGTGTTTATTCATCAGGAAAGATAGACCGGCTTTCCGGCGGCATGAAGTATTCCGACGATGCGGTGTTTATGTATCTGCAAGGAACGACCCATGTGGATGCGCTGGGCCATGCTTGGTATAACAATGAAGTCTACAATGGCAAATCTGCCGACACGACCATACATGGTCATAACTTTGTGGACATAGGGCAGATTGGTGAGAAGGCCATCGTTGGCCGTGGTGTGTTATTGGATGTGGGAAAATTATTGGGTGATAAAAATGGTCGCTTGGCACCAAATACCTGCATCAACCTGCCGGAACTGAAAAAGGTGGCTAAAGCGCAGAAAGTGACCATTGAAAAGCGGGATATTCTTTTAATTCGCACTGGCTCCATGGGGCGTTTTTATGACGAAAAAGATCACGACAACTGGAACGCCTTAACTGAACCTGGCTTGTGTTACAGCAAAGAACTGGTTAACTGGCTAAATGAAATGGAAATTCCTGTGATTGCTTCAGATAATCTGGCGATAGAGAAAGCATCACAAACTATTGATGGCGAGACGTTCGTTATTCCACTGCATGGTGCATTAATTCGTGATTTGGGTATCGTGTTAAGCGAAATCTATTGGTTAGATGATTTGGCTGCATCTAGCGCCAAAGATGGTCGCTACAGTTTTTTCTTCAGTGCTGCGCCGTTAAAAATGAAAGGCGGTACAGGCTCGCCAGTGAATCCTATTGTGATTAAATAAAGCCACTTAAAAATCAGGTAAGCAGCGTATCTTTTTAGCTTTTCACCAGTCCAGTGTATTGGCCCAGTTGAGCATCTGGGCTGGTGAGTCTATACACATGGGATGCGCAGGGTGAGATAATACTGCAATCACTATTTTAATTTATGTACAGCATAGGCTACTTTAAATGCCGCTTCCTGAAATACCTTTAATCCGGTATTTGAAAATGAGATAGGTAACGGGTTATCTGATATCGCGGATTTAATTTGCGTTGGCGATAGCAGAGTGACATCGATATCACTAATCAGTTGGATGGCAGACTCTAATTTGAAACTGATGGCGCCACCAGCAAATTTACCCTTGGTCATACGCTCTTTTATGGCAACCTTGTCGACTTTGTAATCGCCCATCAGCTTGGCGAATGAAAATTGAAACTTCTTGAGATCTTCTCGGGTGTGGTCTTTCGGTAACGTCAGTTTACGTACTCTGCAATCGGGCAAATTAAATTGTTTATTTTCTAATTGAAGCAAACACACAACGGCATCGTTGGCCGATAGTTCAACACCACAAATTATCATTGATAGTCCTTAGCCGAGATATCTCGACGGTCTTTGTTGTTATGTATTCTGTTTCGTACCGGAGAAGAATAGTGCAAAGGGTTTTGATCCCTTTAATCTTTAATATCTTGCCATTAGCAACGCTTACCCATCTTCATTAATGCACTACGTAAAAAATTATGCCGGGGCAAGAGATCTGGGCCGTCATAAACGCTTTTTACATCGGATACAGAATAAACTGCAGTTGGATCAAGGGTTTTAATTAATTGGATAAGCGCAGGGACGTTACACCTTTTTTCAATAATAAGTAGCAGCTCAACTGGATGAGCTACCCCCATATCACCATCGAAGGAAACTACCTTAAATTCCATCTCACGTAATTCATCTGCCAGGACATCACGATTGAAGGATATGCAGCGGACAAGCTCATTACCAATAGCAAAACGGCTTTCAATCGAGATGCCAACATAATTACCCACGGCAAAACCACTGGCATAAGCCAATGCAAGATACCACTGGTCAAGGTTTGTTAAAACTTGGGCTGCTGCAACTAGCCAGATAATGATTTCAAAAAAACCAATAAACGAGGCCAACAATTTGTTGCCACGAAATATAACAATGGTTCGAAATGTTCCAAGCGAAACGTCAGCAACCCTAGCAAGAAAGATTAATGGTACTAACAGATATGGATATTCAACAAATAATTCCATCATGACTACTCATTGTTAATTGCGATTGAAGCATAACGCCTTAAGAAGGAGTCACCGATTCGGTGGCTCCGCTTGTTTGGGCCGTGATGGGAAGATAGTGCGATGAAGCGGTTACAAATTAGCTATTATAAAAATCTTAATTCGCTATTAAGAGCGTTAAGAGTAACCACTTTTTTTCTTGACTGAACTTCACTCCCATCAAGGTTGATAGTCTTCCCCGTTTCCTTTAAAACGAGCTTCTCGATTTTTTCGTCGGTTATGTCACCTTCGATAGTTACAAAATTTACTTCGCTTGAATTAATAGATGCAGAGCTGTTCGGTAAATAGATAGTCCCATTATTAAAATCAACAGCAAATGCTATAACGCCGGGAACAATAAAAAACAACAAGCCAATAGCATCTAATAACACAATGCTAGCATCAAGTTGACCCGCGCCCTGACCTTTTCTCTCTGGGTGTATTATGGTCCCACACGCAGATAACTGAAGGACAAAACCGCCTATTAGCGATAAGGAGATAACCTTCTTAATTGTTGTATTCATCACTCTTCTCTCAGGTTATTAAAAATAGCGGCGATATTTAGTAGTATGATAAATAAAATATAACGTGGCGTGGGTAAAGGTAGCACAGGCGAGGCAACAATCGTGGATAGATTACACGGCATAAGCGAAATACCTGCTTCTCCATAATCCTCGCCGTTGGAGTAGGCCAAACGAACTAACTTGATTGCCTAAGATAATTCGCTCTAAGCGATCAGCTGAACCGCTCTTTCATTGCGACACTCATAGGAACCCATCTCAAATTCTCGACAAATCCAAGGGCGGTTTTCATAAATAGAACACATGAGGGTCTCACGATCTAAAGCTGAACACCAGCCATCATCTAAACGCAGCATTGTTTCGCCGCCCCATTCATCGCGAGCAATATGCTCGTCGGGAACGCCTGTGTCGGTAATAATCATGACCTCTAAACGGCAGCAACAAGCCTGGCAATTTGAGCAGGTGATTTCAGTTTTTGGTGCATTTTTAATAGTAGTGACCATGTATATCATCGATGAGAATAATCGGGCATTTTACCCCAAGTTGACCATGTTCGGAATTTGCTTGGGTCGTACCCGAGATACTGACCTTGATTGAACAAGAGACTGTGCAGTGTAGGAGGTTCATTGGGGCTCCTTGTTAGACACACAACTTTACGCCTATAACTGACCATGACAACTAAAAACAAACATACACAACCGACCGACAATGGAAATAAAGCAGTGGCAAATGAATAGTGCTCTAATGCCAGTAGCGAAAAGGTATTTCTTGCCATAAATAACACGAAAAACGGTATATTTTCTTGGTGCAGAAAATTGTAGGCTTTTCTGATTGTTGGCCCGAAACCAAGCAGATCAACTACTGTCAGCACAACCACTGCCCACAATGGATTAGAAGTAAAATACCAAAATGGTAGAGAAGCCAGTGCGGCCAATAAAAACAACCAATCAGCGCGAGTTATAGATATATCAGATCGTTTTACCGCGGCCAAAATAGCAATAAATACTGTGATTACGCCAGAAACACCGATTGGCCAAGCACCCATGCCACCCTTAGCTTCGAGTTGGGCGAAAAAAAATTACTGTTGTTGTACCCCAAATAATCCACGAAAAAACATGTGACTTTGTGACATCCGCCAATATGGAACGTATATAAGGAAGGCAACAAAGGTTAAAATTATTGCTAGCGCACTAAATATTAGTTTAAGGCTTTGGTCCACTGTTAACGCCCGCTTAAGGGGCTGACAACGGTACTACCAACTTTCTGTATTGCACCGTAAACACAAAAACCAGCGCATAATAAAAATGCCACGCGTTGGCCGTCCTCTTGAAGCGTTTGTTAGGTATTTATGGGCGCTGAACATAAATTAGCCGATTCGTGTCAAAACCACGCTCTGCCGACATTTGAATGAACTTTTCCATTACCTCTGGCCCAACTGAGGGTGTTCGCGATAACAGCCACAGGTAATCTGTATTAGGTCCAGACACAAAGGCATAACTGTAATTTTCACGATCTAATTCAAAAACCACGTAAGAGCCATAAAAAGGCCCGAAAAATGAGACCTTGAGATAACCGTCTGTTGCACTATTTACAAAGTAGGCTTTACCTTCTGCTTCTTCCCACTCTCTTTCTGTCGCCGAGTAACCACGATTAAGCACCAAAACACCGCCATCATTTCGCATGCTGTATTCAGCGGTGACCTGACTTAAGCCTCTTTCGAATGAATGGTCGAGGCGAGCTACCTCATACCACTTACCCAAATAATTATCCAGTTCAAACCCCGATATTGGTTTAACTGATTCAGGCATACCCAAACAACCACTCAGCATAACTACGCATATTGTCAAAAACATTGTTCTCAAAATGCCTCCAAATACCTAACACCCAAAGCAACGGGGGCGAAGCCGTCCAGCCACGCAATGGCGACGCTACCTTTGTTTGTTATGTATCGATTTCTACATTATGTATTTTGTACTTATTCATAAGCTATTGAGCCAAATTATCTTGCATTGGCGTAAATGCAAACACACCATTAGCGTCTCTTTTAATGATGAAGTTAATTGCTCCGTTACAGAAGTTACATACGCCATCAAATATCACTATGTGTCGATTATCCATCAAATTCTATGAAACATAACAGTGAATCATAAAGACCCGGGCACACTATCACTTTGGCCCCTTGCTCTAGGGCTTCGAGCAACAAGGTCTTCAGTTTTTATAGTTAAATTAGTGTGTTGGGGGCGAAAAGGTTTTTTATTGGCTGACACGATGAGACTTCCTTTAATTTTTTTCTGGCATCCTCTTGGTCCATTGATCATATCTCTGTATCGTTATAAATCAACCCACTGTCATCTTTGAGCCTCTATAGATATGACCCTACCCAAAAAAGTCAAAATCGTCGAAGTCGGTCCTAGAGACGGTCTGCAAAACGAGCAGCAGCCCATCAGTACTGAGGTAAAGATCGAGCTGATCCATCGGTTGGTGGATGCAGGTCTTCGTTATATTGAAGCGGGTAGTTTTGTGAACCCAAAATGGGTGCCGCAGATGGCCGGTAGTGATGAGGTGTTTCAAGGGCTATTTTCTAGGGAGGGTGGGCCCAAAGCCGGTGTGACTTATGCGGCACTGACTCCTAACCTTGAGGGCTTTGAGCGGGCGGTGGCTGTTCACGCCAATGAGTTGGCGATTTTTGCGGCGGCGTCTGAAACATTTAGCCAGAAGAATATTAATTGTTCTATTGATGAAAGCCTGAATCGTTTCACACCCATTATGGACGCGGCCAAATCTACTGGACTGCCGGTGCGTGGTTATATTTCCTGCGTGGTGGGGTGCCCCTATGAGGGAGAGGTCGATCCTAATAGGGTGGCCGAGGTGGCGTTGAGGCTTCGCGATATAGGGTGTTATGAGGTGTCTCTCGGTGATACCACGGGTGTTGGGACACCGGATAGTATTATCCAGGGGATTGAAGCTGTCGCAGCAAAGGTTTCTATCTCTCGCCTTGCAGTGCATCTGCATGATACCTATGGGCAGGCGTTGGCAAATATTTATGCTTCGTTACTGATGGGGATTGATGTGGTGGACAGTTCGGTGGCGGGGCTGGGGGGTTGCCCTTATGTTAAAGACAATGGTGCAAAAGGTGCCTCCGGTAATGTGGCCACAGAAGACCTGGTGTATATGCTCAATGGTTTGGGTATTGAGCATGGGGTGGATTTGGATAAATTGATGGAAGCGGGTCGATTTATTACGGAGAAATTAGGTCGAGAGAATGGGTCGAAAGTCGCAAGAGCCTTAAGGTCAAAATCTTAGTTTTTCAGACATTCATTCTAAATATTGTTAGATCTTTTCAGTTTTTTTAGGGGTGTTTTTCAAGCATAGTTCTTAATGCCGCCGTTAATGTAGATATTCCCGGTTTTTTATCCAGAATCTCCTGAGGGCTTAACCCAGATAACTCGTGAGGAAACACCAGCCATTTATCGGTTTTATGCAGGTAGTAATCTGGCTCTCTATCAGTTCGGTTATTACCCGGTTTGAAGTAGGGTGTGGCGATACGAATTTCTGGTAAATTTTCAGCGCAGGCTTGTTCAATATCCTCCACAATTTGTTTCATACTGAGTCCAGTGTCGTAGACGTCATCCACAATCAGAATGGAGTCCGCCTTGCGGAGGTTGTCGATGATATGGCCCAGCCCATGTACTTTTACGACATCGGCAGTTTCACCCAGCGCGGTATAAAACGAAGTGCGAATGGCAATATGGTCAGTTTCGATACCGAAATAATCCAACAATTCTTGTACCGCAATACCCACTGGGGTGCCGCCTCGCCATACGCCAATAATAAAGTGAGGCATGTAACCGCTTTCTAGAATTTGTAACCCCAGAGAAAAGGAATCATCCAGTAGTTGCTGGGCATCGATAAACTGTTTATCCACTGGTGGTGGTTCCTTTATGTTAATTCCATTTGGTTGGCGACCGGTGTGTCGAAATAGGGATTATCCATGTTCTACGGTCAGGTACTATAGTGGCAGCCATAATTAGTTGATGTCGCGGGGCAATCTTCGTTATCTGGGAGCAGGTTTTTATCTATGTCTTTTGACGCTAAAAAATTACTTGTCGAGCTATTCCATACGGCGGTGGCTGCGGCTGATCCAGAAAAAGTATTGCCGGGTTATTTGGACAAGCTGTTAGCAGAGCTGGCGACCAACAATGATCAGGGTGACGTTGTTGTTATCGGTGCAGGAAAAGCTGCGGCATCAATGGCAGCGGCTCTGGAGAAACACTGGGTTTACAGTGAAGGTGATTTATTGTCACTTAGAGGTTTGGTGGTGACAGCCTACGACCATGCTGTTCCCTGTAAGCAGATTGAAGTGATTGAAGCTGCTCATCCGGTGCCGGATCACAGTAGTGAAATAGCGGCGCAGCGTATTCTAAAGACAGTGTCTAACCTGAATAAAAACGATTTGGTCATTTGTCTGCTTTCGGGTGGTGGTTCTTCGTTGCTGGCATTACCTGCATTGGGAATTACTCTGGCCGATAAGCAACAGATTAATCAGGCACTCCTGAAAAGTGGGGCAACTATAGATGAGATCAACTGTGTGCGAAAGCATCTCTCGGCTATCAAGGGTGGTCGATTAGCGGCGGCTTGCTTGCCTGCAAAACTGGTGACATTTGCCATTTCCGATGTGCCGGGAGATGACCCGGCAGTGATAGCCTCTGGCCCCACGGTGGCAGACCCAACGACACGTCAGCAGTCCTTGAAAATATTGAAAAAATATCAGATTGTAATCAGTGATGGGGTTAAACAATGGCTAGATAACCCCGACTGTGAAACACCCAAAATAGTCTGTGAGTCCTCAGAATTTCTGATTATTGCCGCGGCCCAACATGTACTGTTAGCGGCGGCAAAGCAAGCAGAGGCGCAGGGGTTAACAGCATTGGTGTTGGGCGATGACTTCACTGGTGAATCACGGGCTTTGGCCCGATCTCATGCCGAATTGATAAGTAATGTTCTTGAACGGGGGCAGCCTGTGAGTGCACCATGTGTGTTGCTATCCGGTGGTGAAACCACAGTAAAAGTCAGGGGCCGAGGCCGTGGTGGGCGCAATACCGAATATTTGTTAAGTCTGGCAGCCCAATTACAGGGCCGGGCTAATGTCTATGCGTTGGCTGCCGATACAGATGGTATTGATGGTTCGGGTGATAATGCCGGGGCGGTGCTATTACCCGATAGTTGGCCGGGTGCTAAAGCGTTGGGTCTGAATGTTGTAACCATGCTGGAAAATAATGACAGCTATCGGTTTTTTGAGATGTTGGACGATCTCGTGATAACTGGGCCAACACATACCAATGTGAATGATTTTAGGGCTATTTTGGTTTTACCCGAGAAGTGAAATGTATTGAGCTGCCTCAATGGGTTAGTTTAAGTGTTTGAGGTAGACTACTTTAACTTTTAGGCAATGCTATAAACGGAGAGATTCCTGTGTCGGATATGCGAAAACTGACCCACCTCAATGATCAGGGCGAGGCCCATATGGTCGATGTGGGTGGTAAATCAGTGACTACTCGGGAAGCCACTGCGGAAGCAACTGTCTCTATGCAGTCGGAAACGCTGAAATTAATCCAGTCTGGTGGACATAAAAAGGGTGATGTCCTGGCCGTTGCCCGCATTGCTGGTATTCAGGCCGCAAAAAAATGTTGGGATTTGATTCCTCTGTGCCACCCATTAATGCTCACCAAAGTGTCTGTGGAATTTGATGTGCAGCCAGAGAATAACTGTATCCACATTGCTGCTACCTGCGGTCTCGATGGTAAAACCGGTGTGGAAATGGAGGCGCTGACGGCGGTCTCCGTAGCGGCTCTGACCATCTATGATATGTGTAAGGCCGTGGATAAAGGCATGGTGATTGAACAAACGCGATTGCTGGAAAAAGCCGGAGGAAAATCCGGGCACTGGAAAGCTAAAAAGTAGCTAGCTCGAAGAAAGAGAGGTAGGTTTTAGTATGAAAGTATTATTTTTTGGCAGTCTCCGGGAACAGCTCGGCATGGGTGAACTGAGTACGGCATTACCCGATGGCGTCGAGACCGTTGGCCAGTTATTGGCTAACCTGCAAACACAAGGTGATGAATGGAAGCTGGCACTGGGAGCCGGCAATGTATTGTTTGCTGTGAATCAGGATATGGTGGATGAGCATACTGTCATCAGTGACCGCGATGAAGTGGCGCTGTTTCCTCCGGTGACAGGAGGATGATTTCTATTTCTATACAGGAACAGGATTTCGATATTGGCGATGAATATCGTCAGCTACAAAAAGCGGGTTCTGAGGTTAATAGTACAGAGGTTGGAGGTATTGCAATCTTTACGGGGCAAGTGCGCGACCTTGCAGATAGCCCACTGAAGTATCTACGTCTCGAACACTATCCGGGGATGACGGAAAAATCCCTTCAACAAACTGCCGAACAGGCAGCCGAACGCTGGCCGGTGAAAGATATTCGAGTTATTCACCGTATCGGTGATTTGTCCCCCAGTGAGCAAATTGTATTGGTGGGAGTGAGTAGTGCCCGCCGTGATGCGGCGTTTTCTGCCTGTGAATTTATTATGGATATTCTGAAAACCAGCGCGCCATTTTGGAAAAAAGAACAGTATGTGGATGGCAACAGTGGTTGGGTCGATGCCAAAGACGTAGATCAGCAGCGTGCTAAACGCTGGCAAAGTGAAGATTAATTCTCTCGTGCACAATGTATTAAAAACTCATCCCAAAATTTTTATTACTTGTGTATTTTTATTACAGCTTTTGGGAATGCAAAACACGGTAGCTGACACCCTGAGTATTGCCGTCGCTAGTAATTTTCGCCCCGTGATGGAACAATTAAGCGAAGCATTTAATGAGCAGCGAGGGGATAACCAAGTTGATCATCAAATTAATATCAGTAGTGCTTCCTCGGGTATTCTCTATGCCCAGATTCTACGGGGCGCGCCATTCCAACTCTTTTTTTCTGCCAATGAATCTTACCCCGAAAAGTTAGTGGCCAGCGGCCATGGAGCGGCTGATACATTGGCAACCTATGCCATTGGAAAATTGGTGATGGTTTCACGTGGTGAACGCGAGGCTTCAGAAGCCAAGAGTCCAAAAGAAATTTTATCCAAGGCTAAACGTATCGCTATTGCCAACCCACGGACAGCGCCCTATGGCATAGCGGCTATGGAAGCGCTAGAAAGTCTGGGTGTTGCTCATGAACGTCAGCCAATACTTGTAGTAGGAAATAATATTGCCCAAGCATGGCAGTTTTTCCATAGTAACAATGTCGATGTAGCGATAGTTGCCGCATCATTGGTTAATTCAGTTGAACGGGTTGAGCCGAAATATAATTCGGATGTTGGTTTAACGGGTTCTGATGTGAAAGAAAAGCAACAAAGGCTACGGATTGCTGATCTCTCATCGTATTTAAAACACCCTGTTCGACAGGGCCGGGTAGCGATAAAACCGATGTTTCCATTAGCCCAGGAATTTTTGGACTTTATGCGTACGTCAGTAGCAGAAAAAATAATAACGGAGGGTGGTTATTTACTGCCTGTGCCGGTTGATACAAAAAGTTCTATGACTGCTGTCATTATCCCCCCCATAATGACTCCATGAATCTGCTGACTTCGGATATCACAGCACTTTGGCTGACGCTGCAATTGGCGGCAGTGACCACCGTTATTTTGATGGTGGTTGGCGCTCCTCTGGCTTGGTGGTTGTCGCGCTCGACATCTCGGTTTGCCAGCGTGGTGGAAGCGACAGTGGCTTTGCCACTGATATTGCCACCTACGGTCATAGGTTTTTATCTACTGATTGCATTTTCTCCCGATAATTTTTTTGGTGGTAGTTGGCTCGCTTTAACTGGGCATTCATTAGCCTTTACCTTTAGTGGTTTGGTGGTGGGCTCGGTGATTTATTCACTGCCCTTTGTGGTGCAGCCATTGCAAACCGGTTTTCAGCATTTTGATCATAAATTACTGGAAGCAGCAGAGACTATGGGTGCAGGCACCCTGGATCGCTTCTTCAATTTAATTATTCCACTGACGCGCCGCGCGTTTGCCACCGCCGCACTGCTGGGCTTTGCCCATACCATGGGTGAGTTTGGTGTGGTGTTGATGATTGGTGGCAATATCCCCGGTGAAACGCAAGTCTTGTCCATTGCTTTATATGATCATGTTGAAGCACTGGATTATCATCGCGCCCATTGGTTGGCGGGTGGTTTGCTCGCCTTTAGCTTCGTGTTACTGATGCTGCTCTATGGTTTTAATCGCCATAAACTAACCAATAGGGTGGGTTGAAGTGGCTGTAGATATAGAAAAGAAAATGCAGCTGGTGGTAGAGCATTCCTTTATTCAAAAGGACGGTATTAAAAAAATAAGTGTTCAAAAGGGCAGTGCTCAAGAGGCCGATTTTTCTTTGGCGATAAAGACTCAGCTGCCAAGTAAGGGTGTCACGGCCATCTACGGTCCGTCTGGATGTGGAAAAACCACGCTGCTGCGTTGTATTGTCGGATTGGAGCAGCCTACGGTCAGTCGGATAAACATAGGTGGTCATGAGATTGGTGGCTTGCCGGTAAAACAGCGTCAACTGGGTTATGTGTTCCAGGAGAACCGCTTGTTTCCGCACCTTAGTGTTGATGGAAATCTTGATTTTGCCCACAATCGGCGGTTTTCGAATAACGGGCCCAGTAAGCGACAGGTGATAGATTGGCTGGGCATTGACGGACTGTTAGACCGGAAGCCCGATCAGCTTTCAGGGGGGCAGAAACAGAGGGTGGCCATTGCGCGTTCACTGCTAACCGCCCCTCGTTGTTTGTTGCTGGATGAGCCCTTGGCTGGTGTTGATAGTAAAGCGCGAAATCCTATTCTCAAGCACCTTGAAGATCTGGCAAAAAATCTGAATATCCCGATGGTCTATGTGAGTCATAACCTCGACGAAATTACCCGGCTGGCAGATCATCTGGTCATTATGAACGAAGGCCGGTTGGTGGTCGGAGGGCCATTGCTGGATATGCTGTCTCGATTAGATTTGGATGTAAACCGGCAGGAAAATTCTGCAGTGGTGCTGAATACAACAATCGTCAAACATGATAACTATTACGGCCTGACGCAGCTTTCACTAGGCGTAGATTTAAATTTGGGCAACGCAGGGTTAAGTGCCAAAACTCAACTTTCCGTTGGACGACTTTATGGTGAGTATGGAGATGTAGTCCGGGTAAGAATTCCTTGTCGGGATGTGAGCATTGCTTTGGAAAGACCCCGTCACTCCAGTATTCTCAATATTTTGTTTGGTGTGATAACTGACATTGAATTGGTCGATGGCTCTAGAGCTATCGTTAAAACTGAGGTACTGGGGCAATCTATTTTGGCGCGTATTACCCGGAAATCTTTGGAATATTTAGTACTAGAAAAAGGCAAGTCCGTGTATCTGCAAATTAAGACCGTAGCCCTGTTGTCAGAAACACTTGTTTAAGGCATACCGATTAACCATTTTAAACGTAGTGATTTAGGAATGATGTATGAAAGCTTTTCCCCATACCTATACAGCGACGGCATCAGCTGATCCGACAGGTAATGTAATTTTTTCATTGGCCAATGGTTGTACGGTTGAAGTGGCTCCTCCCGTAGAATTTGATGGCACTGGCGATGTATGGTCACCAGAAGAACTGTTAATGGCTGCAGTGGCAAATTGCCTTGTTTTATCTTTCAAGTCCATTGCTCGGGCCTACGATTTAAATTGGCTCCATATTGAGTGTGCCGCTGATGGGCAACTTGAAAAGGTTGAACGCAGGGTTAAATTCACTCGTGTACACACTCGGGTCAAACTCACCATTGCTTCAGCAGAGGATAAAGACAAGGCAAAGCGTATTCTCGAGAAATCGGAAGACACGTGTTTTATTACAAACTCCATGTCTGTCGAAACCAGTTTGAGTTTTGAGATTATCATTTAACCTGTATCTAAAATAACACATCATTAAAGAGTAAAAACTGGACAGGCTTGCCCTTTTTTATTGTTCCGCCTAAAGGATGAATAGCAAAACCATTGCCGACACTGGCCGTGGATAGCACGCCACTGCTTTGATTTCCAGCCAACTCAACACTAGTCTCACCATTGTTATTCAGTACCAGTTTGGCGCGGAGATATTCTTGGCGTTTAGCTGGTTTTGGTCGATCAAAACCAGCGGTTACTTGAACAGGCGTGGGTAATAGCTCGTTGGCACCCTGGCATTTCAACAGGAAAGGGCGGGCGACAATGGCACAGGTGACAAATACGGCAGCTGGATTACCGGGAAGTCCTAAAAACGGAGTGCCCAGTACATTACCAAAGGCCAGTGGTTTTCCCGGTTTGATTGCCAGCTTCCAAAGGTCGAGGCTGCCGAGTTTTTCGACGCAGGCTTTTACATGGTCTTCTTCACCGACTGAAACACCCCCACTGGTGATGATGCAGTCAGCTTCTATGGCTGCTTTGCGCAGTGCCTGTTCAGTGGCTTCAGCATTGTCGGGGACGATACCCAGATCAATATAGTCAAATCCCAAGGCTTTCATCTGCCCTGCCAGGGTGTAACGATTTGAGTTGTAAATGTGACCGGGAGGCAATTCACTGCCAGGCTCTACTAACTCATCGCCGGTAGAGAGAATGGCTACTTTTAATTTCCGGTAAACAGGGATTTCAGCAATGCCTACTGAAGCTAGCAGTCCCATATCTTGGGGTTTAATACGGTGGCCACGAGACATAATCAGACTACCGCTTTTAATATCCTGGCCTTGAGGGCGTATATTGTCGCCGATTTTAAATTCTGCTGGGAGGGTGACCTGATACTTGCCTTCGGGGACATCATTCCACTGACAGTTTTCCTGCATAACGACAATATCTGCGCCCGCGGGTATTTCTGCACCAGTAAATATACGAGCGGCAGTGCCCGGTTGTAACGGTTGTGGCGCAACACCAGCCGGGATTCGTTGGCTGATGGGTAAGGTTATTGGTTCCATTTTTTGGCGATGGGAGTTCTGGATATCATTGCTGTTATAGGCAAATCCATCCATAGCACTATTGTCTGCTGGGGGGACATCAACCGAGGATAATTGATTGTCGGCGAGCACTCTTCCTAATGCTTCGACGACTGGAACCATTTCGGTTTCGGTAATAGCTTGAGCAGAACGGAGTAATATTTCCAGTGCTTGTTCTACTGGCTGGAGTCCGGGTTGATCGCAACAGCTCATCCGCGTGACTCACAAACAGCAGTTAGTTTTACGTGGGGAATGAAGTTGCAGGGTTTGGTGCGGGCATCCAGTTGTTCGCCAAGAATATTGTCCCATGCGGTGCGGCAGGCGTTGGTAGACCCGGGCATGCAGAATATCAGGGTGCGATTGGATAGCCCCGCGACGGCTCGGGATTGCAGGGTGGAGGTGCCAATTTCCTGATAGGAAATGTGGCGAAATAGTTCACCAAAACCTTCCACTTGTTTATCAAAAAGTGGTGCCAAGGCTTCGGGGGTGGAGTCTCTATCGGTAAAGCCCGTGCCGCCTGTGGTCAGGATAACCTGAACTTTTGGATCGGCAATCCAGCGAGAGACTTCAGCACGTAGCTGATAGATATCATCGGGGATTAACTCACGGCCAGCTAACTTGTGTCCTGCTTCGGTGAGGCGATCTACGAGTAGTTGGCCGGAGGTGTCTTCCTCCAGAGAGCGAGTGTCGGAAACAGTGAGTACGGCAATTCCTAGGGGTAGAAATTCTTTTGATGCATGTGGCTTTGATTGTTGTGACATAGGATTCTCATTTCGTTGTTCTTTCATCAGGGGGCTGTCATTTCGATGGGACTTTGTTTCCTTTAGTTTAATATAGGAAATACTTTTTCATAGTATATGTTGTTGTACAAAATATTTTACTTGGTTGCAGACACTAGCAGTGACATAACGAGCAGGCCAAATAATACAAAAGACAACATTTTCCAGAATAAGAGGGTGTTTTTTTTGCCGCCTGGCTGAATATCCTCTTTAAGGAATTCTGGGTTTGGGTTTTTTAAGTCAGATAAAAATGCCCTAAGGCTGTCATAGCGTAAGTCTGGGTTTATAGCGACCGCTTTTTCGAGGGCTCGGTCAAACCATACAGGAATGATATCGCGATGATGATAGCTTGGAATGTAACGTAATTTGAGAAAGTCGTTGTGGCTATTACATTTTTCCAATTTGGTGCCGTAGGGTAGAAAGCCAGTAAACATCTCGTACGTTATGACGCCCAACGAGTAAATGTCACCCCTGACTCCCGAGTTAATCCTGAAACGATAAGAGGGGTCAGCATAATCCAGAGTACCCAGTGCCATTTCCCTTTCCATGGGAGTGAATATTTCATGGATGCCTGGCGCATAGACTGAGCCAAAATCGACAATTTTCACTTCAAAGTCTGGGGTCACCATAATGTTGCTGGGTTTTAAATCTTGGTGCACAGTTTCTTTTTCATGTAATGCTTCCATGCCCATGGCGATCTGTTCTACCAATTTGATGAGGTTTCTCGGACGTTTGTCTGGGTGTTTTTTTAGCCAAATTTCCAGCGTGTCTCCTTCGACCATTTCCATCAGATAGTAGAGAAACTTACGTTCATTTTTGGGTGGGATAACTTTTACTACATTTGGGTGATCCACTCTGCTACCAATCCACTCTTCCATGATGAATCGTTCGGTATAAGCCGGATTGTCGGAATAGTTCTGGGAGGGGGTTTTCATCACAAGGGACTCACCAGAAACCATGTCTTTCACAAGGTACAGCTGGCTGCGTTCACTGGCGTACATTTCTTTAAGTACTTCGTAGCCATCAATTTTGAGGCCTGGGGCTAGTTCTGGAGGGAAAGGGAGGCGGGTCAATCGTTCGTTGAGGTCCTCAATATTTTCCAAACCCAGCTGGTCTATACGGAGTAAGCAGCAACTCAAATTGTCGTTGCTTTCATGTTGCCGGGCGGCATTAACAATGGCTAGACAAGCTGTATTGTAATCCTCGGGGTGACGTTCAATCAGTTGAAGAATGTCAGCTTCTGGTAGAAAGTCGTGTATACCATCAGTGCTGAGAAAGAAAATATCGCCTGAATGTAGGGTGACTACGCTGGAATCCACGTTGAGATTTGTATCCATCCCCATGGCACGAATCAGATAGTTTTCATCCTTGGAGATGCCTGCCGTGTGGTCTCTTGTGAGCTGTGTGAATTCACCCGTTTCAGCACTTAGGCGGTAGATACGACTATCACCAATGTGAAACAAGTACGCAAGATGGGATTTCACCACTACAAAACTCAGCGTGGTGATATAGCCTCGAGCTTCATCATGTATTTCTCTTCCAAGGTTATAAAGTTTTCGGTTGAGCGGAGTGAGAATTTTTTGAGCAGCGTGTTTGACGCTCCATGTTTCTGGTGTTGTGTAGTAATCGGTTAATACGGTACTGACACAGCGCTCTGCTGCTTCTTTCCCGGCTTCCGCGGTGCTGACACCATCGGCGACGACAGCCACAGCCCCCTTGGTGTTAAGCAGGTGGTCTTTGGGAATACTAAAACCCACAGCATCTTCATTGACGGGCTTAATACCAGCTGATGTGGCGACACCAACGGTCGCTTTAAAAGAGGGGATGAGTTCCATAGGTGAGACTCGTTTTTCTCTCTCAGACTAACAATCAATAGGGCCCACAACAACTGTTGCTGGCCCAGTTTATTTTGGGACTGTTATCAGGTGACGTCGATTAGCTCGACCGTTCCATCGGGCAGCACTTCTGCCATTTTCCCTGCGGGTTCTTCGAGGAATAATACTGCTAGAAAGATGACCCCTGCGGAGGCCGCAATCAATAAGAAGAAGGTGTTGTACTCAACAAAGGACAAAGCTGTCAGATAGGTTACTGCGCCCACATTACCGTAGGCGCCTGCCATACCAGCAATTTGGCCAGTCATGCGGCGTTGGACCAGTGGCACCATGGCAAATACGGCACCTTCACCTGCTTGTACGAAGAAGGAGCAGCACATGGTGGAGATGACGGCCAAGGGGATCCACCAACTGCTGTTGATCTGACTCAACAGCAAATAGCCGCATGCTAATCCTGAGATCAGGATTAGCATGGTTTTGCGACGACCAAAGTGGTCACTTAGCCAGCCACCACCAGGGCGAGCTGCCAGATTCATAAAGGCAAAACCCGAGGCCAATAGACCAGCTTTAACGGGGTCTAATCCGTCAAAGGTATCTAGGAAGAACAGTGGCAGCATAGATACTACGGCAAGCTCTGACCCAAAAGTTACAAAATACGACCAGTCCAGAATAGCCACTTGTTTGAACTTGTAACGCTGCATTTTGGGAACACCCGCTTTCAGATGTTCGTGGTTTACTTTCCAGATCTGACTGGCCTGGAAGAAGTATAAAGCCACCAGTCCTGCGTAAATCACATTTACTGCAGTGGTGGTTAGCAAGCCGAGGTTAGAGGGAGATAACTTCCAGGCTAATACTGCCAGTGCAATGTACATGGGGACATTCATGGCAAGGTAAAACCACAGGTCAGTCCAGCTGGTGACTTCTAAGCCTCCAGATTTTTTCGGTTTGAAATAGGTTGAGCCTTTGGGGGTGTTGCGGGCATTGATGTAGTAAAAAATACCGTAAAAACCGGCGATGACACCGGTCAGGCCAATAGCATAGCGCCAGCCATTTTCTCCACCAAACATCAGTGCGAGCGTGGGTAATATCATGGCACCTGCTGCGGATCCAAAATTACCCCAGCCGCCGTATATCCCCTCTGCAAGCCCCACTTGTTTGGCAGGGAACCACTCGCCCACCATGCGGATGCCAATGACAAATCCCGCGCCAGCAAAACCAAGTAGAAAGCGGAAGAGGGCGAGTTGTTCATAGGAGTTGGCTGTGGCGAAGAGCACGCAAATGCAGCCGGATATGACCAGTAGGCCGCTGTAAACATGTCGGGGTCCAAATTTATCCACCAATATGCCGATAACTATTCGGGCTGGAATTGTCATGGCAACATTGAGGATCATCAGTGCTTTGACCTGTTGCCCGGTGAGATCAAAGGCCTCTTTGATGACTGCCAGCATTGGAGCATGGCTAAACCAAACGACAAAGGTCAGAAAAAAAGCGAACCAGGATATATGGAGTGTTTTTATCTTTGGGTCTTTAAAGTCTAGCAAATTAATTTTTGCTTCAGACATCGTGTTCTTCTCCTCGTTGGAGACGGTGTCTCCAGTATTAACAAAAAACCAGTATTAACAAAAAATATATACTCTATTGGTTAAGAGAATTTAATAATTTGTAGTGAAAGCCGACTTGATCCAAGTCATCGTTACCTTTTGAAATTTAACCAATTTATTCTAAAGTACCACTAAAGTGGTGCAGTATTTATTAGGTAAACCTTTTTATAAACAATAAGTTGATCGTTTTGTTTGGAGTGGTATTACTGTTTTGGCTTCGGGCTGGTTATTTGGTAGTACTTCTTAAAAGGTGGGGGTTATCCCCCAAGGTTTTGATAACCATTGATATGAGTCATTTAAAAAAAACCAACTTGGCGTCAGTATCTTCATCAATAGATATTTTTATTTGCCAACTAAAGGTGTGTCAGATGAACACAATTTTTGTTGCTGTTGATTTACGCTCTGATGTCGAAAGTATTTTGAGAGTAGCCAGGGATATAGCCAAGACCTATGACGCTGAATTGGTGCTGGCTACTGTCGAAACAGAACTGCCAGGAGCAGAGGGAGCTGAAGAAGATGAAGAAAATAAAGTTATGGATGAGTTGAAAGAATCTTATGGCAAAGAGATTCATGAGCTTCACACCCTAGCGCGCAATATTGCAGCTGAGGGAATCAACTGTCGAGCTGTTATTTTGGAAGGCGTGGCAGCTCATCAGTTGTCACATGCTGCAAATGAAATGGATGCGGATTTAATTATTTTAGGAAATCATGGACACAGCCCGCTTTACGATACCCTGATTGGCGGAACGGCTCCCGGAATTATTCAATTTGCCAAACAAAAAGTGTTACTAGTGCCAGTGGACGATTAAATTTCAATGCCGGCTCTTCTGCGTGCGAAATACTGAGAGAGTTGTAGGTGATGTATAGACCTAAACATTTAATATTTCTGAATGGAAGCCAATATGGAACTCGTTTGTCCGGCAGGTAGTTTGCCTGCGTTAAAAGCTGCTGTGGATAATGGGGCCGACGCGGTTTATATCGGTTTTAAAGATGACACTAATGCACGGCATTTTGCAGGATTAAACTTTAATGACCGCAAAGCTCGGGCTGCAATGGAATATGTGCGTGCGAATAACGTTAAGTTGTTTGTTGCTATTAACACTTACCCACAACCTCAGAGTTGGTCTCGTTGGCAGGCCGCTGTAGACCAGGCTGCAGAGTTACAGGCCAATGCATTGATCATTGCGGATATGGGAGTATTGGATTATGCACGAGAACGCTACCCGGATTTAAATCTTCACCTCTCTGTTCAGGGCTCAGCCACCAATATAGATGCCCTGACATTTTATAAAAAAACCTTTGATATAAAGCGGGCAGTATTACCTCGAGTATTGTCGTTGGCTCAGGTGAAACAGGTCGCAGCTAACAGCCCTGTGGATGTGGAAGTATTTGGGTTTGGTAGTCTGTGCATCATGGTTGAGGGGCGCTGTCATTTGTCTTCTTATGTTACCCGTGAATCGCCTAATATGAGTGGTGCATGTTCTCCTGCCAGTGCAGTGCGTTGGCAGGAGACAGGTCAAGGTCGAGAGTCTCGTTTGAATAATGTGCTTATAGACCGCTTTAATGAGGGCGAAAATGCGGGCTACCCAACGCTTTGTAAAGGTCGCTTTCGGGTAGAGGGTAATACCTACAATGCATTGGAAGAGCCTACCAGTCTTAACACTCTACAATTGATTCCTCAATTAGATGCGATAGGTGTCAAGGCTATAAAAATTGAAGGACGGCAACGTAGCCCAGCCTACGTGGAGCAAGTTGTCAGGGTGTGGCGGGAGGCACTGGACAATTACAAGAAAACGGGTAGTAACTTCACCCCTCGGAGTGAGTGGCTTGATACTCTGGCAAATGTTTCTGAGGGTAACCAGACTACGCTGGGGGCATATTCACGCCCTTGGAAATAATGGGCTTAAACCAAATAAGAGCATGTTGATGAAATTATCTTTGGGTCCAATTCTATATTACTGGCCACATCAAAAAGTTGCTGATTTCTATCAGCAAGTCGTTCAATCTCAGGTTGAAATTATTTATTTAGGAGAGATGGTCTGCTCTAAACGTCAGGAACTACGTACACTGGATTGGTTAATGTTGGCCGCAGAATTAGCGGAGTCGGGAAAAGAAATCGTGCTTTCTACTTTGGCATTGATTGAGGCCCGTTCTGAGCTTTCAACCCTGAGAAAAATTTGTGAAAACAGCGGTTGTTTGATTGAAGCAAACGATATGGCTGCGGTAGAGCTGATGTCTGAGAAAAAGCTGCCCTTTGTGGCGGGAACATCCATCAATATCTACAATGCCTATACCCTGAAGACGCTTTATCGGGCGGGGTTGAAACGATGGGTGATGCCAGTGGAGCTAAACCGTATAGCTCTGGAGAATATCCTGATAGACGTCAAAAAAATGGGATTTTTAGAAAGTATAGAAACAGAAATTTTTAGTTATGGACGATTACCCTTGGCTTATTCAGCGCGATGTTTTACTGCACGTTGTAAAGGGCTAGCGAAGGATAATTGTCAGTTGAAATGTTTGGAGTATCCAGATGGGATACCACTTCAAACACAGGAAAATCAGTCGTTATTTACTATCAATGGAATCCAGACCCAATCGGCTCAAATTTATAACCTGATGGATGAATATTCAAATATGGCTGATATAGGAGTAGATATTATGCGCATTAGTCCGAGTAGTACGGGCACCATTGAGGTGGCAGAGCAATTTTCTCGGGTAATTCGGGGTGAAACTATTCCCGCTCATTTGATTGCTAGTGATATGAGAAATTCTGAGTTTTGTAATGGCTATTGGTTTGGCCAGCCAGGAATGGAAACACTAACGTCAAGTTAGAAAATCTGTTTTCATTTTTTCATAAATTATTTTGTTAATCGTCATATCTATTGAAAAATAATAAGAAAATTTTAATTTTTTGTGAGGGTTATTATTTTTTATCTTATCTTATCTTAGTTGGCTGCTAGTTTCCCTGCATTTGTCAACATGCGCTGGATAACTGATGGCAGCATATCAAGCTCAACACTATCCAATATATTTTTCACTTCTAGTCCAAGCTCGGTGTCCCCTTCAATGCTAAGTTCTCTACGAAAAAAAAGAGTGTCTGGGTCTTCTTGTCTTGATGCAAGTAAGACAAAAGCTCTAGCATTACCGGTGATGGTGGCGTCAGCAGGCCCGTTCAATGGTTGTATTTTTAATTGATTGTTAAGGTGGCTCAGTCGCCAGCCAATACCGATATCTGCTACGGAGATTTTTAGGGTTTTGTTGGAAAGAAATTCTAGGTCGCCGTCGGCAATAGGCTCCAACAGAAGCTGTTTCAATAAATGTTCTAATACAAGTTTCTGCGGATGAAATGGAATGATTCTCAGTGCGGAAAATAATAAGGGTTTTACGTGGCCTATTAGTTTTTCAGCAACGGTGGTTTTAATGGGCAATGGTTATTCTCCCAAGTAGTCATTTTCTGGAGGGGCTGGTTGGAGTTATTTCACTCTGTTTTCAACGGCCCAGACTGCCGCTTCAACTCTTGAGCGTAAACCGAGTTTTTTTAGTAGGTGTTTCACATGTACCTTTACCGTAGATTCAGCAATATTTAGTTGGCGGCCAATCATTTTATTGCTTAGCCCTTCCGCGACCATTTTTAATATTTCTTTTTCTCTTCGGGTCAGAGAATTGTAGCCATCACCTCGACCTTTAGCTGTGTCATCACGAAAGGATCTGGCTAAGACTTCCGTTAATTCTTCTGAAAGTACAAGTTTTCCCGAGCAAGCTTCGCGGATTCTGTCTACGAGTCTTTCGGGCTCCATATCTTTCAGAAGATAGCCATCTGCACCCGCTTTTAGGGCGGTAACGACATCAGTGGTGTCATCCGATACGGTAAAGACAACAATTCGACAACTAATACCAATATTACGCATGGCTTGTAAGGTTTCAATACCATCCATTCCCTTCATGGAGAGGTCGAGAAGGACTAGGTCAGCCTCTATCTCTTGAATTAGAACAACGGCATCAGCACCGTTGCTTGCTTCGCCGACAACCTCCATGTCATCTTCTAGCTCGATCAGCTGCCGTACACCTTTTCGTAGTAGAGGGTGGTCGTCTACGAGAAACAATTTACTTTTAGCTTTACTCACTCCAGTCCCCTTGAGAGATTGTATTTTTCTGGTGCTGGGATTTGTCGCAGCGCACAGTTTAATACTACGAACTTCATGACTAATTGATCTCGCACAGCTTTTACTGTTTTTAGCAAAATACCTCGGGAATAAAAGTTAATGAAACGGTCGTCCCACTACCATTAACGGCACTAATATCCAATTCTCCATCTACGAGTTTTGTACGTTCTTGCATGGTAGAAAGCCCATAGTGATGGTCTTTGTAAGGGTTTTCTGACATTCCTATACCGTTATCCACTACGCTAAATATGAACTTGTTGTTCTCGCCATTTTTACATCTCAGTTCAATGCGGTTGGCCCTTGAATGTTTGATCGCGTTGGTCATCGCTTCACGAATAATTTGAAGTACATGGATGTCTTCGTTGGCTGAAAGTGGGCAATGGTCGAGTGAGTAGTTTAGTACCACCTCAGTATCATTGTGCATCTTATCGAATTCATCGACGGTCTTTTTTAATGCTAGGTAGAGTGTTGGAGCATCCAGCTTCAGACGGAATGTGGTTAACAATTCCCGCAGGTGCTTGTAGGCAGCATTCATTCCCTGCTGAAGATCTTCAAGACCTTCCCGAACTTTGTCTTCTGGAGCGTTTCGTTCAAAAAGTTTGGAAATTCGAGCCACTTGCATCTTCATATAAGAGAGAGATTGGGCTAGTGAGTCATGTAGCTCTCGCGCAATAATTGAACGCTCTTCAAATAACATCAATCGCCGACTTAAACCTTCTCGATATTGTAATGCTATGGCAAATGAAAGGTGATCTACAACGGTCTCAAACAATCGTTGCTGCCAAGGTTCTAGAGGTAAATTCTGTCCGGTTTTAATATAGAGAAAGCCAAAGTTTTCATTGCCATCTTCTATGGGGAAAGAAGATTCATTTTGAATGGGATGTCCTTTTTCAGGACGCATAAAGCAGTTTACGCAGTCTTCAAGCTGACAAGGGTGTTGTTCATCAGCAGGTAGAATTAAATCATATTTTTCGGTGTTGGCTTCATTGATGATACATAATGACAGCTGTGGAACGGCTGTCAGTTTCTTTAGGTCTGTCACAATGTTGGTGAGAGTTTGTCTGTTGATAGTCCCATCAGATAGCTGTTGTGCGGTGTTGTATAGAAAATCTAGTACCTGATTAGATTGTTGTAATTGAGCTGTTTTATCATTGACTAAGTCTTCAAGTTTTCGATAGTGCCGCGCCAGACTAGCCGACATATCATTGAACGTACTGCAGAGTAGACCTATTTCGTTAACCCCTTCGTAGTAAGTTCGATAAGAAAAATCGCCGACACTAGTATGTTCTGCGGCCCGTACCAAATCTTTTAAGGGCTTCACCAAGTTTTGATCAGCACGCATCACAATAAACACTAACGCCAGGAAGGAAAGGAAAATACTCAGGCCTTCATAAATACCCAGTAATTCAATTTTTTCCTCAGTGTTTTTTTGGATGCTGAGCACTAGGTTGTCAATTTTTTCCACATGATTATTGACTTGAGACAGATACTGTTCACTGACGCTATTAATTTGTTCAGTGGTGATAGATGAGGTTGACCTGATAGGAAAAAAAATGGGAACAATATTGTGTTCCCAGTTATCCTCAACCGCTGTATAGCGATCTTTAATTACTCCTCGGCCTACTTTATCCGCTGCTTTAGCAATACTGGATTGATAAAGTTTTTGGGAGAATAGCCGTTGTTCTTCAGATAACTCTTTGGCTATGTTTTTACGTACTATTTCACTGCTTGTAGATTGCTGTAATAACACAGCAATACGGTATGACTGCATACGCATGGAGCCGGCAATATTAATGGCTTCTGCATCATGCTGAGTATTCAGCGTTACCAAAAGAGATACCAGCATACTGGCTAATGCCAACAGCCCAATGACAACCATAGGAATTAGAACCTGAATAGCGATGGATTGGGAGAATCGTAGTTTTTTCCCAGCGATCATTTTAATCATTGTCTTTACCACTAAATATCTAGCTGTTTGGTCAAGCGACTAGTTTCTTGACTAGGTTTTTATAACCTATTGTTTTTTTTGAAAATATAGATTTTTTATACTACCACCTTGGTGGTATATATTTGGGGTTTGTGCCAGCGCTTACAAAGGGTTACTTGACACAGGTCATGTCTCAAAAAGTCGCCTATCATTACATTTGGTTCATATTATTGAATCAGTTAATACCCCATGACTGCAATTAACAATCAAAAATGGTACGGATTAGGTGTGTGTACAGTGGCATTTGCTGCCAACTTTGCAGCATGGACCTTATTTGCCATTTTAGGATTACAAATTCGGGAAGATCTCCACCTGACCGATACGGCATTTGGGGTATTGTTGGCAACACCCATTCTAACCGGCGCTGTTGCCTGCCTTGTATGCGGTATTTTGGCTGAACGGTTTAGTGCCAGAATCATCTTTTTTTCTCAGACGCTCATTGTTGCGTTATCTCTTTTCACTCTGCCTTATGCTGAAACTTTCGGTCAGTTTTTGGCGTTTGGTTTGGTTCTCGGCATCTCTGGGGGAACCTTTGCCACGGGAGTGAGCTATGTATCAAGTTGGTTCGAAGGTGCGCTGCAGGGTACGGCTATGGGTATCTTTGGTGCTGGTAATGCGGGTGCCGCCATTACCAATCTTGTAGCCCCAATCATTATTCTAAATTACGGGTGGCAGGCAGTTCCAAATTACTACGGTGTTGTATTGCTTGTGGTAGCTGTCTTGTTCTGGGTTTTCACGCGCCCAGATCCAAAAGGCCGCGACCCAAAAGAAATACGACCTTTGACGGAAGGATTTCGTCCACTGAGAGAGCTGAGGGTGTGGCGTTTTGGCCTCTACTACTATTTTGTATTTGGTGGGTTCCTGGCTTTGACTCTATGGCTGCCTCAGTACTACGTCGGAGAGTATGGCCTTGACCTTAAAACAGCGTCATTTGTGACGTTGTTGTTCACCTTGCCTGCGGCCATTGTTCGGGCATTAGGTGGTTGGTTTGCTGATAATTTTGGTGCTCGCCGGGTGAACTGGTTGGTCTTTTGGGTTTGTTTGGTCTGCCTTTTTTTCCTGTCGTACCCGCCCACGACTATGACTATTCATGGCATCGAACGTGATCTTTTTTTGGATATACGAATTTCGTTGTGGCTGTTTGTGTTGTTGACCTTTGTTGTGGGGTTGGCCATGGGGTTTGGCAAGGCGAGTATTTACCGAATTATTTATGACTACTACCCAGATAACGTGGGTGCTGTCGGTGGTGCTGTTAGTGCCATTGGTGCTTTGGGGGGATTTTCTCTACCCATTCTGTTTGGTATTGCTGCCGATCAAACCGGTATACGGAGTTCTTGCTTCATGTTGCTGTATGGCGTGCTTGCCGGCTGCATGGTGTTGATGTTTTACGCCATCAAATGGGATGAATTTAAACAGCGGGTAAGTCAGGCCCGGGCTGATGACTTTTTGACGTTATAGAAAGCTTAAATTTATAGAAAATTTAAGCTTTATAAATAAAACAGTAATAAGTGAGGAATAACCGCTATGGCTGATTTAAAAAAATGGGATGTCGAGGACTCCGAATTTTGGGAGTCTGAAGGCAAGAAGACCGCTAATAGGAACCTATGGATTTCTATTCCCAGTCTGTTGTGCGGTTTTGCTGTGTGGCTGTATTGGGGGATTATCACTGTTCAGATGCTGAACCTGGGTTTCCCTTTCGCTAAATCAGAGTTGTTTACCCTGATGTCCATTGCGGGTCTGACCGGTGCAACATTGCGAATACCGAGCAGTTTTTTTATCAGGCTCTGCGGTGGTCGTAATACTATCTTCTTTACCACGGCACTCTTGATGTTGCCCGCGTTAGGTACTGGTTTTGCCTTGCAGGATATGAATACACCCTTGTGGGTGTTCCAGGCACTAGCCCTGTTGTCAGGTTTTGGTGGTGGTAACTTTGCTTCCTCCATGTCAAATATCAGTTTTTTCTTTCCCAAGAAACAACAAGGTTTGGCGTTGGGCTTAAATGCAGGTCTGGGTAATTTCGGTGTTACCACCATGCAGATCGTTATACCACTAGTCATGACATTTGGTTTGTTCGGTGGTGATGGAATGGTGTTGCAGAACACCTCAGGTACATTAATTGGCAAGATTCCAGCCGGTACAGAAAGTTTTATTCAAAATGCGGGCTTTATCTGGTTGCTGCTATTGATACCTCTGGCAGTGTTTGGCTGGTTTGGGATGAACAATATTCGGACCCAAGAGGTGTCGCCGGATGCACCGAACCCAATTACCAGCTTTGCAATTATTAGTGGCATGTTGTTAATCGGCTTTATTACGGCCGCAGTAGGGTTGTGGTTATTATTGCCTGAAGCGGCTAACGGCTCCGGTTTTGGTGTGCCGAAAGAAATTGTGATGGTGCTGGTTATTGGTTCTACCGTTTTCTGGTTGAAGATGTTGCCGGGATCCATTGGCAACAGTCTGACTCGGCAGTACAAGATTTTTAACAATCCACATACTTGGGTTATGAGCGTTATATATACCATGACCTTTGGTTCTTTTATTGGATTTGCGGCGTCTTTTCCGCTGGCTATTAAGGTTATCTTTGGTTATCAACACATTATGGTCGATGGTGTGATGACCCATGACATCATTAATGGTAACGGCCCCAGTGCGTTAATGTACGCATGGATGGGTCCCTTTATTGGTGCACTCATTCGTCCAGTAGGTGGTTGGATTGCGGATAAAATGGGCGGCGCCATGGTGACCCAGATCTGTTCTGTCGTCATGGTAGGTAGTGCCTTAGGTGTTGCCTACTACATGAAAGCTGCCTACGGTTCAGCAACACCAGAACAATTCTTCCTCCCCTTCTTCTTGTTATTCCTGGTGCTATTTGCCGCCACAGGTATTGGCAATGGTTCAACCTTCCGCACTATCGCCATGGTGTTTCCTAAAGAGCAGGCGGGTCCAGTGCTTGGGTGGACTTCAGCTGTTGCCGCTTATGGTGCCTTTTACATTCCGAAAGTACTCGGTGAGCAGATTAAAGCAACGACTCCTGAAGTTGCACTGATTGGATTTGCTGCTTTTTACGCAGTCTGTATCGGCATTAATTGGTGGTTTTACTTACGCAAAAACCGCGCTGACCATTTTATTGAGTGTCCAAATTGCCACGAAGAGTTTTCGCCCAATAAAGAAGGTGAGTTTTATAACCCATAGTGTTTTGAAGGGTTACCTTTGAAAGGCAGTAAAGGTAAAGCTGATGGGGATTGAGCTCCTTCAGCGTTTTCAAACAGAAAATATTAATTTTAAAAAAGTTAAACAGTGAGAGTAAAGCCATGAGTCATTTTCTCGATAGCTTACAATTCTTCAAAAAGACCAAGGTGGATGAGTTCGCCGATGGTCACGGAGAAACTCGGAATCAAAACCGAGAGTGGGAGAACAGCTACCGCCAACGTTGGCAGCACGACAAAATTGTACGTTCTACCCATGGGGTGAACTGTACCGGCTCCTGTAGCTGGAAAATTTACGTTAAAAATGGATTGATCACCTGGGAAACTCAGCAGACAGATTATCCTCGTACGCGTCCGGACCTGCCCAACCATGAGCCTCGTGGTTGCCCTCGGGGTGCCAGTTTCTCTTGGTATATCTACAGTGCCAACCGAGTAAAGTATCCCAAAGTACGCAAGCCATTGCTGAAATTGTGGCGTGATGCTCGCAAGCAGTTTGAAAATCCTGTGGATGCCTGGGCTTTTATTGTAGAAGACCCTGTTCGTACTGAATCTTATAAGTCCAAACGTGGCATGGGTGGATTTGTTCGCTCTTCTTGGGACGAAGTAAACGAAATGATAGCTGCAGCCAATGTTTACACGGCTAAAGAGCATGGCCCTGACCGCATTCTTGGTTTCTCTCCCATTCCTGCTATGTCGATGGTTTCTTATGCCGCGGGCTCTCGTTACCTGTCATTGATTGGCGGCGTCTGTATGAGCTTCTATGACTGGTACTGTGATTTGCCTCCGGCCTCACCAATGGTCTGGGGTGAGCAGACGGATGTGCCGGAGTCTGCCGATTGGTATAACTCGAACTACCTTATTTTGTGGGGCTCCAATGTGCCTCAAACACGTACTCCTGATGCTCACTTCTTTACAGAGGTTCGCTACAAGGGCGCTAAAGGTGTGGTTATTACGCCCGACTACAGTGAAGCGGCCAAACTGGCTGACATGTGGCTGAACCCCAAACAGGGTACTGATGCCGCTGTAGCCATGGCTTTTGGGCATGTGATCCTGAAAGAATTCCATCTCGACAACCCCAGTGCCTACTTCACTGAATATGTTCGTCAGTATTCAGATATGCCTAATCTGGTGACCTTGGAGCCTACAGAAGGTGGTTACAAATCCAGTCGATTCCTGCGTGCATCTGATTTGGCCGACAATTTGGGACAAGAAAACAACCCAGACTGGAAAACCATTGCACTGGATGAACTGAGTGGTGAGCTGGTTTCTCCACAAGGCTCCATCGGTTATCGCTGGGGAGAGCAGGGTGATGGTGTAGGTAAATGGAATATCGAAACCCGTGAAGGCAAAGACGGCAATGAAGTGAAATTGCAGTTGTCTCTGATTGATGGCGGTGATGTTGATGCGGTTGCCTTCCCTTACTTTGCTGCCGGAGGCAGTGACCACTGGGATAAGCAAGAAGGCGAAAGCATTCAAATGCGTAATGTGCCCACGCGTACTATTACGCTGGCAGATGGATCGCTAGCGAAAGTCGCTACTGTTTACGATCTGATGATGGCCAACTACGGTATTGACCGTGGTTTAGGTGGCGAGCATGTGGCATCCAGTTTTGATGATGACACTGTGGCCTATACCCCCGCTTGGCAAGAAAAAATTACCGGTGTTCCTCGCGCCAAAATTATTCAGGTGGCCAGAGAGTTTGCTGACAATGCCGATAAGACCCGTGGTAAATCCATGGTGATTGTCGGTGCGGCAATGAACCACTGGTACCACATGGATATGAACTACCGTGGGCTGATCAACATGCTGATCATGTGTGGTTGTGTTGGTCAAAGCGGTGGTGGCTGGGCTCACTATGTGGGACAGGAAAAACTGCGTCCACAAACGGGCTGGCTGCCCTTGGCATTCGGTTTGGACTGGAGTCGCCCGCCTCGCCAAATGAACTCCACGTCGTTCTTCTACAGCCACAGCTCCCAGTGGCGTCATGAAAAAGTGAGCATGCACGATGTGCTGTCGCCCATTGCGGATAAATCACAGTTTCAGGAACACATGCTCGACTACAATATTAAAGCCGAGCGTATGGGCTGGTTACCTTCCGCGCCACAGTTGAACAGGAACCCACTACAAATAACCCGTGATGCGGAAGCGGCGGGTATGGATCCTAAAGACTATGCAGTGCAGGAGCTAAAATCTGGCAACCTGCGTTTTGCCGCAGAGCAGCCCGACAGTCCCGAAAACTTCCCGCGCAATATGTTTATCTGGCGCTCAAATTTGCTGGGTTCTTCCGGTAAAGGCCATGAGTACATGTTGAAGTACCTGCTGGGTACTAAAAACGGCTTGATGAATGATGATAACGGTGTAGGTGGTGGCCTTATTCCTCAGGAAGCTGAGTGGGTAGAAGAAGGTGCGACCGGTAAGTTGGACTTGGTTGTCACTCTGGATTTCCGGATGTCATCTACCTGTATGTACTCCGATATCGTGTTACCCACGGCAACTTGGTATGAGAAAGACGATCTCAACACCTCGGACATGCACCCCTTTATTCACCCATTGTCAAAAGCGGCTGATCCTGCATGGGAAGCGCGTTCTGACTGGGATATCTATAAAGGCATCGCTAAGAAATTCTCTGAAATATCAGCCTTTAATAACAACTTGGGTGTTGAGAAAGACTTTGTGACTGTTCCGATGCTTCATGATACCCCCGGAGAGTTGGCACAGCCTTTTGATGTGAAGGATTGGAAATACGGTGAATGTGAGTTAATTCCCGGCAAGACAGCACCGAACATGGTGGTGGTGGAGCGGGATTACCCCAATACCTATAAGAAGTTTACGTCTTTGGGGCCATTACTGGAAAAATTGGGTAATGGTGGTAAGGGTATTGGTTGGAATACAGACGAAGAGGTGAAGCTGCTTCGTGAGCTTAATTATACCGTGACAGAAGAGGGTATTAGTAAAGGTCAGCCTCGTATCGAATCAGCCATTGATGCAGCGGAAGTGGTACTGAGTCTTGCGCCGGAAACCAACGGTAATGTTGCAGTAAAGGCCTGGGATGCGCTGGGGCAGATTACCGGTCGCGATCACAAGCACCTGGCCCTACCCAAGCATGATGAGAAAATTCGCTTCCGCGACCTTCAGGCGCAACCACGGAAGATAATATCTTCACCGACCTGGTCTGGTTTGGAAGATGAGCACGTGAGCTATAACGCGTGTTACACCAATGTCCACGAGTTGATTCCTTGGCGCACGATCACTGGCCGTCAGCAGTTCTATCAGGATCACAAATGGATGGAGGCCTTTGGTGAACAGTTGATTTCTTACCGCCCACCCATTCATACCAACACCATCGACTTGGTGAAAGGTAAGAAGTCCAACGGCAATAAAGAGATTGTGTTGAACTGGATTACTCCCCACCAAAAATGGGGTATCCACAGTACCTATTCTGACAACTTGTTGATGCTTACCTTGTCTCGCGGTGGCCCGATTATCTGGCTGAGCGAAATCGATGCCGAAAAAGCCGACATCGAAGATAACGACTGGGTTGAGGTGTTCAATGTTAATGGCGCCATTGCCTGTCGTGCAGTTGTTAGTCAGAGAGTGAAAGAAGGCATGGTCATGATGTACCACGCTCAGGAGCGTATTGTGAATGTCCCTGGTAGTGAAACCACAGGTACGCGTGGTGGTCACCACAACTCGGTTACTCGGATCGTGATGAAACCTACCCATATGATCGGTGGTTATGCACAGCAATCCTATGGTTTCAACTACTACGGCACGGTGGGTTGCAACCGTGACGAAATGGTCGTAGTTCGTAAGATGGATAAGGTCGATTGGCTCGATAACGAGACCGGTGACGGCCTTCCTCAACCACTTCCAACAGAAGTTTAAGGAGACAGTGCAATGAAAATTAGATCTCAAGTTGGAATGGTGTTGAATCTTGATAAATGTATCGGTTGTCACACCTGCTCAATCACCTGTAAAAATGTGTGGACCTCTCGTGAAGGTATGGAATACGCCTGGTTCAATAATGTTGAAACCAAGCCAGGCATTGGTTACCCGAAAGAATGGGAAAACCAGAAAAAATGGAACGGCGGTTGGATTCGCAACAAGGATGGCTCTATCAATCCGAAAATTGGTGGCAAATTTCGAGTGTTGGCAAACATTTTCTCCAACCCCGATCTGCCGCAAATTGACGATTACTATGAGCCGTTTGATTTTGACTACCAGCATTTGCATACAGCACCTTTGTCAGATCATCAGCCAACTGCTCGCCCGCGCTCGTTGATATCGGGCAAACGTATGCAGAAAATTGAATGGGGTCCAAACTGGGAAGATATTCTCGGTACCGAATTCAAAAAGCGTAGTGTCGACAATAATTTTGACAATATGCAGAAGGAGATGTACGGCGAATTTGAAAATACCTTCATGATGTATTTGCCTCGTTTGTGTGAGCACTGTCTAAATCCTACCTGCGCTGCCGCTTGTCCATCAGGTGCTATCTACAAACGGGAAGAGGATGGCATCGTACTAATTGACCAGGAGAAGTGTCGCGGCTGGCGGATGTGTGTCTCCGGTTGTCCGTACAAAAAAATCTACTTCAACTGGAAATCTGGTAAATCAGAAAAATGCATCTTCTGTTACCCACGAATTGAAGCTGGTCAGCCAACGATTTGCTCTGAGACCTGTGTGGGTCGTATTCGCTACTTGGGCGTGCTGTTGTATGACGCCGATAAAATTCAGGAAGTGGCCAGTACTGAAAATGAGAAGGACCTGTATAAGGAGCAGTTGGGACTTTTCCTTGACCCTAATGACCCTGCGGTTATTGCTCAGGCTAGAAAAGACGGTATTCCCGACTCAACGATTACTGCAGCCCAACAATCGCCCGTGTATAAGTTGGCGGTAGATTGGCAGCTGGCATTACCGTTGCACCCCGAGTATCGGACGCTACCTATGGTTTGGTATGTGCCGCCGCTGTCACCTATTCAGTCCGCTGTCGATGCTGGACATATGGGCATGAACGGTATTATTCCAGACGTGGATTCCCTGCGTATTCCCTTGCAATACTTGGCGAACTTACTTACGGCGGGAGATGAGGCACCGGTCAAATTGGCACTCAAACGCCTGTTAGCCATGCGTGCCTACAAGCGTTCACAAATTGTGGATGGCGTGCAGGATTTGCAGGTGCTGGAGGAGGTTGGTTTGAGTGAGCTTCAGGTGGAGGATATGTATCGTTACCTGGCCATTGCTAACTATGAAGATCGCTACGTGATTCCTACTGCACACCGAGAAGAGGCAATGTCTGAAGCCTTTGCCGAGCGTGGTGGTTGTGGCTTCTCCTTTGGGAATGGGTGTTCCACGGGTGAATCGGATGTCAACTTATTTGGCACCAAGAAAACCACTCGACGGGATGTAATCGACACCGTTCAGATTTGGGAGGTGTAATCTAGTGGATATTATCAAAGTAATTTCTCGACTGATGGACTATCCCCGAGCCGAACTTCAGGATCAGGTATCGGGCATTGAAAAAGTGATCAATAGCGCGAGGGAAATTTCTCCCGATATGCGTCAGCAGTTGGTTCATCTCCTCAATGTGATTTATGACGGTGACCTACTGGATGCTCAAGAAGCCTATACAGGTCTGTTTGACCGTGGTCGCTCTCTGTCATTGTTGTTATTTGAGCATGTACACGGTGAATCCCGCGATCGCGGTCAGGCAATGGTCGATCTGCTGAGTATTTATGAGGCGCATGGTTTCAGTATTAATGCCCGTGAACTGCCGGATCATATTCCTTTGCATCTGGAGTTTCTGGCTCATCGTCCAGACCTTGAGGTGCGTGAAGGTTTGTCTGATATCAGCCATATCCTTGGGGTGCTTAGTGCTCGCTTACAGGAGCGTGAATCACCCTATGCTGCACTGTTTGATGCACTACTGATGATCAGTGGTGCCAATGTTGATATCAGTGAGTTGCGGGAAAAAGTGGCCGGTGAAAAACGGGATGATACCCACGAAGAGCTGGACAAAATCTGGGAGGAGGAGGCCGTCACCTTTGGTGCTGGAGATGCCCTTGGCAGCGGTTGTTCATCTTCAGCACCGGTACCACCTAAAAAACCAGCCAATGAAGCCGTAGCAGTTCGCTGGGCAAATTAAGGCAAATTTAAGGAGTGATCCATGAATAGTAATATTATCTTATTTGGCCTGTTCCCTTATATGGCAGCAGTGGTCTGCTTGGTCGGCTGCTGGGTTCGTTACGATCGTGAGCAGTATTCCTGGAAAGCAGGTTCCAGCCAGATTTTGCGTACTAAAGGTATGCGTATGGCCAGTAATGCTTTCCACGTGGGGATATTGATCGTTTTGGCAGGCCACATTGTTGGTTTGTTGACCCCTGAGTCTATTTACCACCATGTGATATCCACACCTAACAAGCAATTGCTAGCGATGGTATCCGGCGGTTTGTTTGGTGCGCTCTGTTTTGTGGGAATGACGATGTTGATCGTTCGTCGCTTTACGGATGAGAGGGTAAAGGCCAGCAGTAGTTTTTCAGATAATCTGGTACTGATTTTGTTGTATATTCAGTTGATACTGGGGCTCAGTACCATCTATGCATCAAGCCATCATATGGATGGATCGGTCATGGTGCTGCTGGCAAATTGGGCTCAGTCTATTGCGCTTTTCCGGCCTATGGAGGCGGCAGCTTCCATTGCATCTGTGAGTTTAGTGTATAAATTACACGTTTTTTTGGGAATGGTGCTGTTCTTGATCTTCCCTTTCACTCGTCTAGTTCATATCATAAGCGGTTTGGCTGCGCCGGTTAAATATTTACTGCGCAATTATCAGATCGTTCGCCAGAAACGCGCTTGATCTGCACCTTGCATGGCAAAGGGAGCTGGGTCTCTTGGTTAGTCGTTTAAACTGAGAGCCCCGGCTTCTTTGTTGGTCCATGTTGACGACAAACTGTAATTTAGAGAGATACTGGTAGAGAGCCCCTATGAATACCCCTTCCAACAATGAAACTACAGAAAAGACGCCCATTGATATTTCAGAAATTAAGGTCAATGGTGTGGTTATTACGCCAGATGAAGTAGCGCGTGAAATGCAATTCCATGCGGCTGATTCACAGGAAGCGGTCATACAAAAGTCCTCAGAAGTATTAATTATTCAACTGTTGCTGCTACAGAAGGCCAGAGAACTGGGTCTGGATAAGGATTTGCCGGAAGCAAGTGACATACCTTCTGAAGAAACGATCATTGGTCGGTTGGTTGAGAAGGAAGCTGCCCCGCAAGAGGTCACGGAAGAAGAATGTCTGAGATACTATGAAGCAAATAAGAGTCAGTTTGTCAGCCAAGATTTGATGGAGTTAAAACATATTCTTTTGGGCGCTGACCCAGAAGATGAAGAAAAAAGAGTTACAGCAAAAAATGTCGCGGAATCACTGATTTCAAGGTTGGTTGAGTCATTTGATCAATTTGAAGCATTGGCTAACGAGCATTCTGACTGTCCGTCTAAGGAAACTGGCGGGAGTTTGGGGCAAATTACTCGTGGACAGACTACGCCTGAGTTTGAAGAGGCAGTATTTGAGCTTGAGGAAGGCCTAGCTGAAAATCCTGTCGAATCCAAGTATGGTTTTCATGTGGTCTATATTGACAAGAAGCTGCCAGGAAAACAGTTGAAATACGAACAAGTTAAAAACGATGTGGCCAATATGTTGATGGAATTTGGTCAGCGTAAAGCGATCGCTCTGTATATTCATAAGCTGGTTGATGAGTCTGAAATTGAAGGCATTGATTTTGAAATTGGCCGCCCGTTAACGAATTAATTTTTTGTAATAGATGCCTACGTTGTTTTGCCTGCACTTTTAGATGCCTTATTTAGGGGTGCATGCAAAACGACCCGCTACCTTATTATCTAACTATCCTACTACTTAGTTAGTCATCCCTAAGCCAGCTGGGTTTACGTTTTTCGAGAAGCGGAGAGTTGATTTAGGTCCGAGCATTAAAGATTGCGAACAAGCAAAGCAATTTGTTGTGCCACCAGTTTATCACCGGTTTCATGGAGTTTATCTACGCGGAATAATGAGTTCTCTTCTGTGTGAGGTGATAGGGAAATTTCCTGCATTGATGGGTGGCCACGGGTGTTTTTAGCCAGCAAAATCTGGCCGTTAACAGCCTGTTTAAGCATCGACTGAAGTGACATTAGACGCTCTTTATGATGACGCTCATTGAGGAGCTGGGAGGCAGAAAGTTGTTGTTCTCCATGTGATATGGCACTGGCTAGTTCTAATTTAATTCCCTGGGTGTCCATCAACTGTTTGCTTAAAGCATGTATGGCTGTGGCGCAGTAGAGCGCTCTAAGTGGGTGGTCGCTGTGCTTTGAGTCACCGGTAAATTCGAGATAGATGCTGGATTGGTCCGCGCTTAGGCGTATGGCTCCGTATAAGTCAGCTGCATCATTTGTTAAAGCGTCGAACAGGGCCATGACGGATTCAAAGTGTTCCGGATTGACTCTGCTTTCTAGTAGCGTCAAATTTTGGCAGGCAATGGCTAATAGAGCACAGTGCTGTTTTTCCTGCTCGTCATAGGGTGCTTGGTGATACTGTCTGGTGGCTAACAAAGGTTTTATTCGATGCTCAAGGGTGCTGAGTTCATCCATTTTGTCTGAGTCGTCGCCCGGTAATTGCTGGATGAGATGGTTGAGCCGACCAGAGAGTTTCTTCCCCAGCTGAATCGATAAAACAAGTAAGGCGACAACAATGCTAATCCACAAAAGGCTAAAGGTAAGCTGGAGGCCTCGCAATGGTGCCGAAAAAAACTGCTGATCAAGCTGAACACTGACATACCCTGCAACGGCATTTTCAATGGTGATAGGGCTGGTGTGCGAGTTTTGGGGGTTGACGGTGTATTGTGCTTTTTGGGCTTTTGCCAGTGGGCGGTTCGTTGCATCGTACACTGCTGCATGCTGAATGCCTTCGATACTCAGCATCTCATCGACTTCAACCTGTAGACTTAGCATATCTTGGCGAATAATAGGATCGCGTACCACTTTAGCAAGCTGGGAAGACAGCGTCTTACCCAGGTAGTTTTTTTGCTCGGTAGCGATGGAGCTGACTTGCAGGCCTAAAATCAGGGCGATTAGGCTACCTATTGTGAGACTAAATACTAGGGTGAGGATGGGCAGCGTTTTAGCCAAAGATTTTTTGGTGTTACCCATTCTGTAGTCTTTTCTCCGAGTTTGTTGGCTTAGTATTTATTGGCGCAGAATGTCTTGATTTACATTGTTCCTGCGGTTTGTTCGATAGACGCATTCTATCTTATTCTCTGCTCTCCTATAATACCCGCTCAAAGTAATTGTGGTCCTGGCTTGCGCCCCTTGAAATGGAATCAACTGTGAGAGAAATTTTACTGATTAATGTATCCGGTGAAGATAAGCTTGGTGTCACTCGAGCTGTCTCAGAAGTACTGATGGATTACGGTTGTGATATTTTGGATATTGGTCAGGCTGTCATTCATGATAATTTAAATCTCGGTATTTTGGCCAAAATACCCCAGGACCAGAAAACACCTCAGGTTCAAAAAGAAATTCTTTTTGGTCTTCATGCGATGGATATGAAGGTGCGCTTTCAGTCGATTTCTGAAGAAAGTTATTCTCACTGGGTCGATCAGCAGGGAAAACCGCGTCATATTGTTACATTGCTTTCTCGCAGGGTGACGGCTGAACATATTGCTCGTGTCACAGCGGTGACGGTTGATCATGGGCTCAATATCGACAAAATAACCCGCCTCTCTGGTCGTGTTCCACTGGAGCGTATAGAAGATGATAGTAAGTCTTGTGTGGAATTTTCACTGCGTGGTGTGCCATCTGATATGGCATCCCTGCGGTCTTCATTGCTGGAGATGTCCAGTGAAATGGATGTGGATATGGCCTACCAGGAGGATAATATTTATCGCCGTAATCGCCGCGTAGTGGTGTTTGATATGGATTCCACGCTAATAGACGCTGAGGTGATTGATGAGTTGGCAAAAGAGGCCGGTGTTGGTGAGCAGGTGGCGGCTATTACAGAAGCTGCCATGCAGGGTGAGCTTGATTTCAAGGAGAGTTTTACCCAGCGTATGGCGTTATTGAAAGGGTTGGATGAATCAGTGCTGGAGAAAGTCGCTAACCGTTTGCAGCTCACAGAAGGTGCCGAGACTTTATTGTCCACCTTGAAACGACTGGGTTATAAAACAGCGATCCTGTCTGGCGGATTTGATTATTTTGGTCGTGGTATTCAGAAAAAGTTAGGGATTGACTATGTCTATGCGAACCAGCTTGAAATTGTCGATGGTAAAGTTACGGGCAATGTGTCGGGTGAGATTGTCGATGGTGCTCGTAAAGCGCAATTATTACGTGAGATTGCCGCAGGTGAAAATGTGGATCTTGAACAGGTTATTGCTGTGGGTGACGGTGCCAATGATTTGCCAATGTTAAGCATTGCTGGATTGGGCATTGCCTTCAGAGCTAAACCTTTAGTGAAGGCAACGGCAAAACAGTCGATTTCTAAACTGGGGCTGGACGGTATTCTCTATCTCATGGGCTTTAGTGATAGAGATACATCCCATTGGCAGTAATCTTTAACTGGGTTAGGTTAGGGTATTTGCCTATTAGTTTTCAGTACTAAAATCGTAATTCATCACCCGTGTGGGAGGTTGTAGGAAGTGTCCCTGAATATAGTGGACACCACAGCCCCACAGCGTTGGAATCATATTGGCGCGTTCCACAAAAGGTACAATAATATTTTCGTTCTCTGATTTTAGCAGGCTTATCATATTTTCAACTTCGGCCATATTCGTTTCATTTTTATAAGCCTTTTCAATAATGACACTATCAAATTTTACAAAATTGACAGAAAGCTTTTGGAGTAACTTCATGGGCTCAATGGCAAGGCCAAAGTGGGATAAAGCAACATTGCCATTAATTTTGTTGAGCTCGTTGATAAGCCCCACTGAGTGATGGAATTGCCTTGCAATATCAATTTCACGTAGTTGAAAGATAATTTGTTTGGGTAGTAGCCCTGAGGCTTTTAGTGCCGTCTTGAGCCATGGGATAAAACCTTCATCAGCAATGGTATGGCCACTGATATTAATAAATAGTCGTGTTGCCGGAGCTGCTTTAAGTTTTTCAGTCAGAGCCTTGATGGCTTCAAGAATAACACAGTGGTCAATTTCAATGGCGGTGGGTGTTTTGAAGACCTTGGCAATAAAGTCTTCGGGTAGATCTTTTTCGAACACCCCAGGTTTTACTTGAATAAGCACTTCATAAAACTCTTCCTGCGCCCCATGAAGGGGAATTAATGGTTGGTACAGAAGCTCGAATTGTTTTTTATCGAGTAATATCCGGGCATGGCCTTCTACGTCATCTTCGGTCAAGGATGGCCCAATGCCGGTCTCGGAAAGTTTGGCATTATTAGCGAAATCAGGGCTGCCACCTTCAGTGTAGAGATCTTTTAGTGCATTTTGTGCCCTATCTATGCAGCACTCAGGAGTGGCCACAGCTTCATTGATAACCGAAACACCTATGCCTAGTGTCAGTGAAAATGTTTGTTCACCAAGTTGGAATATGTACCCATCAATGGCTTCACAGATGTGGTTTGCAAGCATTAAACCTGCATCGGCACTGGTATCGGGAGCAATGACAATAAAGCAGTCTTCTTTGAATCGATTAAGCGTATGGCTGTCTTTTATTGAAGAGTTGATTTTTTCAAGAAGCTGAGAGATTAGTTCTTCAACTTTTTGAATGCCAATCTCACTTTGAATACTTGGGTAGCGGTCTATGGTTATATACAGTAACGCGGAAGTGTTCTGTTTTTGGGCCGCTTGGCGAATGGTTGCATTGATTTGCTCAATGACTTTGTCGCGTTGAATGCTGACAGCGCTAGATTGAGTGACGCTGACGTCGGCCTCTATACCACCTTTTCCTTCAAGATAGCTCTTGGTGATAACAAGCTCTAGGCCCGCTTCTCCTTGATAGTCCACTTTTGAAATTTTAGCTTCAACGGGGACAGGAATGCCATCACTGGTGATCCCCGTAAAATTAATAGTTTGTGCTGGGAATGCCTCGTCGGGCTCAATGGCGCGAAGGTATTCTTTCAGTCGGTCATGCTCCTCCGCTTGAAGCGTGTCGATGACGGGCATACAAAGCATGCCTTCTGAGTTCAGGTAGCCAAAGAGCTGTGCGTAGCTGTCATTGGTATACAGATAGGTGCCTTCCTGAATGATAGCTATGGCATCTACTGAGCTGCCCAATAATCGGTCACATCTGCTTTCTGAGTCACTGTAGAGGCGGCGGCTTTGGCGTAATCGGCGTCGTTGTTCCAGGTCATAGAGTGTCCGGCTGATAATGAGCAGCAGGCGCTGATCTTCATCCATCGGGATCACATCAGCAGCACCATGTCGAAGACCCTCGACAATTTCAGCGGGATCGTACTCATCTGTAATGAGTACTACAGGAGTGTCAAGATTGAGTTTTCTAATGGTGGTAAAAATAGATTTTATGGGAACATCTGAACCATTGAACTGAGCAATAATCAAATCCCAAGATTTATTCTCAAGCAGTTTGGAAAGTACTTCAACTTTGTTGACATGTTTTGATTCGGCGCGATAGTTGGCATTGCGTAACAAACTGACAATGCGATTTGCTTCTTCAAAACTATCGTGTGCGAGAAGAAGTTTCAGGGAGTTATCTGCTGCCATCTTTTTTTAATTCTCTTTTGATTCTCATAGGTGCTTGTATTTAATTCTCTTTTGATTCTCATAGGTGCTTGTAATAGGTGCTTGTAATTGTCGTCGGTGTTTAAACTGCATTTTTCTGGTATACCTGATGCATTATAAAGCAATGTAGAGTAAGGGCTACTGTACCCCTTACTAGGGCTTTAGTGCAGCCCTCATGTTTGTGAGGGAGTTCCGTTTTTAGCATTGGTATTTATTGAGAAAAGCCCCCGAAGAGAGGGCGTTTGGGTTCTTTGTGTGGTGGGATTCAAGGGTTAGCAGGCTAAGGCAGAGGCATTTTGTTGGGTGTGTTGGGCAGCTCTCTGACCAGCCTGGGAACCAAGTACCCGGGCAACTTGGCCATAAGCTCGGTAATGAGCTGTTTGGCGTGTTGGTCGCTTACTTCAAAGTGGGCCGAGCCGCTGACTCGATCAAGTTGGTGGAGGTAATAGGGTAAGACGCCCATTTCAAATAGCCTCTCGCTCAGCTGGCATAGTGTTTCAACTGAATCATTTACGCCCGATAACAGAACCGTTTGATTCAACAGGGTGATGCCCGCCCGGGAAAGTCGATGGAGAGCATCGGCTACTTCGGTGTCGAGTTCGTTGGGGTGGTTGCTGTGGATGACCAGTGACGGTAATAACCGGGTAGACGTCATCCATTGCAAGCACGCATCTGTTATGCGGTCTGGGATGACAATGGGGAGTCTGGTGTGTACCCGGAGTCGTTTTACATGAGGTATTTGGGCAATTTTTTCGGTTAACCACAGGAGTTGTTTGTCGCTACTTGCGAGAGGGTCGCCTCCGCTGTAGATAACCTCCGTGATGGAGGGGTCGTGGGCAATATAATCTAATGCTTGCTGCCATTCGTTACGCCCGGGCTTATTGTCTTGGTAGGGGAAGTGGCGTCGAAAGCAATATCGACAATTAATGGCGCAATTGGGGCTGACAATCAGTAGTACTCTGCCATGATATTTATGGACGAGCCCAGGGATTGGATTGGTCTCCAGCTCGCCCAGTGGGTCTGTGTTATACCCTGGTGCTGCAAGCAATTCTTCTTGTAGCGGTAAAATCTGTTTCAGTAGTGGATCATTGGGGTCGCCTTTGATGATGCGATTTAAATAAGGCATCGGGACTCTTAAAGAAAAACTCTTATCAGCCGCAACAGCACCACTCAGTATGCGATCGATTAAACTTGTATCGAGTTCAAGCCAGTTTAGTAGCTCTTTGGGGTCGCGAATACTGGTGGTCAGTTGTTCTTGCCAAGTCAGGCTATCCACAGATGCAACAGAACGGGTTATCATAGCGGGCTCTTATACTTAGAAACGTTTTATCGAATACTTTTTTCGAATATTGAGGCAATAATGGCTAACTATTCTACCAATGAATTTCGCTCCGGTCTGAAAGTAATGCTGGATGGCGACCCCTGTTCCATCGTGGAAAATGAATTTGTAAAACCCGGCAAGGGTCAAGCATTTAGCCGCGTGCGTATCCGCAACCTGAAATCAGGTCGAGTGTGGGACCGGACTTTTAAGTCTGGTGAATCCCTTGAAGCTGCTGATGTGATGGATTGTGATATGCAATACCTCTATACCGATGGTGAGCATTGGCACTTTATGGAGCCGGATACATTTGAACAGCATCAGGCGGACGAAAAGGTTGTGGGTGATACGGCCAAATGGCTGAGAGAACAAGATACTGTTGTTGTTACATTGTATAACGGCGCGCCTTTAGCCGTAGCCGCATCGAATCATGTGGAACTGGAAATTGTTGATACTGACCCAGGTTTGAAAGGTGATACGGCCCAAGGCGGCACCAAGCCTGCTACCTTGAGTACAGGTGCTGTTGTGAAAGTGCCGCTATTCTTGAATATTGGTGAGGTGGTAAGGGTGGACACTCGCACTGGCGAATATTTAGGCCGGGCATAAGTAAAAAATGTGTTTTAAAGCGTGTTTTTAACGATTTGGATGTTGTTACTTGTGTAAAAGGGCGGCTGTTGCCGCCCTTTTTGTTATAGATGTTGAGTAGATGGCTTCAGTTACCCTAGGTAGCGAGTTGTTGAGGTTGGTTTGAGCATGAAAAAGAAACGGAATAAGTCATGATGAATTGGCAGCCAACAGCCACATTGGAAACACTGCGGTGTCGAGCTGAGTTGTTGTCAGGTATTCGTGGTTTTTTTAAAGATAGAGATGTGATGGAGGTGGATGTGCCGGTGATGGCCGAAACCGGTGTCACGGATTTACATATTGATTGTATCCCGGCTCAAGTTGGCGGAGATATTCAGTATTTACAGAGTTCGCCTGAATATTTTATGAAGCGCCTACTGGCATCGGGCTCGGGATCTATTTATTCATTGGGTAAAGCGTTTCGTGACGGCGAATCAGGTCGCCGACATCATCCGGAATTTACCTTGCTGGAGTGGTACCGTCTGGGTTGGGATGAATATCAGTTAATGGCTGAGGTGGCAGAGCTCATAAAAACCTTGGGTTTGGAATGCCCGTCACAGGTAATGAAATATACTGATATCTTTGAGCAAACTGTTGGGCTCAACCCTCATCAGGCATTTCTTGGTGACCTTCAGCAATTAGCAGCCGATATTGCCGGTCGAGACTTCTCAACAGAAAGCCGAAGCACTTGTCTGGATTTAATCTTCAGTTTTGCCGTTGAGCCAGATCTTCCGAAGGGGTTGGTTTTTATTCACGAGTATCCGGCTTGTCAGTCCGCTTTAGCCCGGCTGGGTAAGGATGGCGAGGGAAATACCATAGCCAGACGTTTTGAGGCTTATTTAAATGGTATGGAGTTAGCCAACGGATACTATGAGTTGACAGATACTGTCGAACAGAAATCCCGGTTTGATGCTGACGCCGCTCTTCGGCAAGCGGGGGGGAAGAGGCACATGCCTCTGGATCAGCATTTTCTGTCTGCCGTGACATCAGGGCTGCCTGACTGTGCAGGTGTAGCACTAGGGATTGATCGTTTGTTAATGCAGCTGTTGAATATTGATCAAATTTCTCAGGTTATGCCGTTTGGCCAGGTTGATGCTTATGGAGCAGACCCCAGATGAAAGAAGTCTAACGCTTTGGACGATTTTCTAGATACATCAATCGGCAAGCCTCTACCTTGTGCCATTTTCCTGATGGGGCCTACTGCCACTGGGAAAACAGATGTGGCTGTAGCATTGCGAGATTACTTGCCGGTGGAATTGATTAGCGTAGATTCTGCTTTGGTATACCGAGGTATGAATATAGGGTCAGCCAAGCCTGAACCAGAATTGTTGGCCAAAGTACCTCACAGGTTGATTGATATTCGTGATCCCTCCGAGTCCTATTCCGCCGCTGATTTTGCTAAAGATGCTCGAAAAGCCATGAAAGAAATAACGGAGCAAGGACGCATTCCATTATTGGTGGGTGGCACCATGCTGTATTTCAAAGCACTACTTGATGGCTTGGCAGATAACCCTCCAGCTGACCCTATCATACGTGAAGAGATAGAGGCTGAAGCGGCAGAAAAGGGTTGGCCTTTTGTTCATAAGCAACTTGCTCAAGTTGATCCAGAATCAGCTGGACAGCTTCACCCTAATCATTCCCAACGTATTCAACGAGCATTGGAAATATTTCGAATAACGGGAAAGTCGCTCTCTCAGCTAAAGCGCGAGCAGCAAGAAAAAGGGAGTGTGCTTGGGCCAATCGGCGATGACTATCAGTTGATACAAATAGCTTTGTTGCCAAACGACAGATTGTCTTTACATCAGCGTATTGAGCAGCGTTTTGAGGCAATGCTGGCTCGGGGGTTTGAGGCAGAAGTGCGGCAGTTGTATCAGCGTGGTGATTTGAACCAGGATTTACCCCCTATTCGTGCTGTGGGCTATCGGCAGATGTGGCAATACTTGTCGGGCAGTATTGATGCCGACAAAATGCAGCAACTGGGTGTTATTGCCACTAGGCAGTTGGCCAAGCGTCAGTTGACTTGGTTGAGGAAATGGCCTGATCTGCACCAAATACAGGTAGATTACCAAGCTGACAGGAAAATTGTTTTTGAAAAAACTTTAAGTAATTGCTTGAAAATACTGAAAAACACACCCATATACATGGATAAGAGCCGGTAGTATTATGGCTTTTGCTGTCAATGGCAGCTGGTTTCGCCGATATTGTTTTTAACTCATTGTTTTTCGGCGGTTTATTTTCTTCCTTAGTTTAGGAGAGTTGTGATGTCAAAAGGGCATAATCTACAAGACCCTTTTTTAAATGTCTTGCGTAAAGAGCATATTCCAGTCTCTATTTTTTTGGTTAACGGTATCAAGTTACAAGGACAGATAGAATCCTTTGACCAGTTTGTTATTTTGCTAAAAAATACTGTTAGCCAAATGGTCTATAAGCATGCTATTTCTACTGTTGTGCCTTCTCGTCCCGTCCGTTTGCCAATGGCCGTCCCCGGTGCTCCCAGTGATAATTCAGACGGTGAGGAATAGGGAGTGTTGATTGTTTTTTGAGCGTCCTGATTCCGGTGAACTTGCAGTACTGGTCCATATAAATTTAGTCAGTGACAATGAACCAGAGGACCCCAGGGAGTTTGAAGAGCTAGTTCTCTCTGCCGGTGGTGACCCCATTGCATTGGTGACGGGTTCCCGTGGTTCTCCACACCCCAAATATTTTGTCGGTACCGGCAAAGTGGAAGAATTGCGTCAAATCGTCAGTGATCATTCCGCAGGGTTGGTGATTTTTAACCACAATTTGTCTCCCAGTCAGGAGCGCAACCTAGAACATGAACTCAAGTGTCGTGTACTCGATCGCACCGGTTTAATTCTCGATATTTTTGCTCAGCGTGCTCGAACCCACGAGGGTAAGCTGCAGGTTGAGCTGGCTCAACTACAGCACATGTCCACACGATTAGTGCGTGGTTGGACTCACTTAGAGCGTCAAAAGGGTGGTATTGGCTTGCGTGGCCCTGGGGAAACCCAGTTAGAAACGGACCGACGGCTATTACGTGGACGTATTAAGTCTATTCTTAAGCGGCTGGAAAAGGTGCGTCGTCAACGCAATCAGGGACGCAGGTCTCGTCAACGAGCAGAAATACCCACCGTATCATTGGTGGGTTATACCAATGCGGGTAAATCAACACTGTTTAATCGACTTACCGAGTCCGACGTTTACGCTGCAGACCAGCTTTTTGCCACCCTTGATCCCACCATGCGTCGAATTGAGCTTGATGACGTAGGCCCTACTATTTTGGCTGATACCGTAGGTTTTATTAGCCATTTGCCTCATAAGTTGGTTGAGGCTTTTCAGGCCACATTGGAAGAGGCGGCAAGTGCTTCGCTACTTTTACATATTGTTGATGCGCATGCTGAGGATCGGCACGTCAACATTCAGCATGTAAATGAAGTTTTAGAGGAAATTGGAGCATTGGAACTGCCAACATTGACAGTTTTTAATAAAATTGACCTGCTTAATCATATGGCCCCTAGAATAGATCGCGACGTGAGGAATAAGCCCCTAGCCGTATGGCTGTCAGCTCAAACCGGTGATGGGTGTGAGCTGCTATTGCAGGCTGTTACGGAGTTGTTGGCTGACGATATTGTCTGTGAACATCTTATTTTGCCGCCAACAATGGGCAAGTTTAGAGCAATGTTGTACCAACATAACGCTGTCGTCACAGAAGCTCAGGGAGATAATGGCGACCTGTTGTTAGAGGTGCGGATTCCCAGGGTAGACTTCCATCGGCTCTTGAAATCGGAAGGTTTGACCCCACATCAGATACACGTCCGGTCAAAACCTGACACTAAAACTGATAATGGGCTACTTGATCAAATCCACGAACAAGCTTCAGAACAAAAAATTGCATAACACTTTCAGTAATATTTAATGTCTATTGATTGTGACATGTCGAGTGGTGTGAATAGGTTTGCTCACCTTTGGCAAATCTGATGACACTGAAACAATAGTATTTAACTGGCGGCTTGATACAATTAGCGGCCGTTGAATAATACATCAAAATCTGGAGAACAGTATGGCCTGGAATGAACCCGGTGGCGGAAAAGATCCCTGGGGCGGCAATAACGGCGGTGATGGGCCTCCGGACCTCGATGAGGCATTGCAAAAGCTTCGCTCACGTATAGATAAAATTTTTGGCTCAGGCGGCTCAGGCGGCTCAGGCGGAAAAAGTAACGGCTTTAGTGGCGGCCTGCTTGGTGTTGTCCTGGCGGTATTGATTGTAGGTTGGGGCATTTCGGGTTTCTATCAGGTTGATGAAAAGGAACAAGCTGTCGTACTGCGTTTGGGTAAATATCTGGATACTGTAGGCGCAGGTCTTCACTGGAAACCATCGTTGGTGGATAGTGTTACTAAGGTCCGTGTTACTGAAGAGCGTCAATACTCCAGTCGTGGTCAAATGTTGACAGAAGATGAGAACATCGTTGAGCTGCCGCTGACGGTTCAGTACAACATCAGTGATGTGAAGTCTTTTGTTCTTAATGTAAAAGAGCCCGAGGCAAGTTTACGTCAGGCTACAGACAGTGCTCTTCGTCATGTGGTGGGCAGCAGTAAATTAGATGAAGTGGTTTCTACTGGCCGTTTAAAAATCGGTGATGAGGTCAAGTTTCGGCTGCAAACGTATCTCGACAACTATGGAACTGGTATCAGGGTACGGAAGATCAATATTCAGGAAGCTAAACCGCCTACTCAGGTTAAGGCAGCTTATGATGATGTGATTGAGGCGCGGGAAGATCGTGAGCGGTTGATTAACGAAGCTCAGACCTATTCCAACGGTATTATTCCAGAAGCTCGTGGTCAGGCTCAGCGCATGATCGAAGAGTCTAACGGTTATCTGGCAAAAGTGGTTGCGGAGGCTGAAGGTGAATCCCAACGTTTTGAATCACTGTTGGCAGAATATAAAAAAGCACCCGAAGTGACTCGTCAACGGCTCTATCTGGATACCATTCAGGAAGTGATGAGCAATAGCTCTAAGGTTTTGGTTGATGTGGAGGGCGGTAACAATATGCTTTATTTGCCGTTGGATAAAATTATTCAGCAACGTGGGCCCCAAAACCAGTCTTCCTCATTTAATAGCGACGATGTCAGTAGTGTCGCTGATGAGGTGATCAATAAATTACGTCGAGAAAGTAGTTCTACTACTAGATCTCGGGAGGTTCGCTAGATGACTAGTCGTTCTACAGGATCACTGGTATTACTCGTAGCTTTGTTGTTGCTCGGAAGCAGTACCCTTTATGTGATACAAGAAACGGAAAAAGCCGTAAAACTGCGTTTTGGTCGTCTAATAGAAACTGATATTCAACCGGGGCTGCACTTTAAAATTCCTCTGGCTGAAAAGGTTAGAAAATTTGATGCCCGAGTATTAACACTGGATGCAGAGCCTAGCAGTTTTTTTACTGTGGAAAAAAAGCGGTTGATTGTTGATGTTTTTTCCAAGTGGCGCATTGTTGATGTGGATACCTATTATAGAGCAACGGGTGGTAATGAAGCGGTTGCTCAAGATCGGTTAGCTAGCCGGGTTAATGATGGTCTTCGCAACCAGTTTGGTGCGAGAACACTTCATGATGTGGTTTCTGGTGAACGTGATGAGCTAATGAGACACCTGACGGAAAGTCTTAATACGACAGTTCGTCAATCATTAGGTGTTGAGGTGGTTGATGTTCGAGTTAAGGGAATCGACTTACCTCCGGAAGTGAGTGAACAGGTCTACCGGAGAATGAAAGCGGAGCGTGAAAAAGAGGCTCGTATTCTACGGTCAGAAGGGCGAGAGCAAGCAGAAAAAATTCGTGCAGATGCTGACCGTCAGAAGACTATTCTTGTGGCTAATGCCTACCGTGATGCAGAACAAACTCGTGGTAAAGGCGATGCGGAAGCAGCGTCCACCTATGCTAAAGCGTACAATAAAGATCCTGAGTTCTATGCCTTTATGCGTAGTTTAAATGCCTATAAAGAAGCTTTTTCCAGCAAAGGTGATGTACTGCTAGTTGACCCCGATAGTGACTTTTTCCGCTACCTTAATAGTCAGAGTGGTAAATAGTTTGGTGGCGAGTGTCGTTTGGAAAAGTTTGCTGCTTACCGGCTGATTTGTCAGGTTATGTTGCTGCATAAAAATGCAGCAACATACTTGAGACGGTGATAGAATTCTGCAACCGGGGCAACCCGGTTTTTTTATGACTGAAAAGAGCATGATTATGTGGCTTGATTTGGCGCAAGCATTTTGTTTGATGTTGGTGCTGGAAGGTATTATGCCGTTTCTGGCACCGGGTCGTTGGCGCAATATGGCATCACTGCTAGCACAGGTCGATGACCGTAGTATGCGAATAATGGGCCTGGTGAGCATGTTGCTTGGTGCCGGTGCTCTGTACTTTATCACTCAGTAAATATGGATCAATTAGGTAGGTGTGATGACTGTTGCTGATCGTTGGCTGTTACCCGATGGTGTAGAAGAAATTTTGCCCAACCAAGCGTTGCAGGTAGAAAATTTGCGTCGTCAGATTCTGGACCTCTATCATTGTTGGGGTTATGACCTGGTGATACCGCCGTTGGTGGAATTTACAGATTCTCTCTTGAGTGGAACTGGTTCGGATCTGGATTTGATGACCTTTAAGGTGACGGATCAGATCAGTGGTCGGATGATGGGTATTCGTGCCGACATAACACCCCAAACGAGCCGTATGGATGCCCACAGTCTTAGGCGCAATGGCCCCAGTCGGCTCTGTTATGCGGGCACAGTGCTTTACACTAAACCACGCTATCCATTAGCCAGCCGCTCTCCCATACAGATTGGGGTGGAACTCTATGGTGAAGCGGGATTAGCTGCTGATATCGAAGTAATCAGCTTAATGGTTGCAACGCTGCAATTGGCAGGCCTAGAAAAGCCCCAGTTGGATCTTGGTCATGTTGGTATCTACGGTAACTTGCTCGAAGAAGCGGGTTTGGCAAAAGAGCAGGAAGCGGAGTTGTTTGATTTGCTGCAACGCAAATCTGTACCAGAATTGGATGCTTGGGTTGCCAGCAATATTAATGATAAGACATCGGCAACGATGATTAGAGCGTTAGTGGATTTGGCGGGCGATGCAACAGTACTGGATCGTGCTCGTGAAGTGTTTGCTACAGCTCCTGCAGAGGTGGAGCTGGCATTAGATGAGTTACAGGCGGTTGTTGATGCATTGAAAGTCAGCAGTCCTGGTGCTGAACTGTATTTGGACTTGAGTGAATTGCGAGGCTACCACTATCACACGGGGGTAGTGTTTGCGGCCTATGCTCCAGGTATTGGCCAGGCTATAGGTAACGGTGGCCGGTATGACCATGTTGGGGAAGGTTTTGGTCGATCTCGCCCAGCCACTGGTTTTAATATGAATTTGCAGGCGTTGGTTCAATTTGGTCAAAGTCAGGAATATTTGGCTTCAGGTATTTTTGTGCCCGCCGTTCAGTCTTCAGATTCAGAGAATATCGCTCAGCAAAAAGTGGTGGCTGAGTTGAGAGCTGGGGGTGAACGCGTAGTCTGTGGTTTTCCCGGACAGCAGCCTGATTATGAAGAGCTGCACTGCGATCGCCAGTTGCTGCTGGTAGAAGGTACGTTTCAGATTGCATCCGTTTAATAATACAAATTTAATAGTTTTTACGTGGGTTAGAGAAATCAGATGGGTAAGAATGTCGTGGTACTTGGCACCCAATGGGGTGACGAAGGCAAGGGTAAAATTGTTGATTTGCTGACAGATCAGGCCTCTGTGGTGGTGCGGTTTCAAGGTGGTCACAATGCAGGTCACACACTGGTCATTGATGGTAAGAAAACGGTATTACATCTGATTCCTTCCGGTATTCTTCGTGACAATGTTACCTGTTTGATTGGCAATGGTGTTGTGCTCTCACCAGAGGCGCTGCTGAAAGAAATGGCAGAATTAAAGGAGCAGGGTGTTCCCGTACGTGAAAGGTTGAAACTTTCCCCTGCCTGTCCGTTAATTTTACCCATTCATATTGCTCTGGATCAGGCTCGTGAACGCGCGCGGGGTGAGGCTAAAATTGGCACTACTGGACGAGGTATTGGTCCTGCTTATGAAGATAAAGTGGCTCGACGCGGATTGCGCTTGGGCGATATGTTTAACCGTGAGAAGTTTGCCGCCAAGTTAAAAGAGTTGATGGACTATCACAACTTCATGCTGACATCTTTCTATGGTGAAGATGCGGTAGATTATGAGGATACTCTAGGCAAGGCCGAGGGTTGGGCTGACGAGCTGGAATCCATGGTCGCTGATGTTACTGGTGTATTGCACAGTACCCGTGAGCGTGGCGATAACATTATGTTTGAGGGTGCCCAGGGGTCATTGCTGGATATTGATCACGGTACTTATCCCTTTGTAACCTCGTCAAACACTACAGCGGGTAGTACGGCTACAGGTAGTGGCTTTGGTCCTCTTTACCTTGATTATGTGCTGGGTATCACCAAGGCCTACACCACGCGTGTTGGCTCCGGACCTTTTCCTACAGAGTTATTCTGTGCCGTAGGAAAACACTTGGGCGAAAAAGGCCATGAGTTTGGTGCAACGACGGGTAGGGAGCGCCGTTGTGGATGGTTTGATGCTGTAGCGCTTAAGCAGGCTATTCGTATTAACTCTGTTTCTGGTATTTGTTTGACCAAACTGGATGTTCTAGATGGCCTTGAGGGCATTAAACTTTGCATTGCCTATACCGATGTCGATGGCAACGATGCGGGGATTCCCAGCCATGCTGATGATTATGAAGGCTTGATTCCAGTCTATGAAGAAATGCCGGGTTGGACTGAGTCCACTGTAGGTGCAAAGTCCTTGGATGAGCTGCCATCCAATGCACGAGCTTATATTGCTCGTATTGAAGAAATTTTGAAGACGCCAGTGGATATTGTTTCAACCGGCCCCGATCGCGTTGAAACGATTGTTCTGCGCCATCCCTTTGCCTAAGTAGTTATTGTCAGAAAAAGTACTAAGCATACCCGAGCTGTTTCGTGCTTTTTCTGGCTGGTTTCTAGACGCTCCCAGTGCGCTTCTGTGTACATATTTTCTTTTTTTAGATTCCAATCAAACTTAAAAATACTATTGGTTATGATTAAAAGTAGCTAACGTATTTGCCTTTTCTCAATATCACTTCTACAGTTTTCATCATTGACGGTGTAAATAAAAAATACTCAGGCCGATGTACTGTTCGGTTAGAAAGATCGAATGGGTGGCCTTCGAAACATCGGAGCTAAAATGTCAGGACTGTTGAGGGGTAAATTACCGTTCGTGTGTAAGTTTGTTCCGGGTCAACCGGGTAAATTTTTTTCTATTCATACTATTCTGTCAGTTCTTTCGGCATCAGCGTTGGAGAATTCTCATGATGTGATGTTGTCTCGTTTTAATTTTCAATCTGTCCTCACAAACTTGTGGAGGGCGTTCTAGTGAATACGACTCAGTCTGGCGAGCTTTGGCCTCTGGTGGTTTATTTTGGCATGGTGATCATGTTGGTTTTGACCATGATGGGCTTATCGTGGTTACTAGGTCAGCGACGAATGGATCATGCTACTGGTGATACTTTTGAGTCGGGCATTGTCTCCGTAGGTAACTCACAGGTTCGTATCTCCGTCGAATTTTATCTGATAGCTATTTTCTTTGTGATCTTCGATCTCGAAACCGTATTTATCTTTGCCTGGGCCATCGCCTTTTTTGAATTGGGTTGGTCGGGTTACCTCGCCATCATGGTGTTTGTGCTCATTTTAGTGATAGCACTTGTTTACGAATGGCGCTCGGGTGCTTTGGATTGGGGTGCTAAAACTCGCGTTGGACTAGGGCCTGCTAATGCTATTGAAGATGTCTCTGTTATGACTAAAAGCTCACCAGACAAGGCATGAGGAGGGAAGTTTGGTTATTCCAAATGAACGACGAATAACGAAGTGTGGTGAGTTTTTAGCCATAACCCGTAGGGCTGAAGCTATTTTCCCCTTCCACTGTGTTGTTGCTTGCTTGTGTAACTGGTTACACAGCGCTCACAACGCTTTGCGGAAGGAAAAAATATCAATCAGCAGTGATATCTTCAATAGCATTAGCAGGCCCCGAGGAATCAACAAATGAAGTGGAGTTTAACTCGGCCAGATGAGGTTATTGCGAGCACAGCTAATAGCAATAATTTGAACGATGATGGAGCGGTCATTAGTAACGACCCGATAGAAGACCATGTGCGTCGCAATGTGTGTTTTGCTAAATTAGAAGACTTAATCGCCTGGGGTCGTGGCCATTCTCTTTGGCCGTTTAATTTTGGGCTGTCTTGCTGTTACGTGGAGATGGCGACATCGTTTACCAGCCGCCATGACATTGCACGTTTTGGCTCCGAAGTGATACGTGCCACACCGAGGCAGGCAGATTTAATGGTCATCTCAGGCACCTGTTTTTTAAAAATGGCCCCTGTAATTCAGCGTCTTTATGAACAACTTTTGGAACCACGATGGATTATTTCCATGGGTTCCTGTGCCAACTCTGGGGGAATGTATGACATTTACTCCGTCGTTCAGGGTGTGGATAAATTTATTCCTGTCGATGTGTACGTGCCTGGCTGCCCGCCAAGACCTGAAGCATTGATGCAAGGATTGGTTATGTTGCAAGAGGCTGTGGGCAAAGAACGCCGGCCACTTAGTTGGATGGTAGGTGACCAGACTGTGGTTAAGCCTGCGCCTATTAGTCAGCGAGATTTATTAACTGAAGAAAGAATGAAAACTACAGAGTTACGAGATCCTAAGGATGTCTAATTCAGTGGTGTATTTAGGAACTTACGTAAGGGAATAGATAAGAAAAGAATACGATAAAAATAAACTGGGATAGATGTATGCAAGCAACTGAAACCCTGCAACAAACAGGCATTATTGCCGAGCTGTATGAACGGTTTGGTGAGGGCTGTTTTAAGGTTCAGGTTTGCGCAGATGGTATTACTACCCTTTGGGTGGATAAAGGCAAACTCCAATATATTCTCCGGTATCTTAAGCCAAAATTCCCCATGCTCCATGATCTGTTTGGTATCGATGAGCGGTTAAGAGTCCACCGTGAAGGTCAGCCAGGGGCAGATTTCACCGTGGTTTATCACCTGCTGTCTTTTAGCCGCAATGAAGATGTTCGGATCAAAGTGGCATTGGTCGAGCCGGACATCCAAGTGCCCACCATCGTCGATATCTGGCCGAATGCCAATTGGTATGAACGCGAAGTTTGGGACATGTTTGGCATCGACTTCAGTGGTCACCCCAACCTATATCGCATTTTGATGCCACCCACCTGGGAAGGACATCCACTTCGTAAGGACCACCCGGCAAGAGCTACGGAAATGGAGCCGTTTAGCTTGGATCAGGAAAAGCAGGACAGGGAGCAAGAGGCATTGCGGTTCCGCCCAGAACAATGGGGTATGGAACAAAAAACTGATGACACCGAATTCATGTTTCTTAATTTGGGTCCCAACCATCCCAGTGTCCACGGGGTATTCCGAATAGCATTGCAGCTCGATGGTGAAATTGTGGTGGATGCGGTTCCCGATATTGGTTACCACCACCGCGGTGCAGAAAAAATGGGTGAACGCCAGACCTGGCATAGCTTCATTCCTTACACGGATCGTATCGATTATCTGGGTGGGGTTATGAATAACCTTGCCTATGTGATGTCGGTAGAAAAACTGGCAGGTATTCAGGTGCCTGATCGCGCTAAAGTCATCCGCATTATGATGTCTGAGTTGTTTCGTATCTCCAGTCACCTAGTGTTCTATGGCACTTTTGCTCAGGACGTGGGGCAAATGTCGCCGGTGTTTTACATGTTTGCCGACCGAGAGCGATTGTTCGGTATTGTCGAGGCGATTACCGGTGGTCGAATGCACCCGGCTTGGTTCCGAATTGGTGGTGTGGCACAAGACCTGCCTAATGGCTGGGAAAAAATGGTGCGTGATTTTATCGACGCCTTACCAGCACGGCTAGACCACTACGACAAGATGGCAATGCAGAATAAAATTTTGCAAAAGCGCGCGATGGGTGTTGGTCGTTATACCCAACAAGAAGCGATTGATTGGGGGGTTACCGGACCCGGTTTGCGGGCGACTGGAATGGATTGGGATCTGCGTAGGGATCGCCCCTATGGCGGTTACGATCAATTCGATTTCGAAGTGCCAGTGGGCAATAACGGCGATTCCTATGACCGGGCTGTGGTGAGAATTGAAGAGATCCGTCAAAGCTTGCGCATTATTCGACAGTGTCTGGATAACATGCCTGAGGGGCCATATAAAAGTGATCATCGATTAACCACGCCGCCGCCAAAAGAACGGACCATGCAAGATATTGAAACGCTGATTCACCATTTTCTCAATGTCAGCTGGGGTCCTGTTATTCCGACAGGTGAAGCGACCCAATTAATCGAGGCGACAAAAGGCCACAACAGCTATCACCTGATTAGTGATGGTGGAACGATGTCCTATCGCACCCGAATAAGAACGCCGTCTTTTCCCCATTTACAGCAAATTCCTTTAATTAGTCGCGGGCTGATGATTGCAGACTTGATCACAATTATTGCCAGCATCGATTTTGTTATGGCGGATGTAGACCGATGAGTGAGCAGCAGTTAATTCAGTCTGATATCGCATTGTCTGCGGAAGAAATTCAACAGATAGATGCAGAGCTGGCCCATATGCCACAGAGATCCGGTGCTGCCATCGATGCGTTGAAAATTGTCCAACGTCAGCGTGGTTGGATTTCTGATGAATCTTTGGTTGCCATTGCCCGTTATCTGGAAATGTCCCCCGAAGCCCTTGAGGGGGTAGCAACGTTTTACAACTTAATTTATCGGCAACCGGTTGGTGAAAAAGTGGTGCTGTTTTGCGACAGCGTGAGTTGCTGGATTAGAGGTTGTGAGGGTATTAAACAAAAAATTTCTGAAACGTTGGGCGTGGATTACGGTGAAACCACTGGGGACAACCAGTACACGTTGATTCCCGTACCTTGCCTAGGTGCCTGTGACAAAGCGCCAGTGATGATGGTGGGCGATGACCTGCATACCAATTTGAACAATGAAAAAATTGATCAAATTTTTTCCAAAAAAATGGGTAAAGGAGAGGACGCTTGATGGACGACTCTTCTACAAAAACAGCTATGAATGAAAAAGTCCTCACCCGGAATATTGGTCCAGATCTGGCTCCAACAGATATGGCAGCCTATGAGGCCAACGGTGGATATAGAGCACTTCATAAAGTGATGTCAGGTATGTCTTCTAATGATTGCCTGGAAGTGATTAAAGCATCAAATCTGAGGGGGCGAGGTGGCGCCGGTTTTCCCACTGGAATGAAGTGGAGCTTTGTCCCCATGGGCGAAAAGTGTAGTCCTGGGCACAAATACTTGGTCTGTAATGCCGATGAAATGGAACCCGGGACTTTTAAAGATCGACTGTTAATGGAGTGTGATCCCCATCAGCTAATTGAGGGCATGATATTAGCTGCCTACACAATTGAGGCTGATCTTTCCTATATCTTTATTCGTGGTGAATATGTTGTGGCCATTGAACGCCTGGAGCAGGCGTTGGCCGATTGCTATAAAAAAGGCTATCTGGGAGAAAATATTTTAGGCAGTGGTTATGACCTTGAAATGCATGTTCATACCAGTGCAGGCCGTTATATTTGCGGCGAAGAGACAGCTCTGATAAATGCTTTAGAGGGTAAGCGTGCAAATCCTCGAGCCAAGCCACCTTTCCCCCAAGTGAGTGGGTTATGGGGGCGTCCAACCATCGTCAACAACGTCGAAACCCTGTGTAATATCCCTCATATTATCGATAAAGGCCCAGAGTGGTTTCAGTCATTAGGCCTTGGTGAAGATGCTGGTACCAAATTGTATGGTGCCAGTGGTTATGTGAAAAATCCCGGGTGTTGGGAGCTACCCATAGGGACACCTGTTAGAGAAATTCTTGAGCAGTATGCCGGTGGCATGGTGGAAGGCCGGAAGCTAAAAGGGTTTTTGCCAGGCGGAGGCTCAACAGATTTCCTGGTAGAAGAACATCTCGATTTGCCCATGGACTATGGGTCTATTGGGGCTGCGGGCAGCCGCATGGGCACTGGCACCATGATTATTTTGGATGATAAAACATGCCCAGTGGGCATGGTGCTGAATCTTATTCGTTTCTTTGCCCATGAATCCTGTGGTTTCTGTACCCCCTGTCGCGAAGGCTTGCCCTGGACCCGACAAGTGTTGGAGGACATCGAAGCAGGTCGGGGTCGCAAGGAAGATCTTGAAACCTTGTTACGACAAGTCAAATACATTGGGGCCATTGGCAATACCCACTGTGCATTGGCTCCCGGTGCTATGGAGCCATTACAGAGTGCACTGAAATATTTTCAGAGTGATTTTGAGGCCCATGTTGAGCAAGGGTGTTGTCCCTATGCTTTGGACATAAAAGCTCTAGATATAAAAGCCCAGGGGGAGAGCGCCTAATGCCGACTATCTACATTGATGGAACAGCTTACGAGGTGGAGGAAGGTAAAAACCTCCTGGAAGCCTGCCTTAACTTGGGGTTGGATTTGCCTTATTTTTGTTGGCATCCCTCCATGGGTTCCATTGGCTCCTGTCGCCAATGTGCCATGGTGCAATATCAAAATGAAGAAGATACCCGGGGTCGTATCGTTATGGGTTGTATGACGCCTGTGACTGAGGGTGCAAGGTTATCTCTCCAGGGCGAAACTGCCAGTGAATTCAGAAAGTCTGTCGTTGAATCATTGATGTTAAATCATCCCCACGATTGCCCTGTGTGTGCCGAAGGTGGCGAGTGTCACTTACAGGATATGACAGTAATGGTTGGCCACCGTGACCGTAGTTATCGCGGTAAAAAGAATACCCACCGCAATCAGTATTTGGGACCACTGATTAACCACGAAATGAATCGCTGTATCAGTTGTTACCGCTGTGTACGTTTTTATCAAGACTATGCTGGCGGTACAGATTTGGCGGCACTGGCTTCGCACGATCACGTGTATTTTGGGCGGCATCGAGACGGTGTGTTGCAAAGTGAATTTGCCGGAAATCTAGTGGAAGTTTGTCCTACCGGCGTGTTTACCGATAAACCACTACTTAACGATTACAGCCGTAAGTGGGACTTACAGTCGGCCCCCTCCATTTGTGTCGGTTGTGCGGTGGGTTGCAACACGTCTCCTGGCGAACGCTACGGCAAACTAAAGCGTATCCAGAACCGGTTCAATCATGAAGTAAACGGTTATTTTTTATGTGATCGCGGCCGATTTGGTGCTGATTTTGTCAACAGTGACTCCCGACTCAATTTTGCCGGCGTTCGGCAGGAAGATGGTAGTTACCGTGCCATCAAAGCAGACGACGCCTTGAGCGAGGTGGCGAGTTTGTGCCAGCAGGGAACTGTTGCTGGCATAGGGTCTCCTCGTGCCTCGGTAGAGGCAAATTACCTATTGCGTCGGTTTGTAGGGAGTAAACATTTTTCTACAGGCATGGGTGATTCGGAATGTGCTTTAGTTCAGCAGGTTGTCGATACACTCAGTCATACTCGTGCTATTAGTCCTTCTCTTCATCAAATTGAATCTGCTGATGCGGTGTTAATTCTTGGTGAGGATGTCAGCAATACCGCCCCCCGTTTGGCTTTAGCACTTCGCCAGGCAGCCCGCAGTAAAGCACGTGAATTGGCGGCGGATATGCATCTGGAACCATGGATGGATGCTGCGATACGGAATCTGGCGCAAGATCAGTACAGCCCTGTGTTTATTGCCGGAGTTCACGAAAGTCGCCTCAGTGATATTGCTGAGAGTAGTGTTTCTCTGGCGCCGGATGATATTGCTCGCTTGGGGTTTGCTGTAGCGGCGGAAATAGCCGGGCGTCGCTTAGATGGCGTCGATACTGCGATAGCGGCACTGGCGAGCACCATCGCTTCGGCGTTAAAAGCCGCGAAAAACCCATTAATTGTTTCCGGTGTCAGCTTATTAAATGCTTCAGTCCTAGAGAGTGCTGCCGCTGTGGCGGAGGCTCTGTTGTCTGAGCAGTCTGAAGAGAAGAATGTAATGCTTAGCCTGAGCGTCCCGGAATGTAATAGCCTCGGCGTAGCCATGGTGGATGATGGCGAAGGTGTGGGGTTTGATGAGCTGGCCGAGCGTGCTGCCCAAGGTGATATTGATACCTTGATTGTTCTTGAAAATGATCTTTATCGACGGGTAGCTGCTGAAAAAATTGATCAGATGCTGGGTAATATCAAGCAGCTTGTCGTTTTGGACTCTTTGGATAATGCCACCTTGTCAAAGTCACACGTTGCCCTGCCTGCTGCAACTTTCGCTGAGTCAGAAGGTACGTTGATCAGTAGTGAGGGGCGGGCTCAGCGTTATTATCCGGTATTTGTGGGAGCAGATGACCGTCTTGCCAGTTGGCAGTGGTTGTCCGAGCTTGGTCAGGTATTGGGGTTGTCGGGGTTTGATCAATTGGCGCATTTTGACCAGGTGGAACAGGCCTGTGCTCAGGATATATCCGCATTATCTAATATTGCTTCTGCCGCACCAGATCACCTGTTCCGGAATCACGGGTTAAAAATACCTCGGCAACCCGCCCGCTACAGCGGTCGTACTGCTATGCGAGCCAATGTGTCGGTTCATGAGCCCAAGCAGCCGACAGATGATGAAACACCATTGTCGTACAGTATGGAAGGTTTGAATGTTGGTCTTCCTAGTTCATTGATGTCCTATAGCTGGTCTCCAGGTTGGAACTCCAATCAGTCCATACAAAAATTTCAGCATGAAGCAGGTGGTGAAATTAAGGGTGGATCAGCGGGAGTACGATTAATTTCCCCTGGTCAGGGCGTAGATTTGCATAACTGTTCTGTGCCTAATGCCTTTCAGCCGTCAAGTGCTGGAGCGTTGTTGGTTCCCGTTTATCGGGTTTTTGGCAGCGATGAATTGAGCCTCCAGGCTCGTGCCATTGCTGAGTTGGCTGGTGATGCTCAGGTCATCATGTGCTCAGACGATGCGAGCAAGCTTCAAGTTTCCGATGGTGATGGTGTTGATGTGATAGCCGGTGACACAAAGGTTTCATTGGAAGTGTTGGTCGATTCTTCATTGGCAAAAGGCTGTGTTGGCTTTACCCGGGGAATGCCGGGAACGGAGTCATTGGTGGTTGGTTCAATGGCATTGCTGCAAAAAGCGGAAGATTGGCAGCGTCGCAAGCCCCAGCTCATTGCCACGGATAATCCTAACGCCCCCAACCCTGAACACCGTGGTACCCAAAGTGGGGTGTCGTATGTCTGATGGAATGATTGTTTTGTTTGCTTTCGTTGTGTTGCTTGGTGCGGTGGGTGGTGCTGCAGTGATGACTTGGTGGGAGCGTCGCTTACTGGGTATTTGGCAAGACCGCTATGGCCCAAATCGGTTGGGTCCTTTTGGTATTCTGCAAGTAGCGGCGGACATGTTGAAACTGCTCACTAAGGATGATTGGGTTCCCCCGTTCGCCGATAAAATTGTATTTATCTTTGCTCCCACCGCCATTGTGATGGCCATGATGCTGGGTTTTGCCGTGGTGCCATTTGCACCCGGGTTACAAATTATCGATATGAATATCGGTTTGCTTTTCTTCCTTGGTATGACGTCATTGGCGGTATACAGCGTTTTGCTGGGTGGTTTGGCTTCCAATAATAAATATGCTTTGTTAGGTGGATTGCGCTCTGCGGCCCAAATGGTCAGCTATGAAGTGTTTATGGGGCTGTCACTGATGGGTGTGGTGATGCTCTCTGGTAGCTTTAATCTCAGGGAGATTGTTGAATCACAGGCTGACGGCTGGTATTGCATTTCACAGTTTCTAGGCTTGTTTGTGTTCACCATTGCCGGTATTGCCGAAAGCCATCGCTTGCCATTTGATTTACCTGAAGCCGAACATGAACTCACCGCGGGTTTTCATACGGAATATGGCGGTATGAAATTCGCCATGTTTATGCTGGGTGAATATCTAGGGTTGATCTTAATTTCCAGCATGATCGTTACCCTGTTCTTTGGTGGTTGGCTGGGGCCTTGGCTTCCCCCCATTGTATGGTTTGGTCTTAAAACCTTTATCGTCATCTGCTTCTTTGTACTGCTAAGGGCAGCTATCCCTCGACCTCGTTATGACCAGCTAATGTCCCTAGGCTGGAAAGTTATGTTGCCCCTGTCCTTGGCTAATTTAGTGTTTACTGGCGCCATAGCACTCTGGTTAGCGGGGCTGTCGAATGGAGGTGCAGCATGATTAGTCAGTTGCGAACCATGTGGCGCGTGTTAATGCACACATTTACACCTGCTGAAACCGTTCAATATCCTGAAGAAAAACCTTATTTGTCCCCTCGTTATCGAGGCCGTATCGTTTTGACCCGTGACCCTGATGGGGAAGAGCGTTGTGTGGCATGCAACCTCTGTGCGGTAGTTTGTCCGGTAGATTGTATCGCTCTACAAAAAGGTACCCGCGATGACGGTAGTTGGTATCCGGAATTTTTTCGGATCAATTTCTCACGTTGCATTATGTGTGGCATGTGTGAAGAGGCTTGCCCGACCTACGCTATTCAACTGACACCAGATTTCGAGATGTGCGAATACGACCGTCAGAATATGGTGTATGAAAAAGAACATTTGTTAATTAATGGCACAGGTAAATATCACGACTACAATTTTTACCGGGTGTCGGGGATGCAAACGGGCTGGAAAGACAAAGGTGAGGCTGAGAATGAAACTCGGCCCATTGATGTCCGGAGCCTACTTCCATGAAAAGGGTGTCATTAAGAATCAAGATGATGAGCGGGTTGTCTAGGGGGGCGAGATGTTAGAGTTGGTCCTTTTCTATATGGCATCAACCATTGCGTTGGTCTCAACAATTCTTGCGCTAACCCGTGCCAATGCCACCCACGCGTTGATTTATCTAATTTTATCTCTACTGGCTGTCGCGGTGGTCTTTTATTTGATTGGCGCTCCGTTTGCTGCGGCTTTAGAAGTGGTGATCTATGCCGGTGCGATTATGGTGTTGTTTATTTTTGTGATTATGATGCTGAACCTGGGCGAAAAGGGTGATCGGCGTGAGAAACAATTGCTCAAGCCCCAAGTCTGGATCGTCCCCGTTATCCTTGCATTGCTCTTGCTGGTTGAGCTGGTGTTAGTGCTTTCACATAGTGCGCCTGCTGCTACGCAAGGGTTGGTTACGCCTAAACAAGTAGGGCTGACATTATTTGGCCCCTACGTTCTCGCTGTTGAAATTGCTTCTATGTTGCTCTTGGCCGGATTGATCGGCGCCTATCACCTCGGTCGCCGCTACCTTGAAGAGGGCAGAGAGAGCAAAGAAACCAGAGCCAGTAAAGTCGGTAAAGAGGGGGGGAGTTAATGGACGGTGTCGGCATTCCTCTGGATCATGTTTTGTTGTTGTCTGCTTTGTTGTTTATTTGCGGGTTATTGGGGCTGATGATGCGACGGAATATCATTTTTATTTTGGTGTCTCTGGAAGTCATGCTCAATTCATCGGCGGTAGCCTTTGTTGCTGCGGGTGCTCGATGGGGACAGGCCGACGGTCAAATCGTGTTTATGATGATTCTTGCCGTAGCGGCTGCCGAAGTAGCTGTGGGTTTGGGCTTGGTGCTTCAAATCCAGCGCCGTTTCAAAAGCCTGGATATGGATGATGCCAATAGGATGAGAGGATGATCTTATGTTGAGGTTGACCCTATGTTGAAACTGCTCCCGCTCATTCCTTTATTTCCTTTGGTTAGCTCAATCTTATTAATGGTGACCTTGGGGAAAATGCCAAAAAGGTTCGTGGCGATTCTTGGTGCAGGTTCCGTAGGGTTGGCTGCAGTGGTTACCTTGTTGGTGGGGTTGGCCTTTATGGAGTCAGGCCAACCGCATCACCAGATTTTATGGACCTGGATGCAAGTAGGAAATTTCTCACCTGATATCGCCTTTTATCTGGATGGGCTGACGTTGGTGATGATGTCAGTGATCACTGGTGTTGGCTTTTTGATTCATTTGTTTTCTACAGAATTTATGGAAGATGACGTCAGCTTTAGCCGTTATTTTGCTTACTTAAATATGTTTGTGTTTGCCATGCTGATATTGGTGATGGCGGATAACCTGCTGCTGTTGTATCTAGGGTGGGAAGGTGTGGGTGCCTGCAGTTATTTGTTGGTTGGATTTTGGTATCAAGACCCAGCTAATGGTGCCGCAGCTCGTAAAGCCTTTGTGGTGACACGGATAGGCGATGCAGCTATGGCTGTGGGCCTATTCTTACTGTTTACCGAATTGGGAACGCTGGATATACAACCTATGGCCGAGGCTGCCAAAGCTCAGTGGCAAGTGGGTGATACCTTGCCGGTTATTGCTTGTTTATTACTTTTGGGCGGTGCAGTGGGCAAGTCGGCTCAGTTGCCGTTACATACGTGGTTGCCAGATGCTATGGCTGGGCCGACACCTGTCAGTGCATTGATTCATGCGGCAACGATGGTGACAGCCGGCGTGTATCTGATTGCACGAACTCATGAACTATTTTTGCTCGCGCCCCCGGCGATGTTGGCGGTGGCACTCGTAGGGTTGATCACTTCCTTGATGGCAGCCTTTACGGCTCTAAACCAACACGACATCAAAAGGATTCTGGCGTATTCCACTATTAGTCAGATTGGCTATATGTTTTTGGCTTTGGGCGTGGGTGCTTGGGCCGCGGGCATTTTTCATTTGGTTACACACGCATTCTTTAAAGCGTTGCTGTTTTTGGCCGCAGGCGCAGTAATTCACTGTCTGCACCATGAACATAATATTTTCAAAATGGGTGGTCTGCGGACTCGCTTACCGGTGGTGTTCTGGAGTTTCCTTATTGGTTCGGCGGCATTGGCGGCATTGCCGTTGACCTCTGGGTTCTTCAGCAAGGATATGATCCTGTTGCAGGCTTATGAGCTGCCAGGTGTTGGCCCTTGGTTGTGGGCAGGTGGTTTGCTTGGGGCATTATTGACAGCCATTTATAGTTTCAGGCTGGTGTTTGTGGTGTTCTTTGGTGAAACAAAAATGGAGCCTGATAAGCAACCGGGTTCTCGTATGGCAGTGCCGTTGTCACTGCTGTGTGTTTTGTCTCTGGTTGGAGGGTTTTTTGCCCTGCCATTGGTGCCATTGGCGTCTGTATTTCCTGTTGCAGGTGAACACCATCCCAGTCACTTGATAGAAGGTATTTCTATCGCGATTCCACTTATTGGTTTGGCCGTTGCGTATATGATTTTCCTAGGTGGTCAATGGAAAATAGATGGCTTGGTCAATTCGGCTCCGGGACACATGCTGAAAAAATTCTGGTTCAGCGGCTGGGGCATGGATTGGCTCTATGACAAATTATGGGTCCGGCCCTATAAATTCCTCGCTTATATTTTGAGGCGGGAGTGTCTGGATGATATCTACAACACCATCGTTAAATTATGTCAGTTTCTTTTTATGGCACTTAGCCATACACAGACAGGTCGATTACGGTGGTATGCCACCAGTATGGTGTTTGGCTTGATATTGGTCATTGCCTTGCTGCAGGGGGTGATCAAATGATTCTTGTTAACCTCATTCTTATTTTACTGGTTGGTGGTGTGATTGCCTGGATATCAGAACGCCAACACCCGGGATTGCCTCGCTGGATTGCATTGCTGGTGATTGTGTTTGATCTGGGTTACCTGATAGCAGCGGCTGATCTGTCATGGGATAAAATCACGATTGTGCCTGATCCGTCGGAGGCGGCTACCTGGCTGATGCACTACAAAGCAGAGTGGATACCACGTTTTGGTATCAGTTTTGAATTGGCAATGGATGGGCTTAGCTTGTTAATGGTCATCCTGACATTGGTGTTGGGTGCTATTTCTGTTAGTGCCTCTTGGACTGATATTAAACAGCGCACAGGGTTCTTTGAGGCAAATTTACTGTGGACCTTAGCTGGCGTACTTGGAGTGTTTTTAGCGTTGGATCTGTTTCTGTTCTTCCTGTTCTGGGAAGTGATGTTAGTGCCCATGTATCTGATTATTGCCATTTGGGGACACGAAGGTCGGGGTTATGCCTCCATGAAATTCTTCATCTTTACCCAGGTTAGTGGCTTGATGATGCTGTTTGCGATTTTAGGCTTGGTGGTACTGAATCAACGTAGTACCGGTTCGTATAGCTTTAGTTATTTTGACTTGTTGGGACATGGTGTCACGGGTGATATGGCCTACGTGTTGATGTTGGGCTTCTTTGTCGCATTTTTGGTCAAGCTTCCAGGATTTCCCTTTCATACCTGGCTGCCCGATGCTCATACCCAAGCGCCTACTGCGGGCAGTGTCATTCTTGCAGGTATTCTGTTGAAAACGGGAGCCTATGGCCTTATCCGTTTTGTGGTGCCTCTGTTTCCCCATGAAGCTATGGCCTTTTCCCCTATAGCTTTGGCATTAGGTGCGGTCGGTATTATCTATGGCGCAGTACTGGCCTTTGGGCAAGATGACTTTAAGCGCCTGGTAGCTTATAGCAGCGTCAGTCATATGGGTTTTGTGCTTCTAGGAGTGTTTGCCTGGAACGCACTGGCTCTCCAGGGCGCAGTGATGCAGATGGTTGCTCATGGTCTGAGCACAGCTGCGCTGTTTATGATTGCAGGGTCATTGCAAGAACGGCTTCATACCCGAGATATGTCCAAAATGGGGGGCCTCTGGCAAAACATGCCACGTATGGGTGCCATGGCAATGTTCTTTATGTTGGCATCAGTAGGACTGCCGGGATTAGGCAATTTTGTTGCGGAGTTTATGGTGTTGGTGGGGCTATTTAAAGTCGCGCCAGCGGTGGCGGCGGTTTCCGCACTGGGTTTAGTGGTTGCGGCTATTTATTCTTTGGCCATGATGCAACGTGCTTTTCAGGGTAAGCCCAATGAGCGTTTGCGATTGCCGGATTATGGCGCCAGGGAAATGCTGACCATGGTGGTGATGGTTGTTGGCTTGGTGTGGCTGGGGCTTTATCCTCAGCCCGTGTTGGATACTGCTCAGCCCGTATTGGATAGTTTGATCGCTTTAGTGGGTCCAGCAGCTGAGGTCGCGGGAGACCCCGGTAATATTCAAGTTGCGGGGATAACGAAATGAGTGCCGCAATGAGTTCAGTGACGACCCCTGCCTTGAACGCAGTTATGAGTTTGGTTGAACTGCAATCGATCCTGCCATTAATTGTATTAACGTTGGTCATTGTCGTGTTGATGTTGGTTATTGCCTTCAAACGAACCCATGGGCTAACGGCCGGGTTTACTGTGGCAGGACTACTGTGCACGTTACTGTCTATACCCATAGCAGTAGCGGTGGGTGAGCAAGAAATGACGTTGTTGAGTGTTGACCGCTACGGTATTTTTTTCGCGGTGTTGCTATTGGGCGTCTCATTGGCGAGTGCCATACTGTCTTGGGAATACTTGCGCCACCGCAGCGGGCGTAATGAAGAATATTATTTACTCTTATTGTTGGCAACACTCGGTGCGTTAGTGCTGGCCTTTGCTAGCCACGTCGTGTCATTGCTATTGGGGATGGAGCTTCTGGGCGTTTCTTTGTATGCAATGATTTCTTATCCTGACAAGGGAAAGCTGCCGTTAGAGGCTGCCATTAAGTACCTAGTATTGTCTGGGTGCGCCTCCGCTGTATTACTGTTTGGCTTTGCACTTTTATATGCGGCTCTCGGCAGTATGTCGTTTGTGGAAATGGGCGAACGTTTGGTGTCAGCGACAGATAATGAAGTGCTCATTCTTGCTGGCACGGCACTGGTGCTGACAGGTATAGGGTTCAAGCTATCTATTGTGCCATTTCATATGTGGACGCCGGATGTGTATCAAGGTGCGCCGTTGCCTGTTGCCGGATTTTTGGCGACGGTATCTAAGGGGGCCATTTTTGCTGTGTTATTGCGTTTATTTATGGAGGCGCAATTACATCAATACAAGACACTATTGGTCGCACTAAGTGTACTTGCCGTGGCCTCTATGTTGGTGGGCAATTTGCTCGCATTACAGCAACAAAATGTGAAACGATTGTTGTCTTACTCTTCTATCGCTCATTTTGGTTATCTGTTGATTACTCTTGTGGCTGGTGGCGTGTTGGGTGGCGGTAATTTTGCCGTGGAGGCCGCAAGTTATTATGTGGTGGCGTATGTGGTGACGACACTCGCGGCTTTCTCCGTAATCAGCGTTCTATCCAGTGATGGTGAAGGCGAGAAACAGGGGGTGGCGGATCTTACGGGGTTATTTTGGCGGCGTCCTTTGTTGGCGGGTTTGTTAACGCTATCATTGTTGTCTCTCGCTGGGATCCCCCTGACAGCAGGCTTCATTGGCAAGTTGTATGTGTTCGCTTCAGGCATTGAGGGCGCGCTTTGGATATTGTTAGGCGCGCTCATTCTCGGGAGCGCCGTTGGTATTTACTACTACTTGAGAATAATTTATGTCATGACACTTCAGGAAGATAATAAGACTACTGGCAGTGCGATCCTATGGTTGGGTGAGTCAGTAGCCTTATTGCTTGTGGTACTGGTTGTCTGGCTTGGTATTTTTCCCCAGCCAATCATGGTGTATATCGGTGAATTTTTTTAACAATTATTACTTGCTCTTATTGGGATGTTTTGTATTCTCAAAGTAGGTAAAAAATAAAAAAGGCCTTTATTTATGTTGCACTCCGTAGAACTCAAAGATTACATGCTTTCTAACCCAGTTAAAGTTAAGGCTGATGCCGATCTTTTTGATGCTGTTGAAGCGATTCTTGAGTACAAAATTTCAGGTGTCTGTGTGGTAGATGACGAGAATCATTTGCTGGGAGTACTTTCAGAAATGGATTGCTTGGAGGCAATCCTCAGTGCTATGTATAACGATGAGACGAGTGTCGGTTTGGTGAAGGATTTTATGTCCACGGATATTTATTCAGTGTCACCTCATGCAGATATTGTGGATGTGGCGCAAGACATGTTGAAGCGAAGATTCCGCCGCTGTCCTGTGGTTCAGGATGGCAAGTTGGTGGGGCAAATTACTTGTCGTCAGTTGTTACGTGCCATCGAAAAATTTCCCCGCTCTTAATCTTCCTATAAACAGTATTTTGTTTATGAAAAGCAACCAAATTTGGTTGCTTCTAAGATCTAACATTTTCTTTCTTGGCCAAAGGCCTCTGCGATTTTTAGCGGTGCAGACAAGTTCAAAAATTTCCCCTAATACAGGTTAACTGCCGGTATTAGGTTGTCATGTTTGGCCTGATTTTTACCGAGTTGCATGAGTAACAGGTAACCAATAGCCATCATTAAAATCATGGCTCCGGTCCATAATAGTGATTGCTGGGGGTGTGCAGGTAGGGTGCCTAACTGATAGACGATAACAGCCACGGAGTAGGCTAATAAAGTGTTCCAAGTGGCTGAGAAAAAGGCCCAGGTACCTCCAGCCTCCTTGTAGATAGCCCCTAATGTTGCGACACAGGGCATATAAAGAAGAATAAAAAGGATGTAACAAAAGGCTGCCAAAGGACCTTCAAATAACTGCTGCATTAATGTGATCGTTGAGACTTCTACATGTTGTGCTGCAGCCGAGGCTTCCTGGTTTGCCAAATCACCGACATTAAGTCCTAAGGGATCTCCCCACATAGTATTCACTTCAGCAAGGTTTGCTGGGATTGTAGCCACGGCTTCAAAAAGCATGTCGCCAATATTGACTGGCGCATTAGGTTCGTGACCATTTTCATTTCTAGCCATATCGGAATAAAGCGCATCCAGAGTGCCTACGACCACTTCTTTGGCAAAGATACCACTGAAAAGACCTACGGTAGCGGGCCAGTTTTCTTCTTTTACGCCGAGAGGTTCAAAAATTGGGGTGATCGTTTTGCCAATGGCAGAGAGTAATGAGCGTTCGGTGTTTTCATTATTGAAGCTGCCATCAGTGCCGATAGAATTTACAAAATTTAGAACGATTACCACGATTACAATGGCCTTCCCCGCACGCATCATAAAACCATGAAGTCGATGCCATGTATGAATGAGAAGCCCTCTCAGTGTGGGGGTATGGTAGTTAGGTAGCTCCATAATAAATGGTGCGATATCTCTGCTCAGCATTTTTCGGCGGACTAATAAGCCGGTTAGCATAGCAAGAGCAATGCCTATAACGTACAGACCGAAGACTACGTTCTGGCCATTTTCGGTAAAAAAGGCGGTGGCAAATAGGATGTAAACTGTCAGCCTAGCACCACAGGACATAAAGGGAGCCATTAGCGTTGTGAGTAAGCGATCTTGGTGCGTATCCAGCGTACGACTGGCCATAACTGAGGGTACATTACAGCCAAAGCCCACCACTAATGGAACAAACGATTTGCCTGGTAATCCGAGACTGCGCATTAAACGATCAAGAATGAACGCAGCGCGGGCCATATAGCCCGAGTCTTCCAGAAAGGTCTGGAATAAGAACAGTGTTCCTATTACGGGCAAGAAGCTGGCTACCAACTGTATGCCTCCCCCTGCACCATCCGCTATAAACGTTACTAGCCATTGAGGGAAATGCAGGGCTGTGAGTATTTGTCGGGGAAGCTCAACAAAAATTGCTCCTGCCGTCATATCAAAGAAATCAATAAAAGCACCACCAAAATTGATGGTCATCATAAACATCAGGTACATCACCCCAAGAAATGCGGGAAAGGCAAGATAGCGGTTTAGCAGTACAGCATCTAGGTAATCGGATATTGATTTTTTAGTTTGAGTGTCATAGTGGACAGCATCGGCCGTAATTTTATTAATCCAGTGGTACCGATCGGTAATGATGGTGTCCGCAGCACTGGATGCCAGTTGTGTCTCAAGTAGATCTACTTCGTTAGTCATCTGTAGCTGTAGGTCTTCGGGGAACTGAGATAGCACTGCTGCATCTCGTTCCATAACAGCCATTGCTTGAAGCTTGGATGAGTCTGAAGCGTGTTGATTGATTAAGGATAGAATGTTTGTCGCCGTATTCTCAAGTGGCTCGGATACGGTGACGGGGTGGGGGCGGAGGTGATCCTTATGAAGGTAATTGCTGGCCACATCAATTAGCGTTCCTATACCTTCACTTCGGCTGGCTACCAGTGAAACCACGGGAAAACCAATTTTTTCCGAAAGTTCGTAGGGATCTATATGGATACCATTCTGATCAGCGACATCCATCATGTTCAGTGCAACAACCAGCGGAACGCCTGCATCCATTAATTGTGTGGTTAGGTAAAGGCCACGCTCGAGACTTGAGGCGTCAATGATATTGATGATCAGGTCGGCACTGTTTTCTAAGATAAACTGTTGAGCAATTTGCTGGTCTATGGAGTCGTCTTCACAGGAAATATGCAGCGAGTAGGTACCAGGTAGGTCTACTAACTTAAAGTTGGCGCCGGCATGCTTAAAATGACCAATCTTTTGTTCTACAGTAACACCAGGCCAGTTGCCCACTTTTTGGTGGGTGCCGGTAAGGGCGTTGAAGAGTGTGGTTTTGCCGCAGTTAGGGTTGCCCACTAAGGCAATAGTGAATTCTTGGCTCATAATTTGTCTACCAATAGCCCCGCTGCTTCATGGCTTCTGAGGCTTAGTCGGAACCCTCGCACAAGGATGGCTACTGGATCTCCCAACGGTGCGCGGTGTTGTACTAAAAAAGGTGTGCCAGGTGTTAAGCCCAGACTCATTAGTCTATTCCTGTAAGACTCAGGAACATCCTTGAAGTCATTGACTCGGGCTTTGTCGCCCACTTGCAGCTGGTTAAAGGGCATATTCATAGGGATAAACCGTGGATATCTCCGCGTACAAATGATAATCATTATCAATTATATTGTAAGAAGAAGCAATAACCATAGAGAGGAATATGTTGTTTGTCGGGGTATTAATTAATTCAGAATAATCGAAGAATTTTTTACCTGGATCGCCTGGTTTAGCCGCTATATGAGCGGTTTTATGAAAATAGGGTTGGTTGGGTAGTGGCAGCAAATTTAATGTTTTATTTTTGAGGAAATGCGCTTACTGTCCATTGAGAATCCGCCCTGAAAGTATCATCGAAATTTTATTGTTAAAAAGGTAAGGGTAGCTGTCTGTAACGGCATAGAGGATAAGAGGAGAGCCCATATGTATAAATTAGTATTTTTTGTCCCAGAAAGTCATTTGGAGGTGGTTAAGAGGCTCGTATTTGAGGCTGGTGCTGGCCGAGTTGGACATTACGATCAATGCTGCTGGCAAGTGTTAGGTGATGGGCAATTTCGCCCTTTGCCTGGGAGTTCACCTTTTCAGGGTAAAGAAAACCTATTGGAGCAAGTAAGGGAATACCGTGTTGAGTTGGTTTGTCAGGATGAGTTGATTCGGGATGCCATTCACGCTTTATTGGAGGCCCACCCCTATGAAGAACCCGCCTATGATGTATTGCAGTTGGTGAAGATTCCTCTCTGAAGTCCTAGGTGTTAGCTTTTCAAATTTTTCCAGGATCGAGTAATGGTGCCTGTTCTTACTTCAACTCGGCTCGCTTTCACATCTTCAAAGTGGTGGCGAAGTGCGAGTTCTATAACGGGAAAAGCAAGCTCGTGCCAAGGAATTTCGTGTTCATAAAATAGAGCAACTTCTAAAGATTCAATGCCGGGGCTAAAGTTGGCGTCGCTCATTGCTCCCCGGTAAAACATGTAAACTTGATTGATATGGGGGATATCAAAAATACCACTAAGCCTTGGGTTGTCAATGCGGGCATTGGCTTCCTCCTCACATTCTCGTAGTGCGCCTTGTAGGGAGGTTTCTCCGTTCTCCATGAATCCAGCAGGCAGGGTCCATAGTCCTAAACGTGGCTCAATAGCTCTCCGGCATAACAACACCTTGTCATCTAAAATTGGTATACATCCAGCAATAATGCGTGGATTCTGGTAGTGGATCGTATCGCAGTGGTCGCAAACGTGCCGTTCGCGGTTATCACCATCTGGTATTTTCAAGTTTACGGGGTTGCCGCATTGACTACAAAACTTCATAAATCACACTGTAATATTGAAAAATTTGTTGATAGCGTCAGTATATATATAAACGTAGGGTGAGATAGTTATGTTGAGGTTGATTACAGAGCAATTGGCATGCTTGCCGGTTGAACGATCATTGCCTGTCGATGACGAAATGGGGGAGGCTGCCATTTTGTTGGCGTTAGTGAATGATCCTGATGATCCAAAAATTATTCTGACGAAGCGTGCTGAACACCTGAACTCTCATCGAGGGGAAGTTGCGTTCCCTGGCGGGAAATGGGAGGAGAATGACACAGATTTATTAATGACAGCTCTTCGTGAAACGGAGGAAGAAATTGGTTTACATCCAAGCAGTGTTCAGGTGATTGGTAGCCTTCCTGCTAACTTCTCTCGTCACAGTATGCGAGTCAGGCCCTATGTGGGCGTGATCCCTCCTGGTTTGTCTCTTAGGGCTAATCCTGATGAGTTAGATGCAGTATTTGATGTGCCACTGCGGTACCTTTTGGACCGATCTAATTTGGTGGTGGACCGTTTTACTGGCCCCGATTACAGATTGAGAATGCCCTGTTATATTTACCAGGGCTATCGGATTTGGGGGTTTTCCTTGGTTGTTTTAACAGATTTTCTCAATTTAACACTTAATGCGGGTATTGAGCTCCATTATCCCGATAGGGTTGACTTAAGGCTTGATATTGACGACTAGGAGTCAGATTTTAAACTTGTCTGAAGTTGTGAGTGGTTGAACCTATGGTCAATTCGTTCGATAATTTGAAAAACTTAGTGTTCATTTCATTGAAATTATCATTAACAACATAGTAGCCACTATCAAGGTGGCTAGTATTGACCACCATTATTGGAAAAAATATGACTGGTATTGTCCCATCCCCCTGCGTTTCAATTTGCTCAATGAATGAGGAAGAGCTTTGTATTGGTTGTTATCGTACTGCAAAGGAGATTAGAGAGTGGTTGTTGATGGAGGATGATGAGCGTATGGATGTGATTGCAAAATCAGCTGAACGGTCTAGAAAGAACAACCCTTTTGCATAATGGGGTGTATGTTTGGCGGGTGATAATTGAAACGGTTTATGTTTAACCCTGGTTGTTAGTTTTCCTCTTCGTCCTCGTCATCGTCCTCGTCTTTATTGGAGCCGTTATCTATTAGTAAGCGTTTCACTTTGAGCCTAGCTATTTTCTTGCCGCTTAGTGTTAAGGTTTCAAAGCGATAATGCCCTATGGTGAAGGTGACGTTGCCGTCAGGAATGTTTTCTAGATACTCTAAAACTAGCCCGTTAATTGTTTTTGGGCCATCTGTTGGAAGATTCCAGTCGTTGGCTTTGTTGATGTCTCGAATTGTTGCAGAACCGTCAATTTCAAACATTTTGTGTTCAAGTTCAACAATTTCTTCCTGTTCATCCTCTGCTTTGTTTGTGGTGAAATCACCCACAATTTCTTCAAGAATATCTTCTAGGGTGACAAGTCCTTCAACCTCACCATATTCATCCACCACCAAGCCAAGTCGTCGGCGAACAAGACGGAAGTTTAATAGCTGTTTGTTCAGCGGGGTGTTTTCCGGTACAAAATAGGGTTCACGAGAAAATCGTTTGATGGCTTCTTTGGTTAAGCCTTCCCCGCCGCTACGTAATAGTCGGGCAACATTTTTCATATGAAGAAAACCTTCAACCTGATTGATGTTGCCTCGGTAAACCGGCAGGCGGGTATAGCCGCAATTGATGATGGTATTTAGTAGGGCGTCGATATCTTCATCTAGGTTTAACCCTATTATCTCATTTCGGGGCACCATGATGTCATTCACGCTCACTTTTTCCAGATCCAAAATATTGATGAGCATGTCTTGGTGTTCAGGTATTTTTCGGCTGGAGACATCCACCACCGTGCGAATTTCATCTTTACTAAGGCCGTCATCCCGGCCCTTGTTGGTGTTAATCCCAAGCATTCTAAGCAAGCCGTTGGATACGTGATTAACCAACCATACGAAAGGGTAAAACAGGGTCAAAAGTGGTAGAAGAATATAGCTCGCAGTGAATGCGATGCCCTCTGGGTGCAGAGCGGCAACGGTTTTCGGTGTAACTTCAGAAAAGATAAGTATTGCGAGGGTAAGTAGTAACGTGGCTATAAATATACCTGCATCACCATAGAGGCGTATAGCAACGACAGTAGCGATAGCTGAGGCGAGGATGTTGACTAAATTATTGCCAATTAAAATAATACCAATAAGTCGATCGGGTCGTTTTAAGAGTTTATATGCTTGGCGGGCGCCACGATGTTTTTTGCGCAGATGTTTCAGCCGATAACGGTTCAAAGACATCATGGCCGTTTCAGAGCTGGAAAAGAATGCCGATAATAAAAGTAGGCCGCCAAGTATACTGAATAGCAGCCAGAGAGGAGCAACGTCCAAAGGAGGAAAAACCTCATATTTTTATTGGGTCGGACATGGTGAAGAAGTTTGCTGTAATTGGCAAGTCTTCTTGATACCAACTTCCTTGTATTTTGGACTCTATTGTTTGAACGAGAACGTCCAGAGATTAAGGGTATTGGTTGGGTTAGGTGCCAATAATTACTTCAAAGACAAACTTACTTCCCCAGTAGGCAAGAGCCATTGCGCTGAAGCCAATTAACGTCCAGCGAATAGCAGTGTTTCCTCGCCAACCTTTCACGTGGCGACCCCACAGTAGAATGGCAAAGAATACCCAGGCGAAGAGTGAAAATACTGTTTTATGAGCTAGATGCTGAGCAAAAAAATCCTCAAAAAATAGAAATCCCGTCGCTAGAGATAAGGTGAGCAGTCCAAATCCGGCCCACAGTACTTCAAATAAAAGAGATTCCATGGTTTGTAGCGGCGGTATTGTTCGCAGAAAGTGGCCTAGTCGTTTATGGCGCAGACGCCAGTTCTGTAAAGCGAGCAATAAAGCTTGGAAAGCGGCAATAGTGATCAGGCTGTAGGCCAGAATTGAGATAAAGATATGAGCGCCGATTGGTGCGGACACGGAGGCCCACAGCGTTCCGGTACTACCAATGAATATCGTTGCCGCAAGGGTAAATATGGCGAGCGGGAACAGTACAAGAAAGAGGTTGTGCACCGGTTTGCGAACACTGCTAATTAGCACAATAAGGTTGATGACAAATACAATTACGGTGGTCATTGGGAGCAGCCCAAAATCCAACCCTTTATCAGTAAAGACCCATTGCATGCTGGCATAACCATGCAAAGCCACGGCGATGGCCGCGACCAGCTGTAACGAAGCAACCTTTAATTCAGGATGCTTTCGAAGTTGCAAAACCTGATAAAAGGTTGCGCAAAGATAAAGGGCGATAGCTGCAATGGCACTTAACATAAATGTGTTATTCGTTGATGGCGACCACTTACTGTAAAGATAACCTATTTTAGGGGCAGTATGTTTCAGAGATAGCTTGTTTTATGGATAAAGTGTGTCACAGATACTGCTAGGCGAAAAGAGCTCGCTATCAACCTTCTTCCAATTCACTAGCGAATTAACCTTTATTACCACGAATTGTTGGCGAGTGTTCACAAAAATCATGAATAAGGTATAGAAGCAGCTTGGATTCCATTCTGTGCTTTCAGGTATACTCTCCATCTCCTAAATTGACATTATGACGACAGAATTCCCATGGCTATGTTTGAAAATCTGAGTGACCGTTTATCCCACTCTCTGAAAAAAATCTCTGGCAAGGCGAGTCTCACCGACGAGAATATTCAGGAAACCTTGCGTGAAGTACGTATGGCTCTACTGGAAGCCGATGTGGCACTGCCGGTCGTTAAAACCTTTGTTGAAGGCGTAAAGCAGCGCGCCTTAGGGCAAGAGGTTAGCCAAAGTCTTAACCCTGGGCAGCAATTCCTTAAAATTGTTCAAGACGAACTTGAGCATGTCATGGGTGACAGTAATGAGGAGCTTAATTTAGCAGCCCAGCCTCCTGCTGTGATATTGATGGCCGGCTTGCAAGGTGCTGGTAAAACGACCTCTGTTGCCAAGTTAGCCAAATTCCTCACTGAGCGTCACAAGAAAAAAGTCATGGTAGTGAGTGCGGATGTGTACCGGCCTGCTGCGATTAAGCAGTTGGAAACATTAGCTGCTGAAGTGGGTGTGGAATTCTTTCCAAGCTCTACTGACCAAAATCCGGTTGATATCGCTCTGAGTGCTGTGCAGTCGGCAAAAACCAAATTTATGGATGTATTGCTGGTTGATACAGCTGGCCGACTTCATATAGATGAAGAGCTGATGAAGGAAATTCAGCAGCTTCATAAGGCCGTTAATCCTATAGAAACCTTATTTGTTATCGACGCCATGATTGGTCAGGATGCGGTGGTTACCGCTAAAGCCTTTAAAGAGGCGCTGCCGCTGACGGGGATAATTCTGACCAAGGTCGATGGCGATGCGCGTGGTGGAGCCGCATTATCAGTCCGGCAGGTGACGGGTAAGCCGATTAAGTTCTTGGGTGTGGGTGAGAAGACTGACGCCCTCGAGCCATTCCATCCAGAGCGTATCGCATCACGGATTCTCGGTATGGGCGATGTGATGTCGCTAATCGAGGAGGTGGAGCAAAAAGTTGATCGGAAGAAAGCCGAGCAGTTGGCCAAAAAAGTTGCCAAGGGCAAGAAGTTTGACCTGAATGATCTGCGTGATCAGCTGCAACAAATGAATAATATGGGCGGTTTCTCCAGCATGATGGAAAAGCTGCCGGGTATGGGTAATATGGCTCAAATGGTTGAAAAGTCTGATATGGGTAAACAATTTTCCCGGATGGAGTCCATTATCAATTCTATGACACCCTCTGAACGAAGTAATCCAGACATCCTCAACGGTTCCCGTAAGCGCCGGATTACGGTGGGCTCTGGCACCACGCTTCAGGATCTCAATCGTCTGCTTAAGCAACACAAGCAGATGGGCAAGATGATGAAGAAAATGAAGGGTAAGGGCATGCAGCGCATGATGCAGGGAATGGCCGGTGGTATGCCGGGTGGGGGCATGCCGCCGGGCGGGCTTCCTCCAGGTGGTGGGAGATTTCCTTTTTGAGTTTGCCTGAAAAGACTATTTAATCCAGTTTCAGGGCTGTTTGTAAGCTATACACACCGAGATGTTTTGGATATAATCCCGCGCCTTCGAAGATGCCCGGCTATTGTCGTGCATTCTGCTATGTCCCAAAAATGGGGATGGCAGCCGGTAATTTGAGACAGTTAATAAAGAAGAGAAGCTTCATGGTAACAATTCGTTTGGCTCGTGGTGGCTCTAAAAAGCGCCCATTTTATCATATTCATGTCACTGACAGTCGTAAGTCTCGTGATGGTCGCTATATAGAGCGCATTGGTTTTTTCAACCCCGTTGCTCGTGGACAGGAAGAGCGTCTGCGTGTTGACGTTGATCGTATTCAGCACTGGGTTGGTGAAGGTGCAGGCATGTCCGATCGCGTTTCACAATTGGTGAAAGAAGCATCTGCTGCTGCCTAATTTAGGTTAATGGCACCGACTAGATTGAGAGCGTTGTTTGGCTGAGATGAGTTCTACCGATCCTATCCCTGTCAGCTCCGTTCCGGTTGACCCTGTTTTTGTCGGTCGTATTACCACGGTTCATGGTGTTAAAGGCTGGGTGAGAATCTACTCTTCTACCGAGCACGCTGAAAATATCTTTCAGTACCCACCGTGGTGGTTGAAAACGTCAGATGGCTGGCGAGAGATTGAGATCGATCAGTATCGTGCCACAAGCAAAGGTTTGCTGGTTCATATTGTTGGTGTTGATGATCGGGATGTGGCCAGGCAGCTTTGTCAGAAAGATGTTGCCGTTGAAAGATCGCAATTTCCAGAATTAGATCAAGGTGACTATTACTGGCACCAGCTTGAAGGCCTTAAGGTTATTTCCTGTCAGGGAGATGTACAGCTTGGTGTCGTTACCGGTCTAATGGAAACGGGCGCTAACGATGTGCTTGAGGTCAAAGGCGATAGCGAGAGCCTCGATCGTGCGGAGCGATTGATTCCCTACACAGAGCAATTTGTACTAGGCGTTAACCTTGAAGCCAAAGAAATCATGGTTGATTGGGACCCTGGTTTTTAGTGGTAAGAATGAACGAGTTTTAACACTCAGTTCCTAAGGTTCGCGAAGGTTAGTAAAGCAAATAGCTGAGCTGCCCAATACTGGGGACACGTAATAAGGGGGAGTGTGGCAATGAAGGTAGCCCTGGTCACACTATTTCCTGAAATGTTCGCTGCATTAACTGAATACGGTATCAGCAGTCGAGCAATTAAACAGGGCTTATTGGATGTGGCACTGTTTAACCCCAGAGCTCATACCAGTGATCGTCATCAGTCGGTAGACCATAGACCCTATGGTGGTGGCCCGGGTATGGTGATGATGATAGAACCACTTCGACGGTCAATTAATGAGGCTCGAGAATGGATTGGTCAGAAGGCGACGGTGATTTATCTGTCACCTCAGGGCCGAGTGTTAGATCAAGGCGGTGTAAAAACCTTGGTTGCTCATCAAAACCTAATATTGGTCACAGGCCGCTATGAAGGTATAGATGAACGGCTGATACAGCTGGAAGTGGATGAGGAATGGTCTATTGGTGACTATGTTCTCAGCGGTGGTGAGCTGCCCGCAATGGTGATGTTGGATGCTTTGATTCGACAATTACCGGGTGCATTGGGTCATGAGGATTCAGCGGGACAGGACTCCTTTGCCGAAGGGTTGTTGGATTGCCCTCATTACACACGGCCAGAGCAGTACGAAAACTTAAAAGTGCCGGATGTATTGTTGTCAGGCAATCACGAAAAAATACGTCAATGGCGGCTGAAGCAGTCATTGAGCAGAACCTGGCAGAGACGCCCGGATTTATTGAAAAGTCTGAAGCTCAGTGAAGAGCAACAGGAAATACTCGACAAGGTTGTCAAAGAGTCGGCTGATGAAAGCGAATAGATTGTTTTCCTCTCAGTACGACGCTACTCAAAAAGGTGGCATGCCACCAACAGATAAAAGCTGAGGAGCAAACCATGAGCAGTAAAAACCCAATTATCGCCGCCATTGAAGCGGAGCAGATGTCCAAAGAGCTACCCCCGTTTTCATCAGGCGACACCGTTGTCGTTCAGGTAAAAGTAAAGGAAGGAACTCGTGAGCGTCTACAGGCCTTTGAAGGCATTGTTATCGGTAAGCGTAACCGCGCACTGAACTCAGCCTTCACCGTACGTAAAATATCCAATGGTGTTGGTGTTGAGCGTACTTTCCAGACTTATAGCCCATTGGTCGATAGCGTTACCGTTAAGCGTCGTGGTGATGTTCGTCAAGCCAAGCTTTACTATTTGCGTGAATTGTCCGGTCGGGCAGCGCGTATTAAGGAAAAACTTGGCTAAGCTTTTCCTTAATAAGTTTTAAGGAGAGCAGTTGAGTAAAAGGGTGCCACTTTGTTGGTGCCCTTTTTTTATGGAGAAAAGTTATGGAGAAAAATAGATGACGTAAATAGTTAACGTTGTGCCATAAGTCATGGGTTTGTTGGTGCTTATATTTCCCTGCTCATTGCCCATAGTATCTTGCGCCGTTAGAGTACAGTATGACTATTAACAGTACTGATCAGCTGCTTATTGAGAATTATCTGGATGCTACCTGGGTGGAGAAGGGGTTAAGCCAAAACAGCTTGGATTCTTACGGTCGAGATCTCAAAGGGTTTGCAGCCTGGCTCGAGCCGCAGCAGCTTACTCTTCTTGACGTATCAGGACAGAATCTACAGTGGTTTTTATCACATCGTTTTGAGCAAGGTTTGACTGCGCGCACTACGGCTCGGCAATTATCTTGTTTGAGAGGGTTTTACCGTCATTTATTACGGGAAAACCGGATTCAGGAGGATCCTACGGCCTTAGTGGATAACCCAAAATTAGGTCGGCCTCTACCAAAAAGTTTGACGGAGTCTGATGTGGAAGCTTTGTTGGCCGCTCCAGATGTTGAAGATTGTTTGGGTTTGCGCGATCGTACTATGTTGGAGGTTCTTTATGCTACGGGGTTAAGAGTCTCGGAGTTGGTGGGTTTAAAACTTCATCAGGTAAACCTTCGTCAGGGTGTGGTTCGAGTTTTTGGTAAGGGCAGCAAAGAACGATTGGTGCCCCTAGGTGATGAGTCCATGAGTTGGTTGGAAAAATATACAAAAGAAGCGCGGCCCCTATTATTAAATCAAGTGCAAAGTGATGTGCTATTCCCCAGTACACGAGCACAACAAATGACACGGCAAACCTTTTGGCATCGTTTGAAGCGGCATGCGCAGCAAGCGGAAATTGATAAGCCGGTCTCACCGCATACCCTGCGTCACGCTTTTGCAACGCACTTGTTGAATCATGGAGCAGATTTGAGAGTTGTCCAACTATTGTTGGGGCATAGCGATCTCTCGACCACACAAATTTATACACATATTGCGAGCAGTCGTATGAAAGCATTGCATGCCGAGCATCATCCCCGTGGTTGAGAGGAACCACTGCCATCAAATAGACTCCTATATGTCTAAATATATGGCTTTGGATCTTGGCGCAGTGGCTAAGGCTGAAAATAAAAAAAGAGATACTAGTTTATGATCAAAAATATCATGGGTTTTATAGTGGTGACATTATTGTTGTCATCGGCATTACTGTCATCAGTGAGTGCCGAACCAGTTTCGGTGGATCTGGCCAAAATTATTACGGATAAACTCAAAGCATCTCGTCCCGATTTAAAATTGGGTGCTGTGGAAACAACGCCAATTAATGGGCTTTATCTGGTTAGAGTTAATGGCACCCAATTTTTCTATGTAGGAGAAACAGGTGAATACATTGTTGCCGGTGATATGTATCGCGCCCGCCCTGGGCTCTTTGTGCCGGTGAAGGACTTAGCCGCTGCAAATATACGAAAAAGTCGAATGGCAGGTGTTTCCAGAGGCGATACGATTGTTTTTCCCGCCGCTGATGAAACAAAGGCCATTCTTTATGTCTTTACGGATGTGGATTGTCACTACTGCCGTAAACTCCACAACGAGTCAGTGCCTGCATTGACCCTGGCGGGTGTCGAAGTACGTTATTTGGCTTATCCCAGAGCAGGTCTTAACTCAGAGTCCTATCGAAAAATCGCCTCTGCCTGGTGTGCTAAGGATAAGCAAAAAGCACTGTCAATCCTAAAAAACGGTCGGTCTATTCCTGAGAATATTTGTGAAAATAATCCCGTTGCCGCGCAATATTCTCTAGGTCAGGAGGTGGGTGTTACAGGAACGCCTGCTTTGATTATGGAAGATGGAACATTGTTGCCAGGTTATCGCCCGGCCGAGGAATTGTTAAAGATAATAGGGGTTAACTAAAACCGGTAATCTTCATCAACTTAGATGGGGGGCAGGTATTTCATCCCAATATTTTTTATTGGTTTTTTTGTCAGAGCAAGACCCTATATTTTCAGCGATTTTCTGTTGTGGATAGTGGTGTTCTCGCATTGACAGTACCTTTGCCGACTATTAAGGTTGCGACCCTCCTATAGAGCATAAGTTGATCAACTTTTCACTCAACGTGTTCTGATAGATATTGGGTATGCGTACTTAATATCTAGATTCTATTGGTAGATGATTAACACCCACTTTAACGCTAGGGCGAATACATTGAATTCTGTAAAGATTGGCATATGTGGTTTAGGAACAGTGGGTAGCGGTACAGTTAATGTGCTGAGCCGTAACACTAAAGAAATCAACGCCCGAGCAGGTTGTCAGATTATCATCAGTCAGGTAGGAGCCCGACGTGATAACCCGGATTGTGATCTGGGCGATGTCAGCGTATCCCGAGATATTTTTGCCGTCGCGGAAAATCCCGATATTGATATTCTGGTGGAATTGATTGGCGGCACCACCGTTGCTAAAGAATTGATATTGAAAGCCATTGCTAATGGCAAGCACGTTGTCACTGCCAACAAGGCATTGATTGCTGAGTTTGGTAATGAAATTTTTGCTGCGGCCAAAGAAAAGGGTGTTACCGTTGCCTTTGAAGCTGCAGTCGCTGGTGGCATCCCTATCATTAAAGCTATTCGCGAAGGATTGTCGGCCAATCGCATAGAATGGCTCGCGGGAATCATTAACGGCACCGGAAACTTTATTCTCACCGAAATGCGAGATAAAGGCCGTGATTTTGCCGATGTACTAAAAGAAGCTCAGGCATTGGGTTATGCCGAAGCTGACCCTACCTTCGATGTGGAAGGCATTGATGCCGCTCATAAGCTTGTTATTCTGGCTTCCTTGGCGTTTGGTATTCCCCTGCAATTTGATAAGGTCTTCACCGAGGGCATCAGTAAGATCGAGCCTCAGGATGTTACCTACGCACAGCAGCTGGGCTATCGGATCAAGCACTTGGGTATAGCCAGAAGAAACACTGGCGGTATAGAACTCCGTGTTCACCCAACACTGATACCTGAAAAACGTCTTATCGCCAATGTTGATGGTGTAATGAATGCTATCTTGGTTAAGGGCGATGCTGTTGGTCCCACGCTGTATTATGGGCCTGGCGCTGGCGCTGAGCCAACAGCCTCTTCGGTGATTGCCGATATTGTTGATCTGGCTAGGACCCTGTCAGCTGACCCAGAGCACCGTGTGCCTCATATGGGCTTTCAGCTTGATCAGTTGAAAGATATTGCTGTGTTGCCCATTGGCGAAGTAGAAACGGCGTATTATTTGCGGATCAATGCATTGGATGTTCCCGGAGTACTCGCTAAAATCACTCAGGTGTTAAGTGATGCCAATATTAGCGTTGAAGCGGTTATTCAAAAAGAGCCGGAAGCAGGAAAAGATCGGGTTCAGCTGATTATTCTTACCAACCGCGCTATAGAAAAATACCTGGATGACGCCGTGGAAAAAATTCAAGCATTAGATTCCACCGAAGGAAATGTGGTTAAAATTCGGGTTGAATCCTTAGGTTAAACACCCGTGTAAAAGGGGTGTTGGTCACTAATAGAACAAGCAAGACAACAAATAAACAGAGAATTATTGTGAAATATATCAGTACCCGTGGTCAGGCTCCGAAATTGTCTTTTGAAGACGCTATATTGGCAGGCCTTGCCAGCGACGGTGGTCTCTATGTACCAGAAACGTTACCTCAGTTTTCAGCAGAAGAAATTGCTTCATGGGCTGGGCTGCCTTACCAGGATCTGGCCTTTAACATCATGTCGCCCTTTGTGGCAGGAGAAGTGCCTGACGACGACCTACGTGAACTGATCAACAAGACCTACAGCACTTTCCGTCATGATGCTATTGCTCCGTTGGTACAAACTGCGCACAACGAATTTATTCTTGAATTGTTTCAAGGGCCAACCCTAGCATTCAAAGACTTCGCCCTACAATTTCTTGGCAACCTGCTGGACTACGTGCTGAAGAAGCGCGATCAGCGAGTCGTGATTCTGGGAGCCACCTCTGGTGATACCGGATCAGCCGCCATCGAGGGTTGCCGTCACAGCGATAATGTCGATATCTTTATTCTTCACCCACACAACAGGGTGTCCGAAGTACAGCGCCGCCAGATGACGACTGTGTTAGAAAAGAACGTGTTCAATATTGCCATAGAGGGCAATTTTGATGATTGCCAAAATATGGTAAAAAGCAGCTTTGGTGATCAGTCATTTCTGCCTGAGGGTCGCCAACTTGTTGCTGTAAATTCAATTAACTGGGCACGTATCATGGCCCAGATTGTCTATTATTTTTATGCCGGACTAGCCGTAGGCGCGCCCCATCGCCCTGTGGCATTCTCAGTGCCGACCGGAAACTTTGGTGATATCTTTGCGGGTTATCTGGCAAAACGTATGGGCCTACCCATCGACCAGTTAGTGATAGCCACTAATGCTAATGATATTTTGCACCGTTGTATCAGTAACAATGATCACAGCCTCCAAGGTTTGGTTCACAGCCTTTCTCCCTCAATGGATATTATGGTCTCCAGTAATTTTGAACGGCTGCTGTTTGACCTTTATGACCGTGATGGCAATGCCATTAATGAGCTCATGGCTAACTTCAAGCAGACCGGGAAATTGGCATTAAGTGACACGGCATTGGTTAAGGCTCGGGAGTTATTCTCCAGTTATCGTCTGGATGATGATGCCATGGTCCAGGTGATTACCGATGTCTGGAAAAATACAGAATATCTGCTAGATCCACACACAGCCATTGGCGTTGCAGCGGCGCGCAAAACTCGTCGCCGTCAGGATATTCCGATGATTTGTTTAGCCACCGCACATCCGGCTAAATTTCCTGAAGCCGTACGCAAAGCCGGTTATGCCCAAGACCCTGCACTGCCACACCACATGGTAGATCTATTTGATCGGGAAGAACGTTATTCTGTTCAGCCCAATGATTTGAGTGTGGTACATCAATTTATTGCCGATAATATTTGTTAAGCTTTGATATGGGGCGTGCTCGCAGCCCCGTGTCTTTTAGTTTTTTCTTTTAAATATCATGGACCTTGATATGCTCTAGATAGGGAACTGTCAGGGTGCTTTGATTCAAAACACCCCCTATAAATTATCAATAAAGTACTAAGGATTACCGTATGTCTCTTGCAGCATTCCTAAAAAAATTAAAGGAAGCTTCTGAAACGGTCACTTTTGATAACACCTTGTCTATCATTGAAGAACACTATGTGTTCCAAGAAACCGCTTTTGAAAATGGTGAGATTGCCAATGTAGCTGGGCAGAATAATGGTTCTTGCAAGATTTTTGCATTGGGTCATATTAACAACCTAACAGAAGAGCAAACGTTAAATTGTTTTGGTGATTACTACCGCAGAGATGTGTTGGAAAATCCCCATGGTGATGATCATCAAAACATAAGAAGTTTTATCAAGCACGGATGGCAGGGGATACGTTTTAACGGCGAGGCTTTGACTTTAAAGTAGGTCGATGCAGTTGTACTGGCACTTAGAAAAGCATGGTTTAAATCAGCAGTTTATTCGTTACTACAGCGTCCTGTTTTGGTGTCTAAAAGGAGGTCGATTCTGCAACGTTTGGATTCTTCTAGTGGAGCTGGGTATCAGGCACATTAAAATTATTACTAAGAGTATTAGATATTAATCGCTATGGATATAAGTAACGAAGCGCGCAAACATCTTCTAGCCTTTTTACAAAAGGTGTTGGATGGAAGTTATACACAAAATGAGTCAGAAAATTTTTCTTTCTTGAGTTATCAAAATGATGAGCTTGAGCAGGTAAGAGAAGCTGTCTCTAAATTGATAAAACATATTCCGAGTACGGGTCGTTGGCGGAAGACGCCGCTTAGTCAAGATGATAGAGCTTCCATTGAAGCGGTAATGGGTGAGATTGAGCAGCAATGTGCGTAATCAAGTGTTAATCCTGCTTGAGTTGCTAGAGAGGCTTTAAGTCGACTGTAAGCAGGCGCCGAGACGTGAGTGGTACAAGCGAAGGGTCTTGTCTCTGTGTTCTAATAGGATGAATGCCCGATAATGATTAAAAAGGGGGGGCGATATGACTATTGAGCAAAATAAACGATTGTTGCTGGAGCTTGATAAACATCGGTATGACGTTAATAGAACAATCATTAACAATAATAGATAGAAGATCTCAATCTTGCTAAGCTCCAGCCCATTGTGGAGATGGTAGCGAAGTCCCGTGCCGCTTACCTTAGTGAACTGAAGAGTCTGGCTGAGAATCAAACAGATAAGAGTCCAAATATAGAGCGCCTCAAGACACGGTGCGAAGAGTTCACCGAGTTAGTCAAAGCGACGAATGCACTTGAGATAGCGATTGAGCACGGGTATTTAAATATTGTTGGTTACGGCGAACGTAACAGCTGACGTTATTTTTCCAATATCGCTGCAACTCCCATACCGCCAGCCGTACAGATTGAAATTAATCCACGGCCTCGTTCTACTTCACTGAGTTGTTTTGCTAGGGTTCCCGCAATTCTGGCGCCGGTTGCAGCAAAAGGATGCCCCAGTGCCAGGCTACTGCCCACCTGATTCATTTTATTGCGATCGATAGTGCCAAGGGCTCTTTCCAGACCCAATCTATTTTGGCAGTAATCTTCAGATTCCCAGGCTTTAAGTGTGCAGAGCACCTGTGCGGCAAAGGCTTCGTGGATTTCATAGTGAGAAAAACTTTGCAGGCTTAACTCAGCCTTGCATAACATATTGGCCACGGCGATAGTCGGAGCCATTAATAACCCTTCCCCCGCCACATAGTCTACGGCAGCAGTTTCCATCTGAGTAATTCTGGCGAGTACCGTCAGGTTGTTGGCTTCGGCCCATTCTTCGCTGGCCAATAAAATAGCGGCAGCACCATCGGTGAGCGGGGTGCTGTTGCCAGCGGTTAAGGTGCCTTTTCCTGAGCGGTCAAAGGAGGGACTCAATCTCTCCAGTCGTTCGGCAGTTAAGTCATAACGGAGATTGTTGTCTCTCAGTACTCCGGCGCAGGGTATTAATAAATCATCATAGAAACATGCGTTATAGGCAGCCTCAGCACGATTATGGCTAGCCTGAGCCAATTCATCCTGAGCTTCTCGAGTAATACCCCATTGCTTTGCCATCAATTCGCAGTGTTCACCCATGCTGAGCCCTGTGCGTGGTTCCGATATAGCGGGGACCACAGGGGCTAATTCCGAAGGGCTGAAGCCTTTAAATATAGACAGTTTTTGTCTTAGGCTTTTGGCCTTGGAGAGTTTTATTAACCGTTGGGTAAAACGGCGTGAAAAGACAATCGGTGCATCGCTGGCACTATCGCTGCCAGCAGCAATACCGCATTCAATTTGGCCTGTCGCAATTTTCGCGGCAATACCAAAAGCAGCTTGCAGACTTGTGCCGCAGGCTTGTTGGAGAGTAATGCCTGGGGTGCGTGGTGATAGGTCCGTACTGAGCACGGCTTCCCTCGCCAGGTTAAAGTCCTTCGAGTGGGTGGTCACTGCACCAGCGACCACTTCATCAATGAGCTTGCCTTGTAATTCATGCCGTTCAACCAGGCCTTGAAGGACTGTAGACAGCATATCCATGTTGGTGAGATCGGCGTAGGCAGTCCCTGCTCTGCAAAAAGGGGTGCGGCTGGCGGCGACAATGACAACAGGGCGAATGAAGTGAGAATTAATCATTGCAGGCAGCCTCATGAAAATGGGTTTCAAATTGTTGCTGATAGTGCAAAGGCCCACCTCTAAACGGCGCAAAGCCGATACCAAAAATAACGCCTGCATCCAATAGATCAGCACTGCCGACGATGTCATCTTCCAGGCATTGGTGACACTCTTTTATCATTGGTTCGATTAAGCGCTCACCAAGAATATCCAGTGCGACGCGATCACTGGGTTTGCCTTTAACCGGTTTTCCTTTTTTCCATTTATAGAAACCTTGGCCCGTTTTTTTACCGAGTTTTCCTTGGTCTATCAGTGACTGAAGTCGCTCCAATGCTTGCGTATTATCGGCGGCCAGTTTGGCTGCGACGCTGACAGCAACATCCAGCCCAACAGTGTCGACGAGCTCAATGGGTCCCATGGGCATACCAAAAAGCTTAGCAGCTTCATCAATGGTTGCCATGCTGTGGCCTTCTGCAGCAAGGTTCAGTGCTTCCAGCATAAAAGGGGTTAAAACACGATTGACCAAAAATCCGGGAGCACTTTTAACGACGAGAGGATACTTTCGAATCAAATTGCTGAATATACAGCCCTTTTTGATAGACGTTTCACTGGTGTGAATATCTCGGACAACTTCCACGAGAGGCATTTTTTCCACAGGGTTAAAAAAATGCAGTCCGATTAAACGGTTAGGTTGTTGAAGTCCGTCGGCAATTTCAGCCAGGGGAATCGCCGACGTATTGGTGGCAAGTAATGCCTCGGGTCGGGCTTTTTTTTCCACGTCCATAAAGAGTTGTTGTTTGGCTTCTAGGTTCTCAAATATGGCCTCGATAATCACATCTGCTCGGGCAATACCTTCGCCGGCTACATCCGCAATGAGTCGGCTTTTCGCAGCGAGGATGCGTGCTGGTGTCTTAAGCTTCTTTTTGAACAGCGTTTCTGCGCGTTTCAATGCGGGCGCTATAAAGTCATATTCGCGATCTTGAAGGGTGACCTCCAGTCCACTAAGGGCACACCAAGCGGCGATATCTCCGCCCATTACACCGGCACCCACAACATGAACGCGTCGAGGCTTCCAGTTAGAAGTGCTGTTGTTTATGTCAGGGCTGTCGGGCCTCCCTAGCTCTTTTAACTGCTCTTGCAGACGAAAGACCCGACGCAGATTGCGAGAGGTATTACCCATCAGCAATTTGCTGACCTCCTCAGTCTCCCCAGCGAGTAAAGCCTCAAAGTTATCGCCGACGGTGCGCCAGAGATCAATGAGAGCATAGGGTGCGGGATAATGCTCTGGGCGAGCCTTTTTGGCGACTTGTCGTGCCATGATTTTTGCTATGACATGACGTATGCCTGGGCAGCTGCTCAATCGTTCCAGTTTCCCGGCTCGACGAGGTTTAGGTTGTTTGATAATAAACTTTCGAGCGGCCCATTTCAGGCTGCTATGTTCAGGCACCACGTGATCAATTAAGCCAATAGATTTCGCTGCACGAGCTTTAAACATTCGGGCGTTCAGGATCAGTTCTAATGCTTTTTGGCCCCCGAGCAGGCGAATGCTGCGAGCGGTACCACCAAAACCGGGAAAGATTCCCAATTGAATTTCGGGGAAGCCTATTCGGGTGCTATCACCGTCCTGAGCTACCCTATAATCGCAAGCCAGAGCCAATTCAAGGCCTCCGCCCAGACAAAAGCCATGAATCGATGCGACGGTGGGGCAAGGGAGCTGTTCCAGTTGTGTAAACAGGGCATGGGCCTGCTGAATACCCAACTTGGCTGCCGTTTGATTCGTTTGTTGTTCAAACTCTCGAATGTCGGCTCCGGCGATAAACCCGTTGGCTTTTTTCGAGTAAATGACCAGCCCTTGAGGGAGGTTCGCTTCCAGCTCACCCAGTAGGGTGGTCAATTCCAGCATGACCTGGGAACTGAGCGAGTTAAGTGTTTCACCCTGCCGATTCAAGCCCAGCCAGGCAATGTTTTCGGCATCCAACTCTAACGTCCAGTGTTTGAATATTTGATTCTCGGTCATATCGGTTCCAGATGTTTGAGGTTCTGACATTCTCAAATTTTCTTGTGGTTTATTATTAATACTACTTGCGGCTATTGTCGGTATTAATTGTCGGTACTAGAAAGTCACCTTCAAATATAGCCCGGGTAAGGCTGGGTGTCGTTTCTTTATACCCCCGCAGATTTTGGTAGAGGCGATAGATATCGGGCAGGTCTTCCAGAACAAACTGTATATCGCACAAAGGGGCTGTGTAATTCGCCATATGAACTCCTGTTAAACTACCATTTTTTATTAATGGCTCAATGTTGGGGAATTTACCACTGGAGAGCATGCATCATGCCCGTTTACGACAGCGAGATGGTTGCAGCGTTCACCAGTAATCCAGCCTTACCCAGCAAATGTTACGATTGCCAGCGATCAATCATAGCGCATCGTATAAAGATTGAAATGGTGCGTGTCTTAGACTTGAACAAAAATACAGAATACAGAACAGAATTTAGCCTAGTCTGGAATGCTTGAAAAGGAATAATGTTAATGCAGTCAACACATAGCCGACCCAAGATTAGCCAGCGTCAAATAGACCCAGAGCTCAGTCAATTTAGTGAAAATATCTCCCCGCTACTGCAACGGATTTACCTTGGCCGGGGTATTAGCAATGATGACCAATTAGAGCGAACGTTGGCCAAACTCCCTCGTCCTGATTCACTTCAGGGGCTGTCCGAAGGCGTCAGGCTTTTAGAGGAAGCCTTAACAGAACAGCAGTCGGTGTTAATTGTGGGTGATTTTGATGCCGATGGTGCCACCAGCACCGCACTGACAATGCTAGCCCTGCGTGCCATGGGTATGCAGCATATGGATTTTATTGTGCCCAACCGGTTTGAATTTGGCTACGGACTTACCCCTGAAATTGTTGCGCTGGCCCAACAGCGCAATCCGGACCTGATTATTACCGTTGATAATGGTATCTCTAGCGTCAGTGGTGTAAAGGCAGCTAAAAACGCGGGTATCAAAGTACTGATTACCGACCACCATCTGCCCGGGGCGGTTCTGCCCGAGGCTGATGCTATTGTTAATCCCAACCAGCATGGTTGTGATTTCCCCAGTAAAAATCTCGCTGGTGTGGGTGTGGTGTTCTATCTACTGAGCGCGCTACGGAGCCGATTGCGTGAAACCGGTTGGTTTGACGCTCAAAATATTGCCATGCCCAACATGGCGGAGTGGCTCGACTTAGTTGCACTGGGTACAGTGGCCGACGTGGTCCCGCTGGACCAAACCAATCGGGTGTTAGTACATCAGGGATTACAACGTATTCGTGCAGGTAAAACCCGCCCGGGTATTCAGGCATTGTTGGATTTGGCCGGAAAAGACTGTCAGCGTTTAGTCGCCACAGATTTAGGCTTTACGGTGGGGCCGAGGCTAAATGCAGCCGGTCGTCTCGATGATATGAGTATCGGCATTGAGTGCTTGTTAGAAACCGATACGTACTTAGCCCGTGAATACGCAATACAACTGGATGAATTGAATCGTGATCGTCGCGTTATCGAAGCCGGGATGCAGCGCGAAGGACTGACCATGCTGGAAAAATTAGACCTCAATGAACAAACGTTACCTTGGGGCCTCTGTTTATTTGACCCCGATTGGCATCAGGGCGTGGTGGGGCTACTGGCCTCAAGAATTAAAGACCGAATACACCGCCCAGTGATTGCCTTTGCCGATGCAGGAGGCGAGGGCGAAAACAAAGAATATAAGGGTTCTGCACGCTCCATTCCGGGGCTACATATTCGCGATGCTCTGGATGCCGTTGCTACTGCACACCCAGAGTTAATCAGTAAATTTGGCGGTCATGCCATGGCGGCAGGCCTGAGTCTAGAGGCAAAACATTACCCCGCATTTGCCGAGGCTTTCGATGCAGAAGTAAAGCGACAGCTCACTCCCGCTGACCTGGAAGCAGAAATCGTCACCGATGGCGAGCTCAGCCCGGAAGAATTAAGCCTGGAAACCGGCCACTTACTCAGAGATGCTGGCCCCTGGGGGCAACATTTCCCCGAGCCACTCTTTCAGGGCGATTTTTTCATTGTTCAACAGCGCATTGTGGGTGAGAAACATCTGAAGCTACTGCTGGCAGTTGATGAACAAAAAAAACAAATGATTGATGCCATTGCCTTTAATGTCGATACCGATGTTTGGCCGAATCATCAGGCAAAAAAAGTACAGCTTGTGTATAAACTGGATATTAATGTGTGGCAGGGCAGGGAGTCAGTGCAGCTAATGGTGCAAGAAATTCTCACGAATTAGGGCAGATAGTAAATTCTTGGTCTGGGTGCCTTCGGAATAAATTTGTTTTGTCATGGTTGGTGACAGCAGGCATCTGGATTTAGTTTTGAGGAGTCAGTTTGCCAACCTACAAAATCACAAGCGATCAGGCTTTGTATCAAGGGAAAGTAAATGCTAACACATTGATTTTTTGAGGTTATCGATTATGATCAATTGCCTAAGAATTTACTAAAAACATTGCATGGAGACTTGTTTTGTCAGTAATTACATCTCTTAATATCTCATCTAATTTTTGATTTTAAAGTCAAAAGTTCTGATTTTTAACATCAACTTTCCTCTGATACGGAGCCTCTTAGTTAATAGGCTTTCGGGCTTATTAATTAACAGTTATGTTTAATGAGAAAAGACAGTGTCTCCATTCATTCGAATACATAACCAAGTATTCAATAATATTTGGATGCCGAACCTTCAATCAAACTGCGCTGTTGTTCGATAATATCAATCAAAAACTCTCGGCATACTCGAACTCTTGCAGTCGATCTCAAATCAACATGGCTTAATACCCATACACCCCATTTCGAGGGTGTAAGCGCGACATCAATGCGGCGAAGAGTTGGTTCTGCATCGGCGACATAACATGGCATTCTGGCTATCCCCATGTGATTTTTTACGGCTTCCATCATGGTCATGATCTCGTTAGTTCGAACCACAATTCGGGCTGCAGAAAAATGATCATTGACCCATTCGGGCATTGATCGGTCGTGTTCCCAAAGCACTAGCCGCTCGGTATTGCGTTTTTTCTTCAGATAGCGAGCGCTGGCGTATATACCGTGGCGCAAAGGAACTATTTCTCGACCGATTAAATATTCTGGAGGTTGGGGTGTTAGTCGTAGGGCTATATCGGCCTGGCGGCTGGCTAAGTCAGCCAAACTTGTAGATGAAGAAAGTTCGACATCTATACCAGGGTACTTATCAGTGAATTGATGCAATTTGGGTGTTATTAGACGAGTAAATACGTCATATGAGGCTGCCAATTTTAAAGTACCGCTTAACTGCGTATCCATGCCAAACACTTCTCGATCAGCTGCTTGCGCTAATTCTTCCATAGACAATGCGTGGGGATACAGATTCTCTGCCACTTGAGTCATGGTATAGCCGTGGGCCGTTCGGTCAAATAATCGGCTACCTAACTGTTCTTCTAAAGCAGAAATGCGTCTAGCCACAGTCGTATGTTTCACTTTTAGTACTCTTCCCGCACCGCTAACCGTCCCTTCTCTGGTCAACGCAAGGAAAAAACGTAGGTCGTCCCAATTCATCCTTTGCCCCCAAATGTTTAGAAAACATGTTGTGCAATTATGCACAGTAAATGCTAATTATTGAACATTTAATACCTAAAATGAACATTCTATTATGGATACATCTTCCAAGTAAGTGGTGTAAATAAGCAACGGAAGAAACCAATTTGAAATACAAAAATCAGGAGAAATATCATGCCATTAATTCAAGTAAATGCACCTCAGAATACGCTTAATAAAAGTGAACAAGACGCTTTTATATCTCGCATATCCAACGCCGTACTCAGGGCTGAAAAGGCACCCATCGATGATGCCGGTGCGCAATCTTTAGTCTGGGCCTATTACGACGATAAGCCAAAAGAGTCGGTCTATGTCGGTAGCGAAAATCTAGAAGAACCTCCATTTCGCATTGCAGTAACTACACCTCAAGGCGCACTGACGGAATCAACAAGAGCATCACTAGTCGCAGAAATTGGTCAAATTGTGGATGACATTGTTGGTTCCTATGAAGGTCGACTTAATCATTGGGCAATGCTTTATGAAGTTGCCGAAGGTAGCTGGGCTGGTGGCGGACAAGTATTACCACTGGCAGGTATTCAAGCGGCGATGAATATCAAAGCGGCTTAAACACCACAGAATTGTTCAACTTAATCAGTTTTAATCACATTAAAAATGGGCGAAAGCCCGCCGGGAGATAATTATGAGTCATTACATTTTAGTGCATGGTGCATGGGAAGAATCACGGGCATGGGAGGACATTTCTCCTTTACTTGAAGCGCAGGGCCATGAAGTGACTGCCATTGATTTGCCGGGTCACGGCGCGAATATCCAACCCATTGCCGATATGACGATGGCTAATTACATCGATACATTGATTGAGGTCATTCAATCGCTAAGTGAGCCCGTTATTTTGGTTGGTCATAGCATGTCAGGTTCAGTGATATCGCAAGTGGCGGAAAGAATCCCATCCAACATTGAAAGACTTGTATTTGTTGCCGCCTTTTTATTGGCAGACGGTGGAACAGTGTTGGAAGCGATGCAAAGCGATAACGGTGAGTTCCTTCCCAATATCATTTTTTCTGAAGATCAAAGCTACGCAACTTTACCGGAAAAAACACTACGATCTGCCGGTTTTCATGATGTGCCGGAAAGTGTAATTCAACGTTTTTTACCGTTGGTCGTCGAGAAGCAATCAACTGAACCCTTTATGTCAAAAGTTGCCGTTACCGAGAATAATTTTGGTTCAGTCCCTAAAACGTATATTCGCACCACGCTCGATAAAGTAACAACGCCTGCCTTACAGGATCGGATGATAGCCAACTGGGAAGTTGAGGTAGTCCATAACTTAGAATCAGGGCATTTCCCCGCGTTCTCCATGCCGGAAAAGTTAGCGGGTTTGTTATTACTAGCGGCTATAGACTCAGCTTTAACTGAAGCCGTTAATGATTAATAGAAAGCATTGCATGTGCACACATAGTGCACATGCAATTACCCACAACAGGAAAGAAAAAATGCCAACGCAAAATGGTTTATCTACCCTGCCGACGCGCGTGCTTTATACCATGTTTCGTGTAAGCGATCTTGACCGCTCAATTGCGTTTTATCGTGATGCGCTAGGGATGAAAGAACTAAGACGAGAAAATTTCACAGAAGGGCGTTTCACCTTGGTTTTTATCGGTTATGGCGATGAGGCATCAAATGCTGTTATCGAGCTAACCTACAATTGGGATGAGAACACCTATCAGCACGGCACACGCTATGGGCATGTTGCCCTTGGAGTAACTGATATTTATGCAACGTGTACGCACTTGGGGAAGTTGGGTGTAACCGTATTACGCGGCCCAGGCCCAATGACTTATTCTGTTGATGAAACCGGAGTGAAAGAAGTCATTGCCTTTATTGAAGACCCTGATGGTTACAAGATTGAGCTTATTCAGTATCACTAGCCGTGAAGGTCTTCTGTTATCTCAAAGCGCTGTTTATACAGGAAATAAAAGGGTAAATAAAAGGGGTCGTAACGATTATTTTCTGATCAATTTTATGGTTGTGTGTTAGGTTGTTTGTTTTAACGGTTGCAGAATCAATCGAGTTCGGTCCCATTGATTCTGGGCGTTACACAAATATTAATCGGAGAGTAATTAGTGAGTATCTGGTTTAAAGAGCCTTGCCTAGAGGAAGTAAATAGCTGGAGTAAAGATACAATATTAGAGTTTATAGGGATTGAAATAACCGATATTGGTGATAATTATATTGAAGGAACAATGCCTGCTGATAAAAGAACATTCCAGCCTTATAAGCTGGTGCACGGAGGGGCAAATATTGTATTAGCAGAATCTTTGGGGTCTATCGGAGGAATGTTGACTCTAGATCCAGACGAATACTACTGCGTTGGACAAGAAGTGAATGCCAATCATTTAAGAGGTGTTCGGTCAGGTGTTATAACGGGTAGAGCCGAGCAGGTTTATCGCGGAAGAAAATCCCAAGTTTGGGAAATAAAACTATACGACGATAGGAATAAGTTAACTTGTATTTCAAGGTTAACGCTTGCCGTAGTTAATAAGTAATCCCAAGTACAGCTCAAGGCCGGTGTTTATTATATTACCCATTTGTTGAGTCGATACAGGTCTTGTATATGTGAAAAATCATATATATGATATGTCAGATATTTAATGGCTGTGACCCATGAATCCCATTCAATTTTATAAATGTCTGTCAGATGAAACCCGGCTTCGATGCTTGATGTTAATCGAGAACGAAGGGGAGCTGTGTGTGTGTGAGCTCACTGAAGCTTTGGCTGAGAGTCAGCCCAAGGTTTCCCGGCATTTAGCTCAGTTGCGTCAGTGTGAGTTACTGCTTGATCGCAAGCAGGGGCAGTGGGTGTATTACCGGATTAATCCTACGTTACCGGACTGGGCTACATCGGTATTACGTCAGACCAATGAAGCGAACCAAGCTTTTTTGAAAGAAAATTTGGCCAACTTGTCCCGTATGGGTGATCGACCTAATCGTGTAGCAAGTTGTTGCTAAAATTTAACTTTGTATATGTGTTTTTTCATATGTTCGGCTTGGTTTGGCGTGTTTGTATGAACAAATAAGGTGTTATTGAGGAGGTGTTAATGGGGTTGTTTGAACGTTACCTGTCACTTTGGGTGGCTTTGTGTATTGCGGCAGGTGTTTTTCTTGGGAATGTTGTTCCAGGCACATTTGCCTTCATTGCAGGCCTTGAATTTGCCCATGTGAACCTAGTGGTGGCCGTTTTAATCTGGATCATGATTTACCCCATGATGGTGCAGGTTGATTTCGCCTCGATTAAAGATGTGGGCAAACGGCCCAAAGGATTGGTGCTGACGCTGGTGATTAACTGGTTGGTTAAGCCCTTTACTATGGCGGCTTTGGGCTGGTTGTTCTTTAAGTATTTTTTTGCCGACTGGGTTGACCCTCAATCTGCCAATGAATATATCGCCGGGATGATTCTGTTGGGTGTCGCGCCTTGCACGGCGATGGTGTTTGTCTGGAGTCAGCTGACAAAAGGCGATCCAAACTACACGTTGGTGCAGGTGTCGGTGAACGACATTATTATGGTGTTTGCTTTTGCGCCGATCACTGCGTTTTTATTGGGCGTGAGTGATATCCATGTACCTTGGGGTACGTTGCTGTTATCGGTGGTGTTGTATGTGGTGCTGCCGTTGGTTGCTGGTGCCATTACACGACACAAACTTGAAGCGCATGTTAGTCGAAACGGCAGAGATGGTGGAAGTGATCAGCGGCTGTCTGAATTTGTTCATCACCTGAAGCCATGGTCCATCATTGGTTTACTGGCAACTGTGGTCTTGCTGTTTGGTTTTCAAGCTGAAACGATTATTAGCCAGCCACAAACCATCGTGTTGATCGCGATTCCGTTACTGATACAAACCTATGGCATTTTTGTACTGGCCTATGGTGCGGCAAAGTTCATGAAATTGCCCCATAACATTGCAGGACCTGCCAGTCTTATTGGTACCTCTAACTTCTTTGAGTTAGCTGTTGCTGTGGCCATTTCTCTGTTTGGTTTACATTCCGGTGCGGCGTTGGCGACTGTGGTGGGGGTGCTGGTGGAGGTTCCGGTGATGCTGTCGTTGGTTGCTATGGTTAATCACACCCAGCATTGGTTTGCTCCTGTTTCAAGTGTCGGGGTTAAAGTGAGTAAAAAAGTCAAATAGAAAGTTAAAGGGAGTGAGATAAAGCTCAGTTCGATATAATTATGGTCTATACTTTTTATAAGCCTTTCGGCAGTTTTTGCTAGGGTTGTGCTGATCTTCTTAAATGGATGTTCAAGGTTTTCAGCCTGAATGTGGCTTGTTGTGGTCAGGCATCGGTCTTTGAGATGGAAGTCCGATTGTTGGTTTAACCTTTCAAGTCAGCGGAGACAATAATATGCAAATGACACCTCTGGATATTGGTAGTTATGGTGTTGCACCCAGTCAACCATTGAGTGGCTATGAGGATGAGTGTGTTGGTAGTACTCCACAAGCGCTACAAGGTATCGTCGTTACTCGAATTGAGGGTGACAAGGTGTTCGTGAGTGACTGGTCTATAAATTCCCATTTTGAGGGGGAGCAGACGCTGGAGCAGTTTGAAGAGGCTAAGCACAATCAGGATTTTGATGCCGTTTTTTCAAATGAACATGAGCTGAGAGAGGATGAATGTCTTGATGGCACTGATTCCATGCTTAAGGCGCAATTGCGCAGGAAGCTAACGTAGACTAGGGGTTTGTAGAAATTTGTAGATTTTTATTCCCTAGAATAGCGGACCTAGATAGCCATTGTGTTGAACAATGGCTTTATTCCTTCATTTCCTCTAACTCGACCCATCTGTTTGCCGCCATATCTAAAGCCTGTTGCTTTTCTTCCAGGCTGTCTAATATTGGCTGGGTTTCTGTGAAAGGTTTGTTGTAGAAATCTGGATCGGCTGTTTGCTCTTGCAGCACGGCTAACTCTGTTTCTAGTTTGTCGATCAGGTCTGGCAGAGCGTCGAGCTCGCGTTGGAATTTGTAACTAAGTTTCACCGTAGGGGCTTTTTTTGCATGGAGCGTCGAATCGTGATCGACGATATGGCCGGAGGGGTGATCTTGGGTGTCGGCTATTTTTAGTTCTTTGCCACGACGAGCCCAGTCGCTGTAACCGCCGATATACTCTTGAACTTGGCCGTCTCCTTCAAACACCAGGACGCTGGTGACCACGTTATCGAGAAATGCCCGATCGTGACTGACGATAATCAACGTGCCTTGATACTCCATGAGCTGTTCTTCGAGAACTTCGAGCATTTCTACATCGAGGTCATTGGTTGGCTCATCGAGTATTAACAGGTTGCTAGGTTGGGAGAACAGTTTGGCTAATAGTACGCGGTTTCGCTCGCCACCGGAGAGCGCGCTCACGGGTGTCATGGCGCGTTTTGGGGCGAACAAGAAATTACGAAGATAGCCAATGATATGGCGATCTTTGCCATTAATTTTTATATATTCTTTACCATTTCCGACATTTTCGGCAATGGTTTTATCGGTTTCCAATTCGCGATGAATTTGGTCGAAATACCCAATTTCCAGATTGGTGCCCAGCTTGACGGAACCTTCGTCTGGTTCAATTTGGCCCAGTAGAATTTTCAAAAGGGTGGATTTCCCCACACCGTTATTGCCAATTAAACCAATGCGATCGCCACGCCTGATTTTGATTTTTATGTTGTTGATCAGCTGTTCGCCGCCATAACCATGGCTGATGCTGCGGGCTTCGACCACTTTTCGGCCCGATTTGTCAGAGGTTTCCACGCTGATTTTGGCCTTTCCCTGACGTTTGGCTCGTTGTTCCCGTTGGTCCCGCATGGCTTCCAGTGCGCGTACCCGTCCTTCGTTACGGGTGCGGCGGGCTTTAATACCTTGGCGAATCCACACCTCTTCTTCGGCCAGTCTTTTATCAAATAAAGCATGGCGAGTTTCTTCTTCTTCTACGGCCTTTTCTTTGAGAACGAGGTAATTCTGGAAGCTGCCGGGCCAGCTGATTAGGTTGCCTAGGTCAATTTCGACAATACGGGTGGCCAGCTTTTGGAGGAAATTCCGGTCGTGGGTAATAAAAATGACACTGCCTTGGTAACCGCGAACTTTATGTTCCAGCCACTCGATAGTACTGATGTCTAGGTGGTTGGTAGGTTCATCCAATAATAGTACATCGGGGTTGGAGACCAGCGCTTTACCTAAAGCTACCCGCCGCCGCCAACCACCAGAGAGTTCTGCCAGGGTTTTGTTGGCGGGTAAATCCAGTTGGCTGATAATGGTTTCAACCTGTTGGTCTACTTGCCACCCGCCACCTGCATCAATTTGAGCTTGTAGTTGTTCCAGCTCTTTAAGGCCGTGTTTATCCATTGTTTGTTGGGCGAGTTCATTGAACTGGTCAATCAATGCCTGTTGATCGGCGAGCCCATCTCTTACGACATCGGAAACCTTGCGCTCGATGGCCGTAGGCAGGGCTTGTTCCAGTTGGCTGATGCGCAGGTGTTGGCGATAGTGAATTTCACCATGATCGGCTTTTATTTGCCCGGTAATAATTTTCAGTAGCGTCGACTTGCCCGCGCCGTTGCGGCCAATCAGGCAGATTCGCTCTCCCGGTTCTACGGTAAAGTTGGCGTGGCTTAGTAGCGGTACATCACCAAATTCAATGGAAATGTCGTCGAGACGGATTAGGCTCATGGATAGTTTGGATGCTTAGGCATCCCTAGTCGAAGGTTGAGAGGCGCGGATTTTAGCAGAGTTCTTTGCTGTCAGGGATAATGAACTGCTATTCTTATAAGCATAGCGTATTCTGCTGTTTGTTAAGGGATTAAGAAGTACAGGTGGGGGTTTAATGTAGCCCTCGTTCTTGTTGTGAGATTTGTTTACAACGAACACTGTATGCTTATAGGAGGTAACGATGGCCCTGACCGAATCTACAATGATGCCGTTGGGAACCCATGCGCCGGAGTTTAATTTGCCGGAGCCGTTGACGGGCAAGAATTGGTCGCTTGAGCAGCTGCAGGGGGTTTTCGCTACTCTGGTAGTGTTCATGTGTAACCACTGTCCCTATGTGCAACATGTGCTCAAGGGTATTAAGGAACTATCGGCTGATTACCTACCTCAAGGTGTCGCAGTAATTGCCATTAACAGCAATGATGTCTCTCGTTATCCTGAAGATAGCCCAGAGAATATGGTCGCATTGGCCACTAGTGAAAAATTTCTTTTTCATTATCTTTTTGATGAGTCTCAGCAGGTTGCTCAAGCCTACAGGGCAGTTTGTACCCCGGATTTTTTTCTGTTTGATGATGAGTTGAATTGCGTCTATCGAGGCCGGTTGGACGGCTCAAAACCAGGTAATGACGAACTGGTTAATGGTGCGGATTTACGGGAGGCTTTGGATGCTGTCTTGGAAGGGGTATCGGCACCGGCCGAACAAAAACCCAGCTTGGGATGTAATATTAAGTGGAAAGATGTCTAGTGAATGGGGACGTTCTCAGAGTTTTTTCTAGAATAAAATGTTTATACTGAGAAAATGCATCATTTATCGTGGTTTTACTTCCTTGACTATATTGTGGGCTGAAGGTTTATAGTGACCCTTGTGAAAAGACTCATTGCACATAATCGTTCCGTAATTGCTGGCTTTGTGGGCCAACCCAAACCGTCGAAATACTGAGGTCCACGGGTTGGTTACGGAAAAGTTAGGGATGTTGATGCGCATATTATCGAACTGAAGTTGATGAAAAAAAGGCTCTCTGAGCTGTTGGTCCAGTGTCTTGATGATAATCCAAACTGCTCGATATTAGTCAGTTGCCAGCAGAGCAGGCGTAAGCACAGATGAGTGATTGCTGTAATAAAGAACCTGAATCCAAGGTGACTCCAAACGGTGGGGCGAGCTCGTGCCACCCACAAAAACAGCGTCCAGATTACCTGTTGTGGGTTTTTGCGACGATTGTGTTGGTTTGCTATGTGCTCTATTGGCTGGTTGATGGTCATCCAGATTTACCGCAGTGGTTGATTGTCATGACCTCTGGTGTTTATGAGCTGATTAACCGTATGTGGTGGGGGTTGCTTGCCGCTGTTATTTTTGTCGGTTTACTGGAGCGCATTCCTCGAGACCTGGTGATGTCTGCATTAGGGCAGGGTGGAACGCTTAAGGGGATTGTTCGCGCTACGGTTGCTGGTGTGCTATTGGACTTGTGTAGCCACGGAATTTTGATGGTAGGCACTAAACTCTACGAGCGTGGCGCCAGCTTGGGTCAGTTAATGGCTTTCCTGATTGCCAGTCCATGGAACTCCCTCTCTTTGACAATTATTTTGGTGGCGTTGATTGGTTTCGGATGGACTTTGACATTTGTGTTGTTATCTATGGCGGTTGGCGTGGTGACGGGACTGATTTTTGATCGATTGGTATCAAAAGGTACTTTGCCATCCAACCCTAATCACTGTGAAATGACCAATGGCGATAGCCTGTGGCAGCAAATTGTTCAGTTAGGGAAATCCGTTCGCATTACCCCAGCTGGTATTTCGTCCGTGCTTAAGGATGGCCTGAAAGACTCTAAAATGGTGTTTCGCTGGTTGTTTTTTGGCATTGTGTTGGCAACAGCTATTCGTGCTTTTGTACCTATGGATACCTACCAAACATTGTTTGGTCCGACGGTGATGGGCCTGTTGCTGACACTGTTGGCGGCCACGATAATTGAGGTGTGTTCTGAAGGATCTACCCCTATTGCGGCGGATATTCTTACCCGTGCTGCAGCTCCGGGTAACGGCTTTACCTTTTTGATGGCAGGTGTTGCTACCGACTATACCGAAGTGATGGTGATTAGAGATCTGACCAAGTCTTGGAAAATTGCCTTGTTCCTACCCTTAGTCAGTGTGCCGCAAATCCTTGTTATTGGTTGGGTTTTGAACCAGCTTGGTTAGGTGCTAGCTGGTTAAGTAAGTCGCTAAGTAGGTAGAGAAGGGCGGCGGATTCCGCTAGAATTCGCCCCCTGTTCTAATACCCCTGTTCTAAAAACACTTGGTGCTAACAGTTAATGGAAATCAACCCGATCAGAAATATTCTCGATGACCTTCAGTCGCGTACGGACGTGCTCAGGGGGTATCTTTGACTACGCTAACAAGAAAGATCGTCTCACTGAAGTAGAGCTGGAGCTTGGTGATTCTGAGGTCTGGAATAACCCAGAACGAGCTCAGGAGCTGGGTCGTGAGCGTGCATCCCTTGAGTTGGTAGTAGAAACCATCGAAAACTTAGATTCGGGTATTGCTGATTCCCGAGAGTTGTTAGAAATGGCCGCAGAGGAAGAGGATATTGATGCGGTAACGGAAATAGAGGGAGAGCTAGCCCAGCTGTCGGCCCAGTTGGAAAAACTGGAATTCCGCCGTATGTTCTCTGGTGAAACTGATGCTAACAATGCATTTCTGGAGATTCAATCGGGTTCCGGTGGTACCGAGGCCCAGGATTGGGCCGAAATGATTTTGCGTATGTACCTGCGCTGGGGCGAAGCCAGGGGTTTTAAAACCACGCTGGAAGAAGCCTCTGCGGGTGAAGTTGCTGGCATCAAAAGTGCCACTATCCGTTTTGAGGGCGAGTATGCCTTTGGTTGGTTAAGGACTGAAACAGGCGTGCATCGCCTAGTGCGTAAATCACCTTTTGATTCTGGTAATCGTCGTCATACCTCTTTTAGTTCAGTCTTTGTCTCACCGGAGATTGATGAGAATATTGTCATTGATATTAATCCGGCAGACGTGCGAACGGATACCTACCGAGCGAGTGGGGCCGGTGGTCAGCACGTGAACAAAACCGATTCAGCCGTACGTCTGACCCACGAGCCAACAGGTATTGTTGCCGAGTGTCAGAGTCAGCGTTCGCAACATAAAAACCGGGATCAGGCTTGGAAGATGTTGCGGGCCAAACTGTACGAGCAAGAAATGCTGAAACGATCGGAAGAAGCACAGGCTTTGGAAGATACCAAATCAGATATTGGATGGGGTAGTCAGATTCGATCTTATGTACTGGATGACCAGAGAATCAAAGATTTGCGTACCAATATTCAGACCAGTAATTGCCAGGCAGTATTGGATGGAGATTTGGACCAGTTTATCGAAGCTTCATTAAAGGCCGGTGTTTAAAATATACCTTCAGAAATACATGTCCGGGGCCTCGTTCGGAAGAACAACAGCCGGGAAGAATAGCGAGTAAGAATAGAAAGTATTGGGGATTTCATGAGTAATGATCAGCAACAAGATGAAAACAAGTTAATTGCCGAGCGCCGAGCCAAATTATCGGATATCCGCGAGCAGGCGGTTGCCAATAATAGTAGTGCTTTTCCCAATGACTTTCGTCGAAAAGATCTGGCTGCCGACTTGCAGGCCCAGTATGGCGAGGAATTAAAGGAAGCGCTGGAAATATTGGATCATCAGGTGAGTGTGGCTGGACGAATGATCCGCAACCGTGGTGCTTTTATGGTGATCCAGGACATGTCCGGCACCATCCAATTGTATGTGGCTAAAGAAGCTCGTCCTTTTGCCAAGAGCTTGGATCTTGGTGATATCGTTGGTGTGACTGGTGCCCTGCATAAATCCGGTAAAGGTGATTTATACGTCAATATGGATCAGTACCAGCTTCTGACTAAAGCATTGCGACCGCTTCCCGATAAGTATCACGGTCTTGCTGATCAGGAAATACGTTACCGTCAGCGCTATGTAGATTTAATCGTTAACCCGGAAGTGCGTGACCTCTTTAAGGTGCGGACACAGGTTGTTAGTTTTATTCGTAGCTATCTTGACGGCCATCACTTCATGGAAGTAGAAACTCCCATGCTACAGACCATTCCGGGTGGTGCAGCAGCACGGCCGTTTGTAACCCATCATAATGCGTTGGATCTTGATATGTATCTGCGCATTGCACCAGAGTTATACCTGAAGCGTTTGGTGGTGGGTGGTTTTGAGCGGGTTTATGAGATTAATCGCAACTTCCGTAATGAAGGGCTTTCTACTCGTCATAATCCTGAGTTTACAATGCTGGAATTCTACCAAGCCTATTCAGATTACAACGATTTAATGAACCTGACAGAAGACATGTTACGCCGATTAGCGGAATCGGTGATGGGTAGCTCCAAGGTTAGAAGCACCGTGAAAAATGATGAAGGTGAAGTGGTTCAGGAGAAATTTTACGATTTTGCTAAACCTTTTCATCGATTGTCAGTGTTTGATTCGATTCTACATTTCAACCCGGAGATTACCGCCGAAGCCTTGGCGGATGAAGCAGCTGCACGCCAGATAGCGGAGCATTTGGACATCACCATAAAAGATAACTGGGGTTTGGGTAAGGTCCAGATTGAAATTTTTGAGAAGACAGTAGAACACCGTTTAGATGAACCCACTTTTATTACGGAGTACCCGACAGAAGTCTCTCCATTGGCTCGTCGCAATGATAATAATGCATTCGTAACAGACCGGTTTGAGTTTTTTGTTGGCGGCCGTGAAATAGCGAATGGCTTTTCTGAGCTCAATGATGCGGAAGACCAGGCGGCACGTTTTCAGCAGCAGGTGACGGAGAAAGATGCCGGTGATGATGAAGCCATGCATTTTGATGCAGATTATATACGCGCATTGGAGTATGGTTTGCCGCCTACAGCGGGAGAGGGAATTGGGATCGACCGTTTAGTGATGTTGTTAACTGACTCGCCATCAATACGCGACGTGCTGCTCTTCCCGCATATGCGTCCAGAATAATTGTTAGTAGATTTTTTCTGTGTTAGTTTAAGGAAGAGAAAAACAAAAAATGGAAAGGATGAAAAAATTTCCTTTAGGGTGGCTGGATAAAACCTGTCGTCGCTACTTAGGTACTGATGTTGAGCAGGATGCTCATCGTCAGGAGATGATTATTGCTATTTTGATGCTAACGGGATCCATTGTTATCATTGGCTTGTCTCTATGGGATATGTTCAAGGGCGCAGGGGTTTACTGGGGCAATCAGGTAACACTGGCCGTTGGGATCTTAGCAATTGTCAGCTATATTCTCATGCTGATCACATCCAAAACCAGTCTGTGTGTCACGTTAGTCCTGATGGTTTTCCTATATTTTTTCTCGCTGATGACCAGTGATGCCGAAATAACGGGTATGTTTTGGTGTCTTGTGATGCTCCCACTTTTTTTCTATTTGCTAGGGTATAAACAGGGAGGAATACTCGTTGTTGCTGTTTTTCTCGTTAGCATGATTGTACTGCTATATCCTGATTTTTTGGCTTTGCCAAAAAACTACTCTGCACACACAAGTTATCGTTTTTTACTCGCTTATTTGGTGCTGTTTTGGATATCGTTACTCGTAGAGCAGGTCCGTTTTCAGACACGTCAGCGTTTGGAGGAGGTTAGTGATAACTTCAATTTACAAGCTCGCACAGATGAGTTGACAGGATTGGCAAATCGCCGTGGTTTTAAACAATATCTTGGCGAAACAGAACAAAGACGTGGAGCAAGCAAAGAATCATTTGCCGTGGTGGTTGGCGATCTTGATCATTTTAAACAGATTAATGATGAATATGGACATGAGGTGGGCGATTTTGTTCTAAAAGAAATTGCGAAAACGCTTAATACGTTGGTTCGTTCAGAAGACCTAATTGTGCGCTGGGGCGGTGAAGAGTTTTTATTATTGTTAGTCGACACTAATTTAAAAGGTGCCCAGGTTTTGGCTGAAAAAATCCGCCATAAAATTGCCTCTACGCATTTTTCCACCAAAGCAGGAAAAATTGCAGTTTCTATGAGCCTTGGTGTAGATGCTCAAACAGTGGGCGGTGATTTATATGCAACACTGGGTTCCGCTGACAGGGCAATGTATGAAGCTAAAAGAAGGGGCAGAAATTGTGTGGTGTCTGCTGAAGAAGATGATATTTCTGATTTCAGTCAGGCGGAGTTGGAATTGCCAGCAAAAGAGAGTGATGATCAACCAGCTCTTGGTCTTTAGTCGAAAGCAAAAGTATGCCTATAGACAATGTGATGATTTTTTACCAAAAAGTTATCTAATATAACGCTGTTCGCCATTCATTGTAGGTTGATACCAGTATTGTTTTACCGTTGAAATAATACTGCGGAGCAGATTAAAACGCCCACTTTAAAAGGTGGGCGTTTTTGATTGTTAACCTAATGTTCGTGTCAGAGTTCAGAAATGGTTTTTTTCTGCTGGTCCAATTTTTCCAGTGTGTTTTCCATTTCAGTGAGCCGTGTTTTTTCTTTGGCAACGACTTCTGCTGGCGCCTTGCTGACAAATTTTTCATTGTTGAGTTTGCCTTGAACTCGCTCCACTTCTTTCTGGAGTTTTTCTGTTTCTTTATTGAGTCGGGTAATCTCAGCATCTTTGTCTATCAGGCCTGCCATGGGGACGAGGATCTCCATATTCCCTACGAGGGCCGTAGCTGACATGGGTGCCTTTTCCCCTGGCTTGAGCCAGGTTGTGGTCTCCAAGTGAGCTAATTTGGCCAGGAACTGTCGGTTGGCATTGAGGCGGCGCAGGTCTTCTTCTGAGCCATTGCTGAAGTACACGGGTAACAATTTTCCCGGTGAAATATTCATTTCTCCGCGAATATTCCGAATTCCAACAATGACACTTTTCAACCATTCAATATCGCTGGTTGCTTCATTGTCTACACGGTTTTGATCTGCCTCAGGGTAGGGTTGCAACATGATCGTATCACCCTCGACCCCTGCCAGAGTTTTGATCTGCTGCCAGATTTCTTCGGTGATAAAGGGCATGAGTGGGTGAGCCATTCTCAAGGTCGTTTCCAGTACACGAATCAGCGTGCGGCGAGTTCCTTTTTTGAGGGCTGGGTCAGCATTGTCATCCCACAACACAGGTTTAGATAATTCCAAGTACCAATCGCAGTATTCGTTCCAGACAAACTCGTAAATGGCCTGTGAGGCCAAATCAAAGCGGTAGTTGGCAATAGATTCTGCGACGGTTTGTTCTGCTTGTTGAAGGCGGCTGATGATCCAGCGGTCGGCTAGGGATAGCTCATAGCCTTCATCGTTGTTTTGTCCGCAATCCTGATCTTCGGTATTCATTAAGACGTAGCGAGCGGCATTCCAGATTTTGTTACAAAAGTTACGGAAACCTTCGATACGGCCTACATCAAAATTAATATCCCGGCCAGTGGAGGCCAGCGAATAGTAGGTATAGCGGAGTGCATCTGTACCGTAGGGCTCGATACCATCGGCAAATTCTTTGCGTGTTTGTTTTTCAATTTTCTCACGAAGTTTTGGCACCATCATACCTGCAGTGCGTTTAGCAACTAGAGGTTCTAGCTCAATACCATCAATCAAGTCGATGGGGTCAAGTACGTTGCCCTTGGACTTGGACATTTTTTGACCGTGGCTATCTCGAACCAAGCCATGAACGTAGACGGTTTTAAAGGGTACTTCGTCGACAAAATACAGTGTCATCATGATCATTCTGGCAACCCAGAAGAAAATAATGTCAAACCCCGTAACCAGTACATTGGTGGGGTGGAATGTTTTTAAGAATTCAGTAGGCTCTGGCCAGCCCAGTGTCCCGAAGCTCCAAAGACCGGACGAGAACCATGTGTCTAATACATCGTTATCCTGTTTAAGATTGATGTTGCCAAGGTTATGTTTCTCGCGAACATCTTGCTCAGAGCGTCCGACATAGACATTCCCTTTGTCGTCATACCAAGCAGGGATCCGATGTCCCCACCACAGTTGGCGAGAAATGCACCAGTCTTGAATGTCTCGCATCCAAGAGAAATACATATTTTCGTATTGCTTGGGCACAAATTGGATATCGCCACCTTCCACCGCAGCAATGGCTTTTTCAGCCAGTGGTGCCGCTTTGACATACCACTGATCAGTCAAATAAGGTTCGATGACCACGCCAGATCGGTCACCACGGGGCACTTTGAGTTTGTGTTCATCTACTTTGTCCAGCAGGCCCAAGGTATCCAAATCGGCGACAACTTGTTTGCGGGCATCGACTCTGTCCAAGCCTACATAGGCTTCAGGTACATTACTGTTTAGTTGCGCATCATCATTAAATATATTGATCATGGCCAAGTTGTGCCGCTGACCCACTTCATAGTCATTGAAATCGTGGGCAGGTGTGATTTTCACACAACCAGTACCAAATTCACGATCCACATAATCATCGGCAATAATTGGGATTTCACGGTTGGCTAAGGGTAGGGTAATGGTTTTGCCAATGAGGTGTTGATAGCGTGCATCGCCGGGGTGAACGGCAACGGCGGTATCACCCAGCATGGTTTCTGGGCGGGTGGTGGCGACAGTCAGATGGCCGGTGCCATCAGATAGTGGGTATTTGAAATGCCACAGGTAGCCGTTTTCTTCTTCAGCAATAACCTCGAGGTCAGAAATTGCAGTATGTAATTTAGGGTCCCAATTGACCAGCCGTTTACCCCGATAGATCAGATTGTCTTCGTACAATCGAATAAAGGCCTCTTGGACCGCTTCATAAAAGCCGTCATCCATGGTGAATCGTTCACGGGACCAGTCTGGTGAGGCTCCTAGTCGACGAAGTTGGCGAGTAATGGCGCCGCCTGACTCTTCTTTCCACTCCCAGACTTTTTCTATAAATTTCTCGCGACCTAAATCATGGCGAGAGACACCGTCAGCATCCAGTAACCGTTCTACCACCATTTGGGTAGCAATACCGGCATGGTCGGTACCCACTTGCCATAGCGTATTATTACCTTTCATACGATGGTAGCGAATGAGGGCATCCATGATGGCTTCCTGGAAGCCATGGCCCATGTGTAGGCTTCCGGTGACATTGGGTGGTGGGATCATGATGCAGTAGGGATCCGCACCATTATTGGATGGCTTGAAATAGCCTTTTTCTTCCCAGGTTTGGTACCACTGGCTTTCAATGTCTTGGGGACGGTAAGTCTTTTCCATGTTCGCTCATTTGATTGTTGGCTAACGTAACGTTAATTGCTACGTCATCAGGGTTATCTGGTAAATAGTAGGAGTGTGCAAAGGCGGGAATTATAAAGGGACGTTATGTCTTCGTCGACGGACTTGTTCCCGATGCTAGTTATCTGAAGTGGGTTTGTTTGATTTAGCTTGGGTTGCTAGGCCAGTTTCGAGCTCGTGGCGTAGTTTCTCCCTAAGTTGTTGCTCTAGTTTGGGGAGTTGCTCGGCTACCAGCTCATCCAATACATGTTCTAATTCGATGACAGAAGAGTCTGTTTCTTTGCAAAGTGCATTAATGTTGATGGCGTCTTGTTCATCCGCCTGGGTGGTCGGTGCTGCTATTTCAGGAGGTGCGGAGAGGGAGGGCGATGGATGGCCTCTATCAAAAATACCCAACCCTTCTGTCATTGCGCGCTGTTTTTCTATCATCAAAGCGGAATCTTCAGCCTTCGTAGCTACTTTTTGAATAAACGCTGGTTCATCCTCTAAGGCATCAGTGAGAATCGGGACGTTCAAAGCCGGGTCGTGCATAAAACTATCATCATCGGCATACAGTTCATCGAGTGTTGGTATGTTATGTTGAAACTCTGGGCCGCTATTCAGCGTGTATCGCAATGAATCGAGTTCATTGATCAAGGTGCTTTTTTTATCTTTCGGTTCGTCAGTCATAAATAAGACCTGTTCGATAACACTTAATGGTTAATCTGGTAAAAATATTAGTTGGACTTAGTGAGGTCATGATATTTCAGGGGGTAACCACGTTTTTGGTAGAAGCCGTAACGCTCACGTTTTTGCTCAATAACCTGCTGATCATCGTAAACAATTTCTATGACTTTCTCAAAACGAGAAAACCAGCCTGGAGTGCTAATTCCAAGATTAATCAGTAGCCCATGATGTTCTCCAGGGTCGTCTTGATGGCTAATGGATAGAGCCGCTGTCGGTAGCTCTTCTAACTCGTGCGGGAGAAATGAAGAGGGCTTAAACGACCACAACTGCGTACTTAGTTGTTCTGATACATCTTTTTTAGGTGTATGTAGTAGGACTGTCAGACCTTGCTGGAAGGCCTTTTCAGTCAATTGGCAAGCAAGATTTATTGCATCATTAAAGTTGCCGTTAATACGGTAAAAATTAATGCTGGTCATGCAGTGGCCTGTGCTATCAGGAATTGAGTGAGTAGTGGCACGGGACGTCCAGTGGCGCCTTTATTTGCGCCACTGTTCCAGGCAGTTCCTGCGATATCCAAATGCGCCCAGTGATAGTCTTTTGTGAAGCGACCCAGAAAGCAGGCGGCTGTTATCGTGCCGGCTTCGCGACCGCCAATATTTGCCATGTCGGCAAAGTTACTTTTTAGTTGCTTGTCGTATTCATTCCAAAGGGGGAGGCGCCAAACTCTATCACCGCTGGTTTGCCCAGCTGTTTCTAATGTTGCTGCTAGATCATCATCGTTACTCAGCAGTCCTGTCGCGTGGCTTCCCAGCGCCATGACACAAGCGCCGGTTAAAGTGGCAATGTCTATAACACTTTTTGGTTTAAACCGGCCAGCATAGGTGAGAGCATCACATAAGATAAGGCGGCCCTCTGCATCGGTGTTAAGAATTTCGATAGTCTGTCCTGACATACTTTTTACTATATCGCCGGGTTTTGTGGCTTTTCCACTGGGCATGTTCTCTACCGTTGGAATAATTCCCACCACATTGATTGCAAGGTTGGCATCAACTAAAGCAGAAAATGTTCCTAGTACACTGGCAGCTCCGCACATGTCGTACTTCATCTCATCCATGCCCGCGCCGGGTTTCAGGCTGATTCCACCTGAATCAAAGGTGACCCCTTTGCCGACAAGTACAATAGGTTTGTCGCCTTTTTTTGTGCCCGTGTATTCGAGTACGATGAGCTTGGCCGGTTGCTCTGTTCCTGCAGTAACGGAGAGTAGTGAGTGCATGCCAAGTGCTGCCATTTGTTTTTCATCGAGTACTTTACAGCTGAGGCGTGGGTGTTTCTTGGCAAGCTTCTTTGATTGGTTTGCGAGATAAGAGGGTGTGCAGATATTGCCGGGTAGATCACCCAATTCGCGAGATAGGTTGACGCCATTGGCAATAGCATTGCCCAAATTGAGCTGTTGTTTTAGCGTGTTTAACCCTTTTCGTGATGATAGTGCCAAAGTAATTTGTTTGAGTGGTGAGGGCTTTTTGTCTTTGCGGTTAAACGGGTTGAAGAGGTAGACGGCTTCACCTAGGCTGCGCGAAAATTGTTGCGCTTGCCAAGCCTCGTCACGTCCGATTACTTCCACGTCCTCTAAAGAAACACAGGTGTTCTTAATAGGTAGTTTGGTGAGCTGGCCAGCCAGATGCTTGGTGAGTTCTAGAAATGATTGCTCATTCAATGTAGTGGTGCCGCAGCTGAGAATGAGTAGTCGCGTTGCCGAAAGCCCTTTTGGCTCGTTAATTAGTATAGAACTGCCCAATGTTTCTTTAATATCGCCACTTTTTTGTAATCTTGAGATCAAACCGCCCGTTGCGGTGTCTATTGATAGCTCTGAATTTGATTGCTGAGTAGTGCTGCTAGCTGTTTTGTTGCCAAGTACTATGACCAGGCAATCGGTTTTTTTGGTAAGTAAATTACAGGTGACGGCAGTAAATTCCATGGTGTCTCCAGGGGTTAACAAGTACATAGTTGATTTGGGCACACACTTAACAAGACAAACTCGATGTAAATCAGGATAATTGTCTGACTATAAATTTGTGTTCGGCGAAGCATAACAGGAATTTTTCTATTGCTCATTTTTCGTTATATCGTTCGTGACTTGTTGTCCTCCACCTTTGCTGTTTGCACCGTGTTGCTGATGGTTATTATTAGTGGCCGTTTCGTCAAATATCTTGCTCAGGCTGCAGCCGGTGAATTGGACGCTGGCATTCTGCTGGCTGTTATTGGTTATCGTCTCCCCGGTTTTCTGGAATTGATTCTACCTCTAGCCTTCTTTCTGGGGGTACTGTTAGCCTATGGCCGTTTTTATGTGCAAAACGAAATGACCGTGATGATAGCCTGTGGCATGAGCCAGGCGAGGTTGGTTGCCTATACGCTGGTTCCGGCATTCATGGTGGCATTGCTGGTCTCATGGTTAAGTCTTGATGTGGGCCCTTCAGGGTTGCGTAAGGCTGAAGCATTGCTCTCAGCTCAGAAGGAGCGAGGTGAGTTGGATGGCATGGCTGCTAATCATTTTTATCCTCTTCAGGGTGGCAAAGGTGTGACCTATGCCGAGAAGGTAAGTGAGGAGGGGATCATGAAGGATGTCTTTCTTGCTGAGAATAATCCTGAGGCTGAAGACGGTAAACAATTGGTGTTAGTGGTTGCTGAAACGGGCCATCAGCATCGATCTGACCCAGACAAGCCAGCTTATCTGGTGCTTGAAAAGGGCTATCGTATCCAAGGCGTGCCGGGTCATGCAGATTACCAGATCACGCGCTTCGAAGAGTATGGTCAGCGGCTAACAAAACCCAAAAGGCAGGGCCGTCGGGATAAAGCCGATACCCTTTCCACTGCGGAATTACTGGTTTCGAATCAACCGGCCCATGTGGCGGCACTGCAGTGGCGTTTTTCTGTGCCAATTCTTGTATTAGTGATGACGTTAATTGCTATTCCTCTGAGTAAAACTGATCCCCGTCAAGGGAGGTTTGCCAAAATGTTACCCGCAGTTTTGCTTTATGTGGTTTATCTGGTGATGTTGAATAGCGCCAGGGGCGCTCTGGAAGATGGAAAGTTTTTATCAGCGCTCGGGTTGTGGTGGGTACATGTTTTGTTTCTGTTAATAGCGCTGTTTTTATTATTTTTACCTGCTCTTAAGCAATGGGCGAAGCAGAGTAATGCCTTGGGAGTCGAGGGATGAGGCGCTTATCAAGTTATGTCGTATCCTCTGTGTTGGGTTCTATTGCATTGGTGCTGTTAATTATTGTGGCTCTGGATGCTATTGGTGCCATCATTGATGGTGCTGGCGATATTGGAAAAGACTACACGTTTAATCAGGTGATGATTTACGTGGCGTTAACATTGCCTGCCCGTATTTATGAGCATATTCCCATGGCTTCGTTGACGGGTTGTCTGATTGGTTTAGGTGTCCTGGCAAATAACTCTGAATTAGTCGTAATGCGTGCAGCAGGTGTTTCTGTCATGCGCATTGTCTGGTTGGTACTCCGTCCTATCCTCGTCTTAGTGTTACTTGGCGTATTATTTGGTGAATACGTGGTGCCATACACTGATCAATATGCCGAAAGCCGACGCATGCTTTTAAAAGGGGGGAAAACTGCGCAGGAATCTGTGAGTGGTTTTTGGAACAAGGAAGGTAATGAATTTATGCACTTCAATGCCGTTTACCCTGGTGGCGTGCTGTTTGGTGTTACTCGTTATCAATTTGATGATCAGCATGTTTTACAGCAGGCTAGCTTTGCAGGAAGGGCTTCGTATCAAGGCGATTATTGGGTTGAAGAACTTGGTGCCGTGACTTTTTTCATGGGCGATCACACTGAGGTGAGTACCTTTATTACGCGTGACTGGAAGACAGAGTTGTCTCCTGAGTTGCTCAATTTGGTTGTGCTTCCTCCCGAGTCTTTGGCTATGAGGGGGTTGCATCAGTACAGTAATTATTTGAGTGATCAGGGGCAGGATGCTGCCAAGTATGAGCTAGTGTTTTGGCGAAAGGCCCTTCAGCCGTTTACGATTATTAGTCTAGTCTTAATCGCTATTTCATTTGTCTTTGGGCCTTTGCGACAAGTCACTATGGGCTATCGTATCTTTGCCGGTGTGGTGGTGGGACTTGTGTTCAGAACCAGTCAAGACCTACTTGGGCCCGCCAGTATCGTCTTTGGGTTCTCACCGCTCCTGGCCGTTATTTTTCCCGCGGTTGTTTGCGGTCTAATAGGTGTTGTGCTGTTACGCAGGGCAGCTTGATGACATGAACGACCAGATCTTGTAGCGCCGAATACCAGTAATTACTTTAGTCATAGTCTGTCCCAATGAGGTGATATAACTACTTTTTTTTGTTACGTTTTTCCTTGGGAAGTACAACGACCTTTGTGTTGCTGTAAATATCGTGAAGGCAATTACCTTGTTTGTCGATCATGCACCATAAGTAGCCAATACCCAGCAGTGCCATTGACAAGGGTGCAAGAATACAGCGCAACCAACATTCTCTCAAAGTGGGCAGTTGTGAGTTGCACCCTTGCAACTGAAGTCGCCAAGACTTCATGCCCAGTGTCTGCCCTGTTCGACGCCAGCACCAAATATAGAACAAGGCATAACAAAACCATAACCCAACAATAATCATAATCTGTAGTGCGTTGCCGGGAGCTTGCATGGTGTCTTCTCCGGCGAGGAGCCTTAGCAAAAGGACAACAACGCCATAGGCAAAGCTGATTCCCAAGAGTAGAAAAGCATCGTAGAGCATAGCCATGAGCCGGCGAAACAGATTGGCGGGTGGAAGTGGTTGTTCGGTAAGAATGTTCAAGTGAAGTACTCTTTGTCGATGACATGTTAAGTGAGGTATTTTGGTGGCATGGTTTTGTTGTCGGCCGGTGATTCTACCAAAAATTTGTCTGATTCAGAATTCATAAGTGAAGCCGAGTTTTAATTCATCAGAGCTTAATCGTACGTTGTCATCCCATTCACTTGAAACTGCACCACTGCCATTAAAATATGTCTTATATTTTCATATGAAGTATGAAAATAGCGGGTTGGAAAGTTTGTTGGAAATATTTAAGCAAAAAAAAAGGTCACCATAATGATGACCTATGTAACTGAAGGCCACTGGGAAATAGCCTATTGTACAAAGTGCTCACAAGGAGCGGGAGGATAAAACAATCTGTTAAATACCCTTTTGGTTCTCAGTAATAACCAAAATGTTATGCTGCATCCTGTTCTTTTGTAGCCGCAGGTTTACGAGCAGGTGCTTTTTTCTTGGGTGCTGCTTTTACTGCTTCTTCGGTTTCCGTCGGTGTAGCAGTAGTCGCCAATTTTGATACGGCTTCTATCAGACCTTCCAGCTTAGCGTTTAATTCTTCTAACTTCTCATCGTTATTTGATACTGAAAAAGTAGGTATGTTTAACTTTGAGGCAACTTTTTCACGAATTTCTTCAACGCGTGCGGAGACATTCAGATTTATGCCTTCTTTACGCAAGGTTTTGCCCTGTTCTTTAAGTTTTTCGCCTTGGTCTTTCAGCTTTTGTCCTTGTGCTTTAATTTTTTCGCCGGTTTTGTCGATAGTGCTTTTTGCTTCGGCTTCAATTTTTGTACCTTCTTCAACCAAACCATCGAAGAAGTTACGTGTTTGGTCATTCATTTTGTCGTAGCCACCTTGCAAGTTGTTTAGGCCTTGACCATAGGCTCCGAGTCCTGCAAGCCAAATTTTTCGAGCCAGTTCTTCGGTCTTATCGATAGCATTCTTGATGTCTGTCATAGTAGTATCTCCGTAAATGATTGGGCTGGAGGTTTATTCTCCGGATATTGCAAGTACAGTAATTAAAAATTTTAGAAAAAGCATACTAATACAAGAGTTTTTTCAAAAAATTTAAATTTTTATTTGAAGCTTTCTAATATGGCTATAAAACGGCGAGACATTATCCTTGAAGTCAGTTTGGTTTTGTTTAATGAAGAGGGCGAGGCAAACTTGTCAGCGGTTGATATCGCCAATGAATTAGATATAAGCCCGGGCAACCTGTATTACCATTTTAAAGGAAAGGAAGAGATTGTTGCTGCACTCTACGAGCGGTTCGAAGCTGGTATTCTTGTTTTATTAGAGGATGCTCGTGATGCTGGGGATACCTTGGAAAGACATTGGCTACATTTGTATGTGCTTTTGGAACATATTTATGGACACCGTTTCTTTTTCCGAAATATCACAGATCTTTTACAAAAATATTCCGGTATTGATACGCGGTTTCGTCGACTTATAGAGCAGCAGTACCAATCAATTAATAAAATGCTACGCCAGTTGTTGGGCGAAGGGGTGTTGTCAGGAGACAGTTTGGTGGATAGTACCGTTGACGAACTCTCAGACAATATGATGCTGATCTATACACATTGGTTTGAGTTCCAGAACCTTCGAAAACGAAAACTGGAACAACATGAGTTTATCCAAGGTGCCATTATGCAAATAATGACGTTGCTTGCCCCTTATATGGGTGATAAGCAAAGACAATTTTTATCTGAGTGTAATATCCTTTATCAGAGAGACAAACAAGCCTAGACCCACAAGACAAACAACGATAGCATTTAAGCCATTCTAGGTGGTCGAAGCGTTCCCCTTCTTTAAGCATAAGATTTTCTTTTGCAAAAACTGAAAATAGATGATTCAGCGAGCTTAATCATGCATCGTTGTTTGGGGGCCATCTAAGGTATAACAATAATGATCAGGAGTGGGTTGATGAGCCATATTCAAATCAAAAGGCACCATAATATGGATGAGGAGGACCTGCGCTCCATGACGGAAGAACTGGGTCAAAAACTAAAAACCAAGTTTGGCGGTGAGTATCATTTAGAGGAAAATATTGTTCATTACACCTACCATAGCGCGGATGCAAAGGTGAGTTTTGATGAGACTAGGGTTTTTGTCGATGTCAAGCTGGGGTTGTTGATGATGGCATTCAAAGGAATGATCGAGTCAGAGGTTAATAATTATTTGGATGAGCATATTTCGTAGTTAGAGCTAGCTCGTTTGAACTGGCGATATCGACTGGGTAGCAAGACTACGTCTTAACAGTGTCGCTGGGTGTTGAGCAAAGGCTATCTTACCGAGATTGCTTTCTTTTTATCTTTCCAGCCTTACATCCCTGATGAGAACTTGGTCGGCTAGACGTTTTAGGGTCATTACTCCTACTATATTAAAGATCACGGAAGCTATATCGTTATTCCCCGTCATTCGGTGTACATCCTGAGGCCAATCTTCACCCCACCCAAACATATCTATTTCCTGCCGTTGGTTGTGGTCGATCTTATGCGGCGTAAGGCGCCCTTTTCTTTCAGGCAAACCCTGTGCTCAGGTATGAGGTTAGTCATGCTAGACTGCGTAAAAGGATGTATATAACAACCACCTAGACGTAGCTTCTAAAAAGCTTGCGTCAACGTTCCACTGAAAGCGTTAGCTTTGCATGTCCATTTGGATACAGGGTCGTACCCAGAGGTAGAATGTAAATTTTGGAATGATCGAGAGTAGAGCACAAGGTTATGGATTTCTTGTTCAGGTATATTGGCGTCAAGCTCGCACGCTTTTTGAGCAAACCACGTTCTCATTACGAAGAGTTTTCCACATTATCACAGCAACAATTGCAGCAGACGTTGAAGCCCGGGGATCTACTGCTGGTAGAGGGCAACAGCCGAGTTAGCACCGCCATTAAATATTTAACCCAGTCTACCTGGTCTCATGTTTGCCTGTTTGTTGGCGAGCAAGATGGCGTAGGGTCACTCATTGAAGCCGATATGATTAATGGTATTAGTCATGTTCCTCTAAAAAAATATGACGGCTTTAATGTGAGAATTTGTCGTGCATTCAATTTGACAGAAGAAGATAAACAGCAGCTGTTAAATTACGCGATTGCGCGCATTGGACTGAAATATGATATGAAAAATATTTTCGATTTGATGCGCTATTTGATACCCACCCCTCCTGTTCCGATGCGTTACCGTCGAAAGTTAATTGCCTTTGGTAGCGGTGAACCCACCAAAGCGATTTGCTCTACATTGGTGGCGCAGGCCTTCCAGTCGATTCGATATCCTATTTTGCCCAGAGAGGTTGAAGTTTGTCAGACTGGAGTGAGTATTCTCTGTGAGGATGTTGTGTTAGAAAGAAAACACTATAGTCATGTCACTCCTCGCGACTTTGATTTGTCCCCGTATTTTCAGATTATCAAACCGACGTTAGAAGAAAACTTTGATTACAAAAAGTTACGTTGGCTAGATTGACGGTTGATGTTTGTCCGTGGGTTAATTGAAAATCAATATCTGATCCCAAAAGAGGTAGTGTCCACCTTTGGCTAAACAAGTTGGCGCCGTGAATACCCAGTAAAAAAGGATGTATTGCTAGCACCCGTTGAAATGTTGTTAATAAATACAGCCGTGCGTTATGTTAATGTAAACCTATCTTAAGGAAGGTGGATTTTTGATGACAAATAATGCGCCGAACACGGTACATGAAGATACTGATCACAATACTAATTTGGTGGAGCTTTCCCAGGTTTCATTTGGTTACGGCAGTCGCAAGGTGCTGCGTAATATTAACCTGCAGGTGCCACGTGGCAAGGTGGTTGCCATTTTGGGTGGCAGCGGCTGTGGTAAAACTACGATCCTCCGTTTGATTGGCGGACAGTTGAAACCCAGTCAGGGGAATTTGTGGGTTGATGGGCAGTCAGTACCTGACTTGAATCCCGAGCAGCTTTATCAGCTGCGGAGAAAGATGGGTATGTTGTTCCAGATGGGCGCGTTGTTCACGGATATGAATGTGTTTGATAACGTCGCGTTCCAAATTCGTGAGCATACGGATTTGCCAGAAAGTGTCATAAGGCTACTAGTGTTGATGAAACTTCATGCTGTAGGTTTACGTGGTACTCATCATATGATGCCATCGGAGTTGTCCGGTGGTATGGCAAGGCGGGTTGCGCTGGCGCGTGCTACGGCCCTAGATCCTAACCTCATGCTCTACGACGAACCCTTTGCTGGGCTTGACCCCATTTCTTTGGGCGTTGTCGGACAACTGATTCGAAAATTGAATGATGCCTTAGGTGCTACGTCCATTGTTGTGACCCACGATGTGCAAGAATCCTTAAAAATTGTGGATTATGTGTATTTGATTTCAGAGGGCGCGGTGTTGGCTGAGGGTGACGTGCAAGCAATTTTGGCGTCAGAAGATCCATTTGTTAGACAGTTTGTCGATGGGGATGTCGATGGCCCTGTACCCTTTCACTATGAAGCACCAGATTATCGTTCAATGTTGATGGAGGTGGCGCGGTGAAAGCAATTACTCCGGCGCTGACACTAATTGGCCGCAAAACTAACGATGCCATCATCCGGCTTGGTGCCATGGTTCAGTTTCTTTTGACAATTATTCGGGCATCGGCAATTTGCCTGAGAAGACCTTCGTTGTTAATCCGTGAAATGTACTTTATTGGGGTGCTTTCTCTGGTCATCATTCTGGTCTCCGGATTATTTGTGGGCATGGTACTGGGCTTACAAATGTATACCACCCTAGAGCGTTTTGGTTCTGGTGAGGGTGTAGGTATGGTAGTGGCCTTGTCATTGGTTCGTGAGCTGGGGCCAGTATTGACAGCAATACTTTTTGCTAGTCGTGCGGGTTCTGCTGTAACCGCGGAAATTGGTTTGATGAAAGCTACAGAGCAGCTCAATGCTCTAGAGATGATGGCGATCCAACCCATGGCCAGGGTGGTAGTTCCACGCTTTTGGGCAGGAGTATTTTCCTTACCGTTACTCACCGCTATTTTTAATGTTGCGGGCATTTTTGGTGGCTACCTGGTGGCTGTGAACCTGATCGGGGTCGATCAAGGTGCCTTCTGGTCACAGATGCAGGATGCGGTAGATTTTCGTCAGGATATCGTCAATGGTTTCATTAAAAGCGTTGCCTTTTCTGTAGTTGTCATGTTGATTTCGGTCTTCGAAGGCTATTCTGCGGTACCTACAGCCGAAGGTGTTTCTCGTGCCACTACTCGTACGGTTGTTGCTTCGGCAATGGCTGTACTAGGGCTGGATTTTGTTTTAACAGCTTTCATGTTTCAGGGATTTTAAAATGAACCGTACACTGTTGGATTTCTGGGTTGGTTTGTTCGTGGCGTTGGGGGTGGTTGCCATCGTTTTTTTGGCATTGCGTGTTGCTAACCAGTCAACACTCAACCAAGCGAACACTTATACAGTGACCGCTTATTTTCATAATATCGGTGGATTAAAGGTCCGAGCGCCGGTAAAAAGTGCCGGTGTAACGATTGGCCGTGTTACCAGTATTGATCTTGATGGCACCACGTACCAAGCAAAGGTGTTGTTGGTTATAGATGACGTCTATCACTTCAGCACTGATGCTTCTGCTGGAATTTTTACCTCTGGAGTACTGGGTGAGCAGTATGTGAATCTAGAAACTGGTGGAGAAGATGAGATGCTTAAACAGGGCGACACTATAAGCTTTACTTCCTCGGCGTTGGTGTTGGAGAATTTAATCGGCAAGATAGTGACAGGTATGTCAGCTTCTGGAGCAAAATGATGGAATCTACAAAGTTGGGTGTTATGAGGCAATGTTATACATTTGTGATTGTGCTTTTTTCTGCGTTACTGGGTTCTAATCTTTTTGCAGAATCCGTCAACGTGAAGGCAGAAAATTTGACTCCCATTCAGGTTGTGACGGCCGCTGTTAGCGATGTGTTAACCGAGATGCGTGCTAACGAAGCGCTTTATATGCAAGATCCCACAAAAATCAATGAATTGGTTAATCAAAAAGTAGTGCCCTATTTTGATTTTTCGCGCATGACCCGGTTGGCAATGACCACTTACTGGAATTCTGCTACAGCATCGCAGCGATCAGACGTCGCAGAAGCCTTTCAAAACTTGTTCGTCACGACCTATGGCAAACAGTTATTTGATTACCGCAATTCCAGCGCGGACATTGAACCCGTAACTGAGGCGACGGAGCAAAAGGCCATCCTAAAACTAAAGGCCAGTAGCCAGAGAGGGGACGATGTTGCCTTATTTTTACGGCTGGAAAAGAGAACAGATAAATGGCAGATCATTGATGTAAATGTGGATGGGGTGAGCTATGTGGTAACAATGCGGGGTCAGTTTTCTGACAACCTTTCTCAGAAAGGGATAGACGGCCTAATCCTGTTTTTAAAAGAGGCTGCAGAGCAGAGGGCGCCATGAAATCTGAGAAAGCACTTAGCCTGCTTGGTGACACCTTATACATTAGCGGAGATGTAAGTTTTGATTCAGCAGCTGGATTAATTCGGCAATTGGATAAGCTGCCTTTGAATGATGTTCGGCGGCTCGATTGTAATGGTATTGCTCACAGTGATTCCGCTGCGGTGGGCTTGCTGCTTTATTTACAGCGCAGGGCAATCCCCTTGCAAGGGGTTAACCCTCCCTTACAGGGCCTATTAAACTTATACGATGTAACAGGGTTTTTCCCTGCCCTCCAGAGTGAATAATAAAACGATTAACAAACAATATAGTACCCTAGGTTTAGTACCCTAGGTTTAGTGCTCTAGGTTCAATTCCAGATACTTGTCACAGGTCATCATAATTTTTTAGCTTTTAAAATTTATCGAAAATGACCAGCAACATGTTAGAGGTTTGCCTCTCTAGTCTTGATCACAATTTTAATGATGTAGTGAGGGTGCTGATGGTAATTGATAGGTTATTTATTCCACATGACCAATTGTTTTCCACTTCCCACGACGGTGGCCCCCACTGATTCACAGATAGCCACCGAGTTTTTCAATCCTTATAAGACTTATCCAGCACTTTTTCGATCACTAGGCCCAGTGCGTAGTTGCAAAAGTTTGCCTGGTGCAGGTTGTACGCTTTCCGCTGAATGTATATGTCTAGGTCGGTATATGGCTCTATTCTGCGGAGGTCCCAGCGTGTCAGATAACAATATGAATATGGATAGCCCCGCCATTGTAGGGAGCCCAAGTGGCGTATATTAATGGATCATTGTTGACAGATGTTTTATTATCATTGGATTGTAATTTTATGCTAATTAAAGGGGATTGTTTTGGAATCTAAAACTGCTCGGTTGACCGTGTTGATCGATCCGGCTAAGAAGTCTGCGTTTGAGGAGCTTTGTGCGACGCAGGATCTGACACCATCACAGGTAGTACGCAAACTGATTCGTGATTATTTGGCAGCTCATGGGGCTACTTACAGTACGAGCTCAGAAATGGTGGTGGGGGGGAAATCTACCGGAAAAGTTGCCGGAAAATCCAAACGTTAGCTCTTGTGTACTTTTTATAAGGGCCCGCTTGCGACTGATCAAGTGCTGTACGACTAGGGTGTATAAAATATTTTCATCACTGTCCGTGCTGAGTGACACCTGGCCTGGAGATTGGCAATCCTCATTCAGGCTATTGCATGTGCATTGAAAAAGTGGGGCTCAATTGACATGGTGTTGGCTTGATCAAAATCAACGAGGTCTTTGTGCCGGTAGTCGTGGCATTGGCTATTGCCACGTTTTCATTTGCTCGATAGATTGAATTGATGCTGCAAAATACTTAGGAGATTTACCATGGAACCACAAGAAGAAGATTCTAAAAATAAGGTGAGCTTTCTGCAATTGATCCGCAGCGTGCTCTCAGCTGCAGTGGGTATTCAAAGTAAAAAAAATCTTGAACGTGATTTCAAGCATGGAAAATTGAGTACCTTTGTCATTGCTGGCGTGATTTTTGTTGCGCTATTTATTTTTATTGTCACTTCAGTTGTACGCTTAGTACTCCACAGCCATTGAGTTTTTTATAGTTACTGCCGAAGTGCCATCGTGATGTTTAATTTTCTGCGGAGAGAAATGATCTTAGTCGGAGGTAAGGAGGTAAGGAGGTAATAGGTGGCTTTATTTTCATCTAGTCCCCATCGTCTCACAGCGTCAAGGTTCCTCTAGGGGATAGATAAATATCTGCCAAGGTAAAGCCTTTCTTGAGATGATTATCAATGACAGCTGTCGCGTGTTGAAAATCCCTGATGTGTTGGGGGAGGCGAGCCAACTCTAAGCTACCTAATCGTATCGTGGTCTATGACCAGTTCGATGTCTGCTACTGAGTTGGCTTTGTTGCTATATCCCTAGAATCTTAGTCTAGCTTGGGGCCTGCCTCAATGAGTGCAAGTCCGTTCGTTGTATCCGTAAATTGAGCAAAATTATTCACGAACTTTTTAGCCAGAGCGTTGGCCTTACAAGTCCATTGACTAGCGTCACTGTAAGTATTCCTTGGATCGATAATGTCGGTATCTACTCCCTCAAGGGATACAGGTATTTGCAGTCCGAAAATGGGCAACGTGTTGAATGTCTCGTCCTCGATTGAGCCATTTAAAATGGCATCGATAATACATCGAGTCGCCTTAATGGATATTCGCTGACCGGTGCCGTTCCAGCCGGTATTAACCAGGTACGCTTGAGCGTCAGCCTGCTCCATGCGGTTGTTTAACACTTCCGCGTACTGGGTCGGATGTAAGCTGAGAAAAGCGGCGCCAAAGCAAGCTGAAAAAGTGGGTGTGGGTTCAGTAATTCCCCGTTCAGTTCCCGCTAATTTTGAGGTGTAGCCTGACAAGAAATAATAACGGGCCTGTGCTTTGGTTAATCGCGCAACAGGTGGTAATACGCCAAAGGCATCCGCTGTCAGAAAGATTACTTTGCTAGCGTGACCTCCCACGGAAACTGGCTTAACGATGTTATCAATGTGGTAAATCGGGTAAGAAACCCGCGTATTTTCAGTTTTTGAGGCATCGGCAAAATCTATCTTTCCTGCGTCATCGACAACTACATTTTCCAACAGCGCGTCGCGCTTGATAGCCGCATAGATCTCGGGTTCATGCTCCTGGCTGAGGTTGATAGTTTTGGCGTAGCAACCACCCTCGAAATTAAATACACCGTTGTCGTCCCAGCCGTGCTCATCGTCGCCAATTAAGGCACGTTTAGGATCGGTAGAAAGCGTGGTTTTACCCGTACCTGATAGCCCAAAAAAGATCGCGGTATCGCCATCCGGGCCAATGTTGGCCGAGCAGTGCATAGAGGCGATGCCTTTCTGGGGTAGTAGGTAATTCATGACAGAAAAAAGGCCTTTCTTCATTTCGCCGCCATACCAGGTGCCACCAATTAGTTGCACCCGTTCGGTCATGTTGAAGGCAACAAAATTTTCCGAATTGAGGCCCTGCTCCTGCCAGTGGGGATTGACAGTCTTGGAGCCGTTCAGTACAACGAAATCGGGTTCAAAATCCTCAAGTTCGGCTTCGGTGGGACGAATGAACATGTTTTTTACAAAGTGGGATTGCCAGGCAACTTCTGTTACGAAGCGGACCTTTAATCGGCTCGCCGGATTAGCGCCGCAAAACAAATCATCGACAAATAGGCGCTTGCCGCCGAGTTGATTCCCTACTACGGTTTTCAGTGATTGCCATGTTTGCTGCGAGATGGGCTTGTTGTCGTTTTTGCCCTGATCTGACCACCACAGTGTGTCGCGGGTAGTATCGTCCTTGACGAAATATTTATCCTTTGGGGAGCGGCCAGTAAAAATACCCGTGTCTACCGTGATAGCTCCATTGTTGGTCAGGCGTGCGGCCTCATAGCCTTGCAGTTCGGAGCGTGTTTCTTCCTGGAATAAAGTGCTGTAATCCGGGTTGTAAACAATGGTCTCAGGATCGCTAATACCATAGTTCTGAAGCGCCTGCTGTAAACGGAGTTTGGGCATGGTGGGGTGTCCTTCGGTTAGAGTTAGCCTTGTGCGATAATCGACAACTTTCTAATGATAATAATATTATAATAATATTATAATAAGATACAATGGTTCAGCACGAATAGGTTAGTAGAAATACTGTCTGAGACTTGGCCCTTGTCCTTTTGGACAGGTTGATATGTAGCAAGCAACTAAATGTCGCTTGACCTCTAAACGAGGAGCATTTTGATTGACTCATAGAGCACATCTTTTTTCATTGCGAATAGGCTATGCACTTCGCGAAGCGCTGGTCGATGGCTATGGGCGCGGAGACCTACTGAAGGATGTGATCGCCGGGATGACGGTCGGGGTGATATCCATTCCGTTAGCGATGGCGTTGGCCATCGCCAGTGGCGTGCCACCGGAGTACGGTTTGTATACGTCGCTGATTGCCGGTGTGATCATTGCGTTAACGGGGGGAAGTCGATTCAGTATTTCCGGACCAACGGCTGCTTTCGTGGTTATTTTACATCCCCTCGCTGCAAAGTATGGTTTGGCCGGTCTGTTGTTGGCTTCAGTTATGGCAGGGGCCATCTTGATCGCCATGGCCTGCGCCCGACTTGGTCGCTTTATTGAGTATATTCCGGAAGCTGTGACACTGGGGTTTACTGGTGGCATCGCGATCGTGATTGCGGTGTTGCAGATACCAGACTTTACCGGCATGACGGTTCCCTCAATGCCGGAACATTTTGTCGGTAAATTAATAGCCATTGGTAGCAATCTGCATCTGGCCGATATAGGTAGCAGTATGGTCGCCCTGTTTACCCTGGCGGTGATGGTGGCCTGGCCGCGACTGCGTACACCTATTCCTCCACATTTACCTGCGCTAGTGCTGGCCTGTTTGCTCGGTATTGTGTTGGGCTGGCAAGGCATTGAGGTGGATACAATCGGTTCTCGTTTTCACTACTTGTTACCGAGCGGTGCGGAAGCTCCCGGTATTCCTCCCTATTTGCCCACGTTTGATTGGCCCTGGAACCGGGCGGGAGCCGATGGACAACCTCTGGGGCTGACTCTAAACCTGATTTCAGATCTGTTGCCCACTGCATTCGCCATCGCCATGCTGGGCGCCATCGAGTCACTGTTATGCGCGGTTGTGCTCGATGGCATGTCAGGTAAACGCCATAGTGCTAATAGCGAATTGCTGGCCCAAGGATTGGGCAACCTAGTGACACCTTTCTTTGGCGGTGTGACGGCGACAGCCGCCATCGCGCGTTCAGCAACCAATTTCAGGGCCGGAGCGGTATCGCCCATTTCCGCTATCATCCATTCCATCGTCGTGTTGCTGGGTTTATTGTTGCTCTCCCGTGCCTTGGCTTATGTGCCCATGCCTGCGATGGCGGCTCTGCTTATGGTTGTCGCCTGGAATATGAGTGAAGCACCAAAATCAGTTAAGCTTGTGAAAAAATCGCCATCCGGCGACGTGCTGGTGTTTCTGACCTGTTTGTCGCTGACGGTTTTCTTCGATATGGTCATCGCTATTACCGCCGGTATCCTGTTGGCCTCATTGCTATTTATGAAAGAAATTGCCTCGCTGACACACGTGGTAGAGATTACCGATGACCCCGATTTTGTTCGTACAAAACTGCCCGCGAATTTTAAGGTGCTCAAAATTCGTGGGCCATTGTTCTTTGCCGCTGCCGATCGCATCGTAGGAGAGCTGTACAAGCAGGTGTCTGGGCTCGATGGTCTCATAATACATATGAAATATAGCGCCTATCTGGATGCAGGTGGACACTCGGAGATTGAAAAACTAATGGCCCTGTGTGAAAAGAACCAAACGTCCATTCGTTTTTCGGCTTGGCAATTTCAACCCCTGAAAACCCTGGCAAAAGCACGGGGCGAGACGGCGGGTCCATTGGGTGTGTCGTTTTCTACTCTGGATGAGGCGATTGATGATGCTTTGATAGGAGGTGAATCTCGTGAAGCTAGATAATGCCGTTGCATTGGGAAAAACTGGTGCCTGGGAAGAGGCGCAGGTAAGAGCCAGCCCGAAAAATCGAACGCAATGGTTTGTGATGTTGCGCGACAACCGCAGTAAGTCTTTTGTTCTTGCGGATAATGATGATAATCCCATTGCTACAGACGATATGAATACCTTGGTCCAGTTGATCAAATCACTGGGTTTGAATGATTTTACCGTTTTTTTGTAACGTTTTTAAGGATGTACAAGATGAGCAGTTTTCCCCCCTGTCCACAGTGTCAGTCGAGCTATGTGTATGAGGTTCAATCCCGGCTATCTTGTCCCGAGTGTGGACATGAATGGAATCCCTCCGATGAATCCCCAGATGGAGATGAACTCGTTGTTAAAGACGCTCATGGTAATCGGGTGATTGAGGGTGACTATGTAACGCTAATCAAGGATCTGAAAATCAAGGGTACTTCGTCCACTGCAAAAATTGGAACCAAAGTGAAAATTGGCCGTTTAGTGGAGGGCGACCATAATATTGATTGCAATATCAAAGGCATTGGTCAGATGATGTTGAAATCAGAGTTTGTTAAAAAGGCGAGTGACTGAACCCACTGGTCCATGACGATGCGTGGATGAAATCCTCAAATCTTGATTAATGGCGTAAGGATTTTTGATCATTAGGTAGGGGATTGTATGTGTCGTGGAATGGCGTTGTGTATATTTGCGTTACTCCCATTTACATCCCCAGTGCACCCCAGAACTTTCTCTGCGTCTGATAGCTCGAAATAATCTGTTAGATAAAAAATTGAGCGAGCAGGCTTGAATAATACAGCTAATTTTAAGATTCAAAAATGAAGACTACTCAAAACAGATAGATGCCATCTATGGTGTCGTCAAAGAAAATTCCGTAGACCTAAAATCAACATATAGAATAAACAGCAACGTAGTTAACGCTACTGCGTGGTTTTTTATGCCAATCTATAATTTGTGCGACAACGGTAATTGACGGTAAAACCTATAGCTGAAAAAAATTCCTACAAGAATAAATAAAGAAATGTTTGTAGGCTCCGGGACTGTTATCGTATCAATACGAAGAACAGCACTTCCATCATAATCAGTACTTACATATCTAATATTATTACCTGTGATGCTATGCAGGCTAATATCAAGAAAGAAAACTTCAGAACTGAAAGCGAAAATTGTTGCGACAAAGGCTGGATACCTTATGTTGATACCAATACATTGCCAGCGCACGGCGGAACTATCAGGGAGCAATAGCCAATGGTCGAGTGATAGCGGCCCATCTTGGACACGGCGCGAGCCTGTGTGCCATGGTTGATCTTCAAAGCGTAGCGACAACAATGACCTTCACCCCGCTTGATGGGTTACCTATGGCAACTCGCAGCGGATCGATAGATCCGAGTATATTGCTTTATCTCATAACAGAGAAGACGATGGGTGTGGATGCCGTGGCAGCAGGCAGATTAGATACATTAGCATTTACCGGTGGAATTGGAGAGAATTCGGCGATAATTCGCGAACAGGTTTGTCGTCGTTCAGCTTGGCTTGGCGTTCAAATTGATCCAGCAGCGAATTCAGCTGACGGTCCGCTAATCAGCGGAAAAATAGTGCTGTTTCGGTGTGGGTTATCCCGACCAATGAAAAGGTTGTCATTGCTTAGCAGGCGTATGGAATGGTTTCTCAAAACTGATTTTTCACTAAACTGAATTAGTACTTAACAGATTTTGTTATCGAAACAGGAGCGGTAGAAAATGATACAGCCCTCGAATGAATTTCCAGTTAAAAAAAATGTGTTGAACAGCGACGAGCTTCTCAATATTCATGCCTATTGGCGGGCCTGTAACTATCTTGCGGCTGGCATGATCTATCTGTACGACAACCCTTTGCTACGAGAGCCACTCAAGCCTGAACACATTAAAAAGCGTCTTCTTGGACACTGGGGCTCAAGTCCGGGGTTGGCCTTCATGTATATTCATATGAACCGCCTTATCAATAAATATGATTTGAATGCGATTTTTCTGGCGGGCCCTGGTCATGGAGCGCCGGGTGTATTGGCTCCCGTCTATCTGGAAGGAACCTATTCCGAAGTTTATCCCGATAAGAGTGAAGACGAGGAGGGTTTGCACAAATTCTTTAAGCAGTTTTCATTTCCTGGCGGCATAGGCAGTCACTGCACGCCTGAAACTCCCGGTTCCATCCATGAGGGAGGTGAACTCGGCTACAGTCTTTCTCATGCATTTGGTGCCGCTTTTGATAATCCTGACCTGATAGTTACTGTTGCGGTAGGTGATGGCGAGGCTGAGACAGGTCCCTTGGCTACAGCCTGGCACTCCAGTAAATTTCTTAATCCGGTACGCGATGGCGCGGTGCTGCCAATTCTTCATTTGAATGGTTATAAGATCAATAACCCGACCATCTTGTCGCGCATCTCACATGAGGAGCTGGAAAGCTTGTTTTTCGGTTACGGCTGGACGCCGTACTTTGTAGAAGGCGACGACCCGGAGTGTATGCATCAGGCAATGGCATCTGTTATGGAACGGTGTGTACTTGATATCCGTGAGATACAGTCACAGGCGCGTAATGGAGGTCCTGTCGCGCGTGCACGGTGGCCAATGATTGTACTGCGTTCACCAAAAGGCTGGACCGGGCCTGATGAAGTGGATGGGCACAAAACGGAAGGGTCCTGGCGATCACATCAGGTACCGTTGTCTGGCGTGCATAAAAATGAAGAACACTTGCGACAGCTGGAAGCCTGGTTGAGAAGTTATCGGCCCGAAGAGCTTTTTGATATTGATGGTCACCTTGTGCCCGCACTAAAAGCGTTAGCACCAAAAGGTCGTCGCCGTATGAGTGCCAACCCCCATGCCAATGGTGGATTACTGCGGCGTGATCTTCGTATGCCAGACTTTTGTGACTATACGATTGACGTAGATAAGCCTGGCAAAACCAGCTCGATGAATACTAAACCCCTCGGGGAAATGCTTCGCGATGTGATGCGTTTAAATAGCGACAACTTTCGTGTGTTTGGACCGGATGAAAATACCTCGAATAAACTTGATGCAATATACGAGGTAAGTAAAAAACTATGGTTGGCAGATTACCTTCCCGAAGATGATGACGGCGGTGAGCTGAGTCCCAATGGCCGGGTATTGGAAATGCTCTCTGAGCATACGCTTGAGGGCTGGTATGAAGGGTATGTCCTCACGGGTAGGCATGGTTTCTTTGCTACTTACGAGGCCTTTGTACACATCATTGATTCAATGTATAACCAGCATGCAAAGTGGCTTGCCATTTGTGATGAGATTCCCTGGCGAGCGCCGATATCATCGATTAATCTGCTAATTACATCTACCGTTTGGCGGCAGGATCACAATGGCTTTACTCATCAGGATCCTGGTTTTCTGGATGTTGTGGTCAACAAAAATCCAGAAGTTACGCGTATTTATTTACCACCGGATGTTAACTGCTTGTTATCAACGGCGGACCATTGTTTACGTAGTCACAATGATATCAATGTTATCGTTTGCGACAAGCAAATGCATATTCAATACCTTGATAGGGATGAGGCTATCAAACACTGCACTAAAGGATTGGGGATATGGGAGTGGGCCAGTAATGATCAAGGGGTAGAGCCGGATGTGGTGATGGTTGGCTGCGGAGATATTCCAACTAAGGAAGCCTTAGCGGCTACAGCTCTATTGCGTGAGTGTTTTCCAGATCTAAAAATCCGCTTTATTAATGTTGTCGATTTATTTCGAATGACGTCTGCAGAAGAGCATCCACACGGATTGTCTGACAGCGATTTTGACAGTTTATTTACCGTTAACAAACCTATTATTTTTAACTTTCATGGTTATCCTTGGCTTATTCATCGTTTGGCTTATCGCCGGACAAATCATAAGAATCTACATGTGCGCGGTTATAAGGAACGAGGCAACATCAATACACCCCTTGAACTTGCTATTGATAATGAGATTGATCGCTTCAGTTTGGCCATTGATGTTATCAATCGTGTTCCGCGGCTTCAGGTTGCGGGGGCTCACGTCAAGCAAATGCTTCGAGATAAGCAAATTGATTGTCGTCGTTACGCTCATGAGTACGGCATAGACAAACCGGAAGAGCAAAATTGGGTATGGCCTTATTAAAGGTTGAATGAATAGGGGAAAGTCTGTTTTGAAAAATATTTTTCTTTCAATAGAAATTACCCCAACAATAATATTCTTTGCTTATTTTAAAAATAATAAAACTTCGTTTTTGAATGATGTAGAGGTAGTTTTATGCAACAAGGCCTTATAACTCTAGGCATGTTGGCAGGAGGGCTGGGGCTTTTCTTGTTGGCAGTCAGTATGATTACTGATGGTCTTAAATCTGCAGCTGGACTCGTGTTACGTGACATGTTGTCTAAATGGACACGTTCCCCTGCTCACGGCATTGTTACTGGCTTAACAATTACGGCCATAGTGCAATCATCTAGCGCAGTTACGGTTGCCACTATTGGTTTTGTTAACGCGGGGCTCATCACTATGCGCCAAGCACTTGGCATTGTTTATGGGTCAAATATTGGCACTACTATGACTGGGTGGTTAGTGGCCATTATTGGGTTCAAGATTAACGTAGAAGCTTTTGCGCTGCCAATCATAGGCATTGGCATGTTAATCCGTCTTACTGGCGGAGAAAGTAAGCGTGCAGCTTTGGGCTTGGCGCTAGTGGGTTTCGGTCTATTTTTTATCGGTATTGATGTACTCAAAGATGCATTTGATGGTCTTTTGACGGTTGTCGATTTAAATAAGTTTACCGTCGACGGTGTTTGGGGTGTGTTGATGTATGTGGGTATCGGTTTTCTCATGACGGTGCTAACACAATCCTCGAGTGCTGCTATTGCTATTACGCTTACGGCAACCACGGGTGGTGTGCTTGGTCTGTATGCGGCTGCGGCAATGGTTATTGGTGCCAATTTGGGCACTACCTCAACGGCGGGAATTGCTGTCATCGGAGCAACAGCAAATGCAAAAAGAGTAGCGTGCGCGCATATTATATTTAATGCCGGTACCGGTGTTGTTGCGTTGATGATATTACCAGTATTGTTCTGGATTGTTCAAAATACGGGCGAATTGTTAGGCTTGGAGGCTATACCAGCCGTAACGCTGGCTTTGTTTCATACCATTTTTAATGTTCTAGGTGTTGCCTTGATATTCCCATTGAATAATCGACTTGCGCATTTTCTTGAAAAGCGGTTTGTCACTCAGGATGAAGTCGAAGGACGAGCAATGTATCTCGACAAGACTGTTGCCGTCTCGTCGATATTAGCAGTGAATGCCCTAGTGCTTGAATTATCGAGGATAACCACTGTTGTCAGGCGCATGGGGTTGGCGGCATTGAGTAGTGAATTTACAAATAGTAAGAAAATCACAAGTGATAATATCGTTGTGCATAAACTCTGTAGTGCAGTGTCTGAATTTATTACCTTGCTAGAAAGAAAGTCGTTACGCATGGAGGTGTCTGAACAGTTAGCGAAAGTATTGCGAGCCGAGCAGCATTTGCTGGCTTGTGCAGATCAGGCGCTGGTTATTGTCAAAGCACAGGCCAATATAGAGGTGGTGGATGATGAAATGTTGATGGCTGATATTTCTCACTTCCGGGCCGAAGTAGTTAATTTGATGGCAATGGCTAACCCTACGGAAGCGAGTTTTTCTTTTGCCGAATGTGAGCTTCAGTTAGATCAGGTGCAAGTTGTTTATGATGATGTGAAGGCCGCATTGCTATTGGCTGGAGTAGAATTACGGGTACCTATATCCGTGATGATTGATGTAATAGATCAGAATAGTCGTATTCGGCGAATGCCTCGGCAGATGGTGAAGGCTATGCATTTTCTTAGTGAGCTGTCTGTTATCGCAGAGGTAGTGGCTCCAGATGTGAAACGAGAGTTAGAGCAGGAAATGCCGATAATTGAAAGCGAAAGAAAAGCATTAAAATATTAATGACGTCTATTGATCAAGAGCATACGCTAAAGATTATATCGGTGTAGAGTGGTTAGATTAATTTAACAACTATTCTTTGAGGTTGTCATGGCAAAATTAACTTTTTACGGTGCAGTAGAGGGGGTGACCGGGTCCGCTTATCTTTTGCAAACGGCCAGAGTAAAAATATTGCTGGATTGTGGTCTTTATCAAGGTAGACGAGAGGAAGAAAAACAGAATCAGGATAATTTTCCATTCGATATTGATAAGTTAGATGCAGTGGTTCTGTCTCATGCACATTTGGATCACTCTGGGCGTCTGCCAAAATTAGCTGCTGATGGTTACAGCGGTTCGATATATATGACCTACCCAACCGCTGAGCTACTAGAGGTTCTACTCAAAGATTCGGCCTCGTTGCAGCGAAGAGATGCTGAATGGGAAAACAAACGTCGTCGTAGATCAGGAAAGGAAGAAATTGAGCCGTTATATACCCTTGAAGATGTTGAGGCGACGCTATCACAATGTGTTGGAAGTGATTATGGACAACGTTGTCCAGTTGCCGAAGGTATCGATGTGTGTTTTCGGGATGCAGGTCATATCCTCGGCTCATCCATTGTCGAAGTTTTTATTACAGAAGATGGGGTAGAGAAGAAGCTGGTCTTTTCTGGTGATCTTGGTAACAGTTGTGCTGCTTTACTTTCTGACCCAGAGATTATAGAAGAAGCCGATGTATTATTGCTTGAATCCACCTATGGTGATCGCAACCACCGTCCTCTGGATGAAACTCTGAAGGAGTTTGAAGATATCATCGAAGAGGCATCAAAGAATGGCGGCAACATTTTAATCCCATCCTTTGCCGTCGGTCGCACACAAGAGATTATCTTTCGCTTGGGTCAGTTGTATCAAAAAGGCAAGCTGAGACATCAAGCCGTTTTCCTGGATAGCCCAATGGCTATTGCGGTCACTGAAATTTATCACCGTTACCAGGATGTCTACAATACCGAGGATGCAGCTGAGCTGAATCAAGGAATAAAAAGTAGTTTGCATACTTTTTTGCCGGTATTGCGATATTCAACATCAACGGCAGAATCGATGGCGCTGAATAAAATTGAGTCTGGAGCCATCATTATTGCTGGTAGTGGTATGTGTACAGGTGGTCGTATACGGCATCATTTCAAACATAACCTATGGAAGAGTCGCGCTCATGTGATTATTGTTGGCTATCAAGCAAATGGAACCCCCGGTAGGGCTTTAGTAGATGGTTCTAAGGTTTTTCGTATAGGCGGTGATGAGATTGCTGTTCGTGCGACTATACATACCTTAGGAGGTTTCTCCGCGCACGCCAGCCAATCACAGTTATTGGATTGGGTAAATAACTTCAAAAGTCCGCATCCCAAATTGTATCTCGTTCATGGGGAAAACGAAGCGAAGGTCGCATTTCAAAAACATCTTGTTTCAGAAGGCTGGTCCGCTGAAATTCCAGAGAAAAATGAAAGTATTTCATTTTAAAATTGATCTTAAGACATGCAGGGTGATTTTTGATGTCGCAATTTAAAAAGCCAGCCAGTGTTTTTCCCAGTGCGGGTGATGATGCTCACTCCGCCAGGCAGGTTCTGGAAACTGCACAGACAAGTTCCTCAGCCTATAGGCTGGCTTATACAGACGATGAGTTTTTGTTGCGGGATGAGCTGCGACCAGTCAGGTTGCAGTTGGAACTTCTCAAACCCGATTTAATTCAAGACGAGAATAACATTCATTCTACAGTTGTTATCTTTGGTAGTTCTCGTATCCCTGAGGCGGACGTTGCCGCTGAAAAATTAGACCGAGCCAAAACCAAAGCTTTGATGCAGCCAGAGAATAGTGCGTTAGCTCGTAAAGTCAAAATTGCCGAGCGAGTTCTTTTTAATAGTCGCTACTATGATGAATCGCGAAAGTTATCGCAGTTGATAACAGCGGAAACCGAAAATAACGGTAAATGTGAGTTAGTAGTGATTACCGGCGGTGGTCCGGGTCTGATGGAGGCAGCTAACCGGGGAGCAGTCGATGTGGGTGGGAAAAGTATAGGGCTAAATATTGTTCTGCCCTTTGAGCAACACCCAAATCCCTATGTTACTCCTGAGCTTTGTTTCCAGTTTCATTATTTTGCGATTCGTAAAATGCATTTTCTTAAGCGTGCTAGAGCATTAGTTGCTTGTCCTGGGGGCTTCGGTACGTTAGATGAGTTATTTGATGCCCTCACATTAATTCAGACCAAAAAAATAAAGCCGGTGCCAGTTTTGTTATTAGGTAGCGAGTATTGGCGTCGTGTGATCAATTTTGATGTGCTCGTTGAGGAAGGAATGATAGACGAGCAGGATCTAACCCTTTTCAAGTTTGTTGATTCTGCCGAAGAGGCTTGGAAAATAATTAGCGAATATTGGGGTTTTTAAATTTACGGCTCAAAATTTAAAGAGTTGATGATGTTGCAGTCTTTAGGTTCATACAAAAATACTTCGTTGGCCGAATCCTCACTACAAATCATTCTAAATTTTTCTGTAGTAGTTCTGACATTACGGGTACATCTAAAATGCGTTCATTATTTTTAAAACGAGATAAATCAGCATCAGCAGGAAAGGATACTGTAGCTGAAGCCTGGCATACAAAAAGTGTAGATGCAGTAGTGGATTTTTTAAATTCAACCAAGGCGGGACTATCCTCTGATGAAGCCGCTCACAGATTAAGTCAGTTTGGCCCCAATAGACTGCCTGAAGTTAAAGCTCGTGGATCGCTATTACGGTTTCTTAGCCAGTTCCACAATGTACTTATTTATGTGCTTATTGTGGCCGGTGTTATCACGGGATTATTGCAACACTGGGTTGATGCCGGGGTAATTTTTGGTGTTGTCTTGGTTAATGCACTGATTGGTTTTGTGCAGGAAGGTAAAGCCGAAAATGCATTGCGAGCCATTCGTCAAATGCTTTCACTAAACGCCATGGTAATGCGTGGTGGCCGACAGCAATCCATTCGAGCAGACCTGTTAGTGCCTGGGGATATTGTTCTGCTGCAATCTGGCGATAAAGTGCCTGCAGACCTGCGCTTATTTCGAGTAAAAGGGCTTCAAATACAGGAGTCGGCGTTAACGGGCGAGTCAGCACCGGTGAGTAAAATCACTGAACCAGTTTCAGAACAGGCAGTTATCGGTGATCGCCGCTGTATGGCCTTTTCGGGAACCATTGTGACTCATGGGCAGGGTGCTGGTGTCGTGGTGGCGACGGGTAGTGAAACACAGCTCGGTAAAATTAGTGCGCTGGTTGCGGGTGTTGATGTAATGACTACCCCCTTGCTGCGCCAGATGGCGCAGTTTGGCCATTGGCTAACCGTTGGCATTATAGTGATTGCTGCCGTCAATTTTGTTTTCGGTGTGTTGCTACATAGTTATCCGCTGGATGATATGTTTTTAGCCTCAGTGAGCCTGGCAGTGGCGGCAATCCCGGAAGGTTTGCCGGCGATTATGACCATTACGCTTGCTATTGGGGTTCAGCGCATGGCCAAGCGCAATGCCATAATACGTAAGCTGCCAGCTGTTGAAACCTTAGGGGCTGTTACGGTGATTTGCTCAGATAAGACTGGCACTCTTACCCGTAATGAAATGACAGTACGGGCTATTTCAACCAGTCGTTATATATTTGATATTACCGGTGCCGGTTATGATCCCCATGGTGCTATTTCATTAGAGAATAAAGATGTTCAGCTGGACGACCGCCTGCTTTTACAAGAGGCAATACGCGGGTCGGTACTTTGCAATGATTCATCTCTCGAACAGGTGAACGATGAATGGCGGGTTCATGGCGATCCGATGGAAGGCGCACTGCTAGTAGCAGGGTTGAAAACTGGGCTGGATTTGGAGTTAGAGACTAAAGACTACCCACGTACAGATCTAATACCGTTTGAATCTGAGCATTGCTTTATGGCAACACTGCATCACAGTCATCAGGGTGAAGCTTTTGTTTGTCTGAAGGGGGCACCGGAACGGGTGCTGGAGATGTGTGTTTCTCAACGAACCTACGATGGTGAGCAGCCTTTGGATAAATCGTATTGGCTGTCACGTATTGATGAACTGGCAGAGCGAGGTCTCCGAGTATTGGCCATTGCTAAAAAATCAGTTGCTAATGATCAGCTAGAGCTTAAATTCAGCGATGTTGAAAATGGACTGACACTTCTGGGTCTTTTTGGCTTGATCGATCCCCCGCGTGAAGAGGCGATCAAGGCCGTTAATACCTGTGCTATGGCCAGTATTAAAGTGAAAATGATCACCGGAGACCATGGCATAACCGCTCAAGCTATTGCCAGGCAACTTAAGCTTAACAATGCCGACGATATACTGACAGGGAAAGACCTTGAGTTAATCAGCGATGATGACCTGCGTAAATGCGTGTCTGATGTTGATGTTTACGCACGGGTTAATCCGGAACATAAACTGCGTTTAGTCAGATTATTGCAAGAGTTGGGTTTTGTTGTAGCAATGACCGGGGATGGCGTGAATGACGCCCCCGCATTGAAGCGGGCTGATGTAGGTATAGCCATGGGGAAAAATGGCACAGAAGCAGCTAAAGAAGCAGCGGAAATGGTGCTCGCGGATGATAATTTCGCCTCAATTGCACATGCTGTGGAAGAGGGTCGTACTGTGTACGACAACATTAAAAAGGCCATTCTATTTATTTTGCCAACCAATGGTGGTGAAGCACTGATCATTCTGACAGCAGTAGTGCTAGGTTTTGATCAATTGCCTTTGATGCCAGTGCAAATTCTCTGGGTCAATATGATTACGGCCGTTACTTTGGCCCTGGCGCTCGCTTTCGAACCACCTGAGAAAGAGGTGATGAGCCGCCCACCGAGGGACGCTCATAAACCAATATTAACGTTTTATCTTATTTGGCGGGTGGCCTTCGTTTCAATCATTTTGATGTGCGGAACATTTGGTCTTTTTCTTTGGGAGATGGAGCGTGGTGTCAGTATTGAACATGCACGCACTGTCGCCGTGAATACACTGGTCATGTTCGAAATATTTTATTTGTTTAATGCGCGTTATATCACCGCCTCTATATTTAACTGGGAGGGATTAACAGGAAACCGTTATGTGCTGGTTGCAATAGGGGTTCTTGTGGCTTTTCAGCTAGGTTTTACATATTTGTCGCCGATGCAGATTTTATTTGGCACTGCGGCAATTGATTTGAATATGTGGTTGCGTATCGCCATGGTCGCTTCATCTGTATTGTTTTTGGTCGAACTAGAAAAGTATTTTGTACGCAATGGGTTGAGAGGGGTGAGGTCTATAGTGCTGAAACGGTAGAAATTAGATCCAGCTCCCCGACTCACCAGCGAGCGTCGCAAATCAGCCGTGCATGTGGCGGGGGAGGGTTGTGGTGTTAGCTGCAAACGATATACCGCATAAATGGGTCGACAGAATTTGGTTTGTTCTGAAATTCACCTGAAACTGTTTCAGTAAAGATTCTATAAGTTATTTTCTATTTTTAAGATATGAAATCATTGTGTCAACATCACTACATTCAAATGGATCATCTGGGCAATCGTCCATCATCCCTGCTTCAGAAAATATTTTCTTTATTTCTCCATTAACGACATAAGCAGAATAACGCCATGTGTTTTCACCTAGTCCAAGCTTTTCCCTTTTAATCAACATCCCCATCAAGCGAGTAAACTCTGCATGTGAATCAGGTAACATTTTTACATTATTAATACCTAAGTTTTTCGCCCACTGGATCATGGTAAAAGGGGCATTAACACTCAAGCAGTACACTTCATCAATACCTAGTGATTTCAGTTCATCATACTTGGCGTCATAGTCAGGCAAATGGGTATTAGAGCGCGTCTGAGTAAATGCAGCCGGCAGAGAAAATATAATGACGCTTTTCCCCGAAAAGATGTCTTCCGTTGAAATATCCTGCCAGATAAATGGATTTTTCCCGGCAATGCTTTCACCACGGGCGCGAGTTTTAAAGGTAACATTTGGTACATTGTTACTCATAATTTTCTCCTTTTCTTAAAATAAAGTGCGAGGTTTTAAAGGGCCTAATACCTTCGTAATAGCCGCGAGCCTGTGAGCGTTCTAAATAGATACATTTTTTATGCGTTGTAGCTGAGCATTCACAACACATTTGGCATGAATACTGCCTTGTTGTTAATAATAATCTTGGTTAGAAGATAAAAATGCAAGTTAATAACACTTTGTATTCAGCTGCGGCAACACAAGTACATAAAAGCGGCAACAATTTCCCGCCTACTCATGTACAAAATTCACAACCTACACTAGAAGCATCATCTATACGAGATCTAGCCAAATCTATTGATCCTCGCAATATGAACCGAAATGAGGCCCGTGCCATCGTGGCTGCACTAGGGCAAACTGGTGAGCTAAAACTGGATAATGCCATTGCCCTACAAAGCATGATCTTAGTAAGTGAAAATGAAAATTTACGAACTGCAACTGAAGCAGACTTTATTATGAATGAAAAATTGAAAAGAAAAAGGTGAAGTTAATCTTTACGCATAACGCCAGGCTCAGCGAACATTTGTCCGGTGGGGTCGTTTGTTATGTGATAAATTCATGATAAAACCACTGAGCACATAAAAGTAAGATTGTAAGCCAGATAAAAATAAAAATGAAAGCTGCTATATAACTTGTTGGCCTTTCTGCAGATTGCAAAGCTTTAAGTCGGGCTGCCTTTATTATTGCAGGAGGTGTTAAATGAACTACGAGCGCCAAGCCAAGAGGCACAATAATAATGTCATCAAGCAAACCAAATATAGGTATAAAGTCGGGAATTAAATCAATTGGACTTAATGCATAAGCAGCAACAAGAATAGCAATTATTTTAATATGCATTGGAAGATTAGGGTCGCGAGATGCAAAATAGACTGTTAGCGTCTGCTTTTTTAACTCCTTAGCTTTTTGTTTCAATACTTCAAATATCACAATTGCTATCTACCTAATTTCACATGACAGCTTATTAAGAAGCCTATGGCTTGAGATCACTTTGGTCCCTTATCTCGGGACAAACGATTTTAGGTCAGGACATTTACAGTGGGTTGGAGTTAAAGAGGGGCTGTGTTAGAAAAAGAAGACTAATTCCTGCTGTTGTTATCCAATCCCTTTTCCCTGATCATAAATCAGCCCCTATTAAAATCAAATACTTAATACCATCTCTACTTTGAATAAAAGCCTGTGGCTCCTGATCCTGATCTGAATTCTTCCGTGAGTTCTTTAATTCGAATCTAGAGGCGTTTGATCTGAGCTATTGAGATGTAGAGAAGGTAGAGATCGCAGTTATCAGAAGACTTTTATGGCTTTTTACGTGGGTTAGCATGCCCAACTGCTATGTTGGGTAGAGTCATTCGGGGCGTATCTTCAATCCAAATGCCTCCCTTGAGGGGGAGCATTGGACAGTCATGGTCGTTGATAGATTGAGTAGGCAATAAAAAAGCCCCGTTTTATGGGGGCTTTAGGTCGACTATGATTGTTAATAGTCTTTGTTTTGGTACCAGAGGCCGGACTCGAACCGGCACGCTTTTAAGGGCGGGGGATTTTGAATCCCCTGTGTATACCAATTTCACCACTCTGGCACAGGAGCGCGATTATAGCAGTGGTCTTTACATAATCAAGTGCGTTTGCAGCTCTATTGTTGAGTCATTCTCATCTGACAATACTGGTTATGGTGCTTTATTTCTATTACCCTTGCGGATTTTTTACACTACAGCCTGCGATCTATAGCCCGTTATGCGTCGAGAACAGTTTTATTACCATTTGCCCGAAGAGTTGATAGCACGGCAGCCCACGGCTGAACGCCGTGGCAGCAGAATGCTGGTGTTAGATGCTGAGAAGGGGGAAGTAGAGCACAAGACCTTTCCTGATATTGTTTCCCTGGTTCGACCCGGTGATCTAATGGTGTTTAACAATACCCGGGTTATTCCTGCACGTTTATTTGGCCAAAAAGAAACGGGCGGCAAGATAGAAATGCTGGTGGAGCGATTGCTCGATGAACATAGGGTATTGGCGCATCTGCGGTCGAGCAAGTCACCCAAGGCGGGTGCAATTCTTTTGTTTGAAGGCTATGTAACCGCAGAGGTAGAGGGGCGTCAGGGTGATTTATTTTTAGTGAAATTTGACGGCGACCAAAGCGCATTGGATATTTTAGAGACCAATGGTCATATGCCACTGCCTCCTTATATAGATCGTGAGGATGATGCTGGCGATAGAGAGCGCTACCAGACAGTTTATGCTGAAAAACCCGGTGCTGTGGCCGCGCCAACAGCGGGATTACATTTTGATCATGCAATATTGAAGCAGTTAAGGCTCTCTGGTGTGGATATGGCCTATGTCACCCTGCACGTGGGTGCCGGGACCTTTCAGCCTGTGCGAGCCGATTATATTCATGACCATGTGATGCACTCCGAAGTTATTGATGTGCCAGCGTCTGTTTGTGAAAAAGTGTTGGCAGCTCGCCAGCGGGGCGGCCGGGTAATTGCCGTGGGCACTACTAGTGTTCGTTGTCTTGAGAGTGCGGCTGCAGGTGGTGAGATCAAACCCATGCAGGGTGATACGGATATTTTTATTTACCCCGGGTATAAATTTAATGTGGTGGATGCCTTGGTGACCAACTTTCATTTGCCAGAATCGACATTGCTGATGTTGGTCAGTGCTTTTTCAGGGTATTCCCGAATGATGAATGCTTACAGCGAAGCCGTTGAACAGCGGTATCGGTTTTTCAGTTATGGCGATGCGATGTTTTTAACGCGCAACCCCCATGCTGCTGATGACCCAATCATTAATAAAGCGCTATTGAGTGAAGATAGACCCTATGAGGAACAGCCCTAATGAGTCGTGAATGTTTTATGTCTTTTGAACTGGACACCTCAGATGGCAAAGCGCGAAGAGGGCGATTGCAATTCCCTCGTGGCACGGTTGAAACCCCTGCCTTTATGCCGGTAGGTACCTGTGGCACAGTGAAGGGTATGTTGCCCCGTGATGTTGAAGCCATCGGTGCACAAATTATTTTGGGTAATACCTTTCATTTGATGTTGAGGCCGGGAACACAAGTGATTATGGAACACAGTCCTGAGCCTGGTAAGAAAGGTACTCTGCACGACTTTATGCAGTGGTCTGGACCTATTCTTACGGACTCCGGTGGCTTTCAAGTCTTTAGTTTGGGAGAGATTCGTAAAATCACTGAGCAGGGGGTTTCCTTTCGCTCCCCTATCGATGGCAGTCCAGTATTTTTGGACCCGGAGACATCTATACAAGTACAGCGGGAATTAGGTGCTGATGTGGTCATGATATTTGATGAATGCACACCATACCCCGCCACTGAAAAAGAAGCGCAGACCTCTATGGAGTTGTCGTTGCGTTGGGCAAAACGTAGCCAGCAGGCGCATGGGGATAGCCCCTCTGCGCTGTTTGGTATTGTTCAGGGTGGTATGTATGAAAACCTGCGTGAAGTATCTTTGGCAGGCTTGGAGGAAATGGGTTTTGATGGCTATGCCATTGGCGGCCTCTCTGTGGGTGAGCCAAAAGAAGACATGCTGAGAGTGCTGGATACATTGCCGCCGAAAATGCCTCAGGATAAGCCGCGTTATTTAATGGGCGTGGGAAAACCTCAGGATATTTTGGAAGCAGTAAAGCGTGGCATTGATATGTTTGATTGTGTGATGCCTACACGCAATGCACGCAATGGGCACTTGTTTACCAGTTCCGGTGTGGTCAAAATAAAAAATGCGGTGCATCGGCATGATACTGGCCCTCTGGATAAAAATTGTGATTGCTACACTTGTGAAAACTTTAGCCGTGCTTATCTCCATCATCTGGAAAAGTGCGGAGAAATTCTTGGTGCACAACTCAATACGTTCCACAACTTGCGTTATTATCAGACCTTGATGACAGATATTCGTCAGGCGATTGCCGAACATCGATTGGATGAGTTTTCTGATCAGTTCTACCAACAACAGGGTTTGACACCTCCGGAATAATTCATTGTTATAAAGGCAGAATTAAAGAGTGGTCTTGAAAAAAGCTTATATACCCTTATATACCCATGTAGTTAGTAACTTGTAACTAATAATTCCGTGGATTCTGACAAGAACCTTAAATTTAAGCCTATAATGCGACGCTTTATTGGCTGGGATACAACATAAGAACAATCAAATGAACCATTATCCTTTGTGGAAGTACCTGTTTATTCTTCTCGTCATCTCTTTGGGTGTGGTTTATGCCTTGCCTAATTTTTATACGCCAGATCCTGCCATTCAGGTCTCGGGCCATAATAGTGGCACGATTATTGGTCCGCCAACTATGGAAAAAATTGCAGGGGCGTTAAGTGAGTCCGGCATTGGGTACTTTGGCGAAGAGGCTAATGGTGAAAGTGGCCTGATTCGTTTGAAAGATCGTGAGCAGCAATTACTGGCTAAGCGGGTTATTCAGCAGACATTAGGTTCAGATTATATTGTTGCATTAAATCTCGCTCCCACCACCCCTGAGTGGCTGGCAGGATTAGGTGCTTCGCCCATGAAGTTGGGTCTTGATCTCAGTGGCGGTGTACACTTTTTACTTGAAGTGGATACAGACAAAGCCGTGGGTGCGCGGTTGGAAACGATGGTGCGTGAAGTTCGAAGTGCCATGCGGGAAGAAAAATTGCGTTATCGCTCAGTAAAGTTGGTCGATAAAAAGACCATTGTGAGCACCTTTAAAACAGTGGAAGGGCGGGAGCAGGCAAACAGTATTCTTCGTAAAAAATTTGGTGATGTCAGTCGCCAGCTTAGTGAAGAAAATGGTCTATTTGTCATTCGTTCTGAGATGTTAGAGTCAGCGATTAAACAAATTGAAGACTACGCGGTTGATCAAAATTTAACCACATTGCGTAATCGAGTCAATGAACTGGGCGTGTCAGAGCCAATTGTTCAGCGACAGGGTCGCAATCGGGTGATTGTCGAATTACCCGGAGTTCAGGATACCGCTGAAGCTAAACGGATTATTGGTAAAACGGCTAATCTGGAATTCCGCCTAGAAGCTGAGCAAGGCTCAACTAACCGAGAAAGTTTTGAATTCAATGACCCAGCCTCTCGTCCGAGAGATGCTTTTCTGGAAAGGACTGTCGTCATTACCGGCAATCATGTTTCTAATGCGACGACTGCATTTGATGAAAATGGTATGCCTCAGGTAGATATTTCATTGGATAGTGACGGTGGCGCCAGAATGCACCGAGTATCCCGAAACAGTATAGGGCGACGTTTGGGCGTCTTGTTTATTGAATACAAAACACGCATGGAATACACCACGGATGAAAGTGGTGAACAGGTTGCGATACCTGAGCGCTATGTGGAAAAGAAAATTATTAGTCTGGCTACCATTCAAAGTGCTTTGGGCGTTTCGTTTCGAATCACTGGTTTAGATAGTCCTCGTGAGGCCTCGGAGCTTGCATTGCTGTTGCGGGCTGGTGCATTGGCTGCACCCATGTATTTTGTGGAGGAGCGAACTATTGGCCCATCTCTGGGTGCGGAAAATGTTGAGCTGGGTATTAAGTCGGTTGTTATCGGTATGCTGCTGGTGCTTTCCTTTATGTTGGTGTACTACAAGGTATTTGGACTGTTTGCCAATATTGCACTGTCGATGAACTTAGTGATTCTGGTAGCCGTTATGTCAATTTTAGGCGCCACGCTAACGTTGCCGGGTATAGCCGGTATTGTGCTGACAGTGGGTATGGCCGTGGATGCTAATGTGTTGATCTTCGCTCGTATTAAAGAGGAGTTGGCCAACGGTCTCCCCCCCCAGTCAGCTATTAATACCGGGTATGATCGGGCCTTTGTTTCAATTGTTGATGCCAACATAACGACTCTTATTGTTGCGGTGATTCTTTATGCCATTGGTTCTGGTCCAGTGCAGGGCTTCGCGGTAACGCTGTCTATCGGTATCCTGACCTCAATGTTTACAGCTATCGTGGGAACCCGTGCGATGGTGAACTTGAGCTACGGTCGTCGTAGTATCAACAAGGTTTGGATTTAGGGGCTGGCCATGAATACAAAGAAGAGTACGAAAAAAATTATTGATTTTATGGGGCATCGCAAGCTGGCGGCCCTTATTTCTATCCTGCTGATTGTAGGTTCTGTTATCTCCTTGGCCTCTAAGGGGCTGGTGTTGGGACTGGATTTTACTGGAGGTACTCAGATTGAGCTGGGTTACCAACAACCAGCTGACTTGGCAAATATTCGTACACAGTTATCAACTGCTGGGTTTGAAAACCCTGTCGTTATACATTTTGGTTCAGAGCGAGATGTTTTGATTCGTTTGCAGGGTAAACCTGAAGTCGGGTTATCTGAGCGTGTTTTGATGGCCTTGGATAATGGAAGTCAGAGTTTAGATCTCCGCCGAGTGGATTTTGTGGGGCCTCAAGTAGGTGAAGAGCTGCGTGAAGATGGTGGCCTTGGAATGCTGGCCGCTTTGGCGGTTGTCATGCTCTATGTCGCTATTCGGTTCCAGTACAAATTCTCTGTGGGTGCAGTGGTTGCTCTGGTTCATGACGTGATTATTACCCTTGGATTTTTCTCTGTTGTTGGGTTGGAATTTGATCTCACAGTGTTGGCGGCCGTGCTGGCTGTGGTGGGTTATTCTCTCAACGATACTATTGTCGTGTCTGACCGAATGCGGGAAAATTTCAGGCTGTTGCGTGTCGCTGATGCCATACAAGTAATTAATCAATCTCTGACTCAAACCTTGGGTCGGACATTAGTGACTTCAATAACAACCTTGCTGGTTTTGCTGTCATTGCTTTTGTTTGGCGGTGCGTTGATTCATAACTTTGCCATAGCCTTGATGGTGGGTATTGTTGTTGGTACTTTCTCTTCTCATTATGTGGCGACAAATATTCTGCTTGTTATGGACATGACTCGGGAAGATTTGTTACCCCCTGAGAAAGAGGGTGAGGAATTTGAAGGGCCCTGATAAAAGCTGTTAGTTGTTAATGAAAACGTCGCTTTATGCGGCGTTTTTTTATGGCAAAAAATAATGGTGATAAAGGTAATTTTAAGAAGAATCAATGACTTGTTGGCCTGATGGGCGGCGTTGGGAATGACGTCATTATTCTTGATTCTGTAGCGGTGGCGCTGTTAAAGTAGCTCCGCTGGTTGTTGATATGCCAGTGAATTTTTACCTTTATTTGTCAGAATAACGAGTTTACGAGGGTTTTATGTCAGATTTAGTGACGGGCACTGTTAAATGGTTTAATGAAGGAAAAGGTTTTGGCTTTATTGAGCATGAAGGTGGCAAAGACGTCTTTGTACACTTTAGTGCCATTAACGGTACAGGTCGTCGTACATTGCTTGAAGGGCAGCAGGTCTCTTTCGAAATTACTGATGGACAGAAAGGTCCTCAGGCTGAAAATGTGACGGTTGTTTCATAAGACTTTTCCTTGAGGCTAGCGCTAGATCGCACGAGCGGTAGCCTTAGGCTCTAGAGTTTTTTAGGAAGATGTCAGTTGGTTCTGGCATCTTCTTATATTCCTTTCCAGATTGGCTGGCGATATTGTTCGGTCAGAGAATTTTTTGTTTCTAGTTTTTTGCCCGCCTAAGACGAATATCGCCGAGAGCTAACTAAGGTGAGCCGTTAAAAAGTGGCTAAGGTATGGTGAAGGAACAGTGAAGGGCAGGCTATCGCCAATATTCCCAAGCTACTAATACTTTTTCAGGGTACCAATATTTCCCATAGCTGCCGTTGTAGCGCGCAAGGGCATTGGTTAGGTGTCCCTTTTCTTTATCTAGGTAGTACTTCAGAATCGTGCAGCCGTAGCGTAAGTTAGTGTCTATATCCATTAGGTTGTCATCAGGACGACCAATTTCATTTTTCCAAAACGGCATCACTTGCATCATGCCTCTCGCACCGACACGGGATAGGGCGTAAGGATCAAAACGACTTTCAATTTGAATAACAGCCAAAACTATTTCTGGAGAAAGTTGGGCGCGGGTAGCAGCTCGATGAATTTTTTTCAGTAGATTGAGACGCTTCTTGTCATTTTTGATATAACGCTTAAGCTGGCCTGACTTAGACATCAGCCAGACTTCTGCATCAAAGCGATCTTCAAAGCTATCTGATTGTTCAATCGTCTGTTTTAGTAGAGATAATAGTTCCTGATTATTTTCTTCTTCGGCAATAGCTGGTGGGCAACATACCAAAATGGCACTTAACACCAGAGTGGCACTTAATACCAAAATGGGGCTTGGCCATACGCTTAATAGTCTTTTGCTCACACCTTTAAACATTATTTATGTATCAATTTAACATCAATTAGTTAAGGGGTTAGTTAAGAGCTTGCTTAAGAAACTCATGGAGTTCAGCAAGTGGAATGTCCTGGTTTTCCGATGCCCTACGGTTACGGTATTCCACTACACCTTTTTCCAGACCTCTATCACCCACCACAATGCGGTGGGGTAGGCCAATAAGCTCAACATCTGCCAGCATGCCGCCTAAGCGCGCCTTTTCTTGATCCATAAATAGCACTTCTACGCCTGATTCTAATAGTTCAGCGTAGAGTTTTTCACAGGTTTCGCGAACCTGTTCAGATTTATGCATATTGATTGGTATCAGGGCAACCTGAAAAGGTGCCAATGCGTTTGGCCAGAGAATGCCATTGTCATCGTTATTTTGTTCAATGGCAGAAGCCACGACGCGGCTGACACCAATGCCATAACAGCCCATTAACATCACTTGCTCGCGACCTTCTTCATTAAGCACTCGCGCATTCATGGCTTCACTGTATTTGCTGCCTAGCTGAAAGATATGGCCCACTTCGATGCCGCGTTTGATTTCCAGTACACCTTTGCCATCGGGACTGGGGTCACCGGTTAACACATTTCGAATATCTTCTACTCGGGGCAGCGGGCAATCACGCTCCCAGTTAACCCCCGTCAGGTGAACGCCTTCTTTGTTGGCGCCACAGGCGAAGTCAGCCAGGTATGCCGCAGAACGATCGACAATGATAGGAATATTCAGCCCCACAGGGCCTAGGGATCCAACACTGCAGCCCAGTTGCTGCTTGACCTGTTCTTCGCTGGCAAAGGTGAGCGGTGATGCGACCCCGCGGAGCTTTTCTGCCTTGATGTCATTTAATTCATGGTCACCACGGAGTACGAGAGCGATAAGTTGGCTGGGATCTGACGCTTCCTCCTCTTCAGGTTCGGCCAGGACAATTAATGTTTTGGCGACGTTGTTTTTCTCCATGCCAAGGAATTGGCTTACTTCTTCAATACTGTGCTGGTTTGGCGTTTCAACGTCTTTTACTGGCTCCGTTGCGGCAGGGCGTTCACCCGTAGGCGCGATAGCTTCGGCCATTTCAATATTGGCGGCAAAATCACTTTCCGTAGAAAAAGCGATGTCATCTTCACCAGACTCGGCCAATACGTGAAATTCATGAGAATGACTGCCACCAATACTACCGGTATCAGCCAGCACAGGTCTGAAATCGAGTCCCATCCGCTGGAAAATCGCAGAATATGCCTGATACATTACCTCATAGGTTTGTTGCATACTCTCTTGAGAAATGTGGAAAGAGTAGGCGTCTTTCATCAGGAATTCTCTGGACCGCATAATACCGAAGCGAGGACGTATCTCGTCCCGGAACTTGGTTTGAATCTGATAAAAGCTGGCGGGCAGTTGTTTGTAACTGCGGAGTTCATTGCGCACCAGATCGGTGATAACTTCCTCGTGGGTTGGCCCCAGGCAAAAAGCACGGCCATGTCGATCTTTTATACGAAGCAGCTCGGGCCCGTATTGTTCCCATCGGCCAGATTCTTCCCAAAGTTCAGCAGGCTGGGTGACGGGCATGAGAACTTCCTGAACACCGGCTTTGTTCATTTCTTCTCGAACGATGGCTTCTGCTTTCCGTAGAACGCGTAGGCCCATGGGTAGCCAGCTGTAAAGTCCTGCCGCCAATTTTCGAATCATCCCCGAGCGCAACATCAGCTGGTGGCTGATAACCTCGGCATCGGCTGGTGTTTCTTTTTGGGTGGCAATGAGAAATTGGCTGGCTCGCATAGTTTATTCTTTATGTTATGGGTTGAAGTAAAAGTTGGAGATTACTCTAGAAAGGCGCTATTTTACGGTGGTCATTTGTTCTGGTACAGGACTTCTAGTTTTGGATATGAGTACAGAGCTTTTGTTTAGGGCATCTTGTTGAGGTTATAAAGGTATTTAAATGTTTGAGCTTCATCCCCGATTAGCTGCTGACACCCTGCCTGTTGGTGAGTTTGAGTTGTCGCAGTTGCTTATTCATCGCGATGCTAACTATCCTTGGTTCATCTTAGTGCCCAAAAAACCTGATGTGATGGAAATTTATCATTTATCAGAGGGAGAGAGAATTCAGCTGATGGTTGAGTCCTGTCTGTTGGCAGAAGCACTGGTCGATGTGTTTTCGCCGGACAAAATCAATATTGCTACTTTGGGTAATATGGTCCCTCAGTTACATATGCACCATGTGGCGCGATACAAAACTGATGGTGCATGGCCAAACCCTATTTGGGGGACATTGCCTGCGTTGGATTACCAGCAGGCAGGTCTTCAACATCGGATAGATTCGGTGGCACGTGTGCTTGCGGGGGATAGTTTCACGGTGGCGTAATTCGGAATTTGAGAGGTTCTGTTGTCTTCCGTTTGTTCTTATCCTCTTTTGTTCTGGATCACAGTAGTCCTAGGTAGTCCATCGATGATGTGATCATCAGCGATCCATCCTTCTAGCACCCGTTTTCATGGGGTATAATGCGCGCCTTTTGCTGGCATGCCTAAGTGCGCGCTGAAAAACGCCTGAAAAGCATTCGGGGACAGCTATCGAGAGGGTTTAACTATCGAACCTCGATTGATCAATACGGGAAGAAATAATGCGTACAACTTATTGCGGTGTTCTTGGTGCAGAGAACATTGATCAGGAAATTACACTCTGTGGCTGGGTAGACCGTCGTCGAGACCATGGTGGTGTGATCTTTATTGACCTTCGTGACCGCGAAGGCATTGTTCAGGTGGTTTTCGATCCGGACTGTGGAGAGCACTTTGAGCGTGCCGATTCTGTACGCAGTGAATATGTTCTTCAGGTCAAAGGTAAAGTGCGTGCCCGCACACCGGAAACTGTTAACGCTGACATGCGTACCGGTGAAATAGAAGTTTATGCGTTGGAGCTGGAAATATTAAATACCTCTGACACGCCGCCATTCCCGCTGGATGAACACAATAAAGTGGGCGAGGATGTTCGCTTAAAATATCGCTATATGGATTTACGTCGTCCTGAGATGCTGAAAAACTTACGTTTTCGTTCTCAGGTGACGACTGTGATTCGCAACTATCTGGATGACAAAGGTTTTCTGGATATTGAAACACCCATTTTGACTCGTGCTACACCTGAGGGTGCTCGGGACTACTTGGTGCCAAGCCGTACCCACGAGGGTAAATTCTTTGCGTTGCCTCAGTCACCACAGTTGTTTAAACAGCTGCTAATGGTGTCTGGTATCGACCGTTATTATCAAATTGCCAAGTGTTTCCGTGATGAAGATTTGCGTGCCGATCGTCAACCTGAATTTACCCAGGTGGATGTGGAGCTGTCGTTTTCCTCTGAAGAAGAGATTATGGCCATTAACGAAGACATGATTCGTTCTGTCTTCCAGAAAGTGCTGAAAGTAGATCTGGGTGACTTCCCCCAAATGCCTTACAGCGAAGCCATGAATCGTTTTGGTAGTGACAAGCCAGATTTGAGAATTCCATTAGAGCTGGTGGAAATCAAAGGCCTAATGGCCGCTGTAGACTTTAAAGTTTTCTCTGGCCCGGCTAATGATCCTAAGGGTCGAGTGACTGCACTAAAAGTACCCGGCGGAAACAGCATTAGCCGTAAGCAGATTGACGACTACACCAAATTTGTCGGTATCTACGGTGCCAGAGGACTGGCTTATATTAAGGTCAATGATAAAGACGACTTGGAAGAAGGGCTGCAATCTCCGATTGTGAAATTCCTGCCCAATGAGGTTCGCGGTGCCATCCTTGAGCGTACTGGTGCTGAAAACGGCGACCTGATTTTCTTCGGTGCCGATAAAGGCAAAATCGTATCCGAAGCCTTGGGCGCATTGCGTTGCAAGCTGGGTGCAGACCTTGACCTGTATACCTGTGCTTGGGCGCCATTGTGGGTAGTAGACTTCCCCATGTTTGAAGAAACAGCCGAAGGTACCTGGACATCATTGCACCATCCGTTTACGCGTCCGGCCTGTAGCCCGGAAGAGCTGGAAAAAGATCCCGAAAATGCCCTGTCTCTGGCTTACGACATGGTTCTGAACGGTACTGAATTGGGTGGTGGCTCTATTCGTATCCACAACCCGGCTATGCAGAAATCCGTATTCCATGTGCTGGGAATCAGCGATGAAGAAGCCAATGAAAAATTTGGTTTCCTCGTGGATGCGCTCAGCTATGGCTGTCCTCCTCATGGTGGGTTGGCGTTTGGCTTGGATCGCCTGATCATGCTGTTAACCGGCAGCGACTCCATTCGTGATGTGATAGCCTTCCCTAAAACCCAGTCGGCAGCCTGTGTGATGACCGATGCCCCGGGCCGGGTGGATAATAAACAATTACGTGAACTGAATATTAAGTTGCGAGAAAAACCCGCAAGCGAAAAACCTGCTGAAGGGAAGTAAATTAATTAGCGCCTACTTCCAATTTATGGTGTTGGGTGCATATAAAATTTAACAAGCAATTCAAATAGCAAGGAGCCGCGGAACGAAAGTTGAGGCATATCATGTTGATAGGCGAAACTTGAGTGAGCACGCGACGAAGCTATTTGACTGCGCAGTAATTTTAGAGGTATCCAAATGGCGGGTCATAGTAAATGGGCCAACATCAAGCACCGCAAGGCAGCCCAAGATGCCAAACGGGGTAAAGTTTTTACCAAGCTAATTCGTGAGCTGGTGGTCGCGGCCAAAGCTGGTGGTCCCAGTACAGAGGATAATCCCCGCCTGCGGGCCGCAGTGGATAAAGCCCTCGGCGCCAACATGAAACGGGATACCGTTGATAAAGCCATCGCTCGAGGTGCCGGTGCTGGTGAGGGTGATAATTACGACGAAATCACCTACGAAGGTTACGGCGTCGGTGGCATTGCTGTACTCGTTGAATGTATGACAGACAACCGCAATCGAACTGTTTCAGATGTTCGTCACGCCTTTGCTAAACGTGGCGGCAACTTGGGTACCGACGGTTCCGTTGCGTACTTGTTTACTCGCACAGGTCAGATCAGCTTTGCACCGGAAGCCGATGAAGAAAAAATTATAGAAGTAGCGCTCGAAGCAGGTGCAGAAGACGTTGTAACCAATGACGATCAATCCATTGATGTCATGACAGCATGGGAAGAATTTACAGCCGTGAAAGATGCCATGGTCGCCGAAGGCTTAGAGCCTGACGATGCAGAGATCACCATGCTGGCTTCTATCACTGTGCCACTAGATAAAGATGGCGCGGAAAAAGCACTCGCATTAATTGATAGTCTTGAAGATCTGGACGATGTTCAAAATGTGTACACCAATGCAGACATTTCTCTTGAAGTGATGGAGCAGCTGGACTGAGAGCCTACTGTTATTAACGTGGCCTTAAGTAGATTTTAAATAAAATTTTTAAATGTAAATTAACGAGTAATCAACGGAGAAAAAAGATGAAAGTATTGAAAAAAACTGATGACTATACCGTTTACCAAAAGCGTTCAGGTCGTTATGCCGTAGTAGGCGCAGACAAGAAAAACATTAACGGTGAAGACAAGGTGAAAATTCTTGTAGCCGAAGGCTTAGTTAAACTAGCTGTAGCTGCTGTTCCTGAGCCAGAAGTGGTTGAAGAAGTAGTTGAAGCGGCAGCAGAAGAAACTGTTGCGGAAGAAGCACCTGCAGAGGACGTTCCAGCTGCAGAAGCTCCAGCAGAAGAGCCTGAAACAAAAGAATAATCCAACTTTTTGTTTCAGAAAAGGCGGCTTAAATAAGCCGCCTTTTTTATTGTGTGGAATAACTTTATATAGCACCGAGCTCAAGAGCCAGGGGCTAAATAAAGCCCTTGTATGATTGTTCTTGTCTTATATCTTCTTGTTCAGCGTTTATTATGTCTGCTCTCTGACAGCCAATAGCGGGCGTTCGTTAGATCAGCCTTTCATATCTCCACGCCGTAATTATGAGCGGCACGGAGATGTGTATCGGGAATCAGGTCAAATCAAAGCGATCAGCATTCATAAGCTTCGTCCATGCTGCTACAAAGTCCCGCACAAACTTTTCATTATTGTCATCTTGTGCATAGACTTCAGCGTACGACCGAAGTATCGAGTTGGAGCCGAAAATAAGATCCACTCTTGTTGCTGTCCACTTGACCTGCTCTGTCTCACGATTACATATTTCATACAGGCCATTACCGGCAGGCTTCCAGGCATAATTCATATCTGTGAGGTTTACGAAGAAGTCATTTGTCAGCGCTCCTTCGCGATCAGTAAATACACCGTGCTTGGTACCGTTGTGGTTAGTGCCAAGAACACGCATACCACCAACCAGTACGGTCATCTCAGGAGCCGTTAAACCCATCAGTTGCGTACGATCGAGCATCAGTTCTTCGGCGCTGACGACGTAATCCCGTTTAAGCCAGTTGCGGTAACCATCATGAAGGGGTTCCAGAACTTCGAAGGAACTGATATCGGTCATCTCCGCTGTTGCATCGCCACGCCCAGGCGAGAACGGAACAGAAACATCAGATCCAGCAACCTTTGCGGCTTGCTCAATACCGACGTTACCGGCAAGAACTATGATATCGGCAACACTTGCACCGCTCTCAGTTGCAATGCTTTCGAGTACAGTAAGTACTTTGGCCAGACGCGAAGGTTCGTTACCTTCCCAGTCTTTTTGAGGCGCAAGTCGGATTCGTGCCCCGTTGGCACCGCCACGCTTGTCAGAACCACGGAAGGTTCTGGCACTGTCCCATGCGGTGGAAATCATTTCACTCGCGCTCAGACCACTGGCTGATATTTTTTCTTTCACTGCCTGGACATCATAGCTAGTGTTTCCTGCAGGAACCGGGTCTTGCCAAATAAGTTCTTCTTGAGGTACGTCAGGACCGATATAGCACGTCTTCGGCCCCAAATCACGGTGCGTTAGTTTGAACCATGCTCGAGCGAAGACTTCGGAAAAGTAATCGGGATCTTTGTAGAACTTCTCGGAGATTTTTCGATATTCAGGGTCCATCTTCATGGCCATGTCAGCATCGGTCATGATGGGGTTATGACGAATTGACGAGTCTTCGACATCGACAGGCTTGTCTTCTTCCTTAATATTAATAGGTTCCCACTGCCAGGCACCCGCTGGGCTCTTCTTTAATTCCCACTCATAGTTAAGCAGCAGTTGGAAATAACCGTTGTCCCACTGGGTAGGGTGAGTCGTCCATGCACCTTCGATACCACTGGTTACGGTGTCACGGCCAATGCCACGCTCTGTCTTATTTAACCAGCCCATGCCCTGATCCTCGATTTCAGCACCTTCTGGTTCTGAGCCGAGCAGTTCGACATTACCATTACCATGACATTTCCCTACTGTGTGACCACCTGCGGTGAGAGCAACCGTTTCTTCATCGTTCATGGCCATGCGCTCAAAGGTCACACGCACATCATGAGCTGTTTTGAGTGGGTCAGGGTTGCCATCCACACCTTCGGGGTTCACGTAAATAAGCCCCATCATCACTGCAGCCAACGGGTTTTCCAGGTCACGTTCACCCGAGTAACGGCTGCCTTGACTGCCGCTAGGGGCAAGCCACTCCTTTTCCGCTCCCCAGTAAGTGTCTTTTTCTGGATGCCAAATATCTTCACGTCCAAAGGCAAAGCCGAAGGTTTTTAAACCCATGGATTCATAGGCAATGGTGCCTGCATAGGCAATCAAATCGGCCCAGCTAAGCTTGTTCCCGCATTTTTTCTTGATCGGCCAAAGTAGGCGGCGCGCCTTATCAAGGCTCACATTGTCTGGCCAAGAATTGATAGGGGCGAAGCGCTGGTTACCCGTGCTGGCACCACCTCTACCGTCAGCTATGCGATAGGTGCCGGCCGAATGCCAAGACATGCGGATCATGAGTCCGCCGTAATGCCCCCAGTCCGCTGGCCACCACTTCTGACTGTCAGTCATCAATGTATGCAAGTCTTTCTTGAGCGCGGTGACGTCTAGGTTCTTGACTGTCTCTCGATAGTTGAAGTCCGCTCCCATCGGATTGGTCTTGCTATCGTGTTGATGCAGAATGTCTAGGTTCAGAGCCTTCGGCCACCATTCCATGTTCGACATGTTGATCTCTGTGGCACCACCATGCATTACTGGGCATTTGTTCTTAGACATAGGCCAATCTCCTATTTGCCGCATGAAAAGAAGTTGCTATCTGCACAACGTTGTAATGTATTCCTACCACACTATTGATCATTTCAAACGACATGTGAAACAGTTTACTTCTATTGTATCAATCAGTTTTATCTATCAAGTTCGATCTGATGAATAATTAGGAGGGCATTTATTAATCAACGGCTAATACAAAGCATATAGCGAAGGTGTATGTGGTAATGAATGCTGCAGGTGATGCCCGTAGCAGGCCCGTTTGTATAGTGTGTGTGCAGGCGGAACGATACGAACATTGACCCTGCTTACGCTTGTTATAAATCAAAACACGTCTTCTGACTTTTAACTAGCTTTAGCTCTGTGCCAAGAGGGACTTATAGCAGAAAATAAAATCATTAATACTGTGTGATCAGTCGTTATCATCTCTCTCAGTTACGCCGTGAGGGGTTGGGTCGCCATGTTGGTCTACAGAAATAAAGACAATTTTTTCAATTTCGATAATAACCTTACCACCATCCTTGTTTCGAGCTTGGCATGTGATGGCTATAGATGTACGGCCAAATCTGACAATATCAAAGCCAAATTCAACAATATCGTCCTGCATTGCAGGGGATACGAAGTTAATTTCTGAAATATGGCGTGTCACGAGGCGGGGGGTTTTGAGCTGACACTTGGCGAAGATAAAAGCTTCTTCATCTATCCACGCTAATATTGTGCCACCAAACAGACGATTGGCGCTGTTTAGGTGTTCCGGCATGACTAAACGTCTACTGTAAAATTTCATGATGGCCTCATCGGTTAAGAGTTACTTTTTCTAACAGTCATTACTGATCACGCAAAGATTGCACCATGTCATTGTGGGCTGGTCTATGGCTGGTGAATGAAGAGAGTTGGGACCTGTATAAGTGAAAGATATGTTCCTAATTCACTATTTTAGTGCGAAATATCACGACCTCTAACCGCAGCTCTGGATTATTAACTGATGCACACCACAGCTCTATAATACCTGCGTAATAGGCGAGAGCTTTCGAACGTCCTAAATTGATGCGTTTGTTCGATGCTGACTTAATACGTTTAAATTCACTCTCAAACTTCTTATCCCTTGGTTTGGCGCTATATATTTCCAAGTGGACTTATCATCAATAATACCCATCAAAGTCACAGGCTCTTGCGGGTCGTTACGGCAACCAAAATATACTGCTCCGAATCCCCTTGAATTTTCACGCTAATGATAAATGTAATGACTTAAATTGTTGGGCGATAAATTAAAACAATCTTTCTGCTAAAATTCCTTGGGGGCAAATCCCGTTACTTTCTCTATAGTTAATTCGCGGCCAATTGCAGTTAGAGGATGCACCACGACCAAGCCTCGCACCGACTTTTTCAGCTTGCCCATATCAGCTTGCTCTTCTTTAGTTAGTTCACGATTAAAGGCCAAGGCTTTGATGTTATTGCTTTTACCGCTTACCTCTCGATCATTTTGATTTTTTGCGTTAGCTATCGCTTTAGTTAATGCTTCTATTTCAGTTTGAAATTGAAGCACCATTGCTTGATCGCCACGCTCTTTAGCGGCGGCTAACTTACGGCTAGATTTGTCTAACTTACTAGTGAGGTGTTGTAGTTCTTGTTTGGTATTCATAGTGGAATCTTTTGTCTCTTAGTCGCAACGCTCATAGTACTGTCAGCATAACTCTTCAGTACATCTCGCCGTATAATGGCATGATAACACCTAGCCAGCCGAAAACGATTTATCACTATAGATCCACGTATTTATTTAAGGAAAATCAATTTATTACAGCATGTAGCTAGTGCAACCAACCGCTCTTCTTCATGACAAATTACCTCGTTATTTAGGTATGAGGAGTGTGGGTAACTTGAATGCCTAACGTCGTAAATCAGCCGTCCATGTGGCGGGGGAGATACGCGCTTGTTCAGAAAGATCATTTTGACTTAAATAGTATTTACGTAATTTTACAATGTGCTTTTTATTCGGCGTCAATATTTCAGTTTGTATTTCTCAATCATAAGGGTCGTTAAGGTGTTTTTGCGACCCGAAGTAGATGGTATGGGACTTCAAGTTCTTTATTGATTAAACATTAAAGACCTCAAATTTATATATTAGTTTAGGCCTTGTATCACTTTGGCCCCTATCTCGGAACAAACGATTTTCGGTTAAGACCATTATTGTTTGCTTAGAATGAACTGTAGCGAAGATGAGGGTTCCGTAGCTTGTAAAATGAAACCTATTCTCTGTTTTTTCAAAACATTCACCTTGATCATAAAGTAGTATCTTTTGAAATCAAATGCTTAGCATAATTTTTCCCTTGAGCAGCAGCCACCAGCTTATCTTCTCATTTTCAATAGGAGCTTCTGGCCTAGGGGAACTAGCGTATTCAATATCATCAACAATATTAGATCGATATAAGTCTGCGGAAAGGGCATGAGTTCCACCGTAGAGGGCTTGTTTTTTTTACTAATTAATATACTGTAGCAATATACAGTACTAGCTTGTGGCAAGTTAAGAAATGCTGACAACTTAAGTGGTGCGGCGCATATGACGTTAATTTTAGGCATTGACCCCGGTTCACGCAAAACCGGTTTTGGTATTATTAATGCGGCGGGGCCAAATGGTGCCAGAATTGAGTACGTGACCAGTGGCATTATTCGTTTGCCTTCGGGCGAGTTGCCTGCCCGCCTTAAAATAATTTTCGATAGTGTTTCTGAGATTATTCAACAGTACCACCCGGAGGAAATGGCCGTCGAAGAGGTTTTCTTTGCTCGCGACCCTCGTGCCGCATTGAAGTTAGGTCAGGCGAGGGGTGCGGCTATTGTGGCGGGTGTTACTGCGGGGTTGTCTGTGGGTGAGTATGCCGCTCGGTCGGTCAAGCAATCTGTTGTGGGTACCGGGGCTGCGGATAAGGTACAAGTACAGCATATGGTGAAACAATTGTTGAAGCTGCCAGCGGCACCGGCTGAAGATGCCGCAGATGCACTGGCAGTTGCACTGTGTCATGCGCAGACTATGCGCACGGCTGCCAGTCTGGGAGGGCAGTTCCGTTATTCAAAGGGACGGCTAAAACAGATAGGCGCTAGCCAAACCGGTATGACTGAGGCTTAGAGGAGCATTGGTTTGATAGGTCGAATTGCAGGGGTATTGTTGGAGAAACAGGCGCCGGAGCTGCTGATTGATGTTCAGGGTGTCGGCTATGAAGTGTCGGTATCTTTAACCACCTTTTTTGATTTGCCCGCCTGCGGTGAAAACGTCAGTCTTCATACCCATTTTGTGGTGAGAGAGGATGCCCAGCAACTCTATGGTTTTACTGAGCGTCGTGAGCGTGAATTATTCCGAATGCTTATCAAGGTGAATGGTGTTGGTCCCAAGATGGCTCTGACCATACTGTCAGGTATGACCACAAGCGATTTTGTCCATTCAGTTCAAGCCAATGACGCGGCGCGGCTGGTTAAGCTGCCCGGTGTTGGCAAGAAGACAGCGGAGCGGTTGATTATTGAGATACGGGATCGTTTGTCCTCTTTTTCTGAGAGCGTTGAGGGTGGTGCTGAAGGTTCTCCTGCATTCGAGTTGTCGCGAAATCATTCAGATACCAAAGTAGAAGCTGAAAGTGCATTAATTGCCTTGGGCTATAAACCCCAGGAGGCGGCTCGAATGGTGAGTGCGGTGGCTTCTGGTGATGCGGTTAATGAGCAAACCAGTGAAGAGTTAATCAGGCTGTCCCTCAAGAGTATGGCAAGAGCCTAGAAACTGTTTCATAACTACTGCGCTCGTAACGTTATGAAACAGTTTCTAATGCCAGTCGGATATACAAATAGTGTTAACCGGCCCTTGTGCCATAGAGATATACTTGCCCCATGATAGAAACTGACCGCCTGATCTCTCCTGAAATTGTTGTTCCAGAAGACCGCTTTGATCGAGCTATTCGTCCACTGAGCCTTAATGATTATGTGGGGCAGCAGGTTGTTCGTGAGCAAATGGAAATTTTTATTGGTGCGGCTCGTAAACGAGATGAGCCCTTAGACCATACGCTAATTTTTGGCCCTCCCGGCCTGGGCAAAACGACACTGGCCCATATTATTGCCAACGAAATGGGGGTGGGTTTAAAAACTACCTCGGGCCCGGTGTTGGAAAAGGCGGGTGACCTCGCGGCGTTAATGACCAATCTTGAGCCAGGCGATGTGCTGTTTATCGATGAAATCCATCGTTTAAGTCCTGTGGTGGAAGAAGTTATTTACCCTGCGATGGAAGATTATCAGCTGGATATCATGATTGGTGAAGGCCCGGCGGCTCGGTCCATAAAACTTGATATTCCACCCTTTACCCTAGTGGGTGCAACAACTAGGGCGGGTTTGCTGACATCCCCTTTAAGGGACAGATTTGGCATTGTTCAACGACTGGAGTTTTATTCGGTCGATGAGTTGACGTCGATTGTGTTCCGTTCTGCAAAAATTCTTGGTGTTGCCACAGATAATAAGGGGGCTCGAGAGATTGCTCGTCGTTCCCGTGGTACGCCTCGTATTGCCAATCGATTATTGCGTCGTGTCAGGGATTATGCGGATATTAGGGCCGATGGCGTGGTTACCACTGAGGTGGCTGATTTGGCATTGAATATGCTGAATGTCGATGCCAGTGGTTTTGACCAGATGGATCGCCGTTTAATGTTGGCGGTTATTGAAAAGTTTGATGGTGGCCCCGTGGGTGTTGATAGTATCGCGGCGGCGATCAGTGAGGAGCGGGATACCATCGAAGATGTTTTAGAACCTTACCTGATTCAGCAGGGTTATCTATTACGTACACCTCGGGGGCGAATGGTGACACGTTTGGCCTATGAACATTTTGGCCTGCAAAGCCCAAAAAAGATTAATGAATAGTTAGGTTGAATGGATAAATGACGGAAGAATATTGTCTACCCATCCGTGTTTATGTTGAGGACACCGATGCGGGTGGTATTGTTTATTATGCCAATTACCTTAAATACATTGAGCGTGCGCGCACAGAATTGATAAGAACGCTGGGGTACGATAAGCCAGCGTTATTTGATGGCCTTCAATTTGTTGTTCATTCTGTAAATATTAGATATCGCCAACCAGCGATTCTGGATGATAATGTCGTGGCTACGGCAAAGTTAACACAGGTGTCACGTACGTCATTTACTCTTGCGCAGCGGGTGCTGAGAGGCGATGACGTGTTAGTGGAAGCTGAAGTCAAAGTGGCGTGTATCAACCACGAGAAAAAAAGACCCAAGGCTATACCGCCAGACATGCTGCAAACACTTAAGGCTGCGGTATAACACTGTTGTGGAATAAGACTAACTATGCGGAATAACACTGAGAGGGGAGCAACCTAGTGACAGAACAATTATCTCTGTGGAGCCTGATTGCCAATGCCACTGTATTGGTACAGTTTGTCATGGCTCTGCTTTTTGTGGCGTCAATGATTTCTTGGACGATGATCGTTCAGAGAGGGTTATACCTGAGAAATGCCAGCCGTAACCTGCGTCAATTTGAAGATAATTTCTGGTCGGGGGTAGACCTTAATCAGCTATACCAAGACAGTGGTGCCCAGGCCGGAGCGGAAGGCCTTGTCAGTGTGTTTCGTGCAGGCTTTCGTGAATATAACCGGCTCACCCAGCAAAGTAGTGCGGATCCTGATGCCGTGATGGAAGGGGCCGAACGATCCATGCGGGTCGCATTATCTCGCGAAGAAGAAAAACTGAACCGAAATTTGCCATTTCTTGCCAGTGTCGCCTCCGTAAGTCCATACATTGGTCTGTTTGGTACGGTCTGGGGCATCATGAATTCATTTCGTGGTTTAGCCAATGTTCAGCAAGCTACCTTGGCGACGGTGGCTCCCGGTATTTCTGAAGCATTGATTGCCACTGCTATGGGGTTGTTTGCCGCAATTCCAGCAGTATTAGCCTATAACCGGTACTCGTCATCAGCCGACAGTGTATATAGTAGCTACGAAACCTTTGCGGAAGAATTTTCGAGTATTTTACATCGCAGGGTTCACAGCCATTGAGTATTAAGAAGACAAAACACAAGCGTCGGTTGGTTGCGGAGATCAATGTCGTTCCCTACATCGATGTGATGTTGGTGTTACTGATTGTCTTTATGGTGACGGCGCCATTATTGATGCAAGGCGTTAAGGTCGAGTTGCCACAGGCGCCTTCTGCTCCGTTGGATGATAAAGAGAAAGACCCTTTGATCGTTTCAATCAAAGCAGATGGCTCCTATTACTTGGATTTAGGGAATGGAAAAAACATTCAGGAGGCTTTGCCGTCAATTATTGATAAGGTGACGAAGGTGTTACGTCAGCAGCCAAAAACACCCGTGCTGGTTTGGGGGGATGCTCGGGTAAATTATGGGGTGGTTGTAAAGTTGATGAGTGATTTGCAAAATGCTGGCGCACCCTCGGTGGGCCTCGTTACCGAACCACCTGGAAAAAATTAGCTGCTGTGTTAGGGGGACGGGTTACTTCATATAGCATTGCCATTTTGGTCAGTTTGGCATTGCACTCTTTTGTGATCTTCTTATTGGTTAGCCATTGGGGGGCTGAAAAAACGCCTAGAAAAGCTGTGCCACCTAAGTATGTGCAAGCAAAGCTTATTCAGTTAGAGGAAAAAGCAAAGCCTAAACCCAAACCTAAACCAGAGGTTAAACCGAAGCCTAAACCCAAACCTGTGGTGAAACCGAAGCCCAAACCCAAACCTGTGGTGAAACCGAAGCCCAAACCCAAACCCAAACCCAAACCTGAGGTGAAGCCCAAGCCTGAAGTTAAGCCTGAGCTAAAACAAGATAGCCAGCAGTTGGCGAAGGACCTGGCAAGTGCTTTAGCTTCAGAAGAAGAATTTTTAGTAGCAGAAAATGATGAACAGATAACCAGTAGTTACTCGGCATATATTTTTGAGCGTGTCGCTGCAAATTGGAATCGTCCTCCCATTGCAAGAAGAGGGATGGAGGTTGATCTACAAATTCAATTGGTACCCACGGGGCGAGTGATTAGTGTAGTGGTGATCAAGAGCAGTGGAAGTGGGGCTTTTGATCGATCAGCAGAACAAGCGGTTCATAAGGTGGGTCAGTTTGAAAAATTGCAGGAGCTTCCCTCCCGAGTATTTGAGCAAAATTTTCGTCAATTACGACTGGTCTTTAGGCCAGATGATTTGAGGTTGTAACACGTGAAAAGAACAGCGGTTTCTCTGGGTGTCTGTTGGTTGGTTTTGATATTTCCGCTGACAGTGCTGGCAGATTTAACAATTGAAATTACAAAGGGTGTCGATAATCCCACTCGAATTGGCATTTCTCCCATTACTCGTGATGGTAGATCGCTACCAGAAGATGTGAGCAAGATTGTATCCGCAGATCTTCAGCGGAGCGGGCTGTTTCGTCCGATTCCCAAAGAGAATATGTTGTCGTTTCCATCAACGGTAAAAGAGGTTTATTACAGGGACTGGCGAATTTTAGGGGTCGAATACTTGGTGGTTGGAAAGACATCCCTGCGGGATGATGTCTATCAAATCACTTTTAGCCTTGTAGAGGTCCATAGTTCACGGGTTGTGTTTACCAAAGTTGTCAAAGGCTCTAACAATCAACTGCGTGATTTGGCCCACTATATCAGTGATGAGGTATATCAGGCCGTGACAGGTATTCCGGGAGCCTTCTCGACTCGAGTGGCCTATGTCTCTGCGTTACCGTCAAGCGGAAAGATGCAGTTTAAATTGATGGTGGCCGATGTTGATGGTGCCAGGGAAAGACTATTGCTTGAATCAAAGCAGCCTATTATGTCTCCAGCATGGTCGCCAGATGCCAAAGAATTGGTTTATGTTTCGTTTGAAACGGGTCGTCCAGCTATTTTTCGACAAAACCTGGCTACCGCTGCACGGGAGCAACTGACTAATTTTCGTGGCTTGAATGGTGCGCCGGATTGGTCTCCAGATGGCCGGACCTTGGCGCTGGTACTTTCAAAAGACGGAAATCCTGAGATTTATACCTTTGATTTACAGAGTCGAAAGTTCACTCGTCGTACTCAGCATTTTGCTATTGATACCGAGCCAAACTGGACGCCAGATGGTCGCTCACTGATTTTCACCTCTGATAGGGGAGGAAGTCCGCAAATTTACAAGTTGACCATTGCCACAGGGCGGGTAGAACGATTAACCTTTACAGGTTCTTACAACGCGAGGCCAAGGCTTGCTAAGGATGGTAGAACGTTGGTAATGGTGCACCGTAATAACGGTAAATTCCATATTGCGTCACAGGATTTGGTGACGGGGGACTTAAGGGTTTTAACGCAAACCTATTTGGACGAATCGCCGACAGTAGCGCCTAATGGTGCTATGCTTCTTTATGCAACCAAACAGGGTAATAAAGGGGTGCTTGCAGCAGTTTCTTTGGATGCTGGTGTGAAGTTTTTATTGCCAGCTCGACATGGGGATGTGCGTGAGCCGGCTTGGTCACCGAAATAAGGTGGCGTTCACTTAGAAGTGGGGCTAAAAAGAGCTTCCGAAATTAATGTGAATAATATTAGACTGGACAAAAAGTGTAATGCTAAAGAATATACGCTTAGGGTCTTAACGCTTAAGACTGTAACACTAAATGCAAAAAACAAACGGCTAAAATTAGTTAGCCAAAACTAAAAAAACCTCCCACGATTTAGGAGAACGTAATGAAGACCCAATTGGTTAAGTATGGTGTGATGGCTACTCTTTTGTCAGCGTTGCTGGCGGGTTGCTCTTCTACTGATACGACAGATGCAGAAAATGTCGGTGGAGGTGTAACTACAATGTCAGGTGATAGTGTAGCTACAGGGACTGTTGACACCGGTTCAGTAAGTGGTTCATCTTTAGATGCTAACAGCACAGTAGCTCGTATATTTTATTTTGAATTTGATAAGGCAATTCTTAACTCTGAAGCTCGTGCAGCTTTGCGCCTTCATGCTCAAAGTCTTCGTGCTAACCCAGTGAATATTCGCTTGGAAGGCCATGCTGATGAGCGTGGTACCCGCGAGTACAATATGGCATTAGGTGAGCGTCGTGCTAATTCGGCCCGTGATTTCCTTGTTCAAGAGGGCGTTAATGGTTCTTTGATTGAAGTGATCAGTTATGGTGAAGAAAGCCCTGCTGCTCTGGAAAGCAACGATGGGTCTTGGGCACTTAATCGCCGTGTTGAATTGAAATAATATTCACTCTGGTTGTAGTGCTTGAGAGTTTTGATGTTTATCGTCCGATACTGGTAACAGTATCGGACGATTTTCGTTAAAAATATTAAATGACTAATCCCTAATATTAGTTCAAGTTTGAATGAGTCTCAGTTAAAGGGGTTTTCACATATGTCTACGTCTGTTTATGCCACATTTTTTGGTCTCTTTTTCACTGTGTCTGCTTTTGCTGCCGTGCCGGTTTCGGAAATCGGTGGACAAACCCAGCAATCTGTCACGGTCGCTAGCCCCCAAACTCCTGCGGTAGCGCCCGAAATCTCTCGTGGGGATGTTCACTATCAAGTCCAGCTTTTGCAGGATGAGGTAAGAATGTTACGCGGGATGATGGAAGAGCTGGATAATGAAATTCGTCAGCTCAAAAAGCGCCAAATGGACGATTACATGGATCTTGATCGTCGCCTGAGTTCGCGCTTGTCAGGTGCCAGCAGTGATGCTAGTCAGCCCAAAGGAAACGAAAGTGGTGTGGTTATCAAAGGCGCTGCTGACAATGTGAGCTCTCAGGCATCTACATCGCCATCCCAGTCGGCTGAAGAGAGCACTCATTATGATAACGCTTACGCTCAGTTGAAAGCTGGTAAGGTAACAGAGGCTGTCTCACAATTTAAAGCACATATTTCGAAGTACCCCAATGGTAAGTACGTAGCTAATGCTCACTATTGGCTGGGTGAAATATACGTACTCCAAAATAACTTGGAGTTAGCTCGTCAGTCATTTACTACTGTGGTGGAAAATTTTCCTGCTCACCGTAAAGCACCGGACTCAATATTTAAGTTGGGGCAGGTTTATTTTATGCTGGGTAACAAAGTAAAGTCTAAGGCGTTACTAGAAAAGGCTGCTGGGGGGAATGACAATGCCTCAAGGTTAGCGCGCGGTTTTCTGGATGAAAATTTTTAGCGGTTCTGAATCTTCCCGTCTATATAGAATATGCATTTTTCAGTTAAGCCATTTCGGTTAAACTACGTCGTTTATCCTGCGTAGTTGTAGCCCCATGGATTTATCGACAGTTCGCATTACTGAAATATTTTATTCCCTTCAGGGAGAATCCTCGACGGCTGGGTTGCCCACAGTGTTTGTGCGGTTGACCGGGTGTCCGTTGCGTTGCCATTATTGTGATACCGAATATGCTTTTTACGGTGGTGAGCGCCAGACAATATCGAGTGTTCTCGCTTCTGTTGCTAGTCATAAGCCTCTAAATGTCTGTGTTACAGGGGGGGAGCCTTTAGCCCAGAAAGCCTGTATTCCTTTATTGACAGCACTTTGTGATGAGGGGTATCAGGTCTCTTTGGAAACCTCTGGCGCCTTAACGGTAGAGCCTGTAGATCCTCGGGTGATTAAAGTGTTGGATTTGAAGACGCCGGGATCCGGTGAGGTTGATAAGAACCTGTATGACAATATGCTGCATTTAAGTGCACAGGATCAGGTGAAGTTCGTTATTTGCGATCGTCAGGATTACGAGTGGGCAAGATTAAAGATAGACGAACTAAGATTGACTGATCGGGTAGGGAATATTCTTTTTTCACCCAGCACTGGGCAATTAAATGCAACCAAGCTGGCAGAATGGATACTGGAAGATCACTTACCCGTGAGGTTTCAGATTCAGCTGCATAAAATATTGTGGAGCGATGAGCCAGGACATTAAGTGGGTATGAGTAATCTAGGTAAAAAAGCAGTGGTATTGATCTCTGGTGGTTTAGATTCTACTACCGTCTTGGCTATGGCAAGACAACAAGGGTTTGATTGCTATACTTTGAGCTTTGACTATGGGCAAAAAGCACAGGCTGAATTACACGCGGCCGAGCGTTGTTCCAAATTGTTGGGTGCCAAGCAGCACAAGGTCGTTGAGCTTGATTTACGCACTATTGGTGGTTCTGCATTAACAGATGACAATATTGATGTGCCTGAAGAGGAAACAACGGGTATTCCTGTTACCTATGTGCCTGCACGAAACACCGTGTTTCTCTCAATTGCCTTGGGTTGGGCCGAGGTGCTGGATGCTCAGGATATTTTTATTGGTGTGAATGCCGTGGACTATTCCGGTTATCCAGATTGTCGCCTCGAATACATCGAAGCCTTTGAAAAAATGGCTAATCTTGCGACAAAAGCTGGTGTGGAAGGGCGATACCTTAGAATTAATAATCCTCTTATCAGCTTGACCAAAGCTGATATTATTCGTCAGGGTGTTTCTATTGGTGTGGAATATGCACAAACGGTTTCTTGTTATCAGGCTTCGCCCGATGGTTTAGCCTGTGGGAAATGTGATAGCTGCCGTTTGAGAAGGCTAGGATTTGAGCAAGCAGGTATTGTTGACCCTACACGTTACATCTCAGCTTAATAAACACTTGATTTTTCACGCCTCATCAGTAAGATGGGCGCCTCTTCTGAGGGTCGTTAGCTCAGTTGGTAGAGCAGTTGGCTTTTAACCAATTGGTCGCGCGT